>DASPVD010000117.1:0-297419 GCA_035622555.1 Candidatus Eremiobacteraceae bacterium | reverse complement strand
GGGGTGTTGCTGCTGGGGGGAATTGTCTCCATGATGCTGGGAGCCATGTTTCTGGTGCGCTCGCCATTAACGCCGGCGGGAGTGAGTTTTGGGGTGGCGCTGGCCGCGGTGCTGCCGTTTGCGTTCCTGTCGGTGTTCCTGATGCGCCTGGTGCTGAAGTCGCGGCGATGGAAGACCGCGACGGGAAAAGAAGAGCTGGTTGGCGAGGAGGGCGTGGTCACCATCGCGCTGCCGGGCGGAGGCGAAGGAATGGTCCGGATACATGGAGAATTGTGGCGCGCGGGCGCGAAGGAAGATGTGCCGGTCGGGGCAAAAGTCCGGGTGCTGCGTATTGATGGACTGAAGCTCGAGGTCGAGCCTCTGCCCATCGGAGCATCCATCGAGAAGTGAACAAGGGTTGGTCACAGGAGGGTCAGGATGGTACAGGTTGGCGGAATTGGTCTGATCATCATTGCGTTCTTCTTCCTGCTGTGGCTGTGGAATTCCATCTACATCATTAAGGAATGGGAACGCGGCGTGGTGCTGCGGTTAGGACGGTTGTTGCCGGAAGCCAAAGGGGCGGGCTTACGGTTGGTATTCTGGCCCATTGAGACGTTGTATCGAATCAGCTTGCGTTTGGAAACTCTGGACGTGCCGCCACAGGACATCATCACACGCGACAACGTGTCGGTGAAGGTCAATGCGGTCACCTATTTTCGGGTGGTGGACGCGAATCTGGCGTTGTCGCAGGTGCAGAACTATCAATACGCCACCTCACAGCTGGCGCAGACCACCCTGCGCAGCGTCGTCGGGCAATTCGAATTGGACGAGATTTTGTCGCAGCGCGACAAGGTCAATGCCAAGCTGCAGATCATTCTGGATCAGGACACCGAGCCCTGGGGCATCAAGGTCAGCAAGGTAGAAGTCAAGCAGGTGGACATTCCCGAGCAGATGCAGCGGGCCATCGCCAAGCAGGCCGAAGCGGAACGGGAACGCCGTGCCAAGGTTATTCACGCGGAAGGAGAGTTCGAAGCGTCCGCGAAACTAGCCGATGCGGCCAAAGTCCTGGAGACCCAGCCGTCAGCGATTCAGTTGCGGTACCTGCAAACGTTGACGGAGATAGGTGTCGAAAAGAACACAACGATTGTTTTCCCACTACCAATCGATATCATTAATAGCTGGGTGAAGTCGATTTCGGGAGCGCCCAAATAGGATGGCGTTTGGGGGAAAACGCGGAGCGGGCGAGCGTGTGCTTGAGAGCAAGCACGTCATCGGACTGTTCCTGCTGATGCTGCTGTTTTCAGGAGTGTTTTTCTCGCTGGGATACGTGATGGGCCGCAACCAGTACGACGGGCAGGTCCGCGCGGCGATGAAGGCGTCGCGGGATAGCGAACCAGAGTACCCGCCGAAGACTGATGTAGCCGCGAAGAAAACGACGGAAGAGACGCCCCCGGCGAGCGACAGCGATCCCGCAACCAACACCACCGCGCCGGCATGGAACTTCCCGTCGAGCAACAACTCCAAGGTGGATACGCACACCGATTCCGTTCCCGCAACCGTGCCCCTGCCCCCCGCCGCGAAACCGGCAAAAAGCAAAGTGCAGACGCAAACGGTCGCAGCTCACACGCCGGTGAAGAATGGCAAGCCGATGATGAGCACGCCGTTCATTCCCACAGGCTCGTATGTGATTCAGGTGGCCGCACTTCTGAAGCAAGATGACGCCCTGGCCATCGCCGGCAATCTTCAAAAGAAACATTATTCCGCTTACGTGCAGACGCCGCAGAGAGACAAATACTATCGCGTGCAAGTGGGACCCTTCCGGGACCAGAAGAGCGCGGAAAACGCCAAGAAAGGTCTGCAGGAAGAAGGCTTCAAGGCGTTTTACGTAAAACACTGATGTCGTCTTCGGCCTGGTATACGTACCTGCGGCCGCATCGGTTTCCCGGCACGCCCGCGATTTTCCGGCTGATTCTGGCGGCGTTGAGCGGGGCCATTTTATCGCTGTCCTACCGCGGATCGTTCCCAAGTATCTATGCCTGGTTTTGCGTGGCGCTTTTGCTGGCCAGCATTTTGGGGGCGCGCGCCTGGGTGGCGTTCTTGTGCGGATTCCTGCACGGAGTGATTTTTGTGTTCACGTGCGTGCCGTGGATCGCGGACACCCTGTCGATTCACGGGGGAATGTCGCGTGCAGCGGGTTGGGTGATATTGCTGCTGATTGCGGGCGTGTGGGGATTGTCGACGGGAGCGTTTGGCTGGGTGGTACAGCGATTATCGCTGCGCAGTTACACGTTAGCGCTGGCTGGGGCCCCGTTTCTGTGGATTTGTACCGAAGTGTTTCGAACCTATTTGCCGGAAATCAGTTTTCCCTGGGGACTGTTGGGATATGCCCCGGCCGAAAATCCGGGTCTGGTGCAATTGACTACGGTCACGGGCATTTACGGACTTTCGTTTTTAGCGGCGGCGTTTAACGCGCTGCTGTTGTGGAGCGATTGCGGCCCGGTGAGCGACAGGAACAGGCGACTACTGGTTTTTGGAGTGGTGGTGGTTGTGCTTGTGCTGACCATGGCCATTGCGCCGAGATTTGTTCCGAAGGCGGAGGCCAACCATCGGGCTCGGGTGGTGCAACCGAATTTTCCGGAGAACATGGAATACAGCAGCGACTGGTTCACGGTTCACAAGAACGACATGGCCGAACTGGGAGCGCTGAGCCTGCGACTCTCGCTGGATAACCCACAACCCGATTTGCTGATCTGGCCGGAAGCGCCGGCGCCATTTTCGTTCCAAGACGCGCACTTTGTGCCGTACATATCGCAATTGGCGAATGATTTCCATAATCCGGTGATTGTGGGAGTGGTGGAATGGAAACCCACGACGGAACAGAGGCCAGCGGGGCCCCGGATGACGCTCGTGCCGTATAACAGCGCGGTGATGCTGAACGGTTTCGGGCAGCGCCTGTTCTCCTACGACAAGATGCATCTGGTGCCGTTTGGCGAATACGAGCCGTTCCCGCTGATCCATCAAGTGGTCACCAGCGTATCGGAAGAGGTGGGGGGCTTTCACAAAGGGACCGTGCGGGCGGTTGGTACGTTTCCCAATGGCTATCGATTTTCATTGTTCATTTGTTATGAGGCGATCTATCCGGGAGAAATAAGGCAATTCACGGACCGGGGGGCGCAACTGTTGATCAATATTTCCAATGACGGATGGTTTGGCACATCGGCGGCAGCGGAACAGCATTTGCGGATGGCCCGCGTGCGGGCGGTTGAAAATCGCCGGTGGCTGCTGCGCGACACCAACAGCGGACTCACCGCCTCGATCGATCCTTATGGGAACGTCACCCGGGTACTGCGCCGGGATGTGCGAGGTTCCGCGGATCTACCGTACGATTTTCGCAGCGATCGGACGGTGTACGTGCGGGCCGGGGAGTGGTTCATGTGGATGTGCGTAGTGGTTTCCGCTATTCTTGTAGTAATCACTTTTCGAAAGGAAAAATTAGCCCGTTAGAACCGGCGGGTGAATGCCTGGAACTATGATTTTGGAAGATTTGCAGCATCAGTACGAAGGCTTGAAGCAACGCATCGACCTCGTGCGGAGCTATCTTTGACGTCGAGCACAATCGCGCCCAACTGAAAACACTGGACCAACGCACCGCTGATCCCAATTTCTGGAGCAATCAGGAAGCTGCGCAGGGAGTGCTGCGGGACCGCAAGCGCGCGGAAGAAAGTCTGGCCGCGGACGAGAAACTTGCGGCCATCAGCGGCGACCTGGAGACCTACATCGAGCTGGCCAAGGGTGAGTCTAACGCCGAACAAAAAGACGAATTGCTGAAGGATTTGGACCGCGAATTGACGTCGGCCGATTCGTACTTAAGCGAACTGGAAACCCGCACGCTGCTTTCCGGCGAGAACGATCACCTGAACGCCATCATGACCATCAAGCCCGGCGCCGGCGGCACCGAATCGCAGGATTGGGCGTCGATGCTCATGCGCATGTACTTGCGATGGGCGGAGCGCAAAGGATTTCGGGCGGATGTGCTGGACGAAGCTCCCGGGGAAGAAGCGGGCATCAAGAACGCCACCATTCAGTTTGCCGGAGAAAACGCCTACGGGCTGCTGGCGGAAGAAACCGGAGTACACCGTCTGGTGCGCATTTCCCCCTTTGACCAGGCGGCGCGACGCCATACGTCATTTGCGTCGGTGTTCGTGATCCCGGAAGTGGACGACCGCATCGAGGTGAACATCAAACCGGAAGATTTGAAGCTGGACACCTTCCGGTCGGGCGGCAAAGGCGGGCAGAACGTCAACAAGGTGGAGACGGCGGTGCGCATCACGCACGTTCCCACGGGAATTGTGGTGGCCTGCCAGATGGAGCGGAGCCAGCACAAAAACCGCGAGATGGCCATGAAGATGTTGCGTTCGAAATTGTACGACCTGGAAATGCAAAAGCGCCGGGAAGAGACCGACAAGCTGGACGAAACCAAACTGGATATTTCCTTCGGCAGCCAAATCCGTTCGTACATCATGCAGCCATACCGGCTGATCAAGGACCATCGTACGAAATTCACGGTGGGCGATGTGGATCGCGTGCTGGATGGGGACCTGGATCCGTTTATCCGTTCCTACCTGATGGCCAAGAAGACCAAAGGCAAAGTGGAGATCCAGGCTGACGAGGCGGACGACGCGGCATAAGGGCCAACATAAGTTTGAATTCCCAGTGCGAACCGTTGGTAAGCGTCAGCCACATAACTAAGGATAAGAAATCCTTACTAACTTCATGGTGAGGATAAGTTCCATTAGGCTGCGGGATAAGAATTACCGATTTGCCAAGGGTCCGCGCCGGTATGCAAAATGCTGGCCATGTCATCCACACCGAATGTGAACCTTTGGACTTCCGCCGAACACGCGCTGAATTATCTGGGACGCGCCGATTCGATCCCGCACCGCGTCGAAGGCGAAGCGGCGCTGTTGGAGTTTTTGCCCGCGCATCCCAAACGCGTGCTGGATTTGGGAAGCGGAGGGGGAAGACTGCTGGGATTGGTGAAAGCAGCGCGGCCGCATGCAGAGTTTGTGGCGCTGGATTTCTCGCAGACCATGCTGGACACGCTGCGGAAAAGCTTCGCGCGGGACCCGCGGGTGAGCGTGGTGGCGCATGATCTTTCGGAGCCCTTGCCGGAATTGGGGAAATTCGACGCGGTGGTGTCGAGCTTCGCGATTCACCATGTGACGCACGAGAGGAAACGCGCGCTGTACCAGGAGATTCACGAGGGGCTGCTGCCCGGTGGAGTGTTTTGCAATTTGGAGCATGTGGCGTCACCGACGGAGCGGCTGCACCTGCAGTTCCTGGAGCAACTGAAAATCGTGTGGGAGCAGGAAGACCCCTCGAATAAGCTGCTGGATTTGCAAGTGCAACTGGATTGGCTGCGGGAAATCGGGTTCGAAGACGTGGACTGCCACTGGAAGTGGCGGGAACTGGCGCTGTTTGTGGGTCTCCGGCCCGCCTAGCGCAGCACCTGATCACCCTGAACTGAGTACGTGAATTCGAATCGCTCGTGGTTGAGCAGCGCTCGCCGTACCCGGTAGTCGCCTTTCTCACTTTCCTATACGATGAAATCAGCTGTAAATTGTCCAATGGCAGGAATGCAGCTGTTGCCGTGGCTTACCAGACCCTAAAACACGAACAGGGCGTGCCCATTAAGGCCTGGGTGAACGGCGTAGCCTTGGAGGATGCGGCACGGAAGGAGTTGGTGAACGTGTCGCAACTGCCGTTCATCTTCCGCTGGGTGGCGGCCATGCCCGACGTGCATTGGGGAATTGGCGCGACCGTCGGCAGTGTGATTCCGACCAAGGGCGCGATTATTCCCGCGGCGGTTGGCGTCGACATCGGCTGCGGCATGATGGCGGTGCAAACAGACCTGAACGCGCGCGATTTGCCGGACAACCTGCACGCGATTCGCACGGCGATTGAGGCCGCCGTGCCGCACGGCCGCACCCATGGCGGAGGCAAAGGCGACAAAGGCGCCTGGCGGGCCATACCGGAAGGCAACGCGGATGCCTGGGGCGAAAGTCTGAAGGGCCGCTACGAAGCGATCCTGGAGAAGCACCCGAAGCTGGACCGCGGCAACCACGCCAATCATTTGGGAACGCTGGGAACCGGCAATCACTTCATCGAAGTGTGCCTGGACGAGGCGGACCTGGTGTGGTTCATGTTGCACAGCGGCTCGCGCGGTGTCGGCAATCGCATGGGCAGCTACTTCATCGAGCTAGCGAAAAAAGACATGGGGCGGCTGCTGGGAAACCTGCCGGACAAGGACTTGGCGTACTTGGAAGAAGGCAGCGAGCATTTTTGCGATTATGTGGAGGCGGTAGAGTGGGCACAGGACTTCGCGAGGACCAATCGGGACCTGATGATGAAACAAATTGTCGAGGCGGTTGGCGAGAGCGGGGAGGTGCGGCCGTTCAGAGCCAACGTGCAGGCCATCAACTGTCACCACAACTACGTGGCGCGGGAGTGGCATTACGGGCAAAACATTTTTGTAACCCGCAAAGGCGCGGTGCGGGCACGCGGGGGTGACCTGGGAATCATTCCGGGAAGCATGGGCGCGCGGTCGTTCATTGTGCGCGGAAAAGGGAACCCGGAGAGTTTCATGAGCTGCAGCCACGGGGCCGGGCGGGCTATGTCGCGCGGGGAAGCGAAACGGCGATTCACGCTGGAGGATCACAAGCGCATGACCGAAGGGGTGGAATGCCGTAAGGACGCCGAGGTGATCGACGAAACTCCGGCGGCCTACAAGCCGATAGAGGCAGTGATGGCGGCGCAAACTGACCTGGTGGAAATTGTGCACACATTGCGGCAAGTGGTGTGCGTGAAGGGGTAGTACGAGCATTGACATTCTGGGACTGATCCGCGGCCTGCGACGGTGCGCCCCCTGGGAAGACCAGGCCCGTGGGGGGGTCCTAAACCTTGCTACTAAGTGGAAAAGTTGCTCCATTCGAGGGCCGGAATCCCCCGTTCGCTGCGAACCTAAGCCTTGGGTAATCAATGCGTTGTTTAGGGCAGACTGCGGTGGTACTCTTGCAAGGGTATTCTTGCGAATCCAAGGTTCTGGGCAATGGAGTGTATCCGGCCCTGCCCGAAGACAAGACAATAGGAGAGCTGTTTTGAGCCAAGCCAAGAGGAATTTCCTGTTTACATCCGAGTCCGTCACCGAGGGTCACCCGGACAAAATTGCCGACCAGATTTCCGATGCGGTGCTCGATGAGGTGATGCGCCAGGACCCCAAAGGGCGGGTGGCCTGCGAAACCCTGGTGACCACCGGGTTGGTGGTGGTGTCCGGGGAAATCACCACCAGCGGACACGTCGATTACGACGAAATAGTGCGCAAGACGGTTCATGACGTGGGCTACAACGATGCGCTGTACGGATTCGATTCGAACACCTGCGCGGTGATGTGTACGGTGAAGCGGCAGTCGCCGGATATTGCCATGGGCGTCGACACCGGCGGGGCTGGGGACCAGGGCTTGATGTTCGGCTTTGCCTGCGATGAGACGCAGGAGTTGATGCCCATGCCCATCCAGTTGGCTCACCGGCTGACGCAACGCCTGTCAGAAGTCCGCAAGAGCAAGAAACTCCCCTTCCTTCGTCCCGACGGAAAATCCCAAGTAACGGTGGAATATCGCGACGGCAAGCCGGCGCGTGTGGAATGCGTGGTGGTGTCCACGCAGCACAGCAACGAGGTTTCCAACGAAGAATTGCACAGCGCCGTCCTGGAGCACGTGATCAAGGCGGTGGTTCCCGCGAATATGTTGGACTCGAAAACGAAGTTCCACATCAACCCAACCGGACGATTTGTGATTGGCGGGCCCATGGGCGATGCCGGGTTGACCGGGCGGAAGATTATCGTGGACACCTATGGCGGCTACAGCCGTCACGGCGGCGGGGCATTTTCGGGCAAGGACCCGTCCAAGGTGGACCGCTCGGCATGCTACATGGCGCGCTACATTGCGAAGAATATCGTGGCGGCGGGATTGGCATCGCGCGCCGAAGTGCAACTGGCGTATGCGATCGGCGTGGCCGAACCGGTCTCTGTAATGGTCGATACCTTTGGAACCGGCACGATCCCGGAGGAGAAGATTACCCAATTGGTTCGCGAGAATTTCTCGCTGACGCCGAAGGCGATTATCGAAACATTGGATTTGCGGAGACCGGTGTACAAGGCCACGGCCGCTTATGGGCACTTCGGCCGGACCGGACCCGGTTTCACCTGGGAGCGCACGGATCGCGCGGAAGCGCTGCGGAAAGCCGCGGGAAGCAGCGCGGTCGCAGAAGTAGTCGCGCAGCGCTAAGACCAAAAACAAACAGCTAAGCCGGACGAACCATAGCGCGAGACCTAGAGTGCGCGTGCCGGTCAAAACAAAACATTCGGTGGAATACAGATTCAGACCTGAAAGGTGAGGAGAGCAAGAATGGCTACGGCGGAACTAAAGAAGGGCGATGTAAAGGATATCGGGCTGGCCGATGCCGGCAAACGCAAGATCGAGTGGGCGGCACAGCAGATGCCGGTGCTGCAGCAGATTCGCAAACGCTTCATCAAGGAGCAGCCGTTGAAAGGTTTACGCGTTTCCGCGTGCTTGCACGTGACCAGCGAAACCGCCAATCTGATGATCACCCTGCGCGATGGAGGCGCGGACGCGGTGTTGTGCGCATCGAATCCGCTGTCCACCCAAGACGAAGTGGCTGCGGCGTTGAACCGGGACTACAACATCCCCACCTACGCGATCAAAGGCGAGGACAACGAAACTTATTATCAGCACCTGCAGGCGGCGCTGGAGCACAAACCGCAATTCACCATGGATGATGGCTGCGATTTGGTGACCATGCTGCTGACCAAGCGCCAGGACTTGGTGGCCAATGTCATCGCCGGAACCGAAGAAACCACCACCGGGGTGATCCGGCTGCGCGCCATGTCCAAGGACGGCACGCTGAAGTATCCGATCATCGCCGTGAACGACGCGATGACCAAGCACTTTTTCGACAACCGCTACGGCACGGGGCAATCCACGTTGGACGGCGTGATTCGCGCCACCAATGTGCTGATCGCAGGATTGAAGGTGGTGATTGCCGGTTATGGCTGGTGTGGCCGTGGCGCGGCGATGCGCGCCAAAGGGCTGGGCGCGGACGTCATCATCACGGAAATTGATCCGGTGAAAGGCATCGAGGCGGTCATGGATGGATTCCGGGTGATGCCCATGGCCGAAGCGGTGAAGGAAGGCGACGTTTTCATTACCGTTACCGGAAACAAGAACGTGATTCGCCGGGAACATTTCGAAGCGATGAAGAGCGGAGCGATCGTGTGCAACTCCGGGCACTTCAATGTGGAGATCGAGCTGCCGGCGCTGGAGAACATGGCCTCGGGCAAGAAAGAGGTGCGGCCGCTGGTGGATGAATTCTTGCTCAAAGATGGGCGAAAGATTTACCTGATTGCCGAAGGAAGATTGGTGAACCTGGCGAGCGCAGAAGGTCATCCGGCGGCGGTGATGGATATGAGCTTCGCGAACCAGTCGCTGGCGGCGGAATACCTGGTGAAACACCACAAGGAGATGAAGCCGCAAGTGTACGTGGTACCCGAGCATCTGGACCGGGAGATCGCGCGGTTGAAGCTGGAGTCGATGGGGCATCGGCTGGATAAGCTGACCGCGGAGCAGGAACAGTATCTGGCTTCGTGGCAAGAAGGCACGTAAGCGGGGGTGGCGCAACCCGCGATGTGAGGCAAACCACCGAGGAAACACTCCAGGCCGTGATACTTGAGTGGGGCGTCCTGAATTTTCGGGCGCCCCAAATTTTTTGGCGGGAACTATGTGGGACTACTGCGGACAGGCTTTGGAAACGGCGCGATTGCGGGGTGCAACCTACGCCGACGTGCGGGTGATGCACTTGCGCCAGCGCGACCTGACCACGAAAAACGGGCTGGTCGGCACTCTGGGACAGAACGAGTCCATCGGTTTGGGAATTCGCGCCGTGGCCAATGGAGCCTGGGGATTTGCGGCCACGGATCAACTGACCCGCGAAGGTGTGTCGGCTTGCGCGGCGCAGGCGGTGGCTATTGCGCGTTCCTCGGCGCTGGCGAAGAAAGAAAATGTGCAGTTGGCGCCCGAAGGGACGTACGTGGATAGCTGGGTGGGGCCTTGCCAGAAGGACCCGTTCGAAATTCCGCTGGAAGGCCAGTTGGATTTGCTGTTGGCGGTGGACGCCGCGATGCGCAAGGTGAAGGGCGTTACGTTGTCGGAAACCGACATGCAATTTCGCAAGATCGATACATGGTTCGCGTCCAGCGCCGGTTCGAAGATTCACCAGAGGCGCGTGATCTCGGGATGCGGGATCGTGGCCACGGCGTTCCAGGAAGACGGCCTACAGAAGCGCTCCTACCCAAACAGCTTTGGCGGGCAGCACGTGCTGGGCGGGTACGAGCTGATCGAATCGATGGAATTGCTGCGGCATGCGGCGCGGGTCGGAGAAGAGGCCGTGGCGCTGCACAGCGCGGAGCAGTGCCCGGAAAGGAACGGCACGCTGATTTTGTGCGGCAGCCAGCTGGGACTACAGATTCACGAATCGATAGGCCATCCCATAGAACTGGACCGCGTGCTGGGGCAGGAAGCCAATTTTGCGGGCACCAGCTTTCTGACCTTGGATCAGTTACACAAGCTGCGCTACGCATCGCCGATCGTCAATGTGGTTGCCGATGCGCGGATCACGCATGGCGCGGGGCTGGGCACGTTTGCTTACGACGACGAAGGCGTCCCGGCACAGCGCATCGACGTGATCAAGGATGGCGAATTCCACGGGTATCTTTCCAGCCGCGAGACGGCTCACCTGATTGGATTGCCGCGTTCGGGCGGCACCGTGCGGACGGAAGGCTGGAACCGCTTGCCGATGATCCGGATGACCAACGTCAGCATACTTCCCGGGCAGTGGACGCTGGAGAATCTAATCGCGGATACGGATGAGGGCATCCTGATGGACACCAACCGGTCGTGGTCGATTGACGACCGGCGGTATCAGTTCCAGTTTTCGACGGAAATTGGCTGGGAAATCAAGGGTGGAAAGAAAACGCGCATGCTGAAGAACCCCAGTTACAGCGGGATCACTACGGAGTTCTGGAATTCCTGCGATGCGGTGTGCAACGCGGAGGAATGGGCCTTGTGGGGCACTCCGAATTGCGGCAAAGGTCAGCCTATGCAGGTGATGGGAACCGGGCACGGGGCCGCCCCGGCGCGCTTTCGGAGTGTGACCATCGGCAAGGCGTTTGCCAAACAATGAAGCCGCCACTCAGGCAAGGGCGTTCGGAGAGCGGTGCGCGGGGGGCCGGCGCGTTGCGGCCGGAACGGGAGCTGCGCCAGATTGCCGCGACGATTTTGCGGCTGGCCAAACAGCGCGGAGTACCCGAGACCGAAGTTCACATTGACGAAACCATTCAGGCCCTGACGCGATTCGCCAACAACACCATTCATCAGCATGTTGCGGAACATGGCGTGGCCGTGTCGATTCGCACGGTGGCGGACGGACGCACGGCTCGGGTCACCACCAACCGCGTCGATGAAGACTCGCTGCGGTCGGCCATCGATGATTGCCTCTCCCTGGCGGAGCACCAGCCCAAGGATGCAAAGCTCCTGCCCATGATTGGCAAGCAAAATTACCGGCGGGTTCGGCACTTCTTTCCGGCTACCGCGGCACTGACGGCGGAAGATCGAGCACGCGCGGTGAAGAGCGCTTGCGAATCTGCGGAAAAGCAAGGGCAAGTCGCCGCGGGCATTTTCTCCAGCGGGCAACAGCAAAGCGTGTTGGTCAATTCGCGCGGGCTGGCCGCCGCGTACCGGCAGACTCACGCAACGTTTTCGATCACCATGCAGCAGGGTTCGGCAGCGAGTTGGGCGAAAGGCAACTCTGGAGATGTGCGGCAATTTGATCCCGCGAAGCTGACGCAAACCGCCAGCGAAAACGCGGCGCGAGCGGAGCATCCGGCGGAACTCCAGCCAGGGCGATTCACGGTGATCCTGCAGCCGGCGGCGGTGCTGGACCTGGTGGGCTTCCTGTTTTACGACTTTGCGGCCACGGCGGTAGCCGACCAACGCTCGTGCTTCTCAGGCCGGGTGGGCAAGGCAATTCTGGGCAAGAACATTACCATCACGGATGATGTCTACCATCCGCAGCAACTCGGGGCGCCGTTTGATGGCGAAGGAGTGCCTCGCCAGAAGGTGGCGCTGGTGGAGCGGGGCGTGGTGCAGAGACTGGTATATTCGCGGCGTTCCGCAAAGCACGACGGAACCAGGCCGACCGGGCATGGATTCCCACTGCCCAACGAGTATGGGGAAGCTCCGATGAACCTGGTGATCGACGGCGGGCAAAAGCCGGTCGAAGAGATGGTAGCGTCGACGGAGCGGGGATTGCTGGTCACCCGGCTGTGGTACATCCGCGAGGTGGACCCGTACGAGAAGATCATGACCGGGATGACCCGGGACGGGCTGTACTTGATCGAAAAGGGCAAAATCGCGGGGGCGGCCAAGAATTTTCGATTCAATCAATCGATTCTGGAAATGTTACGGAATGTTGAAGAGCTGGGTCCGGCCTGCCGGGCGACCGGTGAGGAAGCCTTCGAAATGGTGGTTCCGCCAATGAAAATCCGGGAATTTCACTTCAGCGAAGCCACGAAGTTTTAAAGTAGTTAGGCCCGATCGAGCCCGCACAAAACCGATGCATGGCAGAAAAATTCTGCATTGTACATTCGGCGGCAGCGCCACTATTACACTAATATGTGTAGGAGTTCCCAACGGAGTCCCAGGTCGCCGTACCCTAACTGGGGGCACCCGGACCACGACGCCTGCGGCACTGGATTTATCGCGCAGTTGGGCGGTCCCCCCACCCACGACGTCCTGACCTATTCCTTACAAGCGCTGGAACGGCTTACCCACCGCGGGGGTGTCGATGCCGATGGCGCCAGCGGCGATGGCGCAGGCTTGCTGACCAGTGTGCCCGCCGAGTTTTTCCGCGCGCAAGCCCGTGAAGAGAAAATCAACCTGGATGAGCTGTTCGGCGTGGGCATGTTGTTTGCTCTGCCTACGCGGATCGGAGATGCGCGCCGCGCGATCGAGGATTCCATCGGCCGTAGCAAGCTGCGGTTGGTGGGATGGCGTCGCGTGCCCACCAATTCCAATGCGCTGGGACAGCGCGCCTTCGAAACGCTGCCGGAGATTTGGCAATTCTTCATCGAGCCGACCAGTGCCAGGAACGGCGGCGCTAATTTCGCGGCCAAGTTCGAACGTGCTCTGGCGCTGTTGCGCAAGCGCGCGGAGCGAGCGCTGCCGGAGCGCTGTTACCTGTGTTCGCTTTCTTCGCGAACGGTTGTGTATAAGGGGTTGCTGACTCCCTGGCAATTCCCGCGGTTTTACGAGGATTTGCGCAGCAGCGATTTCGCGGTGCGATTCGCGATTTTCCACCAACGCTACTCCACCAACACCGAACCCTCATGGCAGCTGGCCCAGCCGTTCCGCTACGTAGCGCATAACGGCGAAATCAATACGGTGATCAGCAATCGCCGGTGGCTGCGCGCGCGCGAACGGGAAATGCGCAAGCGCATCGGAGTGGGGAAGTGGTTCCGGCTGCTGGAGGAAAGAGTCAGCGATTCGGCGAGTTTCGATAATGCGCTGGAGCTGAAGCTGCTGGAAGGCAAAAGCGTGGAAGCGGCTATGCTGGCGCTGGTGCCGCCGGCATTTTCGCAGGACCCGTTTTTGTCGCCGGATGTGCGCGCGGCGCTGGAAGCCTTGTCGCGCGAAGGGGAGCCGTGGGATGGTCCGGCGGCGCTGGTGTTCAGCGACGGCATTTCGGTGGGAGTAAAACTGGATCGCAATGGACTGCGGCCGATGCGCTATACGGTGACCCACGATGGGCTGGTGATCGCGGGTTCGGAAACGGGCTTGTTGGATTTGGAGGAAGGGCGAGTAGCTGAACGGCATCGCCTTGGTCCCGGAGAGATGCTGCTGGCCACGCCACAAATGGGGTCGTTGTTGCGGTGGCGGGAGCTGCTGAAAAGCGTAACCGCGCAGATTCCGCGGAAGGCGCTGACGCGCTCCAGCGTGTTGCGCCTGGACAATAGCAGCGGGCGCCCACCGATGGTTCACCCCAAGCGCGTGGCCGCCGCCGCGGGTTGGTCCGACGATCAATACAAGATATTGTTCCGGCCGTTGCTGACCGGCAAGGAAGCCGACTGGAGCATGGGCGACGACGCGCCTCCCGCGTTCCTGTCAGTGCTGCACCGCCCGTTGTGGGATTACTGCAAGCAGCGGTTCGCGCAGGTGACCAATCCTCCGATTGATCCGCTACGCGAAGCGCACGTGATGTCGCTCGAAGTGCCGCTGGGCCACGGACACTTTTTGGCCAGCCCCATCTTGACCGCCGCGGAACTGAACTCGCTGACCACCGAACTGTGGCCGGTGCAGAGCATCGATTTTACGTTCTCTTCCACCCTGGGAGTCCCGGGTGCCCGCCGCTGTTTGACTCAGTGCAAAACTACCCCTCTGAGTGGCGACGAAATCCCGGGGCTCCTCCTCCTTTCCGATCGCGGAATCGGGGCGGAACGAGCGGCTTTGCCGGCGTTGCTGGCGGCGGCGAGCGCTTGGAAGAGCCTGGTTAGCCAGGGACTGGCGGATGTGCCGCTAGTGGTCGAAAGCGCGCAAATTTTTGAAACACACCACGTGGCCATGCTTTTGGCGGCCGGCGCCAGCGCGGTCGTGCCGTATCTGGCGGAAGAATTCGCGGAAACGGAAGAAGCCGGCGGGTTCGAGAAAGTTCGCAAAGGAATGCTGGCGGGCCTGCGCAAAGTTCTTGCGCGCATGGGCATTTCCACGCTGGCCAGCTACCGCAATAGCCATTTGTTTGAGCTGTTAGGGTTGGACGAAGACATTTGCCGCGAATATTTCGAGGATGCGGCGCGCTATCCCGGCTCGAAGACGTTGGATTTGCTGCTGCAGGACTACCTGCACATGCACCAGGCGGGGTACGGGGGAGCGGGTGAGGAGCTTGCGGATCACGGGCTGTACCGCTTCCGCAAAGGAGCCGAACTGCACGCCACTTCGCCGGAACTGGTGCGGCGCATGCACGCGCACGTGCGCAAACCGGAACAGGGGAATTACGGCGCCTTCGAACAGTTGGCTAAATCCGAAGGGCCCACCTTCCTGCGCGACTTGCTGGAAATGTTGCCGGAGCAGCCCATCGCCATCGAGGATGTCGAGCCGTTGGAGTCGATCCTGGCGCGATTCAGCACCCAGGCGATGTCGCTGGGGTCACTCAGCCCCGAAGCGCACAAAACCCTTTCGATGGCCATGAATCAATTGGGCGCGCGAAGCAACACCGGAGAAGGCGGAGAAGACAGCGAGTTCTATAAAACTCCCGGATCTTCGAACAAGATCAAGCAAGTTGCCTCGGGGCGCTTCGGCGTCACCGCGGAATATCTGGTGCGCGCCGAAGAGCTGGAAATCAAGATGGCCCAGGGTTCGAAACCAGGCGAAGGCGGACAACTTCCGGCGCGCAAGGTGACCGAATACATCGCGCGCATTCGTCATGCCACGCCAGGCACGCCGCTGATTTCGCCGCCGCCGCACCACGATATATACAGCATCGAGGATCTGGCGCAGTTGATACACGATTTGCGCGCCGTGAATCCCAAAGCGCGCATCGGCGTAAAGCTGGTTTCCGGCACCGGTGTGGGCGTAATCGCAGCGGGTGTGGCCAAGGCCGGAGCCGACGTGATCACCATCAGCGGGCACAATGGAGGCACGGGCTCTTCGCCGCTCACCTCCATCAAGAACACCGGTTTGCCGTGGGAGATTGGATTGCGCGAGACCCACGAAACCCTGTTGCGGGCGGGCCTGCGTTCACGCGTCAAGCTTCGCGTTGACGGCGGCTTGCGGTTTTCGCGGGATGTCTTGATCGGGGCCACGCTGGGTGCCGACGAATTTGGCTTTGGAACCGCCGCGCTGGTGGCCATCGGTTGCGTGATGGCGCGGCAGTGTCACCTGAATACCTGTCCCGTAGGCATTGCCACGCAGGACGAAACTTTGCGCACGCGCTTCAATGGCAAACCGGAAATGGTGGTCGCGTACTTCCGCTCGCTGGCTGAGGAGATTCGTAAAGGGCTGGCGCAACTGGGCGTGCGCTCGCTGACGGAACTGCGCGGCTGGTACGACCGGTTGGAAACCAAGTCGGGTCTGGACGCGTTGTTGGTTATTCCTGTTTCCATGCCGGTGCGGGTGCTTCCGCAGCAGAGCTCGGCGCTGGATGGCGGAGTGGAAGAGACGGAATTGTCGTTCGAACATGCCAAACTGCCCGGCCCCGGTTCACCGGCGATCCACAATTTCCACCGCAGCATTGGGGCGCACTTCAGTGGCGAGCTCATGACGCAGCGATTGCGGCACCAGGAGGCTCCGGCAGACGTTCGTGAATTTCTGGGAACCGCCGGACAAAGTTTCGGCGCGTTCCTCACCACCGGCCTGACGTTGAAGCTGACGGGCGAAGCCAACGATTACGTGGGCAAGGGGCTGTCGGGTGGCACAGTTGTGATTCGCGCAGGCCACAACGCCTCCAAGCGCGGCGACGTGCTGGCAGGGAACACCGTGCTCTATGGCGCGACAAGCGGCCGCCTCTATGTTGCCGGGCAAGCCGGCGAACGATTCGCGGTAAGGAATAGCGGAGCCACGGCGGTGGTCGAAGGCGTGGGCCAGCACGGCTGCGAATACATGACGGGAGGCATCGTTGCGGTTCTGGGTCCCGTGGGCCTGAATTTTGGGTCGGGCATGACCGGCGGGCTGGCGTACCTGTGGCGCAGCGAAATGGAATATGTGCTGAACCAGGAATTCGTGCAGGCGCACGAACTGGAGCCCGACGAAGAGCACCGGCTGCGCCTGTTGCTGGAAGCGCACGTGGCGCACACGGACAGTCCGGTGGCATCGCGGCTACTGCTGCGCAAGGCGCTGCCCTTGGTGCGCATTCAGCCGATCCACTTCCAAGGAACGGTGCAAAGCGCGTGGCATGGCGCGATCGATCTGGTCTCGGAAAGCGTGCCGGCACAGGCCCTGAACTTCGTGGAGATTCCGGAGAGCCCAACTCCGAACTATGCCTGAGCGCCCGGGAAAACTTTTTCCTGACCACAAATCCGTTATATTCTTGGCGTACTCACCTGGGTTGAGCTTATGGACTTTGACCAACTAACTACCTTTGTGCAAGTAGCAAAGTTAAAGAGCTTCTCGAAAGCGGGCCAGAAGGTGTTTCGTTCGCAATCGGCGGTGAGCGCGCAGATCCGCCAGTTGGAACAGGCGTACCACGCGAAACTGCTGGATCGCTCCGCGAAGTCGGTGGAACTGACGCCGGCCGGAGAAGTATTGTTCGAATTTGCCGAGCGGCTGTTGCGCCTGCGCGATGAATCCATGCAAGTGGTGGCGGATCGCGGCAATGTGGTGCAGGGCCCGGTGACCTTCGGGGCCAACGAAGCGACCTGCCTGTATCTGCTGCCCGACATATTGGCGGAATTTCAGCGGCGCTACCCGTTGGTGCACATCAGCATCTACCGCAATTTCAGCCACAAGATTTTGCAGCGGCTCGAGGAAGGATCGCTGGATTTGGGCATCGTGACGTTGCCGCTGAAGTCCCCGAACCTGAAGATGCATGTGATCAATCGCGACCGCTTGCGGTTTTTCGTGAGCAGCAAAAATGCGCTGGCGCAGCGCGCGCATGTGACCCTGGACGAGATTGCCGCGGCGCCGCTGATTTTCCCCAAGACCGGATATACGCGCCAGGTGTTGGACAAGCTGTTCCGCCCGCACCGTTCGCGGCTGCGCATTGCCATGGAACTCCCCAGCATCGGCATGATCAAAACCTTCGTGGCTGCCGACGTGGGCATTTCGATCATCAGCGAAAGTTTCGCGCGCGATCAGGTGAAGAGCGGCGAGGTAAAACTGCTGAACGTCGAGGGCGTGGATCTGTACCGAGAACTGGCTCTGGTGTACCGGCGGGATCGCAGCTTGCCGCGCGCGGTGCAATCGCTGATCACCATGATTCGCGAGAACCGCAAGCTGCAAGAATCGGCAGCTGCGGCCAGCTGAGTTTCAGAAATTAGAAAATGGAAATTTCGGGTAGCGCGGTGACCCTGTAGGTTCTGAGTTTTGAGTCGTAAGTTTGAGGTGCTACCGCCTACTTGCCGCTGAAGTCCAACTTAAAACTTAGAACTTAAAACTCACCCACTACTTCACATTAAATTCCATGCTGGCGATGGCCCGAGCGATCACGTTTTCCTGAATCTGGATCAGATCGGTATCGGCAAAGGTCATCCCCAGCACAGTCAAATACTCCTGGCCGTGCGCCACCACCGAAAGCGTCCCGGACCAGTCGTGTTCATCGGCGAGGCCGTGATACTGGTATTCGATGGCCGGCAGGCCACCCACCACGGTTTTGCGTTGCGCCACCAGCCGGTAATTGTCATAGGCCTCATGGAGGCGCGACTCCACCGCCTGCGCCGTTTTCTCCAGGGAGTCCTTGGACTCTTCGCGCCCCACAACCAGCAGAGTGGATTCGTTGGGTGTGCCCATGGCAACGATGGCATTAGGCAGGGTCTGCCCGGCGCCGTCGATGATCTGCCAGCTCGGAGCTTTATACATGCGGAAGGCGAACTCGTGGTTGATGTACTGGTTGCCCTGAATTTCTTCGCGATTGGCCGGGGGTTGTTCTTGAGGAGGAGGCGGTGGGGTGGCGGCGATGGCCAAAGTAGCTTTGGGCATGGGCATGGTGGTCTTCAGAATGGGTGCCCTGGTGTCCAGTGCGGTCTTGTTGGCGACGGGAATTTCGGGGCGGACGCTAGTGTTGGTCAGGATAGCGGCAGCTTTTTCCTTTTTGGAAGGCTCCGCGGAGGCGGGCCTGGTTTCGCTTGGAGGTAAGGATTTGGAAGGCGCGTCGGTTTTGGCCGCAGCGGGCTGGTCGGCCGAATCGGGAATGATGGAAGCGATCTTGTCCTTCTCCACCAGCACGTAGCCGAAGTCGGTTTTGACGCGGAACATGTTGTCTTCGTAACCGACGATCACGCCGTAGAGCTTCTTGCCATCCTTCAGGCGAATTTCGTCGGCCGAAGCGCTGCTGGCGCACAATGCGGCAATGGCCAACAGAAGCAGGCTCAGGGCCAGTGTTTGCCGGTGGGTGGTGCGCATGGAGGAAGTATGCGGCGGGCGAGGAGCAGCCGCAAGCTGCGCGCTCGGCCCGGTGTCGCCTGAGCCACTCCCGGCAGGTCAGGCAGGTCCGGTGCAGCTCATTAACGGGTGGCGGGCGGTTCGGGAGAGCCCGAAGGCAATGGAACCGGCGCCACCCGTTTCCCGTTTCCTCTACCAGGGCGCAGTATAGGCGAATAAAAAGCGAAATGTCAACGGCCTTTTGCGGCCCCAACCCATCCCTTCCGCGCAAAGCTGTACCCCAATTCCGCGCAACGTGATAAAAGCATTTGCTACTTCCTAGGGCCCCAGCGGTGTTCCCAAACCATTCAGGGGAATTGCCATGAAGCTTCAATCCCTTCCCGGCGCGGTTTTGTGGATGACCGTTTCCTTGTTCCTGCTCCCAACCCCGCTACTTCGAGCGCAAGAAAGCAGCGCGCCCGCCCCCGCGGAGAAACAGCAGCCCTTCGTCTTTTCGCCGGATACCGTGATTTACGTCAGCGATTTCGAGCTGGATGCGGAGAATTTCCAGGCCGACGAAGGACGCACCAAGATTGTGCAGCGCCCGGGGCTGATCGAAGGGCCGAGACAGCGAGCGCACGATTCGGCTACCCAGGCGAAGAAAATGGTGGACCTGATGTCCGCCAGTATTGTGTCGGATCTGAAGAAGGCGGGCTATAAGGCGGAACGACTGGCCGGCACGGATACCCAGCCCGCCACGGGAGTGTGGGTCCATGGCGTGTTTACAGAACTGGACGAAGGCAACCGGATTCACCGGGCGGTAATCGGCTTCGGCTCGGGTGAGGCGAAAATGCAGCTGTATGTGACCATGAATGACCTGTCGCGCCCCGGCCAGCCTTTGTACAGTACTACTGAGAGTGGCGACAGTGGGAAGAAACCGGGCGCGGCGATTACCCTGAACCCGTATGCGGCGGCGGCCAAATTTGTGATGGAGAAAAATGCCCCGGAAAAGGCGGTGAAGAAGACCGCCTCGGAGATATCCAAGGACTTCATCCAGCATCTAAAGGAGCACGAAGCCGCGATGGTGAGCAAGTAGCCACGGGAGCGGCGGCAAGCCCTACGTTCAGAAGAGTCCCCGTTTCTGTACGGTGCAACCCGAGTGGCATTTCAAGGCTGGAAACTGGCCTTCGGTGCAATTGTGTGCCGCAAGCGGCTTGTTATGCTGAAAACGTGCTGGAAACGCGGATGAGACGAATTCGCAAGGCGCTTATCGGGATTCTGATCTGCGGCGTAATTGGCACCGCGGCAGGGCCAATTGCCGCCGACGAGCGGCCAAAGCCGGTTTCCAACGACACGGCGTTGTCGGATGCGATTTGCCCGATTGTTTACCCGCTGGATGAATCGCCGGGCGAGCGCGGCTTCCATTACTTGTTTTACGGGAACGGATTTTTCATCAACGAACAGGGCTATTTGCTGACCGCGGCGCACGTGCTGAGCCAGCTAACGGATGTGCAGCCGTATATCGTGTTGCGCTTGCCGATGGCGCCGCCTGCGCTGCTGAAGACCACGGTGGTGGCGGTGGATCAGGATCATGATGTGGCGCTGCTGCGGGCCACGCCCAACCCGTTTCAGGGCAAATATCAGGTGCGATTTCTGCCGTTGGCGGTAGCGCGACCGGCGGCGACACAAGCAGTGCTTGCGGCGGCCTTGCGGCCTTCGCGATTAAAGGATCCGCACACCTACGATGCGTTTTTGGAGGATCGGCCGGCGGGCGAGGTGCTCGAGTACGAGTTTTCGGAACTGGACAAGGGGCGCGCCGACACGGAGCTGCTGCTGTTCAGCCATGGAGTGCTGCTGGGAGACAGCGGGGCGCCGCTGGTTTCCGCGGAGACCCAGGCGGTGGTTGGTCTGGTGGAAGGGCGCTGGTTGCGGGCAGATGCGGCAGCCATGGCGACGGTAGTGGCGCACTCCGCCAGCGGAGTGGCGGCGGCCGTGCCGATTCACTATGCGATTCCGGTGTTGCTGGGAAACGGAGTGGCGTGGCACGAAGCGGCTGATGCCAGGATAGTACACGCGCCAGATCCGGCGGAATCGCCAAGCGGCGCGCCGGTTCCGTTGTCCTTGGTGTCGGCGCCGTATCCATCGCAGGGACTGGAAGGCGGCGAGGTGGTGCTGGACGCGCAACTCGATGACCAAAGCAAAATCGGCGACGTTAAGGTGTTCGCCGGGGATCCGCCGTTTCTCGATAAGGTTTTAAGTGCAATACATAGCTGGACGTTTCGGCCCACGCGCAGTAATGAAGCTGCGCACCGACGCATGGGGATTCTCTTCCAGTTTGCGCGACCCGGTGGGCTGGCGGCGAAGAGCGCGCTACGACATTATGAGATGCCGCGCGACGACGCGGCCGATCGTCCCGCGTTGCCCATGGTGACCAAGGAACCGGAAGCTTTGGCGGTTTCCAACGCGGACGCGAGCGTGATTGTTTCCGTGCACATTGACGCGCAGGGCATGGCGGGGGCGATGGAAGTTCTGCAAGACCCAGATTCGCTGGCGCCTGTGGTCACTGCGTCTATTCGCGAATGGCAATTCAGTCCCGCCAAGCGCAAGGGAACGAACTGCGATTCCACGATGATGGTGGTGATCATCCCGCGGCACCACGCCACTGCCATTCAGGTACGCGGCGCCGGGCAAACCATTGATATGGATCAATAGAAGCGAAGGATTAGCGTCGATTATTTTTTGTGTTTGTTTTGTTTCTTTTTCGACCGATTTGCGTCAGTTGCCTGCAGTTCAGGGCGGGCGTGAGCTTTCCAGAAGGATTCGACGGCGCCGTCGGCAAGCCATTCCTGGCTTACGCTCGGGCCGAAAATGTGGCGGTACATCATCGGGCCGAGCAACAACGCCACACCGAGGTCTTCGTCCAGCACCGCCGGAAAAATGCCGCGATTCATCCCGCGGCGCAGCAGCGTTTTGAGGCCGGTACGCGCGCGGTCCATCACCCAGGTCCTCCACGCCCTCCCAAATTGCGCGTTCTTGGCCGCATACGCCACCAGATGCGGAGTCAGCCTTTGCAAGACATCTGCCTTCTGGCGCGACGGTTCGTAGCGCAAGAACTCTTTCAAATCGGCTTTCAAGTCACCACTGTCGGCTTCCAGCGGCCCTTCATCCAGCAGATGCACATGCATCAACACGTCCAGGCACAACGCGTCTTTGTCGGCCCAATGTTTGTAAATGGTGGCTTTGCTGACGCCGGAAGCAGCGGCAATGGCGTCCACGCTGGTGGCATCAAGGCCGCGCTGGGCAAACAGACTGGTTGCCGTGTCGAGGACTTTGTTGTGCGCTCGCTGGCTGAGTCCGCGGGACATGCGCTAAATCTCGATCTTCGAGAAGCGCCAGGCTCCCAAGCACAACAGCGCAATCGCCAGAACGCCAAGAACGATGGCGTCCACGATCGTCCCGAAGTGGCCCGCACCGATCATCACCACCCGCAGGCCGTCCACTCCGTAAGAAAGCGGATCGAGGCCGGTGACAAAGGCCAGCGCTTTGGGCAGGTTATTCAGCGGGAACAACGCTCCTGACAAAAAGAAAATTGGCAGCACCAGAAAATTCATGATCAGCTGAAACCCCTGCATGTCCTGCAGCCCGGATCCGATCGCGGTGCCCAGAGCCGCAAACACAATGGCAATCATGGCCATGAATACCAGTGCGAGGGGCAACGTCGCAAAACTCACCGGCCGGAATCCCACAATCAGGCAAACGACCAGGATCAACAGGCCTTGCAAAATAGCCACCGTTGCTCCCCCCAGCGTCCGGCCGATCATGATGCGAATGCGCGGCACGGGCGCGACTAACGTCTCCTTCAGAAATCCGAACTGGCGATCGAACAGCAAGGCAATCCCGGAAAACACCGAAGTGAATAGCACCGCCATACCGATGATCCCCGGGGCCATGAACTGCAAATAACTTCCGCCGCCGGCTTTCTGGAACACCGCCCCAAACCAAACCCCAGAACCAGCAAGTACAACAGCGGCTGCCCCAGCGACGCGACGATTTGTACCCGGGACCTGCGGTACTTTCTCACTTCACGCAGCCACAAGATAAAAATCGTGCTCATCGGCGTGCTCCTCCGCGCCACATTCTGGCCATCTGCCGAAGCTGATCGGTGGAAGTCGCCGCCTCTTCGCGAATGGTCGATCCGGTCAGCGCCAGAAGAGCTTCTTCCAGGGTTTGCGTGTTGGTTTGCTGCTTGAGCTGCGCCGCGGTGCCGATGGCCACGATTTTGCCATGGTCGATGATCGCGATGCGGTCGGCCACGCGGTCCGCTTCCTCCATGTAGTGCGTGGTCAGAAAAACGGTGACGTGATCCGTTTCGTTCTGGCGCTTCACGTGGGTCCACAGCTGATTACGGCTTTGCGGATCGAGGCCCAGCGTCGGCTCGTCGAGAAACAGGATTCTTGGCGTGTGCAGGAATCCCCGGGCAATTTCCAGGCGCCGCCGCATTCCGCCGGAAAACGTCTTAACGAGAGCGTCTTTGCGGTCCCACAATTCGAACAGCTTCAGCAGCGTTTCGCTTTTCTCGCGGCGGATTTTTCCCGGCACGTGATACAGCACGCCGTGCAGCTCCAGGTTTTCCCAGGCGGTGAGGTCCTGATCGAGGCTGGGATCCTGAAAGACGATGCCAAAGCGCTTGCGGACCTCGTTTTCGTGGGTCATCGGATCCAGGCCGTCAACCTCCACGGTTCCGCTGGTGGCTTTCAAAAGTGTAGTGAGCACTTTGATGGTTGGTGGTTTTGCCGGCTCCGTTGGGACCGAGAAAGGCGAAGATTTCCGCTTTGGGGACTTCGAACGAAATGTTGTCGACGGCGGTGAAATCGCCGAATTTCTTGACCAAATTTTGCACGCGAATCATTCGGGAGCCCCCAGCGCAAAGCGCAGACGTGAATACTAAACGGTTTAGTTTAGTTTGTCAAGGCCGAATGTTCCCGCGGGACGCGCCGCCGCACCAGCTTTTGGGCACTCGTGAGCCATTTGTGGCGCACAGAACCCGACGGGAATAGAAGTAGCTTTTGAAGTTTATCCGGCCGCAGCCGTGATCGCCGCGAACCTTCTATTTTCACCGTGGCTATGTTTTGAACACGAAGGTGCGCAGGCTATAGAACAGAAAGCCGGAAAGCATCATGGCGACGGGAAGCGTCAGAACCCAGGCGAGCGCCAGGTTGCGCACCGTGCTCATTTGCAAGCCGGATTGATTGGCCAACATGGTGCCGGCCACGCCGGAGGATAGCACGTGGGTAGTGCTTACCGGCAAACCCAGTCCGTCGGCGGCTCCAATGGTAGCCATAGCGGTGATTTCGGCGGCGGCTCCCTGCGCATAGGTCAGGTGGCTCTTGCCGATCTTCTCGCCCACGGTAACGACGATGCGCTTCCATCCAACCATGGTGCCCAGACCTAAAGCCAGGGCGACCGCGACCTTGACCCACAGGGGAATGAAGCGGGTGGCGCGATCGATGTGGCCTTTGTAATTTTTCAACACCGCCACGTCGGTTGCCGCCAAGGCCGGCTTGCCGGATTTCTGCATCAACCGGAGAGCCTCACTGACCAGGTACATATCGTTGCGGAAGTTGCGCACCTGGGTGCGGGGAACCTGGGAGAGTTCCTTGAATTGAGCCAATTCCGTGCCGATATCGTTGATCATGGCGCGCAGGGCCAGCATGGTATTGGGAGTGAATTCTTTGGTGCGAATGAAGGTGGTCAGGTCTTCGCGAGGATCACCCACCACAGCGGAGGCTTCCACGTACTTGCCCACGGTGTCGGCGGCCTGGCGGGAAACGGCCACGAAGTCCTGCGACTGCCGCGTGGTGACCGCGTGGTTCAAAGCGTAAGTGGTGGGGACGGTGCCGATCAGAATCAACATGATCAGGCCCATGCCTTTTTGGCCGTCGTTGGAGCCGTGAAAGAAGCTCACGCCGGTGCAGGTCAGGATTAACAGGCCGCGAATCCAAAACGGCGGTGGCTCCGTGCCCTTGGGAGCTTCATAGAGCTTCTTCTCTTTCACGATGGCCTTGACGGTTATAAAGAGCAGCGCCGCCAGCATGAAGCCGAAGATGGGCGAGAGCAGCAAGGACTTGCCGATATTGGCGGCCTGTGCCCAGTCCACGCCGCTGGTGCCGGTTCTTGCGCTCATCAACTGGTTGGCAATACCCACGCCGATGATGGAACCGATGAGCGTGTGGGAACTAGAGGCGGGCAAGCCAAACCACCACGTTCCCAAGTTCCACATGATCGCAGCGATCAGCAACGCAAACACCATGGCGAATCCGGCGCTGCTGCCCACTTGCAGGATCAACTCCACCGGAAGAAGCGAAACGATACCAAAAGCGACCGCGCCGGTGGATGTGACCACACCCAGAAAATTCCAGAATCCCGACCATACCACGGCGATGTTGGGGTCCAGCGAATGGGTGTAGATCACCGTGGCTACCGCATTGGCGGTGTCGTGGAAACCGTTCACAAACTCGAATCCCAAAGCGACAAATAACGCGATGCCCAGAAGCACGTAGGGCCAAGCCGAGCCCAGGGTCACACCCTCCATATCGTGCGAGATGCTGGTGCCGATGAAAATCAATCCCGCAATCAACACTAAGCCAAAGACCAAGGTGCCGATGCGGCTGGGCCCTTGATTTAATTTCTCCGCAAGCACCTGCGATGCCGGGGTGGTTGTAACAGAGGCCATGACAATCCTTTCAGGGAATGAGGTATTTTCGAGATGTGCGGACTTTTATATGCGGGAATTGTTACGCGCAGATGAATGCTTAGAAAACACGTCCTAACTGAAAGAACCACTTGTGATGGCCGCTATCTCCCACGCTGCCGCCAATGAAGATAGGACCGAAGGCGGTATCGGCGATGGCCCCGGCCGCGCCATCGCCAGAGAGCCGGGGAGCCCCAAAGGGGTCGCCATACATTTTGCCCACCTCGCCATAGCCAATCAGGTAGATATTTCTTCCCAGGAAAGGCGGCAGGGAGGCGACTTGGCGCAAGTAGCCCACACGCCCGACAAAAAACTGATTGCCGAGCAACTCGTTCAGGCCGTAAGCGGTTAGCCGGCCCACTCCGCCCAGGAAAAACTGCGGATCGCCGGTGTTGCGATACCCGAATGTCGAGCCCCCGGTAGCGGTGATAAAAGCGGAGTCGTTACGAACGGGCTGGAAGAACTGCACCGTGGTGACCAGCGATGGAAAAGCTTGGGTGGCGCCCGGATAGGTGTCGTAGTAGGAAAAGTTGGACTGAACATAATAGCCGCTCGTGGGAATCACCGGCTGATTAGTGTGATCCAGCACGTAGCGCATGTGGAAGGCGCCAATGCGACCGTTGAGCGAGGCAAAATCGGGCGTGCCCAGACGCAGAAACTCATTCGTATAGCCGATGCCATAACCGGCGCGAATCTCGCTGAAGTGGTCGATGGAGTAACCGACGTCGGCGCCGCCAAAAACGTGGTCGATTCGGTAATCGGCGTGCGGGTCGGCGTACTTGTAAATCAAAAAGGTATATTGCTTGGCCTCCAGGAAAGGATCGACGAACCAACGGCCTAGCGATTGGAACGGGCGGTATAGGTCGGTGGTAAAGCCGTAAGTTTGCCCGAACTGAAAATCGGTGCGCCATTCTGACCGGAAGCCCGCAATGTCCAGAAACGTGAGCCGAGCGCCGGCAGTGAAGCTGACGTCGTCGGTTTGCGTTCCGTCGATGACTATTCCCGGACGAAGCGTAGGCGGCGCGTAGCTTTTCTCCTGCACACGAACCAGCAGCCCTTCGCGGTCACCTTGGCGAATGATGTCGTAGGAGATGCTGTCGTACACGCCAAGCCCGGAGAGCCGAGTGAGAAGCTCTTCCAGACGTGGCTGGTCCAGCGGCTTGCCGATCAGCGGAGAAAGGAACCGGCGAACCGCGTCGGCCGATTGTCCGGTTATGCCTTCGATCTTCAGGAACTGTGGCTCGCCAATGCGCGTGCGCACTCGGGAATTTTTGTCGCGCAGATAAGCGGCCCAAGCCTGGTCGTCGAGTTCGTAGGGCTTCAGGATAGCGGCTTTTTCTTCGGCAGCTTCATAACCCGCGGCAATCAAGGGATCGGTCAACTGATAATCCATGGTGCTGAACTTTTCCACGTCGGCTTTGACGAGAAGGTCGGTGCCAGCCATTCCGCGCGCTTCGGTTTGCGCGATGACCAGCTCGACCGAGCGCCCCAGAATGCTGAAGGCCGACTGAATCTCTTTGGCGGAAGCTTGGGCGATTTGCAAATGCACGGCGATAACGACATCGGCGCCCATCTTGCGCACCACGTCGGTGGGAAGATTGTCGACCAGGCCGCCATCCACGAAGATCTGACCGTCGCGGCGCACCGGAGCGAAAACCCCGGGAATGGACATCGTGGCGCGCATGGCTTCGGAGAGCGAGCCTCGGCTGAACACGTAAGCATTGCCGGAAACCAGCTCAGTGCTGACGCAGCGAAAGGGAATGGGCAGGTCGTCGAAAGAACGAATGGTGGAATAGGGCAGAGTCTGGTGATCGATCAGCAGGGCCACGGCTTGGCCGCTGTTCAAACCTGGTGGGAGAGTGGGGCCGTTCTTCAGTCCGATTTGAATGGAGCTGGGGATGTCGCGCGCATCTTCTTTGCGGCGGAAGGACAGGTCGGGATAGGGAGTTTCGCCGCCGAGCAGCAGACTCCAGTCGGCGTTCTTCAGCAGGTCGCGCAGTTGGCCGGTGGACTTGCCGGTGGCGTACAACCCGCCGACCAAACCGCCCATGCTGGTGCCCGCAAGATAGTCGATGGGAATGTGGTGTTCTTCGAACCATTTGAGGACGCCAATGTGCGCTTCTCCCAGGGCGCCGCCGCCTTCTAATGCCACGCCAATCGTGGGGCGGGTTTTGGGGATAGGCTTAACCTCGGGATTCACCGGAGCGGTGGCTAACGGCTGCTGGGGCTGCTGTGGCTGTTGCTGTTGCGGTGGTGGTTGTTGCTGTTGTTGTTGAGGGAAAGCAGACAGGGGCACACCGAGCAGAACTAGCATTAGCGCATAGCGGGAGAGATGCATGATTATCCTCGTGCGATGGGGTGGGCGGAAGAAAGCGCACCCAGTTTTGCGCAGGTTGCGAGCGGAGGCAAGACGCTTTGCGGCTGAGCATTTTCCGCTAAAGCAAGACCTTCGAAGAGTTCCTGCTCGAAGCCGCCGAATGACCGCGCCTCTGCACAGCCGGATTCCTTGCCTACGCCATGCTGGATAAATACACTCGTATCCACTCAGGAGGCCTGCCATGAAACTTTCGGTTTTCTGCGGAGTCAGCGTCGATGGCTTTCTTGCTCGCCCGGACCACAAGCTCGATTTTTTGGATGCAGGCGGGGAGGAACCCCACGGCTTTGAGGAATTCTACGGCAGCGTCGATGTAGTCGTAATTGGGCGGAAGACCTTCGAAGTGGTGCTCACATTCGGTCAGTGGTTTTACGCCAAGAAGCCAGTAGTTGTACTAAGTAGCCGCCCGCTGGACGTCTCATCGGTGAAGGACGGAGTCGTGGAGCAGATGTCCGGCGAACCAGGCGAAATTGTGAAGCAGCTCAAACAGCGGGGATTCCAACACGCGTATATCGATGGCGGCATCACCATTCAGCGATTCCTGCGGGCTGGATGCATCGACCGGATGGTGATCACCCGTGTGCCGGTACTGATAGGAGCGGGCATCCCGCTATTTGGCCCAGTGCCGCACGACATAGGCCTTCGCCACGTCGCAACCCGCTCCTATACCGGCGGTCTGGTACAGACTGAATACGAGATTGTTGCATCGCAAAAGAAGGAAATGACCGTTTAGATGTTCGCTTCTTCTTCTGGGTGGCGTTGGCGATGCGCGAGCCCTACTCCGCAAAGCACCAAAAGGCCGCCGATGATTTGCGCCATGGTCAAAGGCTCACTTAACAGCATGGCCGCCAGGACCGCGGTGAGTGGACCCTGGGTCAACAAAGTGACCGAAGTGATGGTGGCGGGCAAATGTCCCAGAGCATAGGTCAGCGCCAAATAACCGCCAAGTTGCGACACCAAGCCCAATCCCAACACAGCCCAAAGCGTCCGGCCATGCGGCACGTGCAACGAAATCCCTAATAGCAAATTGGTGACCAACAGCGCCAGCGTGCTGGAGATCATGGCCAAGCGCAGAAAGCCCAAGGTGCTGGTGGAGGTCCGGACACGCTCGGTGGCGAGCAGGTAGACGGCAAAACACGCGGCTGCGCCGAGAGCCATCACGTCGCCGACACCAAAGCTTAGGTGTTTGCCCAAATCGGACCACAGGATCACGCCGCTACCGGACAGGGCCATCAGCAGGCCCAGCCAAAAGGCCCCGGCGGGACGCTTGCGAAGAACCAGCCAGCTGAGCAATCCCACGACGATGGGAGTGTTGTTGCCGAGAAGAGTCGCGTTGGCGGCGCTGGTTTTGAGAATGGAGGTGTTGTACAGCGCTAGATCGAGCGCAAAGAACAGGCCGCCAAGGGCAATGATGCCGAGCGTGCTCCCGTTGAGGCGGGTCTTTTCGCGATCGAACAGAAACGTGGGGAGCAACACCAGCGCAGGGATGAGCATCCGATAAAACGCGGAAGCGGGACCGGGAATGTCGGTCCAACGCACAAAAATGGCGGACCAGGCAATGCAAACGACGCCAGCCACCAGCGCCAAGTACGCCGGAAGCGTCTGGGTTTCCGATTTGGGCTGCACCAAGATTTGCGCTTGTGCGTCCACGACGGCCGAGGGTCCCCTGGAGGCAGTATCCCACAGGGTTCTAGGAGGTACAGGTACGAATTGGCTGGGTCCTTCCCCCCTAACGGTTCCATTGTCGCAACATAAGCACTCCATTAGGGTTTATCTGTAGCGGCCGAAAGTGGCCGTGGTAAACGCAGCAGAGAGGTACGCCGATGAGCACCGCAGCCCCAGCCCAAACGGTGGCGACGGCGGAAAAGGGAATAAGCGCCTGGGTGTGGGCCTTCCGCCTGCTTCGCTGGTCCACGTATCTAACTGCATTAATTACACTTATTCTGCTTTTGCACAAGACGCCGCCCCCGCCCGTGCAGGCCTCTCCTCAGGCCGAGGCGCGGGCGGAGCAAAAGCTGCAAATGGCCCAGGAGTCCGCCTCGCAAGGCGAAAAGGTCACGCTGACGCTGGACGAGAACGAACTAAATTCCTTTTTGGCTTCGCGCCTGGGTTCGGCAAGCAACGCCGCGGTTCCGGCTGGGACTACTGCAAGCGCCACGGACGCTGGCGAGACCACCCAAGGCCCTGGTGCACCCACAGCTGCGGACGTGGAGCAAATGCAGTCGTCGGTGCGCGACGTCAAGGTTCAGATGGACGGCGATCAAGTGCACGCTTACGTGGTCTTCAATGTGCACGGTCGCGACATGACCCTCAATTTGGTCGGGCGATTGGCAACCAAGGACGGCTACTTGAGATTCGAGCCCCTCAGCGGCCAGCTCGGCGGCTTGCCGATTCCTCAATCCGCGCTGGAATCGGCGGTGCAACGGCTGATGGACTCACCCGAGAATCGGGACAAACTGAAGCTGCCGCCCGATATTGAGGACATGCACATCGAAAACGGGCAGCTCGTCGCTACCTACCAGTAAGAAGCGGAAGCGCATCACGGATCGCGCACCGCGGGGACTATCTGCATTTGTCACCAGATCTACTCTTATTGCCCTCGCGCCGCGAACTGTGCGGTCCGAGGGTTTCGATCAACAACCTGTGCGCCATTTTGATGATGATTCTTCGACGCCGAAGGCATCACGCCTCGGAATGACCATGTCCTGTTCGTGCGGCGGTGTCAGGAAAGTTGCGAAAGCAGGCTGGCGACTTGGTCCAGCGCGGCAGGCAAGGCGTCGCGCACGGGCGGAGTCAGGCCGAGCCCGGTGTGGATGCTTTGCGCTTCGATGCCGACGACAAACAGGCGATCGGGCAGTTCACCCAGCAGTTCCGCGGCAGCGATCAGTTCGGCGGCGTTGCTTTCGTGCCCGGAGTTCCTGCTTGTCTGCGCCAGCAGGCGGCGTGGCGTGATTTCATGAAGTTCATTCAACGTGAGGCGGTGTACTGTGCCGGGCGGTGCGCCAGTTTGCAATGCGTCGACGATGATCACCGCGCGCCGGCCTGCCAACTGGCCGAGAAGCGCCAGTCCCTGCGTGCCGCCATCAATGAATTCCACACCGGCCGGCCAGCGGCTGGGCGAAGCGGCGAGCTGCTCGAGCAGCGCGGGACCCGCACCATCATCGCTTAACAACATGTTTCCCAATGCCAGCACCAGAATCGACGGTGGCTCGGTGGCGATTGGGTGGTCAGCGGGGCCAGCCCCTTCAGGATATCCATTCATCGTTGCGAATGTCTCCGCGGCGATAGAACTTGTAGCCAGAAATGATCGAAGTGATCAGGCCGTTGCCGTACTGGGTGGAATCATAAGTGATGACGTATATGTGCAGCAGCGCGAAAATGGGAAACGCCCACGCCACCAGGTGGTGAATCATATGGGTGTTGTAGGAGTTGCCCAGCAGCGGAATCACCCAACCGAATAATTTGTGCAATGTGCCGCCGGGATTCACTTCGGAGTACATAGCGAAGCCGGTAAAGATCTGCACCCAACCGAGCAAAATGACGAAAAAGGTGTAGGCCGAGCCGCCCAGCGCGTTATGGCCCAGATGCACGTGGCCCCGCTGCAGTCGCAGGTAATCCATGGCTTGGCGGCCCAGGTCGCCCCACCATTCCCGCTTCCACACCATCGGGAAGCCGGAGCGCGCATAGTTGTTGCCGGCCCAGAACCAGTACACCCGCACCAGAAAACTGATGGCGAAGATGATTCCAGCGGCGAAATGCACTTCGCGGATTCGCCCCATCAAAAAATGATGGGCTGGTTCGCCGCTGGTGGTCAGGATCGGTGAGCCGATGTACAGACCGGTCAGGAACAGCGTGGTGATGCACAGTGCGTTCACCCAATGGGTCAGGCGCACCGGTAATTCCCAGATGTACGCGCGGCGAAAATACTGCTCGGGATGGGCGACAACATCCTTAGGGTCGAAGGGCTCAATGACTTTTGCCATGACCGGCTCCTACACCCGAATCAGCACTTCAGACAGCTTGCGGCCGTCTTTGGCGAGCACGTGCGAGGCGCACGCCAAACAAGGATCGAAGGAGTGAATGGTGCGAAGAATCTCCAGCGGCCTCTTGGGATCGGCCATGGGCGTGCCCAGCAAAGCGGACTCGTACGCGCCATGCTGGCCTTTAGCATCCTTGGGTGACGCGTTCCAAGTGGAAGGCACCACAATCTGATAATTCAGGATTTTGGCGTCCTTGATGTGGATCCAGTGGCACAGCGCCCCGCGCGGAGCTTCGGTAAAGCCGTAACCCTTGGTCTCCGCGGGCCAACTGGCGGGCTCCCATTTCGCGGTGTTTGCCGTGGCGGTGTCGCCCGCTTTCAAATTGCCGATCAGGCGATCGTATTCCTGCTGCAGCCAGTAGACGCAAAGGCGGGTTTCCAGGCCGCGTGCGGCGGTGCGTCCCAGCGTGGAGAACAGTGCCGTGGGCGGCACTTTCAGCGCGCCCAACGCCTCGGTAACCACGTCTTTGTATTCGCTTCGTCCGGAAGCAAAGCCGACCAGCATGCGCGAAAGCGGGCCCACTTCCATGGCATTGCCCTTCCAGCGTGGTGATTTGAGCCAGGAATACTTGGCGTTCTCGTCGAGCTGAGTGAAAGGAGGTTTAGGGCCGGTGTATTTGGGTTTGGTTTCGCCGTCCCAAGGGTGCAGCGCTTCCTTGCCCGGAGAATATTCATACCAGGAATGGGTGATCTCTTCCTGAATCTGAGCCGCGTCGGCGGGATCGACCGGCAAAACCTCGGCAAGGTTTTTGTTGAGAATGGCGCCGCGAGGAATCTTGAAACTGGGCACATCGCTGATGCCGTTCTGCGGGACATCGCCATACGCCAGGTAATTGCCCAAACCCCCGCCGATTTGCGTCCATTCCGGATAAAAGGAGGCCACCGCCAGCAAGTCCGGAAGGTACATGGTTTCGACGATCTGTTTGGCGTGGGCGATCAGGTCCTTCACCATGTTGAGACGCTCGATGTTGATGGCGTTATCGCTTTGCAAGGCGATCGCGGAAGCCACCCCGCCCACCAAATAGTTGGGGTGCGGATTCTTCCCGCCGAACACGGTGTGAATCTTGATGATTTCTTTCTGCCACTTGAGCGCTTCCAGATAGTGAGACACGGCCATCAGATTGGCTTCCGGCGGAAGCTTGTAGGCCGGATGGCCCCAGTAGGCGTTATCGAAAAGCCCCAACTGGCCGGAATCGACGTACTTCTTCAATGTGGTGGTGATGTCACGAAAATATCCGGGAGTGGCTTTTTCCGCGCTGGGCGAAACCTTTTGCGCCAACGCCGCGGTGTGGTCGGGGTCGGCCTTCAGCGCCGAGACAATGTCCACCCAATCCAGCGCGTGCAGGTGATAGAAGTGGATCACGTGATCCTGGACCATCTGGGTCAGGAACATGATGTTGCGGATGATCTCCGCATTCTTGGGCACTTGCACGCCTAGAGCATTCTCTACGCTGCGAACCGAGGCGAGCGCATGCACCGTAGTGCACACTCCGCAGATGCGTTCGCAGAACGCCCAGGCGTCGCGCGGGTCGCGACCCTGCAGAATGACCTCTAGACCACGCCACATGGTGCCGGAGGAGAGCGCGTCGCCGATGTGGCCACTGTCGTTTAGCACCGCTTCAATGCGCAGGTGGCCCTCAATGCGGGTGACCGGATCCACTACGACTCGGCTGGTCATAATCGGCTCCTACTTGCCCTGTTCCCTGGCGGAGGGCTGCGCCTCGATTTTGATGATGCGGGCGTTCTTGTTGACCACGGTGGAAACCAGATGCGCCGCTACGCCCACAACGGCGGCAGTTCCTAAAACCGCGCCAATGCGGTCAGGGGTGGCATCGATTCCCGGAACCACGGTGTTGGACAGGCGCTGGTAGAACGGGCCATTGTCCCAGAAGCCGTTCTCGCTGCAGCCGATACAGCCGTGGCCGGAACCGATGGGGAAGGACACGCCGTTATTCCACTTGAAGGTGGAACAGGAGTTGTAGGTTGTCGGCCCGCGGCAGCCCATCTTGTACAGGCACCAACCCTTGCGCGCTCCATCGTCGTCCCAAGACTCCACGAACTGCCCGGCATCAAAGAACGCTCGCCGGTAGCATTTGTCGTGGATGCGTTGCCCATAGAACATCTTAGGCCGGCCCATGGTGTCCAATTCGGGCAGCGCGTCGAATGTGAGCACATAAGTGAGCACGCCGGTCATCACTTCGGCGATGGGGGGACAGCCCGGCACATTGATGATGGGTTTGTCTTTGATGATCTGGTGCACCGGTTTCGCGCCAGTGGGATTGGGATGAGCGGCCTGCACGCAGCCGTAGGACGCGCAGGAGCCCCAGGCCACAATAGCTTTGGCGTGTTCGGCGGTTTCTTTCAGCACGTTCAGGAAGGTGTCTCCGCCGACGGTGCAGTAGACGCCGCCATCCGCCGTAGGAGCGTTGCCTTCCACGGCCAGCAAGTAGCCGCCAGGATGCTCTTTGATCAGCTTCTTGCGTATCTCCTCCACCTGGAAGCCGGCGGCGGCCTGTAGAGTGTCGTCGTAATCCAGGGAGATCATGTTCAAGACGACATCTTGCGCGATGGGATGCGACGAGCGGATAAACGACTCGCTGCAGCAGGTGCACTCCAGCCCGTGGAGCCAGACCACCGGAATACGCGGCTTGGTTTCCAAGGCGGACACCACCTTGGGCACCAGAGAAGCTTCCAGGCCCATGGCCGCTGCGGTGGCCACGCAGAACTTCAGAAAATCGCGGCGTGCCACTCCGTGCTGCTGCAGTACCTCATATGTGGTTGGGTTGTTCACGGCGAGCCCCCAGGATTGGAAGTGGAAGTGAGGTAGACCCGAGGATGCACTATGGTGGTGGTGGGGCCGGATTTGCAGTGATGCATGAACCCACGGAGGTGACCGTCAAACCTGGGTCGCGCCCGGAATACCAGGGCGGCCCCAGGTTGCAAACTTTCCCAGGGATTACAGCCTCGCGACCACCCACCGCATCAGTGCACAGCCGCTGGTCCGTGGCGCAGTCCACTGACCTGTCATGGTTCGCACCCGCAGCATCAAGTGGAAGGTCACTCCATCCGCGCGATGCACCGCGCATTCATTTGTGCCTGGATGGTTTGGCAAGTTCGCGGGTGGCTTCGCGAAGACGCTCCAGAAGGCCTTGCGCGCTTTTCGACAAGGGGCGCCGCCGCGGCACCACCACGTCCAAGCTGCGGCGCAGGGATTCCGCGTCGGTCAATTCCAGGGTGACCAGTTTCTTGCGGCGCAGTTCTTCGTGCACCGCCAGTTGCGGCAGAAATGCCAGTCCCAGCTTGCGCAGCACCATGCGCAGGCAAGCTTCGATCGTTTCCACTTCCAGGACCACGTTGGGCAGCAAGCCCACGCGACGGAATAACCCGTTCGTGAGCGTCCAGTCGCTGGAGCCGCGATCGTACGCAATCAGCGGCAGCGACTCCAATTCTTCCAGGCGAATTTTGCGTTTGGCGGTGGCCGGATGACGCGGGTGGCCGACCAGCATCAACGGATCGTCGCGCAGGCTGATGGTTTCGACTTCGGGATGATGGAGCGAGCGCGCCAGACCGAAATCGACTTCGCCATCCAGGACCATCTTCAGCACCTGCGCGGAATTGCCGCTGCGGACACTGACCACCACGTCCGGATGGTCGGCCTGGTATTTCTTCAGCACCTCCGGCAAAAGATACGTGCAGATGGAAAGGGAAGCAGCGATGGGCACCGCGCCGCTGGAATCAGGCCGTAGCTGGTGAACCGCCTGGCGCGCTTGAGCCACTTGCCGCAACAGTTGTTCCGCGTGGGGACGCAGAATCTTTCCGGTGCGCGAAAGGGCCAAGCCTTTGGGACCGCGTTCGAATAGGCGAGTGTTCAGCGAGTGCTCCAGGCTCTGGATGCGCGCGCTCACCGCGGGCTGGCTGACGCGCAAAGCGGCCGCCGCGCGATGAAAGCCGCCGTAGGTGGCCACGGCCAGAAAGGTTTCCAGTTGAACGATTTCCACGGTGAGCCTCCGCGACAACGGTTATGCGACCGATGTACCACGCGTACCGATAAACATTGTCTATCACTATGATAACGACAATCCGTTTGACTGACCACTGCATTTTGTCCACAATCGCACTCCTACGGGCCAGGTTGCACGGCGCCGGGCAGCTCACCGGCCGTGCCAAGGAGAACAAGAGGTATGTCTTGGAACGTTTCTGCGCGGCAATTGGAAAACGAGTGGCGCAACGCAGCGCGTTGGGCGGGTATCAACAGGCCTTACGGGGCGCAAGAGGTAATCCGGCTGCGCGGGACCGTGCGTGTGGAACATACTCTGGCGCGGCTGGGCGCGGAGCGGCTTTGGAGTTTGCTGCACAGCGAACCCTACGTGACCTCGCTTGGCGCGACCACCGGGAATCAGGCCATCCAGCAAGTCGCCGCGGGGCTTCCGGCAATTTATGTGAGCGGCTGGCAGGTGGCCGCTGATGCCAATCAGGCCGGGCAAATGTACCCGGACCAGAGCTTGTATCCAGCAGATAGCGTGCCGAACCTGGTGCGGCGCATCAACCAAGCGCTGATGCGCGCCGATCAGATTCACCATGCGGAAGGCAAGAACGGCAAATACTGGTTCGCGCCCATGGTGGCGGATGCCGAGGCGGGCTTCGGCGGGAACTTGAATGCCTTCGAATTGATGAAGGCGATGATCGAGGCGGGCGCCGCGTGCGTCCATTTCGAAGACCAGCTTTCTTCAGCAAAGAAGTGCGGGCATCTGGGCGGGAAAGTGCTGGTGTCAACGACCGAAGCGATACAGAAGCTGGTGGCCGCGCGCCTGGCTGCTGACGTCATGGACGTGCCCACATTAATCATGGCCCGCACCGATGCCGACAGCGCCGGCCTGCTGACCACCGACATCGATCCGCGTGACCGGAAATTCTGCGCCGGCACACGCACTCCGGAAGGATTCTTCGAAGTGAAGCGCGGGTTGCATGCCGCCATTGCGCGCGGCATGGCTTATGCTCCCTATGCGGACTTGATCTGGTGGGAAACCTCCAAGCCGGATTTGCGCGACGCCCGCGTCTTCGCCCAGGCGATTCACGCGGAATTCCCCGGCAAATTGTTGGCCTACAACTGTTCGCCGTCGTTCAACTGGCGCAAGCACCTGAACGAGGATGAAATCGCGCGGTTCCAGAGCGAACTGGGCGCGATGGGGTACAAGTTCCAGTTCATCACCCTGGCGGGCTTCCATGCGCTGAACCACACCATGTTCGAGTTGGCGCGCGCCTATAAGCAGCGGGGCATGTCGGCGTATTCGGAATTGCAGGAAGCCGAATTTGCCAGCGAACGAGAGCACAATTACGGCGCCGTCAAACATCAGCGCTTCGTGGGCACCGGCTCTTCGACGAGGTGCAAAAAGTGATTACCAGCGGCGCGGCGTCAACCACCGCGCTGGAGGGTTCGACCGAGGCGGAGCAATTTCACGACATGCCGCCGGTGGCGCGGCCCACTCCGCAGCCTTGGCAAGGCGCCGCGAACGACTAATGGCGGTCGCATTCGAAAAACCGCATCCTACCGGCCGCAAATAAATCATCGCTATCGTTGAGGCAACGAATCATGACGACTTCTCCTGCTCTTGTGCATACACAAATTCTGGCGCCATTCGATCGCGCGCAGGACCGCGTCCTGACTCCCGCCGCGCTGGAATTCGTCACCGAACTGCAGCGGCGGTTCAACGCGCGCCGGCTGGAATTGCTGGCGGCGCGGGCGGTCCGCCAGAAAAGGTTGGATGCCGGAGAAAAGCCGGACTTCCTGCCGGAAACCCGGCACATTCGCGAAGCGCAGTGGACCGTGGCTGCGATTCCAGCGGATCTGCAGGATCGCCGGGTGGAGATCACCGGTCCCGTCGATCGCAAGATGATCATCAACGCGCTGAATTCAGGCGCCAACGTGTTCATGGCGGATTTCGAGGATTCGAACACGCCAACCTGGTCCAATCAGATCGAGGGCCAGCTCAATCTGATGGATGCGGTGCGCAAAACCATTACTTATTCGGACCCGGGCAGCGGCAAACAGTACAAGCTGAATGACCGGACCGCGGTGCTGCTGGTGCGTCCCCGCGGGTGGCATCTGGAAGAACGGCACGTGTTGGTGGATGGCCAAGCCATGTCCGGCGCGCTGTTCGATTTTGGGTTGTACTTCTTCCACAACGCCAAGGAGCTGCTGCGATCCGGCACAGGTCCGTACTATTATTTGCCGAAACTGGAAAGCCACCCGGAGGCGCAGCTGTGGAATGACGTTTTTGTTCATGCCCAGAGCGCGCTGGGGATACCACAAGGCAGCATTCGCGCCACGGTTTTGATTGAAACGATTCTGGCCGCGTTCGAGATGGACGAAATTCTGTATGAGCTGCGCGAGCACTCCGCCGGATTGAATTGCGGCCGCTGGGACTACATCTTCAGCTACATCAAAAAGTTTTCCAGCGATCCGCGCATCGTGCTGCCGGATCGCGCTCAGGTCACCATGACCACGCACTTCCTGCGCTCCTACAGCAAGCTGCTCGTGCAGGTTTGTCATCGCCGCAACATTCACGCCATGGGAGGAATGGCGGCGTTTATCCCCATCAAGAACGATCCCGTCGCGAATGAAAAAGCGATTTCTCAGGTGCGTGCCGACAAAGAGCGCGAAGCCGGGGATGGTTACGATGGCACCTGGGTGGCGCACCCCGGACTGGTGCCGGTGGCTAAGGAAGTATTCGATCGGATGATGCCGGCGGCCAACCAAATCGGCAGGGAGTTGGATGATCTTCAGGTGACCGCGGGCGATTTGTTGCAAGTGCCTTCGGGAGACATTACACCAGCTGGACTGCGGCAGAACATCGCGGTGGGACTCGGCTATCTGGAGTCCTGGCTGCGCGGCACCGGATGCGTGCCGCTGTTCAACTTAATGGAAGACGCGGCCACGGCGGAAATCAGCCGCGCGCAGTTGTGGCAATGGGTTCACCATGGCGCACATCTGAACGATGGACGAAAAATCGACGCGGCATTGTGCGAAAACATCATTGACGAGGAGCTGGGCAAAGCCAGGCAAACTGGCGACGCCAAACGCATCTCCGCCTACCAAAAATCCGCTGAACTGATGCGCCAGCTGATCCGCGCGCCGCGATTCGTCGAGTTTCTGACCGTCCCGGCGTATCAGCAAATCTTGACGGAAGGCAGTTGAACGCGAAAACGCGCGCTTAGGTATTGTCTTCCGAATGGCCGTGTGCCAGAACGATCCAGTCCAACGGCAGGCGATAGGCCCCGGCGAGCGAGCGTAGAGCGGTGCTAGCGGCTTCGTGTAGGAACAGCATGTTCGCGCGGCTCTGCTCCAAATCGACGGCGGCCAAATTGCCTTGGTGCAAGATGCGATTCCTCAAATCGTCCGCTTCGCTCAACCGTGACATGCGGAAATATTGCGCATCGGTGGGCTTGAACAGCGGGTGCTGACGAATCTTCACGTGCCGGAAAAACACCTCCGCTCGCGCGGAAAGGGACTTGGCGCGCAATTGATGACGGAAGCGGTCGAGTTCCATCGCAAAAATGCCCGCCGCACCCTGTTCCCTTAACAAGGCGAGCGGCACCTTGCGGTCCATGCTCAGCTCCGGGATCCATTTCGCGGGGTCCAGGTCCATGGCTTGTTCGCAAACCGAAGTGAAAACGTCGCCGGCCGTGGAATGAGAGCAAAGAACCACGGCAGCGGCGATGATGTTCTCTCCGGTGGCCGAGGCGCGCTCGATCAGCAAACGCACCATGCTGTCGAAATCAATCGTGGCATTTTCGGGTTCGCCCGAAACCAACTCTTCCAGAGATGTACGGAGAGAAGCGCGGCCGGGTAGTTGTTCGCCGAATAGCGGCTGGTTCAACGCATCGGCGGGTTTGGGCAGTTCCAGCGCCGCAGCCAACATGGCCCGGCTGAGCATCACGCGGCGCAACAGTTCCGAACACGTCCGACTGGCTAGCGTCAGGCGGGACAAATCAATCGAGGGTCGCTGTTCCGGAGTAGCCATTACCCGGCATTGTACCGAAGAAAACCGGCGTAAGACACAAGCCTGTGCGGGCAGGCAGGAGGGCCACCGGCACGTCGGCATGTGATCACGGATGCCGCTCCTGGCATTGCAGCGGGCGTACAATTGCGTCAATCTGAGTTGCCTGGGAGCGCGCGTGAAACAAGAACGAATCAACCCTGACATCATCGATTGGCACGAACCGCGACCGCGGCGGCGCTACCTGTTCTTCATCATCCTGGCCGTGGCACTGCTAATCGTTTTCAGCAGCCGCACGGCATTGTCGTACTATGTCGAATCGCTGTGGTTCGGTTCACTAGGTTATCGCCAGGTGTTCCGGACCAGCTTGAGCCTGCAGTGGTCGGTGTTCGCCATATTTGCCGTGCTGACCTTTGGGGCTTTGTATGGGTGGTTCGCTGTGCTGCGCTGGGCGTATCGCAATGAACTGCCCAGCGGCGGCACGATTTACGTGGGCGGACAGCCGCTGCGATTACCGGTGGATCGGATCCTGAACCTGATCGGGCTGGCGGCCACGGTGGTCATCGCACTGATCACCGCCGCCACGCTGATGGCAGAGTGGCCGACGTTTGCTTTGTACTTGTATGCGCCGCGCAGTACCGGCATAGCGGATCCCATTTTTCACCAGCCTGCTGGGTTCTATTTGTTTACGCTACCGGCATGGGAATTGATCGTGGGCTGGTTGTTGACGCTGGCGATCATCGCCTGCTTCATCGCCGTCTTCTTTATTGTTGTGACCGGCAGCACCCGGGTTCTCGCCGGACCGCGCGGCCGGTACATCGCCATGCCGTGGCGAGGTTTTTCGATAGCGCTGGCGTTCCTGCTGATCACCCTGGCGCTGCGTGGCTACTTGAGCCGGTTCGAGCGGCTGTTCGAAGACCACACCATTTTTGGCGGCGTGACCTACACGGATGCGCACGTGGTGCTCACGGGTACTCTGGTGGTGTGTGCCGCGCTGGTTGTGGGCGCCGGCTTGGCGTTGCTCAATGTGATCGCGGTGCCGCGCGCGAAGTGGTTTGTGGCCGCGGTGGCTCCCGCGGTGGTTTGCTATTTTGTGCTTCAGATTCTGGGGTGGTATGTCAGCAGCTTCATTGTGAAGCCCAACGAATTGGTGCGCGAGCGGCCGTACATCGCTTACAACATTGAGTTCACGCGCCAGGCTTATGCATTGAACCGCATGTCTCAGCGGGAATTTCCCGCGGAAACCACCGTCGAGGCCGCTGAGCCAGCGAACAATCAAGCCACCCTGCAAAATATCCGGCTGTGGGACTGGCGGGCGCTGCAAGACACGCTGCGACAGATCCAGGAAATCCGCACCTATTACGACTTCCCGGACATCGACATCGACCGCTACGAAATCAATGGAACGGTGCGCGAGGTCATGCTCGCTCCCCGCGAGCTGAACATCGAAAAGCTGCCGGAGAGCAGCCGGAACTGGATCAACGAGAAGCTCATCTACACCCACGGCTACGGCATCACCATGAATCCGGTGAACGGGTTCACGCCGGAAGGCTTGCCCACGTTGATTCTGAGCAATATGCCGGTGCAGAGCACCGTGCCGGGCATCCAGGTGCAGCGTCCGGAAATCTATTTCGGCGAACTGACCGACACCGACGTGTACGTGAAGACCCGGCAGCAGGAATTCAACTACCCGCAGGGGCAGACCAACAGCTTGACCACGTACGAAGGTAAAGGCGGCATCACCATGGGCGGTTTCCTGCGACGCGTGCTGATCGCCGCCGATCGCGGAGACCTGACAAAAGTCCCGTTCAGCGACGACATCAACGCGCAGAGCCACCTGCTGATGCGCCGCAATGTGCGCGAGCGCGTGGCAGCGCTGGCGCCGTTTCTGGCTTACGATGCCGATCCGTACATGGTGATTGGCGACGGTGGCCGGCTGTTCTGGATGTACGACGCGTTTACCACCTCGGACACCTACCCGTATTCGAACCACTACCCGCTGGGGGCTACGCCCATCAACTACCTGCGCAACAGCGTCAAGGTGGTGATCGACGCGTACGATGGCACCACCACCTTTTATGTGTTCGACGCCGAGGACCCGCTCATCACCGCGTACCGGCAGATTTTCCCCACGTTGTTCAAGGATGCGGCGGCGATGCCCGCCACGCTGCGCAAGCACGTGCGCTACCCGGAACTGCTGCTGAAGATGCAAGCCTCGGTTTATGGCCTGTATCACATGAGCGACCCGCAAGTGTTCTATAACCGCGAGGACCTGTGGACGGTAGCCACGGAAGTGGGATTGGACCAAATGGGCCAGCAACAAACCCAGGTGATGGAACCGAATTTTGTGCTGATGAAATTGCCCGGTGAACCCGCGGTGGAGTTTGCGGAGATTCTGCCGTTCACCCCGGCCAACCGCAACAATCTGATCGGTTGGATTGCCGGACGAAGCGACGGCGCGGCGTACGGCACCGCCATTGTCTACGATTTCCCCAAGACCAGGCTGGTGGACGGCCCGTTGCAAATCGAAGCGCGCATCGATCAGAACGCGCAGCTCTCCGGACAACTGACTTTGTGGAATCAGCAAGGCTCGCACGTGCGACGCGGCACTTTGCTGGTGATACCCTGCGGGCGCGCGCTGTTGTACGCGGAAGCGATCTATTTGCAGGCAGAGCGTAGTCCTATGCCGGAATTGCGGCTGGTGGTGCTGGCGCTGCAAGACCGGCTAGCTTACGGCCCAACATTCGAATCGGCGATGAACGCGCTGTTTGGCGGAGCGGCATCGTCGCTGAGCGCAACAGCTGCGCCGGAGCAGGAACGGACTGTGTCGCCATCCACCGCGCCGGCGAATGCCGCCGTGGATCTTAAGGCGCTGATCGCGGAAGCGGCGAGAGACTTGGCGGATTACCGGCGGCTGACTGCGGAAGGCAAACTGGGCGAAGCGGGGCAGAAGCTGGAGGAGTTGAAGCGCAAATTAGACGAGCTGAACGCCCGGCAAAAATGATGGCTCACAACGCCAACAACCCGTGCGCTAGGGCTCGCATTTCTCGCCAGGCGCCACTACATACGTCGGCGGGAAGAATCTCTCTCGCTGCATCTTGCCTAAACCAAAACTACATACGTCATTCTGAGCGGAGTCTTCGAAGCGAAGAATCTCTCTTAAGCGGGTTGCGCCAACGACCGATCTCAACCACTGCGTGTTGGTCCCACGGCTCTTGCTTGTGTAGCGGCCAGTCTTCAGACTGGCCGGGTTGTGCGCCCAGCCGTCATAGCGAGCCGTAACAGGCCTCTTGGCCGGCCGAGGCCTGTTTGCCCTAGCCGCCCAGGGTGATCGCGATTTCGTACTGCGCGGCCTTCATTATGCCTCGGGGCGAAATGGTGACGCGGTTCAGCCGCGGAGTATCCCACAAGACGTTGGCGAGTTTGTTCAAAGTAAGCGAATCGACGATGTAGCGCGCAGTCACGGCATTGGGAACCGGAAGGCTCTCGGCCACCAGGGTGAAGGGCACCAGCCCGTACTTATTCTTCAGGCTGACCAACAGCCCCACCAAATCCGCCAGGTTCTCCCGTTCGATTCCGCTGTAACGAAGATGTTCCATCATTTGCTGGTCCAGAGAAACGTATTCACGAACGGGAGTAGCCATGGGAGTGATTCCTTTCCGAGCAGGCGCGCACGCAGGCCGGTCAACGCACGCTCATGGGGGCAGATCAAAAAAGTTACGCCGCGGAGGAACCGGTGTCAAGGTGCCAAGACAGGGCGCGACGCACGAAAAAGGCTAATAGGTGCCGGTCGCAGGGTTCGGGAAAAAGGTGGTTTTGTGGACCACCAGTGCATCCACGGCGTGAATCAGCAGGTCACTCATATGCTGCTTGCTGATGTAGCCGCGCACGCCAATTTGCTTGGCATTCTTGGCCACCTCTGGACCCTCCTGAATCGAGCAGAACAGAATGGGAACCTCTGGCATGATACGGCGGAGCTCCGTGGCGGCTTCGAAGCCGCCTTTTACAGGCATCGTGAGGTCCAGGATGACCAAATCCGGATGACATTCTACCGCTTTGGTGATGGCTTCGGCGCCATCGGCGGCTTCCGCGCATACACGAACATCGTTGTGAATTTCCAAGACGGTGCGAACACATTTGCGCACCGTGTCGTGATCATCGGCGATCAGAACGCGAATCATGAAACGCCCCTTGCAGGAATTCAGGGCTCTCAAAGCTGGTGAACCGGAGGGACTACGAGGACTGGCGCCGAGAAAGAGCTCTTAAGATTAACTACGAATTGCGGCGGCCAGCGCAATCGGTGATTTGCTGTATCACTGAATCGTAACTGGGACTTCAACGGGCGAGTGGGTTAGCGGAACTGCAGGTCCAGCGAATAGACTTCTTCGTTGCTGATGTCCCGGACCAGCAGGGGAGAACCATCGGGCGCGGCGCCGCTCCACGGACCGAACTCGGTGAAATACCGGCGAATATCTCCGATGGGAGCGACCGTCTGCAGCCTTGAGTCGGAGATGCGCAGACGGTAGAACGTGGGGTCCGGCCGGTCCAACGAATCAAACAAAATCTCTTTTCCATCGTTCGACCATTCGACATACCCGGTAGGGCTCGGCCCGTTGAGGATGACCCGCCACTTGCCGGTAGCAAATTCGTACAACTCGACAACTTGGCCCCAGTGCCGCGCGGCCACCAGGTAGCGGCCATCGGGCGACCAGCGCGGGCAGCACAGCCCTTCCGACTGGGGCAGCGGTGTAATGCGCCGCGAAGCCAAGTCCAGCAACTGAATGGAAACGGTTTGCAGCACGTTGTCCTGGACCAGGGTCCGCCCAAACGCCAGCGTGCCGCCGTCGGGCGACCACGTGGCATCCAGGTCGAACGATGGCCCGTCGGTCAGTTGCTCCGCGGGACCGCCCGCGGCCGCAATCCAGAAAATGTTCCATGGCTTGCCGGGGCGCGCCCCCGAAAAGGCTATGTGCGAGCCGTCGGGAGACCAGTGCGCCAGCGCTGTGCGCAACGACGGTCCGGTGATTTGCGCGGCTCCCGAACCATCGGCGTTGGAGCGCCACAGCGTCGCTTCCGGATAGCGAATGTAGGTGAAGAAGCGGCCATCGCGTGAGGCCTCGACGCCTCCCGCCGAAATACCGGAAAGAAACGGAACAAACTGACGCGAGCCGGAATCGTAGCGCACCAACTCGGCGCGCGGCTGCGATGCCGTCACATACAGCTTCTTGCCATCTTCGCTGATCCCGCCCATATAAAAGTTGGGCGGCACCGTGGTCAGTTCCGCCGGCGCTGCTTTGCTGTGCAGAAAGGGGTGGCGCTCGGCTACCGCCCAGATTCGGCTGGTGCCATTGCGCTGGGTCTGGAAATAGAAGTAGCGGCCGTCGGGGGACCATTCGCCGCAGCAGCGGCTGGGAAGTTCATCCATTCCCGCCAGAATTTCATGCAGCCCGGTGCCGTCTGATCGCGCTTCCCAAATGGATTCTTGATCGAAGTGCTTGTTGCCCACGCTGAAGCGCAGGCGCTTACCATCCGGCGAGTACCGGAAGTGGTACGAAGGGCCGGGCGCGGTGAGCAGCTTATGCTGTCCGGAGCCGTCGCCATTCGCCAGCACGATGTCATTGCCCTGGCTAAAAACCAGCTGCCCGCGCGGGGCCCACGATGCATCATGGATTTCAATTCCGCCAAGATCCTGGAGCGCGCCGGAAGACAAGTCCATGACCTGAAGATGAAATGGTCCTTTCATCGTTTCTCTCGGTGTGCCCACCAGAAGCTTCGAACTGTCCGGGGACACGTCGCCCAAATAAAGGCCCGGATAGGAGGAGGCCAGTACGAGGGGTGTGCCGCCGCTCGCGGGCACTTTCAACAGCGCCATCCGGTTGGCCAGCCGTTCGTTGAAGTAGATCTGCCCGCCTCGCGCGTGCACGTAACCTTTGCTGACTCCATCGAAAGTGATTTGCGTGGAATCGACCACGCGTGGCATCGGCGTTGACCACACAAAGGCTACGATCAGCGCTGTGATTACACCGGCGAGCAGCACGATGCCCGCCATCAGTCCCCAGCGCAGATGGCGAACCGGAAGCGACAGCACGGCCTGATCGGCGGCGACGTGCTGCAGCGGTGCGAACGCTCCGTTACGGGTGACTTGCACCGGCGCCAGAAATCGGTAGCCGCGGCGCGGAACTGTCTCGATGAAGACGGGAACGTCGGCGGAATCACCCAGAACTTCGCGCAGCCGTTTGATGGCGGTGTTCAAGCTGGTGTCGAAATCGACGAACGTGTCGGCGGGCCAGAGCGCGGCGCACAGGTCGTCGCGCGCCACCACGATGCCCGCGGATTCCAATAAGGTGCGCAGAACCACAAAAGGCTGTTCCTGAAGGCGCAGTTTCACGCCATTGCGGCGCAACTCGCCGGAATTGGTATCCAGTTCGAAGTTGCCGAAGCGATACCGCGGCAGCTTCAGATTTGAGGCAATGACTGGTTGCGGGCCTGACATGGGCGCCTTCTCGTCCGATATAGACGAACAGGAAGGTGCGAATGTTTCGGGGGGCCATGTCAGAAGCGCTGGGATGTGCTGCAACGGAGCGACTTAGCGTGTCAGACAGATTCCAGCGCGCAGTCAGCACGCCGCTATGGAGGTGCGCGGCAGACTTGACACATTCAACGCTGCCGCAACTGCGGTTGAGGTGGCGTGATGACCTGGAAATCGCGATTTTTCCGAGTTTTGTTGGCGCTAGCGGTTGCCGTGATCGTTCCGGCAGCCCGGGCCGCCAGCAAGGCGGACACCGGTTCAACCAATTACCAACTACCTATCGACATCTATCATGGCTATTTGATTGTGGCCCCGGTAGACGTTGGCGAGCTGCATGGCTTGCGGTTTCTGCTCGACACCGGCTGCACCAACACCGTGATTGATCGACGCGTGGCCAAACGGCTCGGGCTGGCCGCGCGGCGCGCGAAAGTGCTCAATTTCGATAAGCTCATCGCGGTGGAATCCAGCGAACTCCCGGAGATCACCTTCGGCCCGGAACAAGCCAACAACCTCCGGGTGCTGATTGAAGATTTGCGCTACATTCAGACCGGCGAGGCGCCGGTCGATGGCATTATCGGGCTGGACCTTCTGCGACGCAGGAATTTCCTGGTGGACTACGCGGCCGCTCGGATCGTCTTTGACGCCGCCGAAACCACCGATATGCAAGCCGTGCCCATGCGCGTCAGCTCAACCACCCTGGCGGTGGCAGCGCAGCTGGATGGGCGCCCGGTGTGGATGATCGCCGACACCGGCCTGCTGCGAACCATGATCTACGAGCGCGGCCTGGAAACCGTTCTGGAAAACTATCGAGTCCAGGGGCACGTGCTGTCGCAAAGCACCGGTGGTTGGGTGCAGAACCGCGTCTCCATGGTGCTGCAATTCCGATTGGGCGCGCAGGACCTGGGTCACGAAGTGCTATTCGTCAGCGCGCCACCGGCGAACCGTTTGGCCGATGTCGCCGGATACTTGGGCCCGGCCTCGCTGAAAGCGAAACAGGTAATGTTCGACTTTGATGCCCACCAGTTGCGCTGGAAACCATGACGCCGGGCGGAGCACAGGCCTAATGCTGCCGCTTGCGAGCCGCAGGATTGTCGTGAGCCATCGGTCGGTAAATCACCAGCCCGCGGTTGATGCGTGGCGGGGCTTACTTCAAATAGGCGCGGACCAGGTCGATCAAATCCTCCGTCAACTCTTCCCGCGATTGCGTGTTGCGGTCCGGATGAGTGATGTGCAGGCGGATGTGGTCTTCCAGAATCTCGGCCATCAAGCTGTTCACCCCGCCGCGAATGGTGGCCAGCAGCATGAGTATATCGGCGCATTCATTGCCTTCGGTCACCGAGCGCTCCACCGCGTCAATCTGGCCGGCCATCCGCCTAATCCGCGAGACCAGTTTTTGTTTTTCCTTGGAGATTTCCGGGAGTTTATCTTTCATAAAAATTTTCGTCTCCCCTCGACTTTTTCGCTTGACAAATACCGTAGGGGGGTATCATATAATAGCCAAGGCAGGTATGCTTTCGTTGCCTGCCCTAGGTTATCACAAAGGACGTATGGAAATTATCACTGGATTCGAGCCTCCGAGACGTTTCGGCGGCTTTCTGGGCTAGAAGAAGTGTAAGGTGTCCCGATAAGCCTGTTTCCCGCCTATCGCCTCACCTCCGCTTCTTCTGCCAAACCTTAACTGAAGAACGCGAAGGCCCGAGGCGCTGTTTTTGTTGCTTTCCACGCTCCTCAAACCGCGACATCGCCACAACTCCACGCGCGAATGCTGCTTGCGGTTACGCAACGTGCCGGAGCAGCGGTTCGCCGCCGATAAAGACCACGAAAGGAGCAACGGACATGAGCTCCACAACATTACTCATTCAGCAGATCGTTCTTGGTACGGGAAGCCTTGCGCCCGCGCGTTGCTGCGAAATCTGCTTGCCCATTAAACAGGAGAATATAGTAACGCCAGGACCCGTTCGCGCGCATTGGACCGTTACCACCGACGAGAATGGCAATCCTCGGCTGGCCATGCGCTGGCGCGTCGACCCCCGGGGAACGAAATAACTTTTGTGTCTTGTAAGCCGCAGCAGGTTGCAGCATGCCAGTTGGCACACACAAATCCGAGCGATACAACCCGCCGGGCTGGCCCGTTGCGCGTGCGTTCGCGCTAGCACTGCTTTTTGTGCTGGCTGGCGTTCCGGCGGCCAAAGCCCAAGAACCGCCGCAAGCGCCTGCGGAAGAAAATCCCAAGACACCTCCGATGGCGCCTGATGCCAGCAGAGTGTCTTCGGATTCGTCGGACGATCCGGAAGCGATGTTTCCGCATTTCGAAAACACGCGATACTGGCTCAGCGGTCAGGCTAACTTCATCTACCAGACGAATCCGCCGTTCTATGCGGCTTACAGCGGCAAGAACAGCATGGACCCGAACTACGACAAGGCCACCTCGCGGGTCATGACCCTGTACACCGGGATACGCCTGAACAACTCGTTCGAGCTGCTCGCCGATGTGGAAATGGCCGCGGGAGCCGGCCTGAGCAACGCCGTCGGCTTGGCAGGAATCACCAACCTGGACGTGGTGCGCATTCCCGGCGAAGGATCGCCGCTGAGCACCGCCCCTTATCTGGCACGGGGCATGATTCACAAAGTGTTTTCGTTCAGCAAGGATTCGGTGACGAATGAGCGCAGCCCCTTCTCATTGTTCGATGAGTTGCCCAGCCGGCGCCTGGAAGTGCGCTTCGGCAAATTCAGCTTGGCGGATTTCTTCGATCAAAACTCGGTGGCCTCCGACACGCATTTTCAATTCACCAACTGGACCATTGACCAAACCGGGGCCTGGGATTACGCGGCGGACACTCGAGGCTACACCGTCGGTTTGATCACCGACTACGAAGACGGCGACTGGGGCTTCCGTTTTGCCGAAGCGTTAATGCCCAAGGTGGCCAATGGCATCGATTTGGTCTGGAAGCCCTGGGAGGCGCATTCTGAGAATTTCCAGTACGAACTGCGACGTGGCTTCCTGCCGAAAAAACCGGGAGCCGTGCGGGTGCTGGCGTACACCAACTACGCCAACATGGGAATTTACAGCGAAGCGATTGCGCAGTTCGAAGAAGGCCTGGTGCCCCGGCCGGAGATCACCAATCATCCCTGGCATATCACCCGCAAGTATGGCTTCGCGGCCAACTTCGAACAGCAGATTTTCCCGAACATTAGCATTTTCAGCCGCTTTGGCTGGAACAACGACAAGACCGAGTCTTTCGCCTTCACCGAGGTTGACCAGACCTTCGCCGGCGGAATGGGAGTGCACGGTGTGCTCTGGCATCGCCGCCAGGATCGCGCCGGCGTCGCGCTGGTGAGCAATGCTATTTCCAAGGATCACCAAACGTATCTAGCCGATGGAGGCTATGGGTTCCTGCTCGGCGACGGCAAGTTGCGCTACGGCCGCGAAGACATTGTCGAGACGTACTACACGCTGCATGTCTGGCGCGGACTGTATGTCGGGCCGGGATTGCAGCATATCGTCAACCCGGGATACAACCGCGACCGCGGACCCGTGCTGGTGCCGGGCTTCCGCGCTCATCTCGAGTTCTAATCCACCGTCATCGAGGCGAGCGCCGCCAGTCGCGTGCTTGTAACCCCTGGGCCCGCCTGTGCCTCTGGAAAACCATGGCCTGAGCGGCTCGCTGTTATTGCGCAATGCGTTAGATTGATAGGAGGGGTTGCTCCCCATGTTGGCACTGCGCGACAACCTTGCCCTGTGTTTCACTGCGCTGCGCGCCCACAAGCTGCGCACCTCCCTGACCATGCTTGGCCTCACCATGGGCGTTGCCACGCTCATCACCGTCATGACCATCGTGCAGGGCGCGAATCTCTATGTGGAAAGTAAGGTTGCCAATCTTGGCACTAACGTCTTTCAGGTCGCGCGCACTCCCTTCGCGGTGACCGACTTCGACATCATCATCAAAGCCCTCAAATACAAAAAGATCGAGTTAGACGACATGCGCGCCGTCACCGAGGCCTGCCCGGCGTGCCAGGAGGTCGGCGCTACGGCCAGCGCCTCGGTCCGAGCAAGATACGGAGACAAGGAAGCACTGGACGTGGCCTTCTACGGCCAGACCCCCAGCATGGCGGATATTGACACGCGCGCCGTCGAGTCCGGACGCTATTTCACCGCTTCGGAGTCCGAACACTACACCAACGTCTGCCTGATCGGCCAGACCGTGGCGCAAACTCTGTTTCCCAGTGCCGACCCCATTGGCAAGAGCATTCGCATCACCAACGACGAGTTCGTGGTCATCGGCGTCATGGAGAAAGTCGGCAGCGTTCTTGGCCAGGATCAGGACAATTTTGTTACTGTGCCGCTCCCGGTATTCCTCCGCATGCAAGGGATCCACGAGAGCTTGACCATTAATGTGAAGGCCAGAGCGGGGAGTTTCGAGGCCGCCCAGGATCAGGCGCAACTTGTGCTGCGTGCCCGCCGCCATTTGAGCGCCACTATGGAGAACGACTTTTTCATTGGCACGAAAGAGAGCTACATGGCCTTGTGGCGCAGCATCAGCTCGGCCTTCTTCGGCGTCTTCATCATGGTGAGTGCCATCTCGGTGATCATCGGCGGCATCGTCATCATGAACGTGATGCTGGTGAGCGTCACCTTGCGGCGTCGCGAGATCGGCGTGCGCCGGGCGGTGGGCGCGACCCAGCGCGACATCCTCGGCCAATTCATCACTGAAAGTGTTGTGCAGTGCCTGGCGGGTGGATTCGCCGGTATCGCGCTCGGATTCCTGGTCGCTTTGCTCCTGCGCACCTACTCTCCTTTCCCTGCTTCGGTGCGGACCTGGGTTGCCCTCATGGGCGTATTGATGAGTTCCGCGGTGGGCCTGTTTTTCGGAATTTACCCGGCGCTGCGTGCGTCGCGCCTGGATCCGGTGATTGCCTTGAGGTCGGACTGATGGCGTTCGTGACACTGGCGCAAGCGCGCGAGAATTTCTTCGCGGCGATGGACACGCTGCGTTCCTCCAAGGTGCGCTCTGCTCTCACTGTGCTCGGCATTGTCATCGGAGTCTCTTCGGTCATTTCCATGGCGGCCATCATTCAGGGGTTGAACAGATTCGTCCAGGAACGCGTGGAATCGCTCGGTTCGCGCACCTACTTCCTGACCCGTTTTCCCCCGGGAACCGACCCTTCCCATATGCCGCAGCGGTACCGGATCCGCCGCTATTTGGAGTACAACTACGCCGAGTTAGTTCGCGCGGCGGCTCCCGATGTTGAGAGCGTTACTACCAGTGGGACCCGCGGCTTTTTCTTGGGTGATTCGAACCTGATTACCAGCGGTGACCGAAGCGTCGAAAAGGTCATCGTTCGCGGCGCGGAACCCGAATACATTACCGCGCTGCCGCTCTTCAACATCGAACGCGGGCGCTTCATCAATGCATTTGACCAGGAGCACGCACGGCCCGTGGTCGTGCTGGGAGCGTCCATCAGCGAGTCGCTGTTCCCCAACACCGACCCGCTCGGCAAGACCATTCGCATCAATGGCGCGACCTACGAGGTTATCGGCGTCTTTGCCCACGACCAGGGTTTGTTTCTAGGCCCCGGCGTCGACATTTTCGCCATCATCCCGCTGAGCAACTTCAAGAAGCAGTATCCCGAGGCCAAAGAACTGGTCATGATTTTCACCGTGCCCAAGGACGTCAACGTCGAGACCGCCCAGGCGGAGGTCATTCAGGCCATGCGTCGCATCCGGCGCATTCCCGCTGACCAGGAAAACGACTTTGAACTCAGCTCCCCAGACTTTCTCAGCAACTTGTGGAACCAACTCACCGGTGCTCTAGTGATACTCACGGCGGTGATCAGCTCCATTGGACTGCTCGTGGGCGGCATCGGCGTGATGAATATCATGCTCATTTCGGTGACCGAGCGCACTCAGGAAATCGGTGTACGCAAAGCCATCGGCGCCCGGAAAGTGGACGTGCGCCTGCAGTTCCTATTCGAAGCCGTGCTGCTCACTCTGCTTGGAGGCACAATCGGTATTCTCATAGGTGCGGCGGTCTCTACCCTGGTGCGCACCCTGGTGCCTTCCATTCCCGCGACCCTTTCGTTCCTCTGGATTTCCATCGGCTTTGCGATCTCCGTGGGGGTTGGGCTGTTCTTCGGGTACTATCCCGCAAGTCTGGCAGCGAAACTCGACCCTATCGAGTGCCTGCGATACGAGTAGCGGTAAAACTCCAAGCGTGCGGGTTTGCTCGCGCCGGCTGAGTTGCACCGCGAACAAAAGGCCCGGTTTTAGTGGCTTTATCGACGTATCCCGAACTGAGAAATTGAGAAGAAAAGCGCCAGGCGTGTCTGTGTCCCGGCGCATTGACTGACTTTACCTCCTATGTTAGAAACGCTTTGAACGATGGGAATAGCTGTCAGGTCGCGGATGTAGCAGTCCGTTTCGTGGGACGGCTGGCGCGTTCTCGCTCCTTCCTTGCGCATGTTGGCAATTTGCGGCCGGTCCAGGGTGAGTGGCATTCCGGCGCTGTTCTCCAATCGCGAAGCTGATATTGCGCAAATTGGTCCCAGGGTCCATGGCAGACGAATCCAAGCCACCCCAACAGCCCGAAAGCACGCCACCGGAGCCCACAACCGCGTCGCCCATGCCGCCGCAAGCAGCTCCTTCTGAGCCACCGCCGCCAGCCGCAAAGCCCGCAGCCCCTGCTGCCAAGCCTACGGCTCCCGCAGCGAAACCGGCCCCGCCTCCGCCCAAGCCTCCGCCGGTCATGCAAGTTCCAGTCGATAACGAGCTGGTCCGGCGCTATCGCGCTCGTTTTGGAGCTGCGATTCTGGATGCGCTCGAGGACCGCAAGCAGCCCTATCTGATCGTCGACGCGGCCCAACTCAACGAGATTGCCCGCTATACGCGCGACGAAGAAAAATTCGATTTGCTCGAGGACTACACCGCCGTCGACTGGCCGCGCCGCGAAAAACGCTTCGATCTGATCGCCATTCTGTACTCGTTCCCGCACAACGCCCGCCTCCGCCTGAAAGTTCCGATCGCGGCCAACGAGCGCCCCGCCAGTTTGGTGGAGATTTGGCCGGTCGCCAACTGGCTGGAACGCGAAATTTTCGACATGTTTGGCATTGCATTCGCCGGCCATCCCGATTTGAAGCGCATCCTGCTGCCCGACGGCTGGGAGGGCCATCCGCTGCGCAAGGACTACGACATTCTGAAGCAGGACGCCGCGTGGGTCCGCGAAAATCTCGGGATCGATACCGGCCAATAAGTATGGGAGACCCAACCGACACCGTGCACCAAGACCCCACACAGCAAAACGGCACGCTGCTCGGCGCCGACGAGCTGGTCCTCAACATGGGGCCGCAGCACCCTTCGACCCATGGAGTGCTGCGCGTCAAGCTTAAGCTGGATGGCGAACGCGTCCGCGGCACCGAATGCGTGATCGGCTACCTGCATCGCGGCGTAGAGAAAATTGCGGAGAATCGCAGCTACCAGCAGTTCGCTCCTTACGTAGACCGCATGGACTACGTGGCGGCGGTCAGCAACGGATTGGGCTATTGCGAAGCGGTGGAGAAGCTGCTGAACGTCGAAGCCCCCGAACGCGCCAAGGTCATCCGCACCATCCTGACCGAGTTACAGCGCATCGCCAGCCACCTGGTTTGGCTGGGCACCCACGCGTTGGACATTGGCGCGCTCACCCCGCTGTTTTATTGCTTCCGCGAACGCGAAGAAATCCTGAAAATCTTCGAAAAGTATTGTGGAGCGCGCCTGACCACACACGCCTTCCGCATCGGCGGCTTGCAGTACGAATCCTACGACGGTTTCGAAAAAGATGTGGAGCGCTTTTGCAACAGTTTCGACAGCCGCATTCAGGAATACGTGGACCTGCTCACAGGCAACAGCATTTGGATTGGCCGCACGCGCAACATCGGCGTCCTCAACGCGGCGGACTGCATCGCCCTCGGCGCCACCGGCCCGATTCTGCGCGCCAGCGGCGTGCAATGGGATCTGCGCAAGGCTCAGCCTTATGCCGCCTACGACCGCTACAAATTCGAGATTCCGGTGGGCACCAACGGCGATACCTACGACCGTTACATGGTGCGCATGGAAGAGATGCGCCAGTCGCGGCTGATTTGCCTGCAAGCCATCCAGAACATCCCTGAAGGCCCGATCTTCGGCAAGGTCGGCAAAGTGATTAAGCCCGCGCCCGGCGAGGTGTATCACGCCATCGAAGCGCCCAAAGGCATTCTCGGTTATTACATCGTCAGCGACGGCTCCATCCAGCCGTACCGCGTGCGCATTCGTCCGCCCTCGTTTGTGAACCTGCAAGCGCTGGACAAGATGGCGCGGGGGCACCTAGTTGCCGATGTCGTGGCGATCATCGGCACGTTGGATATCGTCTTGGGCGAGGTGGACCGCTAGCCATGAGCCCCACCTTGCAAGCCTTGGTCAACTTCCTGCAAAGCTGGTGGCTGGAAATCGTTTGCGGCGTCGTGATTGTCGCGGTTGTGCCGCTGATCGCTGGCTACGTAGTGCTGGTCGAGCGCAAACTCATGGCCGACATGCAAGCGCGCCTGGGTCCCATGCGCGTTGGCCCGCACGGCCTGCTACAGCCCATCGCCGATGCGGTCAAGTTGCTGATCAAGGAAGACATCATTCCTCGAGATGCGGACGCGCTGATTTTCTGGTTTGCACCGGTGATTTCCATGGTCGCGGCGCTCACCGCCATGGGGGCCATTTATTTTGGACCGGACTTTCGCGTGGCCCGCGACATCAATATTGGCATCCTGTTCGTCATTGGTGTCAGCTCGCTCGGTTTCCTCGGAGTCATCCTGGGCGGCTGGGCCTCCAATAGTCATTACTCGATCATCGGCGCCATTCGCAGCACCGCGCAACTGGTCAGCTACGAAACTGCCGGCGGCCTGGCTATTGTCAGCGCGCTGCTCTTGTCGGGCACGCTGAAAATCGACGCCATCGTTGACGCGCAATCCGCTCACCACATCTGGTTCATTTTCATGGCGCCGGTGGGCTTCTTCACCTATCTGGTGGCCTCCATCGCGGAAACCAATCGCGCCCCGTTCGATCTTCCGGAAGCCGAATCCGAGCTGGTCGCCGGCTACATGACCGAATACAGCGGCTTTCGCTGGGCGCTGTATTTCCTGGGCGAGTACGCCAACATGATCGTGGTCGCCTCGGTGGCCGCGACCCTGTTCCTGGGCGGGTGGCTGCGGCCATTCCCGAACGTCCACTGGCTTAACTGGCTGGATTTTCTTCCCGGCTTGTCGATCGTCCTTCTGGGTGGATATTGCATTTACAGGGCAGGGAAGCAGCCGGTCAAAATTCAAGTATGGTTCATGTGGGCGGTGGCGCTGTGCTGCTTCGCGCTGGCGGCGATCTTCTTCGTTCCTTGGCTGTTTTCTCCGTTGCACTTTGCCATTGCCGGGCTGAATGGAGCCTTCTGGTTTCTTCTGAAGGTCGCCGGGTACATCTACGTGTTCATGTGGCTGCGTTTCACGCTGCCGCGGTACCGTTTCGACCAGCTCATGCACCTGGGCTGGTACATCCTGATCCCCCTGGCCATTGTGAACGTGTTCGCGGTGGGCGTGGCCATGCTGCTGGAATCGGAGTTTGGCTGGAATCGTTGGATCGCCATGATCTTGACCACGGTGTTCACGTTGCTGGTCGCGGTGTTCCTGGTTCGCGTACATGACAAGCGCGCTGTTGCGGCGTCAACCGCCGCGGCTGTGCCGACGGACTCTTATGCTGGATAGCCTGTTCTTCTATTTCTTCGCCGGAGTGGCCGTGCTGAGCGCGGCGCTGATGGTCACGCGCCGGAACGCTATGCATTCCGCGGTGTTTCTGATTACCACCCTGCTGGCGACCGCCGGCATTTTCCTGCAGTTGCGCGCGGAGTTCCTGTTCGTCGCGCAGATTATCCTGTACGTCGGCGGCATTATGGTGCTGTTCATTTTCGTGATGATGCTGGTGCGGCTGGACGTGGCCCTGCACCACATTCAGTTCCACCTGCAGAGGTTCGTGGCCTTGCTGGTCATTTTGGTACTGGCTTTGGAAACGGCGTTGATTCTCTTTTACGCCCGCAAATTGCCGGGCGGCGGGTTGTTGATTCAAGGAGCCGCTCCTGCGGACAAGCTCGGCCCGAATTCCGAAGAATTGGCCAACAGCCTGTTCAGCAATTATCTTCTGCCCTTCGAAATTGCCAGCGTGCTGCTGCTGGTGGCCATGGTGGGAGCCGTGGTCATGGCCAAGAAGAAAAGGACCGACGAATCATGATGTCACCGGCGCATTACCTGTTCCTCAGCCTGGCGCTGTTCCTGATCGGCTGCATCGGCGTGGTCACCCGGCGCAACGTGATCGTGGTGCTGATGTCCATCGAACTGATCCTGAACGCCGTGAACATCAATCTGGTTTTATTCTCGCGCATCTTCGGGGACGTCGCCGGGCAGGTCTTCGCGCTATTCATCATTGCCGACGCTGCCGCCGAAGCCGCCGTGGGACTGGGTATCATCATCGCCTTCTTCCGCAATCGGGAAACTCTTTTCACTGACGAAATGGATCTGCTGAAATGGTAGCCGGCTCTTCATCCCAAGCGTGTGCTGGCCGATCTAAAGATCGGTCATTCCAGTTCAGGTGGCGCAGCCATTCTTGGCTGGGCTCTTTTTCCTGTGCTGGTAGTGAATATTGCCTCCTGTCATCCCGAGCCTGCCTGTGCGGGCAGGCGAACCGGGGGATCGGCTTTTCCACGGGGCACGCATCACCAATCACGAGTCACGGATTATGACCTCACCGAATTATTTCCTCGCGCACATCTGGCTCATTCCGCTGTTTCCGCTGATCACCGCGGGCCTGATGCTGTTCTTCGGACGCCTGCTTCCGAAATCCGCCATCAACTTTCTTTGTGTCGGCAGCGTGCTGCTTTCGTTTCTCTATGCCGCGGGCGCCGCTTTGACGCTTTTTAGGCTGGCCCCCGAGCAGCGGATATTCCAGCAGCTCTTGTTCGAATGGGTAACTCCCGGCCCGATCGTCGCCACCGGCGGCCCAATCGAGTTCATCGCCGACTGGGGCTACCTGTTGGACCCGTTATCGTGCGTGATGATTCTGGTGGTAACCGGGGTGGGCTTTCTGATCCACGTCTATTCCATCGGCTACATGGCCCATGAAGGCGGCTACTACCGTTTCTTCGGCTACATGAACCTGTTCATGTTTTCCATGTTGACGCTGGTGCTGGCCAACAATCTGCTGCTTATGTTCGTGGGTTGGGAAGGCGTGGGCCTGTGCAGCTATTTGTTGATCGGTTTCTATTTCCTCCGGAAATCCGCGTGCGATGCGGGCAAGAAGGCTTTCATCGTCAATCGCGTGGGCGATACCGGATTCCTGCTGGGCATTTTTCTGATCGCTGCCACCTTTGGGACCGTGCGCTTCACCTCTCATGGTCTCGGCGATCCCGTGGCCTTCCTCGGGATCAACGAAACCCTTGGCGCCATGCTCAGCCAGGACCGCCTGGTGATCGGCGGCCCGCTGCTCACGGCTATCGCCTTACTTCTGTTCGTCGGTGCGACCGGCAAATCCGCGCAGCTTCCTCTTTATGTTTGGCTCCCCGACGCCATGGAAGGCCCCACACCGGTCAGCGCATTGATCCACGCGGCCACCATGGTGACCGCCGGCGTGTACATGGTGGCGCGCATGAACGCCATCTACCAGGTTGCGCCCTTCGCCATGGACGTGGTGGCGGTGGTTGGCGCGGTCACTGCGATTTTCGCCGCCACCATGGCGCTGGCCCAGGCCGATATAAAGAAGGTGCTGGCCTACTCGACCATCAGTCAGCTCGGCTACATGTTCCTGGCGCTCGGCGTCGGCGCGTTCTCCGCCGGAATTTTCCATCTGATGACCCATGCCTTCTTTAAGGCACTGCTCTTCCTCGGGGCCGGCAGCGTCATTCACGCGCTTTCCGGCGAGCAGGATCTGCGCAAAATGGGCGGCCTGTGGAACACCATTCCGGCGACCTCCAGACCTTTCCTGATCGCCACACTGGCCATTGCGGGAATGCCGCCGCTGGCTGGCTTCTTTAGCAAAGACGAAATTCTTGGCCGCGCTTTCGCGCGTGTTGCCACCGTGGATCGCTACCTGTTCCTGTGGATCGTTGGCGTAGTCACCGCCGGCCTCACCGCGTTTTACATGTTCCGCTTGCTGTTTCTGGCGTTTTTCGGTTTCTCTCGCGTGCCCCCCGAAAAAGAGCACCACATCCACGAATCGCCCTCGAGCATGACCATTCCTTTGATGATTCTGGCCGCGCTCTCGATCATCGGCGGCTGGTTCGCGCTGCCAAGTCTCTGGGGAGGCAAGAGCTCCTTCGAAGAGTTCCTGGAGCCGGTGGTCAGCGGCGTGATTCCCTTGACCTCTGCGGTCAAATTTGCGCACCACACCTTGCTGATCGAGTGGTTCCTGATGATCATTTCGGTGACCATCGCCGGAATGGGTATCTGGTTCGCTTACGACTTTTATATCCAGCATCCACAGATGCATTCCAAGATCGCCGCGCGCTGGCCCCGCCTTCATGATCTTTTGGTCCACAAATACTACGTGGACGAAATCTATGACGCGCTGTTCGTCAACCGCATCAAGGACCTGAGCACTGCGTTTGGCTTGTTCGATGCCGAGGTGATCGACGGCTTTGGCGTCGATGGCGCCGCCTGGCTGGCGCGCGTGTTTTCCCGGATTTCCATGTGGTGGGACAAGTGGATTGTCGATGGACTGGTCAACCTGGTTGGCAAATTCACTCGTTCGCTCAGCCAACCAGTCCGCATGCTTCAGAACGGCGTGTTTTCCAGTTACGCGCTGTTCATCGTGATCGGTCTGGCCATTTTGCTGGCCTATTACGGCCATCACATGCAGGTTTTAGCGCGCAGTGTGCGCTGAAAGGCGATTCGCATGTTCTCTCATCATCTACTCAGCGTGATCCTGTTCACGCCAACTGTGGGCGCGCTGGTGCTGTTGTTCCTTCCGCGAACCGCGCCAATGTGGCATCGCATCGTCGGGAATTTGTTCGGCGTTCTTGGCTTTGTGGTGTCCCTGCCATTGGTGGCGCATTTCCCCGCGGGCTACGAAACCTACACCTTCGTCGAATCCTCCAGCTGGATTCCCTCGATTGGGGCGCGCTACACCCTGGGCCTTGACGGCATCAGCTTCCTGCTGGTGATGCTCACCACCCTGCTGGGCATGATCGCTATTCTGTCGTCCTGGGCGGCCATCCAGACGCGCACCAAGGAGTACTACATTCTGCTGCTGTTGTTGCAGACCGGCATGCTCGGCGTGTTCATGTCCCTGGACTTCTTCCTGTTTTACGTGTTCTGGGAAGTGATGCTGGTGCCGATGTATTTCCTGATCGGCGTGTGGGGCAGCGAGCGCCGTCTGTACGCGGCGATTAAGTTCTTCTTGTACACCCTGGCGGGTTCGGTGCTGATGCTGTTGGGTATCCTGGCGCTGTACTTTAACGCGGAAAAGATCACCGGGACGCAAACCTTCGACATCCCCACGCTGCTGGCCGCCGCTCAGCAATTTCCCGATTCCCTGAAGGTGTGGCTGTTCTGGGGGTTGTTCTTCGCCTTCGCCATCAAGGTTCCCATGTTCCCGTTCCACACCTGGCTGCCCGACGCGCACACCGAAGCGCCCACCGCCGGCTCGGTGATTCTGGCGGGCGTCCTGCTGAAAATGGGAACGTACGGTTTCATCCGCTTCTCGCTGCCGCTGCTGCCGGCAAATCCACAAATGCGCGCCACCGTCATACACATCCTGGTCGTGCTCTCCTTGGTGGGCATCGTTTACGGCGCCATCGTTTGTTTGATGCAGAAAGATATGAAGCGGCTGATCGCCTATAGTTCCGTCAGCCACTTAGGCTTCTGTACACTGGGCATTTTTGCATTAACCCCCACGGGGCTTTCCGGCAGCGTGCTGCAGCAAATCAATCACGGGATTTCCACCGGGGCGCTGTTCCTGATTGTCGGCGTGCTGTACGAGCGGCGGCACACCCGGCTGATTTCCGAATTTGGCGGGCTGGCCACGCCCATGCCCAACTACGCCGCCATCTACCTGATCATCACGCTCAGTTCGCTGGGCATGCCGCTGCTGAACGGCTTCATCGGAGAATTCACCATCCTGCAGGGCGTGTTCGTGGTCAGCAAAGCCTGGGCCGCCTGGGGCACCCTCGGGATCGTGCTGGGCGCCGCGTACCTTCTGTGGCTATACCAGCGGGTGATGTTTGGTTCCGTGACCCACGAGGTCAACAAACATCTCCCGGACCTGAACCTGCGCGAGTACGCTATCCTGGTGCCTTTGGTTTTCCTGGCCTTCTGGATCGGCATTTATCCCAAGCCGTTCTTCAACTACATCAACAGCCCGGTCGATAAAATCGTACATCAAGTGAATCCGGACTTTTACAAGCGCACCCGCAGCCAATTGGCCGAAGGGCGTTCACCCGCTTCCGCACCGTCGTTGGTGCCGGCCCGTTCGGCATCCACGACCAGCTCGGGCGCCACAGCGCAAAGTGGGATGAAATAGCGCATGCACTCTCCCCTCCAATCCGTGATCAACTACATCCAGGGCGATGGTCTGGTGGTCCTGCCCGAGATGGAGCTGCTGCTGTTCGCTCTCGGCATCCTGATCTTCGATTTCCTGCTGACCAAAAAGGAAAAACACTTTAACGCCTACCTCGCGCTGGTTGGCATTTTGGGCAGCGCGGTTGGCCTGTTCATGCAGATCCAGCGCTTCAACGCCGGCGGGCGCATGGGCCGTCCCGGGTCTCCCGGCCTGCTGGGTTTCCACGACACGGTGCTGGTCGACGGCTTCTTCATCGTTTTCGCGTTGTTGTTCCTGGCTGCCGCCGCGCTGGTGATTCTGCTCTCGATTCGCTACCTGGACCTGGAGCGCGAGCAGGAAGGCGAGTTCTACGCCCTGATTCTTTTTGCCTGCATTGGCATGATGTTCATGGCTTCCGGCATCGATCTGATCGTGCTGTTCCTCGGCTTGGAAACCATGGCCCTCAGTTTTTATGTGCTGACTGGTTTCTTGCGCGACAACAAACGCTCCAACGAAGCGGCCATGAAGTACATTCTGCTGGGCGCCTTCAGCAGCGGCATTCTGGCCTACGGCTTCTCCCTACTCTACGGCATGGGCCATTCCACCAACGTCTACGTGATTGGCGACGTCCTTGATCGTCGCCTGCAATTCGCCGCCGATCCCAGTCATGCCTTCACCGATTGGCTGGCGGTGCTGGCCTTCGTCACCGTCGCCGCCGGGCTGTTTTTCAAAATCGCGGCGGTTCCGTTCCATCAATGGGCGCCTGACGTCTACGAAGGAGCGCCTACTTCGATCACCGCATACGTCAGCGTCGCTTCGAAAACCGCCAGTTTCGCGCTGCTGCTGCGCCTGATGATTGCTGTCTTTGGCGGCTCGCAATCCACCTGGCTGCACCTGGTTGGCGGCGTGGCCATCGCCTCGCTGACTTGGGGCAATCTTGCGGCGCTTACGCAGAACAACATCAAGCGCCTGCTGGCGTATTCCTCGATCTCGCACGTTGGCTACATTCTGCTTGGTTTGGTCGCGGGCAACTCCATTGGACTCACCGGCATGGTTTATTACTTGCTGGCCTATGGATTCATGACCCTGGGCGCGTTTGCGGTCGTGATTGTCATGCGCCAGCGCGGGCTGATCGGCGATACGCTCCCGGACCTCGATGGACTGTACCAGCGCAACCCCACGGCTGCGTTCCTGCTGCTGATTTTCATGCTTTCGCTGGCGGGCATACCTCCCACTGCCGGCTTCATGGGCAAATATTTTATTTTCCAGGCGCTGATCGAGAGCCATCATCCGGTGCTCGCGGTTTTTGCCGCCTTGTACATTGTTCCGGCGCTTTACTATTACTTCCGCGTGGTGGTTCACGCGTGGATGCGCAGTCCGGGCGAAGCGCCCACGCCGCAGGTCAGCAGCGCGCAAGCCGTGGCCCTGGGCGTCACCTTGTTTGTAACCCTGGCTGCCGGGTTGTATCCTGAGCCGTTCACGCGACTGGCTCACTATGCCTTCGGACAATAGCAACAAGACAGACCCCAAGCCCGAATCTCCCGGACAACACGCCGCCGGTTTCAGCCGCCAGTTCGCCATGGCCATGGAGCTGCCGTTCATCCTGGTCGCATCCATCGGTGTAGGCGGCGTGATTGGCTATTTCATGGATAATTGGCTGCACACCAAGCCCTATCTGATGCTGCTGTTTGGTTTGCTCGGCTTCGTCGCCGGCCTGCGCGACATGCTGCGCCGCGCCGCCAAAGAGTAGTTATGAGTGGTCGCGCGGTCGCGGGATCTCGCTCGCTGCTTTCGGTATGCTACCCACCGCAATGACCTCCACCTCCACCGACGCGTCACCCTACCGGCTCACCGAAACCCACATCTCCCGGCTCACTCTTTTGTTTGGCATAATCACCGCCATTCCTGTCGCCCACTTTTACGCGTGGCGCTGGGGTTTAGGCGTTTTGATTGGCGCCATCCTGGCTTGGCTCAATTTCCGCTGGCTTCGCCAGGGACTGGACGCGCTGACTAATGCCGCAACCGCGCAAGCTGACCAAAAAAAAGTGCGCGTCCCACTCGCCACCTACGTCAAAGCGGCGTTGCGCTACGGGTTGATAGGCCTCGCCGTGTATGTTATTTTTGAATATCTCAACGTTCCCTTGTTAAGCATGGTGGTTGGTCTCTGCGCGCTGGGAGCGGCCACAATGGTAGTCAGTGTGCACGGCATCTTTCGCTCCCCGGAATAATGCATGGAACACGAACTGAAACATCTTACCAACTGGTTGAACCACGTTCTGGGTCCGTTTGCCCTGCAACTCCTCCATTCGCTCGGCATTCAGCCCAGCGATTACGATCACCCCATTCCTGAATATGTGGTCATGTCGCTGGTGGTGCTGGTTCTCGGCACCATTCTCGCCGCGATTCTGCGCTCGCAGCTTTCCGTGGAACGTCCCGGTATGTTCCAGCAGGCTGCCGAGGGTTTGCTCACCAATTCGATGGGCTTTGGGATCAAGGACCTGATTGACGAGAACGTGAGCCATGGTGGCGAGCGGTTCATCCCGTTCCTGGGGACCATTTCGGTGTTCGTGCTGCTTTCGAATTTGCTCAGTATTTTTCCGGAATTTTCCTCGCCCACGGTTAGTCCCATCCCGCCGCTGGCTTGTGCCTCGCTGGTCTTCCTTTATTTCAATTGGCAGGGCATTCGCCATCATGGCCCGGTTGGCTATTTGGCGAGCTTCGCCGGCTTCCCCAAGAAGTTGGGCGATTGGCTGCTGGCGATTCTCCTGTTCCCGGTGGAATTGATTTCCACCACAGCCCGCCTGCTCTCCCTGACGGTTCGTCTTTGGGCCAACATTTTTGCCAGCGATTTGATTTACGTGATTTTCTTGGGATTGCTGCTGGCTCCCACCGAGTGGGCATGGAGCAAGAGCGCCATCTTCGGCTTCATCCTGGCCATTTTTCCGTTGTCGATTCCTATCCTGTTTATCGGATTGCACATCTTCGTTTCCGTGATTCAGGCCTACATCTTTACCGTGCTTCCGGCCATTTATGTGGGGCTCGCGGTAGCCGAAGAACACTAGATGAAGGGCGTCGAGATTGTGGATGTGTCATTGCTTCTTGGGTGCGCCGGATAGCGCGAAGTGAGCGCGGCATTTCTCATAGACTTTTGCTTTTGCCGTTCAGCGTGAGACCGGTTTGTAATACGTAGATCCGGGAACCACCCACTGGCGGTAATTCTCAGGAGGGTCGTTATGAAGAAAGCAGTGCTGTCGTTGGTTGTGCTTATGCTGGTTATGTTGATCGTTGCGCCGGCCGTGTTTGCTCAAGAACCCGGCGCGGCGGGAGGCAAAAGCCTTACCGCAATCGCCGCCGGCTTTGGTATGGCTCTGGCGGCGTTCGGCGCCGCGCTGGGGCAGGGAAGAATCGCCTCAGCCGCGTGCGAAGGCATGGCCCGCAATCCCGGGGCCGCGGGTGCTATTCGCGCCTCGATGATCCTGGGTCTGGTGTTCGTGGAGACTTTGGCGCTGTTCACGCTTGCTATCATTATGCTGAAGGTTTAACCCGCGCCAGGCGCCGTTTCGCGATTCGAACGCAACGCGCCGCGCGCACTCTGGAAATGGAAAACGCCCGCCTCGACCTCCGGAGCGGGCGTTCCTTTTTGAGCGGATCTTCGATCTGCGGCAATTTCCCCGCGCAATGCGTCAACCTGGCCAAAACGCACTGCACGATCAAACTTCCGCCTCTGCCCTCAACGAGTCATGTCGAACCAAAAGGAGGGGAGCTTACCCACCACGATAACTCCCCCCTTACAGCGTCGCCAGGGTTTCCAGCGCCGCCTTATCCTGAACCAACAGGGTCGAGCCGTTCACTTCCACCAGGCGCTTGCGCTTGAATTCGCTGAAGCTGCGGCTCACCGACTCCCGCGAGCATCCAATCAATTGCGCAATTTCCTCGTGGGTCAACGCCAGCTTCACTCGTACACTTCCATTCGTCACCGGCGAGCCGGCCGACCATTCCACCAGGAACCGCGCCAGCTTTTCTTCCACGGAATTGCTCAAGCCGATCGAACGGATCACTTCGTAAGCCAAGTGGCAATCGCGGCCCAAATGCTGCGCCACTTGCAAACACGCATCTCCATGTTCCTTGATGAACTTCACGAAATCTTCGCGGCTAACGTACGCCAGTTGAGCGGGCTGCAAGGTTTCCGCGGTGATCTCGTGCGGCTGCCCCGAAATCGCCGGGTTCAGTCCCAGGATGTCTCCGGGCTTGGCAATCTTGAAAATCAGGGTCTTGCCCTCGCTGTTGGTAGTCAGTAGCTTTACCCGCCCCTGACACACGATGTGCACACCGCGAGCCGGTTCCCCTTCCATAAACAGAATGGCCCCGGCGGGGTAGGAGCTGGTTCTGCGGATCTGGCACAGCGCTCTTGCCGTGGCCGGGGAAAGGCTGCAAAAGAAGCTGTTGTCTCGCCAGTCGCAATCGGAGCAATCTTCGGGGACCCGAAACCCGTAGGGACTCTGCGGTTTTCTGGCTACTGCGGTGTGCGCGAAACTACCCGCGCTCTTCATCGTCATAACGCTGCTCGCCATGGGGACGCCCTTCCTTGGTTCAGGCCACCTTGCCTGTACAGTCGAGAAAAGCACTTGGCTGGCCATTTGTCGCCAAATCCCACATTCTGACTAAGCTTAGGGAAGAAAGGGCCTTATCGGCAGGTGGCAGGTCTCATTTTGGAAAGCAGCGGCACTGTCGGCCCTGCGGGGTGGGTTATATCGCACAGCTCTGTGTGATCTTCATCACGGCTGGCCGTCCCTCTGTTGCTTTTTCCTACGTTGCCGCCTCCAGCAGTTGCCGGATCTTTCGCGCCAGCCCGTCATGGCTGAACGGCTTTTCGATGAACGCCACATCTTCCGCCAACAGGGCGTTTTGCGAGATCACCCCGGCGGTGTGTCCGGACATGTACAGTACCTTTACTTCAGGCCTCTTCCGCAGCAATTCCTCCGACAATTCCCGCCCGTTCATGCTCGGCATCACCACATCGGTCAACAGTAAGTGAATACGCCCGGGATATTCCGCCGCAAGATGCAGGGCTTCGGTCGCCTCCGACGCCACCAAGACACGGTAACCTGCAGAAACCAGAAAATCACGGGTCACCCGCGCTAGCAGCTTGGAGTCTTCCACCAGCAGAATGGTTTCCGAGCCGCTGGAAACTCCTTCGGATTCCGAGACGATATCCTCTTCCGCGCCCCTCAGTACCCTCGGAAAGTAGATCTTGAACGTTGTGCCTCGCCCTGGTTCGCTGTAGACCCAGATATGTCCGCCGCTCTGGCGCACGATTCCGTAGACCGTTGCCAGGCCCAGCCCCGAGCCTGATCCTTGTTCCTTGGTGGTGAAGAACGGCTCGAAGATCCGGCTGACCGTTTCTTTGTCCATGCCCTCGCCGGTATCGGTTACAGAAAGCTGCACGTACCGCCCGGGAACCACATCGAGATGATCTCGCGCGTAAGCCTCCCCCAAGTAAGCATTCGAGGTCTCAACCGTAAGGCGGCCGCCCTTTTTCATGGCGTCGCGCGCGTTGGCCACCAGATTCAGGATGACCTGCGAGAGCTGACTGCGGTCATTTTTGACCTCGCCCAGGTCATGCGCCAACACCAGGTCCAGCTGGATATTCTCTTCCAGGATGCGCCGCAGCAGCGGTTCCAGATCGGTCAAAACCGTGTTCAGGTCCAGCATTTGCGGCTCCGACACTTGTTGGCGGGCGAAAGCCAGCAATTGGCGCGTAACTGTGGCGGCTTCTTCTCCCGCCATTTTGATCTGTTCCACTCGTTCCACGTACGGCGCCACCGGTGCGGCCTTCAGCAGCATCTCGCAATTGCCCAAAATGACCCCAAGCAGGTTGTTGAAGTCGTGCGCAATGCCTCCGGCCAGACGGCCGATGGCTTCCATTTTCTGCGAGAGCAGTAGCTGCTCTTCAAGCCGCCGCGCGCGTTCCTGCTCTGTATCGCGCTGACGCATGGCCAACTCGCGCTGCACGATTTCCGCCTGAAGCGCCTGGTTGGCCTTCACCAGGTCCGCGGTGCGTTCGCGCACCCGCGTTTCCAGCGCCTCTTTGGCGTCCCGCAACTCGTTCTGGGCTTTTTTCTGGAGAGTGATATCCCGGATCGCGCTGAATACCAGCACGCCTTCATCCGTTCGGAACGGACTTAAGCTGATCTCCACCGGGAATTCGCTGCCGTCCTTGCGCAACCCGTACAGCTCCCGCCCGGCTCCCATGGGACGCAGTCGCGGCGCATCAGAGTAGCTTTTGCGATGATGGACGTGGCCACCACGGTAACGTCCCGGCACCAGCATTTCCACCGGCTGCCCCAGCAGCTCTTCCCGCTGGTATCCGAACAGTTTTTCGGTTTGCGCGTTCACCAGCGTGATGTTGCCGCGTTCGTCGGCAATCACCATGGCATCCGGCGCGGCTTCCAACAGCGCCCGAAATTCGTCGTGCGACCACTCATCCCGAGTGGAGCGACTCAGTCTGGCCGAACGCGGGTCTTCCATGTTAATGGTCCAGGTCCGTATTTACGAGGCACCGATTATGTATAATCGGCAACTCCCGCACAAGCCTATAAGCGCTGGCAGGCCTCTTGAGGTAAATACAATGCAGATTCTCCACGAGGAACTGTGAACTCGGGACTTGAACAACCAGAACCTTGAACGGTGAGCCTGAACTATGAACTTTTAACTTGAAACTCTTCCATCCTGCCTACCGCGCCGACATCATCAGCGGTTGCGACAACACAATACCCAAAATATGGTTCGGTGCCAAGCCCAAGTACAAGGTGATCAACGCCGCCACTGTCACCACCATCGCTGCCGTCGGACTCAGCCCCTTGCTCATTTCCGTCGACGCTGGGCCTTTGTACTCGCGCATGTACATCACCACGATCAAGCGGAAATAGTAGTACGCCCCAATCACGCTGTTGACCGCCATCCATACCGCCAGCCAAACCAGGTGCGACTTGATGGCCGCCGAAAAAATGTACAGCTTCCCGAAGAAACCCGCGGTGATCGGCAGTCCCAACAGCGATAACAAGAACAACGTCAAAGCCGCGGCGGCAAATGGTTGCCGCGTGCCCAACCCCGCATAATCGTCGTAAGTCAGATAGCGTTCGCCAGTTCCCCCAATTTCCGACACCACCGTGAACGACCCCACCGAGACCAGCGCGTAGCTGGCCACGTAAAACAGCACCGCCGCGTAGGCCGGCGCCACCGCTTCGGGATCCGGTCGCACGAACGTGACCGCCGCGAACGCCACCAGCGTGTAGCCCGCATGCGCGATCGAACTGTACGCCAGCATGCGTTTCACGTTGTTCTGCACCAGCGCGCCCAGGTTCCCCACGAACATGGTCAGCACTGCCAGAATCCAGAACGCCCAGAACCAAAAATCGGTGGCCGCTCGCACCGTGCCAAAAATCCGCAGTAGCAGCGCAAAGGTTGCGGCTTTCGGGCCCGCGGAGAACAGCGCGGTCACCGGCGTGGGCGCTCCTTCGTAAACGTCCGGAGTCCAGATCTGGAACGGCGCCGCAGCCACCTTGAATCCCAACCCCACAAGAATCAAGGTCAGCCCCAATCGCAGCAAGGTGCCGTTCGTATTCGCATTGGCCAGCGCCGTAAGGTTGGTCGAGCCGGTCACTCCGTAAACCAGCGCGATGCCGTACAGGAAAAACGCAGTGGCGAAGGAACCCAGCAGGAAATACTTCATCGCCGATTCGCTGGCTTTGATCGAATCGCGCCGGTAACCGGCCAGGACGTAGCTGGAGATCGACGACATTTCCAGCCCGATGAATGCCGTCAACAATTCCTGCGCCGACGAAAGCACACCCATTCCCGCGGTGGCAAACAGGATCAACGCATAAAACTCCGCGCCCTCTAATTGTTCGCGCTGCAAATACGAGTCGCTCCCAAGGATCACCAGGAACGCCACCAACCCCACCAGCCAATGGAAAAACAGGCTGAAGGTGTCCAACTGGATCAGCCCGGAAAAGCCTCCGCCCATTTGCGTGTAGAACGTCACCAGCGTCCCCGCCGCCGCGCCGACCAAGGCGATGAAGGTCAGCGCTTGCCGGCTTTTCACGAAGGGCTGCAACAGCATCAGCGCTACGCCGAAACAACACCACAGCAATTCCGGCAGCACATGGAACACATTCGTCAGCATGATCCGGTTCAACGATTCCATCAGCGTGACGCCAGCCTTTCCGCCCTATGCTCCGGCTGTCTTTCGATTTGTGCGGCCGGGGTGACCGGTGCGGCATGGGAACCCTCGCCCAGCCTTTTCGCTTCGTGCATCACATTAAGGTTCATTTGCTCAAGCACTGTGCTGCACGGCGCCGCAAATCTCCGTGTGAAGAACGGCGAGTGCACGCCCATCCACAGAATCACAAGGGCCAAAGCGCCGAGCATCCAGTTCTCCCGCGCCGAGGTGTCTTGCAGCTCACGATTTTTTTCGTGCGTCACTGTGCCGAAGAATACTCGCTGGTACGACCACAGCAAGTAGCACGCCGAGAGAATTACGCCGGTGGCTGCCCACGCCCCCCACTGCCAGTGCGCCTGGAACGTTCCCAGCAGGATCAGAAACTCGCCGACGAACCCGTTCAACATCGGCAAGCCCATCGACGACAGCGCCACGAACAAGAAGAACGCCGCCAGCCGCGGCAACGGCACGCACAAGCCGCCGTACTCGCTGATTTCGAAGGTGTGCCGCCGGTCGTGCAGCATGCCCACTAGCAAGAACAAACCGCCAGTGGAAATTCCATGCGCCAACATCTGGAACACCGCTCCCTGCATGGAAATTTCCCGGAACGCGAAAATCCCCAACACCACAAACCCCAAGTGGCTCACTGACGAATACGCCACCAGCTTCTTCAGGTTGGGCTGCACCAGCGCCACCAACGCTCCATAGATAATCCCGATGATCGCCAGCGCTGCCACATATGGCGCGGCGCGATGCGACGCCTCGGGAAACAGCGGCAGGCAGAAACGGATCATGCCGTAAGTCCCCATCTTCAGCAGCACGCCCGCCAGAATGATCGAACCGGCCGTGGGCGCTTCCACGTGCGCGTCAGGCAGCCAGGTGTGCAGCGGGAACAGCGGCACCTTGATGGCGAAGGCCACAAAGAACGCCAGGAACAGCAGCATTTCGCCACTGCTGCTCAATTGCAATTGCCCGCTCTGGATCATTGCTTGGATCGTGGGCAGATCAAACGTTCCGGTCGCGTTATACAGCCAAATGATGCCCACCAGCATCAGGATCGAGCCTGCCATGGTGTAGATCACAAACTTCACGGCGGCGTAAATCCTGCGTTCGTGTCCCCAGATGCCGATCAGAAAGGCCATGGGTATCAGCATCACTTCCCAGAACAGGAAGAACAAGAACATGTCCAGCGACAAAAACACTCCCACCACGCCCACTTCTAACAGCAGCAGCATGATGTGAAACTCTTTGATGCGCGCATGCACCCCTTTCCACGACGCCAGCACGCAAATCACCGTCAGGAACGTGGTCAGCAGCACCAAAAACAAGCTGATGGCATCCGCTCCCAAGTGGTAATTGATATTCGGCGAGGCGATCCAATGCGAAAATTCCACCAGCGAGTAGCCCTTCGCCAACACCGGAACGCCCCGCAGCATCAACAACGAGGCTACAAATTCGATTGCGCTTACCACCAGCGTGAATCGCCGGATCCACACTTCGTCGTCTCCGCGCAGCCACAGCAGCGCCAACGCTCCCGCGGCGGGGAAGAAGATCAGGAAGCTCAGCAAATGTCCGTTGAGAGCCATTAGCGCACTCCCCCGAACAACAGCGGATGCACCAGCGGCCAGAAGATGATCGTGAACACCACTAGCGCGCCGACCAGCACCCATACCGCGTAGCTTCGCGTATTGCCCGATTGTGTCTGCCGCACCGTGTCACCCACCGCGCTGGTGCCTTTGGCGATCCCGTTCACGCTCCCGTCAATCACGCCAACGTCCACCACCTTCCACAGCACATTGCGCGAAAGCCAAACCAGTGGCCCCACCACCACGGCGTGATACAACTCGTCAACGTAATACTTCTGGTACAAAACTTCGTGCAGCCCCTTCGATGGCCCCTGCTTTACATCTTTCCTGTACATGCGCCACGCCACCAGCAAACCCAAAGTGGCAGCCACCATGGCCACGCCAGACAAGATCAACTCCAGGTTGTGTGCGCCGGCCACATTGGCATGCTCTTCGGTCGCCAGGACTGGCGTCATAAAATCGCTGAAATAGTCTTTGCCGCCAAACATTGCCGGCAGCGCAAACCAGCCGCCGGTTAGCGACAAGAACGCCAGAATCATCAGCGGCACAGTCATATTCAGCGGTGATTCGTGCACGTGTACATGGTGCTCGTCGTAGCGCTTTTGGCCGGCGAAGGTTAGCCAGATCAGCCGGAACATATAAAACGAGGTCAGGACCGCCGCCAGCAGCCCAATCGTGTACAGCGCTTTCCCGCCGGACTCGGAGTTGAAGGTGGCCGCCAGGATCGCGTCCTTCGAGAAAAACGCCGCAAACGGGAAAAAGCCGGCGATGGCCAGCGTCGCGCACAGCATGGTCCAGAAGGTGATCTTGATTTGCGACCCCAAGCCGCCCATCTTCCACATGTCCTGCTCGCCGCCCATGGCGTGAATCACGCTCCCGGCCGCCAGGAACAGCAGGGCCTTGAAGAACGCGTGGGTCATCAAGTGGAAAATTCCCGCGGTGAACGCCCCAACTCCGCAGCCCAGGAACATGTAACCCAACTGGCTCACGGTGGAATATGCCAGCACCTTCTTGATGTCCGACTGAACCAGGCCGATGGTCGCCGCGAAAAATGCCGTGGCGCACCCCACAATCGCCACAATCAACATGGCCGTCTCGGAATGCATGAACAATATGTGCGACCGCGCCACGATGTACACCCCTGCGGTCACCATGGTCGCCGCATGGATCAACGCGCTCACCGGCGTTGGGCCTTCCATGGCGTCCGGCAGCCACACATACAACGGCAACTGTGCCGACTTGCCGGTGGCGCCCACGAACAGCAGGATGCATGCGATCGTCAGCGTGCCAAACTGCCCCATGGCTTCGGACGGCAACGCTCCGGCCTGCTGGAACACGGCGGCGAAGTCCAGCGTGTGGAAGGTCCGGAACAGCAGGAACATCCCCAACATGAAACCGAAGTCCCCGATACGGTTTACGATGAATGCCTTGTTTCCCGCGTCGGTCGCCGTTTTCTTCAGGTACCAGAAGCCGATCAGCAGGTAACTGCACAGACCCACGCCTTCCCAGCCCACGAACATCAGCGAATAGTTCGCTGCCAGCACCAGCAGCAGCATGAAAAACATGAACAGATTCAGGTACGAGAAGAACCGGAAATACCCGCCCTCGTGCGCCATGTACCCGGTGGAGTAAATATGAATCAGAAAGCCCACGCCGGTTACCACCAACACCATCACCACGGTCAGTTGATCGAACGCCAGGTCAAATCCCGCCCGGAAACTCCCCGCCACGATCCAATCGAAAAACGCTTTCACATAGGCGTGATGGTTGGCTTCGTAGTATCCAAGGAATTCCCGCACCGCTTCCAACGCGCAGGCAAAGGACAGTCCCGTGGAACTCAGCGCCACCGCGTGCACCACTTTGTTCGGCCATTTCCAGCCCAGCAACCCATTGGCGGCCGAACCCAGCAGCGGCAACAGCGGAATGATCCACAAATGGTCTAGTATCGGTGTCGACATTAGAGTTTCAGCAGATTCGCGCTTTCCACGTTCAGCGAATGGCGGTTGCGCGCCGTCAGGATGATGATGCCCAATCCCACCGCCGCCTCCGCTGCCGCCACTATGATCACAAACAACACAAACACTTCCCCGTCCGGCTTGCCCAGCGATTGGCTGAACGCCACAAACGCCAGATTCACCGCGTTCAGCATCAACTCGATGGCCATGAAGATAGTGATGATGTTGCGCTTGAACACAAACGCCACAATCCCCAAGCCGAACAGGATCGCACTCAGCAATAAATAGTAGTTCGTCGGGATCATCCTTATTTCTCCCGTTGCGCCAGCACAATGGCTCCTAGAATGGCCACCAGTATCAAAAACGATGTCAGCTCGAACGGATACACAAACTCGGTAAACAACAGCGTTGACAGCGTTCTGGTCGACGTCAGCGTCACCGGTGCGGCCGGTGGCAACGCCGACGCTTTTTGCGAGTTCACCAGCGCCGCCGCGATCAGCCCGGTCACCGCGACTGCCAGCGGAATCCCCGCATACAGCGCCAGTTTCGAAAAGTTGGTGCGCTCTTCTTCCCCGGCGTTCAGCAACATGATCACGAACACAAACAGCACCATGATCGCTCCGCCGTACACGATGATCTGCACCGCGGCCACAAACTCCGCGCCCATCAGCAGGTACAGCCCCGCCAGCGCCACCATCACCACGATCAGCGACAACGCGCTGTGAATCGGGTGACGCTGAATGATCAAGCTGACCGCCCCCGCCACCGCCACGGCCGCCAGAACAAAAAAGATGATTACCGCCGCGCTCATCAGTGCATTCTCCACAGAATCACAGCGCTGGTCACAATCACGTTGGCGATGGACACCGGCAACAAAAATTTCCAGCCGAAGCTCATCAGCTGGTCATAGCGGAAGCGTGGAAGCGTTCCCCGCATCCAGATATACACAAACAAAAACGTAAACACCTTGGCCACGAACCAGAAAATCCCTTGTATTGCCTCGTTCACCGGCGGGAAAACAATCAAAACCACTCCAATCACCGCCACCGCAGTCCCCACCGCCGGCAGCACCAACCGCCCAAATATGTTTTCGTAGCGTATGCCGTCAAAAATCAGCCAAATTCCCAGCGGGATCATCAATACCGACGGCAAGTACTGCGTGAACGTCCAGGATGCCGGGAACGGCGACAGCCACCCTCCAAAAAACATGATAGTCGCCAAACACGACACCGCGATCATGCTGGTGTACTCGCCTATGAAAAACATCGCGAACTTCATGCTCGCGTATTCGGTGTGGAATCCAGCCACCAGTTCGGATTCTGCTTCCGGCAAATCGAACGGCACGCGATTGGTTTCGGCCACCGCCGCAATAAAGAAGCACAAAAATCCGATGATCTGCGGGAAAATGTTCCAGCTCAACAAACCGTGCCCGGCCCCGGCCTGCCCGTTCACGATCTCCCGCAAACTAAAGGTGCCGGCCAGCAGCAGCACACCCACCACCGACAAGGTCAATGCCAGTTCGTAGCTGACCATCTGCGCGGAGCTGCGCAGCCCGCCCAGCAGGGAATACTTGCTGTTCGAAGCCCAGCCCGCCAGCGCCACGCCGTACACGCCCAACGCGGTAATGGCGAACAGCACCAACAAGCTGATGTTCACGTCGGCGATGCCAATAGTGGTCTCGTAGCCAAACACGGTGAAGCGCTGCGGCCCAAAGGGAATCACCGCCAGCGAGGTCAGCGCCAGGGTCAAAGCCAAAAACGGCGCCAGGAAGTAGGCCACCTTGTCGACGTTCGCCGGCATGGGATCTTCTTTGAAAATGAATTTCACGCCGTCGGCCAACGGTTGCAGCAGCCCGTGCGGCCCTACGCGGTGCGGTCCCCAGCGCGCCTGAATGTGCGCGATCACTTTGCGTTCCAGCAACGTCAGGTAAGCGTCTACGGTCAGTATGATGAACAACAATATGGCGATCTTGACGATCGGTACGATGAGGAACGCGTAGTGGGTCAGGAAGTGGTTCACGTTTCCAGTTCCGCCTCCGGCAAAGATTGCATCATCGTGCAGTACCGGCTCAGCGAACCGCTGGTGAACAGCGTATCGTTTGCGGAGCGTATCAACTGGGCGGGAATATCATAAGCCCCGTGCCCGTTTCGGGAAAAGTGCGGGCTGGTCGCTTCCGCTCCTCCGGTCAAAAGTCCGGGAAGCTGTACGTTGTACCCGGGTACGACCTTGCGTATCTCTTCAAATACCGCGGCGGGATTTTTATAGTGAAATGCTTTTCCGACGCCCGTCTTTTCGAGTTGGTGCGACAGGATGCGCAGCAGATCGAAGTCCGTCCGCACTCCCATCACTTCCGCGCCTTTGCGCAGCAGCTGAATTTCCCCCGCCGTGTTGGTTACCGTGCCATCCTTCTCGTATGCCGAAGCTGCCGGGAACACCACGTCGGCCTGCAGCGCCGTTTCCGTCAAGAACAGTTCGTGAACGATCAGCAATTGCACTTTGCCACGTCCAAATCCCAGCGTTCCGTAGTGCGCCAGAGGATTCGCGCCCACCACATACAGCGCGTTCAACTTTCCGGCTTGGGCGGCTTCGACCATTTGCGGCGCGGTCAGCCCCGGTTTCGAAGGAACGTTTGCGCCCCACTGTTTCGCGAAAGTTTCAACCGCGATGTTATTGTCCAGGTAGGCGTAGCCCGGCAAACGATCCGGCAGCATGCCCATGTCCGCTGCGCCTCGGGAATTGGCGTAATCGCCCAGCGCCATATACCGGGTTCTTCCCTGCAATCGCGAGCCGAAGGCCACCAGATTTTCGATCGCCGCGCCGGTGATTCCCGAGCCAAACACGATGGCCACGTCGGATTCGCCTTCCAGCGCCTGCTTCACGCTGCCCAGTTGCGTGGCTACGTCTTGAGGAAGATTGCCTTCGCCAGTAGCCAGCCAGCGCACCGCCGCGGTTTCCAGCACCGGACCTAGCGCTACCGCCTGTTGCGCCTGGCGATGCAGCTTGATTTCTTCCGGCGTAATCACAAACAGCTTGGCGTTGTGGTGGCGAACGCCGGTTCGAATCTGCCAGGCTACCAGCGGGTTCTGTTGCGTGGCATCGTTGCCGATCAGCAACACCGCGTTCGCCCCATAAAGACCATCCATGGTCAGCATCGCATCCCCGGCGCGTTCCCCCAGCGCAGTGACCAGTCCGGTGTAGTCCGCGCTTCGGTGATGATCGATGTTGTTGGTGCCGAATGTGCCGCGCGCCAATTTTTGCAGCAGGTAATTTTCTTCGTTGGAGGTGCGGTTCGAACCGATAAAACCGATGCCGTCGGGGCCGTAAGCCGAATAAATCTGGTTCAACTGCTTCACCGCCGCTTGCGCTGCTTCTTCCCACGAAACCGGATAGAGTTTCTCGCCCCTTCGCAGCATCGGCTGTTTGATCCGGTCGGGATGCTGCGTGAAGTCATATCCGAAGCGGCCCTTCACGCACAGGAATTCCTTGTTGATGCCGGAAAGGTCGCGATTGTTGGCGCGTTGAATTTCATGATTGCGGACGCTCAACGTGGTCTTGCAGCCGTTCGAGCAATGCGCGCAAATAGTGGGCACGTAGGTCATTTCCCACGGCCGGGTCTTGTACCGGTAGGTGCCGCTGGTCAGCGCTCCGACCGGGCAAATATCGATGCACATGCCGCATTCTTCGCAATCCAGATGATTTTCGCCGTTGGGAATGATGATGGAGTTCGCGCCGCGCATGCCCACGCCGAGCGCCTTGACATCCATGCCCTCGTCGCACACCCGCACGCACCGGAAGCACAAAATGCACCGCGGAGCATCGTAGTACACCAGCTCCGACCACTTCTCTTCCGGGCGATGGATCTTTTCTTCCACGAACCGGCTGGTATCGGCGCCGTAGCGGAAAACCATGTCCTGCAGTTCGCACTCGCCGCCCTTATCGCACACCGGGCAATCCAGTGGGTGATTGGTCAGCAAAAATTCCAGCATGCCCCGCCGCGCGTTGCGCACCTGTTCGGTGCTGGTGCGCACCACCATGCCTTCGGTGGCCACCAGCGTGCACGCGGTCTGCAGCTTGGGCATTTTTTCCACTTCCACCAGGCACATGCGGCACGCCGCCTGCAGCGCCAGGCCCGGGTAGTAGCAAAACGACGGAACTTCGATGCCCAGCCGCCTGGTGGCTTCAATCACCAGCGTGCCGGCGGGCACTTGCACATCGCGATCATCGATTTTCAAATGAACCGTTTTTGTTTCTGCCATGGGACCTACCGCGAGCTCAGCAACGCTTCCGCCGACTTGTACGCGCATTTCCCCTGCAAATGCTCTTCAAATTCGCTGCGGAACTTCGCCACGATGCTGATGGTCGGCATTGCCGCCGCGTCTCCAAGGGGACAGAACGTGCGCCCCAGCATGTTCTTAGCCAGCTCCCCCACCATATCTATGTCTTCGGGACGTCCATGTCCGGCGTGGAAGCGATCCAGCATTTTGCGCAGCCAGGTGGTGCCTTCGCGGCAGGGAATACACCACCCGCAAGATTCGTGCGCGTAGAAATGCATGATCCGCCGGGCCATATCCACCATGCAGGTGTCTTCGTCCATCACCACCATGCCCCCGGAACCCAACATTGAGCCCGCTTTGGCCACCGCGTCGTAATCCATGGCCACATCGACCTCATCGGTGGACAGGATCGGGCAGGAGCTTCCTCCCGGAATGACCGCCTTCAACTTCCTGCCGCCGCGAATTCCCCCGGCCACTTCGTCGATGAACGTCTTCATGTTCATGCCCAGCGGAATCTCGTAAATTCCGGGCTTGTTAACGTGGCCCGCAACGCACAACAATCGCGTGCCGCCGTTCCTCGGTGTTCCGCGGTTCGCGTAGGCTTCGCCGCCATCTTTGATGATCGAAGGTACGGCACTCAACGTTTCCACATTGTTAATGACCGTCGGGCAGCCATACAGCCCAACCACGGCAGGGAAGGGTGGCTTGATGCGCGGATAGCCGCGTTTGCCTTCCAGCGATTCCATCAGCGCGGATTCCTCTCCGCACTCGTACGCTCCCGCTCCCGTATGGGCCACCAGATCGAAATCGAAGCCGCTGCCCAGGATGTTTTTGCCCAGGTAGCCGCGCGAGTACGCCTCCTGGATGGCCGCATCCACGATGTCCAGCACGTAGCGATATTCACCCCGGATGTAAATGAACCCGTGATGCGCGTTGATGGCCCGTCCGGCAATGATGATCCCTTCGATCAGTTGATGCGGGTCCATCTCCATCAGCGGACGGTCCTTGCACGTCCCGGGTTCCGATTCGTCCGCGTTGCAAATCACGTAGCGCGCTTTCGGCGAATCCTTGGGCACGAACGACCATTTCATTCCCGTGGGGAAGCCGGCCCCGCCGCGCCCGCGCAGATTCGATTTCTTCACCTCGTCGATGATCTGCTCCGGGGTCATCTCCTTAAGCGCCTTTTCCAGCGCTTGATATGCGCCCAGTTGCAGGGCCACGTCAATCTTGTGCGAATCCTGTATGCCCCATCGCGCGCTGATTAGCGGCGTCTCCAGTTTGTTGCGCTCGTGCAGCGCTCCGGTGATCACCGGCACCGGCGCGGGATGCTTGCCTTTGTCCAACTCCTCGATGATGCGGTCGAAGTTGCGCGTGGTGACGTTCTCGTAGAAGTCGTAGTTCACCTGCATGGCCGGCGCCCCGGTGCATGCCCCGATGCACTCTACCTCTTCCAGCGAGAACATCCCGTCTTCGGTCACGTCCTTATTCCCAATTTCCAGCCGGCGCTTGGCGTGCTCCAGCAATTCGTTGCCTCCCCGCAACATGCAGGCCACGTTTGTGCACACCTGCACGTGGTGCTTGCCGATGGGTTTGCGATGCAGCATCGAGTAGTACTGCAACGTTTCCTCGACCTGCACGGTCCGCAGCTCCAGCCGCCGCGCAATCTCCTCGATCATTTCATCGCTGATGTAGCCGTATTCGTCTTGCGCATACATCATCATCGGGATCAGCGCGCTGCGCTTCACCGGATAGCTGTTCTGCAAGCGCTCAAACTTGGCCGCCAGTTTCGGGGGTAGTTCCATGCTCGCTTACCTGTCCACCTCTCCCAGCACAATGTCGATGGTGCCGATACACGCCACGGTGTCGGCGATCAACTGGCCCTTGACCATTTCCGGCAGTATCTGCAAGTTCACGAACGACGGGCCGCGAAAGTGTACCCGCAGCGGCTTGGGCGAGCCGTCGCTCGCCACAAAAACTCCCAGCTCGCCGCGCGGCGATTCCACCACGGCGTACGCTTCTCCCGGTGGCGGCGCAAATCCTTCGGTGAAAATCTTGAAATGGTAGATCAGCGCTTCCATTTCCGTCTTCATTTTTTCCCGCTGCGGCGGAATTACTCCCGGCATTTCCGCCTTGATCGGCCCGTCGTCGGTGATCTTTTCCATGGCTTGCCGGACGATTTTCACGCTTTCGCGCATCTCCGCCACGCGCACCAGGTAGCGGGCGTAGCAATCGGATTCCGTGCGCGTAGGCACGTCAAAATCGAATTCTTCGTACGACGAATACGGGAACAGCTTGCGGTTGTCGAAGGCCACCCCGGCGGCCCGCAGACCCGGCCCTGTCGTGCTCCAGGCGATCAACTTTTCCGGCGGCAGATAACCCACGCCTTTCAGTCGGCCCTGCCAGATGGGGTTTTCGGTGAGCAGCGCCTCGTACTCATCGATGCGCCCGGGCATCATGTCCAGGAACCGCTTGACCATCTCCCGCCAGCCCGTCGGCGTCTGCACCGCCACCCCGCCAATGCGGATGTAGCTGGTCATCATGCGCTGCCCGGCGAAGCGCTCGAATATCTTCAGAATCTCTTCGCGCTCCCGGAAGCAGTACAGCATCACCGACATCGCCCCCATATCCAGCGCGTGCGTTCCCAGCCACACCAGGTGGGAGGAAATGCGCTGTAGCTCCACCATCATCACGCGGATGTACTGCGCGCGTTTGGGCACTTCCAAACCCAGCAGCTTTTCCACCGCCAGGCAATACGCCAGGTTGTTTCCCAGGGGATTCAGGTAATCAATGCGATCGGTCAGGGTGATGGCCTGCGAATAGGTTTTGTCTTCGCAACTTTTCTCGATGCCGGTGTGCAGGTAGCCGATGTCCGGCACTGCCGACAGCACCGTTTCCCCGTCCAGTTCCAACAACACCCGCAACACCCCGTGGGTCGAGGGATGCTGCGGTCCCATGTTTAGGACCATGGTTTTGCTGGTGCCGATGGCTGATTCAACCGTTGTTGCCATATGTCACTACCCGTTTTGTGTCTTCTACCGCTGGCCTTCTACCGGAAAATCGCGCCGCAGAGGGAATCCTTCGAAACCCGTGGGCAGCAGGATGCGCCGCAAGTCCGGGTGGCCTTCGAAGCGGATGCCGTACAGGTCGAAAATCTCGCGCTCCATCCAGTTCGCTCCCGGCCACACCGGCACCAGCGAATCCACCACCGGCTGCTGGCCACTCACTCTGGTTCTCAGCCGGATTCGCGCCCGCCGGTCCACCGAAACCAGCGCGTAATTCAATTCGAACCGCGGTTCCACCGGAAAGCGGTCCACGCAGGTGGCGTCGCTCAGCAGATTGAATTTCAGCGCCGCATTATCGCGGCATTGTTGCGCCGCCTGCCGCAGCAAATGATGCGGCACCACGATCGTGGTTTCCCCGCGAAATTCCAGCACTTCCGCCACCGCTTCGCCATTCCAGCTGCGAAGCTGTTCGACTACAACATTAGCGCTGGCATCGGCGAGCTGCGTCACGGCTATGCTGATCCTTTAGGGCCCGGAGACCGCTTCATTTCTCCGATTTGTGCCAGTCCAGGGCGCCCTTTTTCCAGAGATAGATGTATCCCACCAGCAGCACGGCCACATAGAACATCATCTCTATGAAGCCGAACCAACGCGTCCCCACGTTGCGTGCTAGATCCTTAAATATGTATGCCCAGGGATAAAGAAAAATCGCCTCGACGTCGAACAAAATGAACACCATCGCCACCAGGTAGAACTTTACGGAAAACGGTTCCCGCGCGTCTCCCGTCGGCGTGATTCCACATTCGTAGGGCTGCTGCTTGACCTTGTTCGGCCTCCGCCATCCTATGAATGTCGAAATCAGGATCAGTGCTCCTGCCAAAAACGCGGCCACCAGCAGGTATATTAATAAGGGAACGTAGGCATGCAGGCCAGAAGGGGTCATGGTCGAAGAGTTATAATATCTAGTGAGACGCTACCGGTCAAATGTTCCGGACTATTTTCCGGACGCTCCCGCGGTGGGAAATCGAATTTGATCACGTGGCGTCACCGGCAGCCCAGCCATCATGATCTTCGGCCACAACACGAACCTGCGCATCGACAATGTCACTCTTCACGTGCAGACCGAGGACCGCGGGGAGTCTCACGCGTTGATCGACACCACCGTGTACTACCGTGGCCAGGTCATCCATCGCCGCACCAACGCTTACTTTGACTTGCTTCCTTTGGATGACGACCGGCTTGAAGCCCTGCGCCTGCGCTTGGAAGATCAGCACCACACGGTCATCGAGGACATCCGCTCCGGGGCTTTGCAGGTGATCATTCCACACGAAAGCGTCCCTTCGTCCGCCGCTCAACCGCATGCGGCCCCGCCGGGCGCGTCCCAGACTCTCTCGCTGGAGCTGACCAACGCCAATTCCTGGCTAGCGGGCAGGCATGCCCATTTGCAGATCACCGTGCGTGAGCCGCACGGCGGTCCTGTCGCAGGAGCGCAAGTTCGCGTCGAGATCGAGGGCAGCGAGGATAACCAATGTTATCGCGCGCAGACCGGCCCTCGCGGCGAAGCCGAGATCGAGTTCGATATGCCCCGCATCACTGGTCCCCAGGCGGCTCTGGTGATTTACGCCGATAATCATTCCGCCAAAGGTCATTTGCGATTTGCGCTCCGCGCCAAACCTCGGGTAGCCTGACCGGGAGGGCTTCATGGCCGACGCTATGGTCATTCAAGTGAACGGGGAAACCCGCGAAGCCGCGCCCGGCTCCACGGTAACCAGTCTGCTTGCTCAGCTTGGTTTGCACGCCGGCCGCGTAGCGGTGGAGTACAACCTGAAAATCCTGCCCAAGGCACAATGGGATTCCACGCATGTGGCCGCAGGGGATCGCCTGGAGATTGTCCAACTCGTGGGTGGTGGCTGAAAAGCCCGGTTAACACACGCGGGTCTTTCGACCCGCCAAACCCGCTAAATTCCTTCCAGCAAGTGCCCCATCTTGCTCTTCTTCGTTTGCAAATACCCGCGGGAAATTTTCGATATGCGCGGCTGACACGGCACCCGTTCCACCACCCGCACTCCCGCCGACTCCAGTTGTTTCACTTTGTCCGGATTGTTCGAAAGCAAGCGAATTTTCGTCGCGCCCAGCTTCTTCAGAATGTTGGCCGGAAATTCGTACTCCCGCGCATCGGCGGCGAATCCCAAAGACACGTTGGCTTCCACCGTATCCATCCCGCCGTCTTGCAGTTCGTACGCCCGCAACTTATTCATTAGCCCGATGCCGCGGCCCTCTTGCGGCAAATACAGCAGGATTCCCGCCGCCGCGCGCCCGATCTTCTTCAGCGACAATTCCAGTTGTGCCCGGCAATCACAGCGCAGCGAATGCAGCACGTCGCCGGTCAGGCATTGCGAGTGTACCCGCACCAGCGGCGCCGTGTTTCCCGCAAGATTCCCGCGCACCAGCGCTACCGCTTCTTCTTGGGGCCCGCGCCCTTGGAAGCCGTAGATGGTGAAGCGTCCATAGCGGGTCGGCAGTTCCGCCTTGGCCACCTGACGCACCTCGTCCGCCGCCGCCGAACCTCGGCCGTGGTTGTGATTCTCCGGACGGGGAACCTCCGGCTTCAGCCGGTAGGTCCGCGAAATCGTTGTTGTTTCCAGGTTTCTTCTGGCCATGTTCTCCATTCAGTATAGCAGGCGGGGGACGTATTCCCTCGAACACCGCTGTCAACATTTATGCAGCGCCCTGGACGATTTCTTTACAATAGAACCAGCCTGATCCCGGGCCTTCGCTCAAGCGCTGCCCTGATTGGATGCTAGCGGTAGCTTGGTGGTCGCGGCTCGCGACGGCATCAACTATCCGGCCATCGAATCGGGCTACGGCCACTGAGTATCGGTTTCGGGATCGTTCGAAACGCGTTCACTTGCCGGGGGACATGGAAACCACTCTCACCGTCCGCGAACTGCTCTTCACCTTGTTGCTCAAGGTCGGGGTGGCCTCGTCGATTGCCGCCTTGCTGGCCCGCTGGAATACCTTCCGCCGCGTGCTGTTCACCGAGGAGCGCGATGTCGATCAAAAGCTGAAACTCATGTTGTTCCTGGTGCCCGCGCTGCTCGTCGCGGTGATCCTTCGTCTGTACCGTCCCGCTTATCAATTCGCCGACCTCTCACTCGAGGGCGCGTTCCTGATGGGCCTGCTTGCCGGACGCGTTGTCGGCCCCATTGGCGGCGCCATCATTACCGTCCCCGCGCTGATGGCTCACGAGTGGCTGGCTATGCCTGCCGCCGCTACCGCCGGTTTGCTCGGTGGATTGATTCGCCAACTGATCCCCGACAAAGAAAAATTATGGAACTTCGGGCCCTTCACCTTCCTGAACATTCCCAAAGCCATCATGCGCATGGTGCGCAGCGGTGAAATGATGTGGGAAATGTTGCCGCTGTTTGCCTGCGTGGGCCTGGAATTGGGACGCGTCGCTTTGGTGCTGGCCACTTCTCCCAAGTGGCTGTTTGCCCTGGATCCGCAATGGAACTGGAAGCTGTGCCTCCCTGTGCTGGGCACGCTCATGTCCGTCGCCGCGCCCTTGAAAATCTGGAACAACACCCGCATCGAGATGAATCTCGAACGCCACCAGCAACTGCTCTTGCGTGCCCGCATGGACGCGCTCTCCAGCCAAATCAATCCGCATTTCCTGTTCAACACTCTCAATACCGTCACCGCGCTCATCCGCTTGGACCCCGACACCGCCCGCGGCGTGGTGCTCAAGCTCAGCAACATTCTTCGCCGCCTCTTGCGCAAACACGAAACCTTCGTGCCCCTCCGCGAAGAGCTTGCCTTCATCGACGATTACCTGGACATCGAAGTCGCTCGTTTCGGCGCCGACAATCTCGATATCGTCAAGCAGATTGGCGAAGACACCCTGGAGACCTTCATCCCCAGCATGTTGTTGCAGCCCATCGTGGAAAATAGCCTCAAGCACGGCCTGGCTCCCAAACTCGGCGGCGGCCGCATCCTGTTGCGCACCGCCAATCGCGACGGGCGCCTGCACATCCAGATTGAAGACAATGGCGTGGGCATTTCCGAAGACAAATTGCCGCACGTCTACGTCGAAGGCATCGGTCTCAGCAATGTGCGCGAGCGCCTGCGCGTCCTTTACGGTGCCGACTTCCACCTGCAAATCAGCAGTCTGGAAGGCCAAGGCACCAAGATCGAAATCGACGTCCCTCAGCTCGTTCCCGTGATCCCCGAAGTCAGCGTCTTCTAACTCAACATTCTTAGTTTTGCAGCAACTCCGGCAAAACCTCTCCCGCCTTCCCCAAATGGCGTTCGCTAAACGAGGATGCGTTCGCGGGTTCCTCCGGCCCCACATAGATTGTTCGTGCTCGAGCAGCAACGTGAGCCACGAAACTGGCCGCGGGTTCCACCACGCCCGAAGTTCCAACAGCCATGAAAACGCTGCATTCATTGAGTGTGGCAAAAATTCGATCCAGTTCGAACGGCATTTCCCCGAACCAGCAGATGTGTGGGCGAATCCGTCCCCCGCATTCGCACCGCGGAATCTCGGCTGGCGGCTCGTGAAGGTTTCGGTCGTCGAACGGCGGTCGGCTGCACGAATCGCAGCGGCTCTTGAACAGTTCGCCGTGCATATGGACGGCCTGCGTTGAGCCTGCTTGCTCGTGCAAGTCGTCAACATTCTGCGTGCACAGGAACAGCCGTTCTTGAAGCCTCTGTTCCAGTTTCGCTAAGGCGAAGTGCGCCGGGTTCGGCTTTGCCGCCGAAGCAACTCTCCGTCGCATTGAATAGAATTCCCAAACCAGTTGCGGGTCGCGCTTCCAGGCGTACGGAGAAGCGACCTCCTCGATCCGGTAGTTCCGCCACAGCCCGCCAACGCCACGGAAGGTCGGAATGCCGCTTTCCGCGCTCACTCCTGCCCCGGTAAGAATGAAAACTCGATCATCAGGCGCTATGCTGAGCATCAGCAGGATTCTACGACGGAAATCAACTGCTGCTGCCTGCCAGGTGCTCGACCCTCGATTTTTTGAGTGGTCTTAGGATGGCCGCCCCCACTTTTCTTTCGCTTGCGTACTGGCCGAACTCTGGATCGGCTTTGTGGCACAGCCATTCTTGGCTGTGTAGTGGCCAGTCTTCAGACTGGCCTGGGCGACCCCGTCCTGAGCAATGTCCAAAGGTCCGCGAGTCATGCGGAGCGCCGATTTTGTAGCGCTGGCATTTATGCCAGCATTCTTCCTTTCCTCCGCGCAGGGTGCCTCGATTCGTAAGACTGGGTCTTGGGTTCACCGAGGGAGAACCATCTTGATAAGGTCGGCTTCGCTTCCCCTGCCCCTCAATTGCCCCTTAGTACCGTTCTATTGATCTATCCATTCAGTTATCATCCCGCTGACTTTCTCGGGAGCCGTCCGCCGTGCTATCGCCGCTGATCCCGCCACAACACTTCCGCCAACTCGCGTGTCCCCAGCTGCCGCTTCTGCTGCGCTCCCACTGCGCAAAATTACCCCTTTGTTTTGATAGATCTACAAATCGCGGCGCGCACATCCCCTTTGTTTTGATAAATCTGCGTAAAATAGGGGGTGTACCCCCTTCCCATGTTCACCCGTCACACCTTGCGCCCTCCCACCGGCTAAGTGCTTTGTTTGCGCTTGATACAAAAATAGGGGGGGCCAGCAGTCGCCCGAAAAAATTTTCACGTTAACTCCTTTGCTTTCTACGCCCTTAGGGGGGGTGGGTAACCAACTTATAAACACCTCGAACCGGTCTTGAGCGCTATGAACCCAGTTGAAAATGGCGCTTGACAGATGCTCCTTACTCCTGCAATTTCTGTATAGACTGAAATGTCAGTAGAACTTAGAACTTAAAACGTAGGACTACCCCATGCCTGAACCCAACAACCCCCTAGCACCACCGCCCCTCACGCCTGTCGCCGAGAAGTTCATCCTCCATTTGGGGCGAAATGGGCACCAAATGGGGCATCAATCGCACCGTCGCGCAAGTCCACGCGTTGCTGTTCCTGTCTCCCAAGCCCATTGCCGCCGACGAAATCGCCGAAACCTTATCGGTAGCGCGTTCCAACGTGAGCACCAGTCTCCGTGAGCTGCAAGGTTGGGGCATCGTGCGGGTGGTCCACGTTTTGGGCGACCGCCGTGATCACTTCGAGACCTCGAAGGATGTTTGGGAGATTTTCCGCATCGTTTCCGAAGAGCGCAAGCGGCGCGAAATCGATCCTACGCTGCGCGTTTTGAACGAATGCGTTCAGGAGCTGCAAGCCCACGCACAAAATGATGCGTATACGCGCGAACGGCTGGAATCCATGTTGGAATTCCTCACCATCATGAGCGGCCTGTTCGACGAAGTGCTGCACATGCCCGCGAGCACACTGAAAAGCGTTGGCAAGCTTCGCGGCAAAGTGATTACCCTGCTGGCCGGCGACAAGAAGAAAGCCGGCTAGCGCGAGTGCCGACCTGTGGCACAGCCATTCTTGACTGTGCACGGGAGCGAGAGACCAGGAAGCATGCGACCGAGTCGCACCAAAACTGCATGGTTTGTGGGTCGCGGCTTTTGCCGCGACTCCAGCGCTGCCAATCCATTGGCCTTTAGGCCCCGAAGTATGGAACGTTTCACGTTGATGGGAACACACCCATGATTTCTCTCGCCAACGATTTCACCGACACAAAAGGCCGCCACGCCAAGGGCTGGCTCTTCTTCGACGCCCACTGCCTGTTCTGTACCCGTCTGGCCCGCTGGGTTGCTCCCATTCTGGCGCGCCGTGGCTTCGGTGTGGCGCCGTTGCAGGATCGGCGCGTCGGTGCGCTGCTGGCCATTCCGCCGCAGGACCTGTTACGCGAACTCCGGTTCTTGCGCCCCGACGGCACGCAATGTGGCGGTGCCGACGCGGTCCTGGCGGTCGCTGGCCTGCTTTGGTGGGCTCGTCCCCTGGTGTGGTTGTCCCAGGTTCCGGGCATGCCGCAGCTGCTTCATCCGGCCTATCGCTGGGTCGCTGCTCACCGGAAATGCGCGGCAACCCGCTGCGTCGCGGTGGTCTCGCAGCACTGACGCGCGATTGGCATGAACACCGTGATCATCACCGGCGCATTCAGCTATACCGGCAAACACGCCACGCGATTGTTGCTGAGCCGCGGCTATCAGGTCCGCACCTTGACCTTTCATCCGGACCGCCACAGCGAGTTCGGCGCGAAGGTGCAAGCGTTTCCGTATAACTTCGAGCATCCGGAAGAGCTCGAGCGTTCCCTGAGCGGCGCTTCTTGTCTGATCAACACTTATTGGGTGCGATTTCCTCATGGCCATTCGACGTTCGATTCCGCCGTCAAAAACACCATTACACTCATCAACGCCGCCAAAAAAGCGGGCATCACCCGCATCGTTCACGTCAGTATCGCCAATCCTTCTGTCGATTCGCCGCTCGCCTATTATCGAGGGAAGGCGGAACTGGAAAGGGCGGTTGTAGGTTCCGGTCTCGCCTACACCATCCTGCGGCCAACGGTCATCTTTGGACTGGAAGACGTTCTCATCAACAATATTGCCTGGTTTGTTCGTCGCCTTCCGGTGTTTGGCATTCCTGGCGACGGCCGTTATCGCCTTCGCCCGATTTATGTGCAGGACATGGCTGGACTCATCACCGCTGCAGTGGAGAAGCACAGCAACGAAGTCATCGACGCCGTTGGACCGGAAACCTTCACGTTCGAGGAATTGGTGCGCCTGATCGCAACGCAGCTGCAAAGCCGCTTGCGCATCATGCATTTGCCTACTGTTCTGGCTTATCTCTCGACTCGACTGGCGGGACTCTTCCTGCACGATCTTGTGCTGACCTGGGAAGAATACGAAGGGCTGATGAGCGATTTGCTCACCACCGGAGGACCTAGCACGGGTGGAACACTACTCAGCGAATGGCTCTCTTGCCATCGCGCGCAACTCGGCCGGCAATATGCCTCGGAACTCGCGCGACACTATCGCTAGCCGCTGGCCGACACCCCCACCGGCACACCCTGATAGTTCAGCACTCGCTCGTAATACCTCTCGTACATGGGGATTACGTCGTTGGCGCAAAACTTTTTGCGGGCGTCCGCACGTGCTCGCTGGCCCATTTCACGGCCGCGGTCGGCTCGCGAGAGCAACTCGATGGCGTATTTGCCGGCTTGCTGCACATCGCCGGGTTCCACCAAGTAACCGTCCACGCCATGTTCGACCACTTCCGGCACGCCGCCGGTGTTGGTCGCGATGACCGGAACTTCACAAGCCATGGCCTCTAGCGCCGCCAACCCGAACGACTCCAGTTGCGAAGGCAACAGGAACAGGTCCGCCTGCGCCAGCTTCTCGTGGATGTCGTTTTGCTTGCCCAGGAAGATCACGTCGTTCTCCACGCCGCGCCGCCGCGCCAGCTCCTCGGCAGGACCGCGGTCCGGCCCGTCTCCGATCATCACCAGTTTGGCGGGCATCTTCTGGCGCACCAGCGCGAAGATTTCCACCGCATCCAGGATGCGCTTCACCGGACGGAAGTTCGACAAGTGCATCAGAATTGGTTCGCCATTCGGCGCCCATTGGGCCCGCAACTCCGGATTGCTTTTCCGGCAATACAGCTCGCAGTTGACGAAGTTCGGAATCACCTCGATCGGCCGCTTGATCCCGAATTCGTCAATGGTGTGCCGGTACAAATATTGCGAAATGGAGGTGACTCCGTCGCTTTGTTCGATCGAGTAGCGGATGATGGGCAGAAAGTTGGGGTTGTTCCCCACCAGGGTAATGTCCGTGCCGTGCAAGGTGGTGATGAACGGCAGTCGTCGCGGCGCCGCCATTTGCCGCGCCAGCAACGCGCTGACCGAATGCGGTATGGCGTAGTGCACGTGCAGAATGTCCAGCGATTCGCTCTCGAACACTTCCAGCATCTTCACCGCCAGCGACAGCGTGTACGGCGAGTGATCGAACAGCGGATACTGCACCACCGCGGCTTGATGGAAGTGGATCCGCGGATCGTCGGTCTTCATCCGTATCGGCGGTGCGTAGGTGATGAAGTGAACCTCGTGGCCTCGGGCCGCCAGTTCCTGTCCCAACTCCGTCGCTACTACGCCCGAGCCTCCGTATGTGGGGTAACCTGTGATCCCGATTCGCATAATGGCCCTCTACCTGGAAATTTGCCGCTCCGTTCGACGGGCTTGCTTGCGGGGTGGCAAGCCGGGATGCTAGAGTCGCGGCCCGCGGGCGTGAGTGCTGGCCAGCGGCAGAATACATTGGTTAGACGCAAAGGTAGCACTTCACGTGACACGCTTAAACGGTAAAGTCGCAATCGTAACCGGCGGGGGATCGGGGATAGGCCGGGCCATTGTCTTGGCATTCGCTCGGGAAGGCGCCAGAGTGGCGGTCTTGGGCCGCCGCCGCGAGCCATTGGACCGGGTGGTATCGGAGTTGTCAGCTTCAGGTGGGGAGGGCGCCCCTGTCGTTTGCGACGTCTGCGAAAGCCAAGCCGTACGCCGAACCGTGGACACGGTGGAAGCGCAATTTGGCCGGGTGGACGTGCTGGTCAACAATGCCGGGGTGTTGAGCGTATCGACCGTCGAGACTATTTCCGAGCCGCATTGGGATCGCCTGATCGACACCAACCTGAAAGGCCCGTTTCTCCTGTCCCGGTCGGTGCTGCCGGCATTTCGCCGCGCGGGGGGAGGAGCCATTGTCAATGTCGCCTCAATCCTGGGCCTGGTAGCTATGAAGGGTCGCGCGGCTTACTGCGCTTCCAAGGGCGGGCTGGTTCTGCTGACCAAGGCGATGGCGGTCGATCATGCGCACGAGAAGATCCGGGTGAACTGCATTTGTCCCGCGATTGTGGAAACCGAACTGGTGAAAGAGCTATTCGATGAAAGCGAGCAAGGGCAGAAGGCCCGCAACGCGCGGGTCGGCACGCTGCCGCTCGGCCGCTTCGGTAAACCCGAAGACATTGCCGAATTGGCCGTGTTTCTGGCCTCGGACGAATCTTCCTGGATGACCGGAACGGCCATCCCTGTGGATGGCGGGCTTAGTGCCTACTGAAGGAGCGCTGGTTTGATGACTCGAAAAATGACGGCTGAAGAAAAAAGCGTGACCAGGTTGGTGCGTCAACGCATGAAGGAGAGCAAATCTTCCGAGTTGTTGGGTTTCGACGTGGAAAGCGTGCACGATGGCCGGGCCATTTTCCGCCTGGACGTGCGTCCTCGCCATAAGCAGATTCATGGCGTGGTTCACGGCGGTATTTTGGCCGCGCTGGCCGACACCACCGCCGCCATCGCCGCGTACACGGTTGTGCCCCGCGGCGTGGAACTGGCCACCCTGGAGCTGAAGATCAACTACCTGGAGCCGGTGCCGGGCGGGACCGTCAAGGCCGATGCGCGGGTATTGCGGGCGGGGCGGAATTTTGTGGTGACCGAATGCGAAATCTTCATTGACTCCGGCAAACTGGCAGCTAAGGCGCTGCTAACCTTTTCGGCGGCGGCGGGACACACTATGGGCCGATGACTACTCTTCTCCCTCGCCGTCTTTGTGAACGTACCGGATATGGCGCTTGAACACCATCAGGTTAGGTGCTCCTTCGCGGGTCAGCTTGATGCAGTCGCGGTCGTACCACTCGACCACTCCACGCAGCACTTCCCCGGAGTCCAGCACCACCGACATGGGCGTGCGTCCTTGCATCTGTTTCACCCAGTAGAAATTTTCCGCGTGGGTGATTTCCGGTGGAGCGGGCTTCTTGCTGGGTAATGGGCCGCCATTGTGTTGAGGCCGAGGAGAAGGCGGTTCCTTGACTTCCCCAAAGGTGGGACGAAACATGCGGCGATTCACCATGACTGCTCCTTGAATTGTTTGAGTTGGAGGTATTTTTCCTGTTCCTTATGATGCGCCGGATGGGCCTAGGGTTTCGCGTATTATGCCCCAACCGCCGGTTTAAGGTGAAATCTATTTTGTGTTAACGGAACCGCTCTCAGCAGGCACCAGGGACATCGCCAATGCGTCGAGTCCTAGCTGGCGGTTGAGGTTGCGCCGCATGCCGCCCGCCAGCTTGTCGATTTCCGCGATGGCCCGCCCGATCCATGGGGCATCCACGGCGCGCGACAGCGATTCCAATTCCTTGGTCAGGTGCGGGTTCCGCAATAACGGGAAACGCACGCCGGCGTTTAGTTCCAGAAGATCGGAGAGCAGCCCGTAAAAAATGGCCAGGAGGTCTTCAAACGAGCTTTCGCGATCCTTCGCCAGCGCAGCGGTGTCCGCAAACAGCTGGGCAAAAGCTTGGCCGCGCGCCGCTCGTTCCAGCACCCGCAACGCGGTCCTGCGCTTCTCGACGGCCTCTTCCAAGTCCAGTTCCAACGCCAGACCCGGACTGCCTTCCGAGAGCTGGGCCGCGAGTTTCAGTTCCGCGGGTTTGCGCTGCGAATGAAGTTTCAGGATTTTCTCTACTTCCGCCAGTGGAAGCGGGGCGAAATGGAATTGCATGCAGCGGGAAAGGATGGTGGGCAGCAGACTGAATGGCGACGGCGCGGTGAGGATCAAAGTGGCCGACCCGGGAGGCTCCTCCAGGATTTTCAGGAACACGTTGGCCACGTCGGTCCGCATGGTTTCGGCGCCATCCAGAATGAACACCCGCCGCCGGCCGGTGGGTTGGAAATAAGCGGCGCGGCGAATCGCGCGCAACTGCCCAATGCGCAGCATCGGGCGAGCTACTGGGGCTTTCAAACGAACCGGATCGGGCACCACCGCGCACACGTCGGAGTTGCCCTGCAGGATCAGCGGAATGCGTTCGACTGTGGCTGCGTCGGCGCTTTCGCCGCGCTCCGCCAGGCCTTGTTCAATTAATTTTTGTGGGTCGGTCAATTGCGAGATTTGCCGGCACGCAATGCATTCGCCACAAAAATCGTCAGTCAGGCGCTCGCAATTCGCAGCTTGCGCGAACATGCGCGCCAAGGTGTACTTGCCTACGCCTCGCGGGCCGGTGAACAACAAGGCGTGAGGAACCCGCGAAGAGCGAAGCGCACCCCGCAAGGCCGACACGATTTTCTGGTTGCCCAGGAATTCGCCAAATCCCATGAATCAGCCCTTCTTCACGGTTTCCAGCAAAGGCTCGACCGCGGTCAGCACTTCGGCCGCGATATCCTCCGGCAAGCGCAAGGAATTGCTCTGCGCGTCATAACATTGCACCGTGGCCCACGGACGGCTGCGCGACAACATGTCGTACATTTCGGCCGCGTCTTCCAGGTGCTGCAGACTGTTCTCTTGAATATCAAGAGTCGCGCGGGTGTACTGCCGCTGGTCTTTCTTGCCGACCAGGCGTTGCGCCTGACTGGGAGGCACGCGCAGGTACAGAATCAGATCCTCGCGGGGCAACCCATAAATGGAATATTCCAGGTGCTCGATCCAGCGCAGGAATTCGGAGCGTTTTTCGGCTGGCACGCGCGCCACCTGGTGAGCCAGATTCGATCCCACGTAGCGGTCCACCAGCACAATTTTCGCGGCATTCAATGCGCCTTCGATGCGCGGTTTGGCTTCAAACCGGTCACCCGCATACAAGATTGCCGAGAAATGCGGGTCCACCGACTCCAGCGGCCCGTAGTCGCCGTTCAGGAATTTCCCGACCATGCTGCCAAACCACGAATCGTATTGCGGAAAGCCTGTGGCGTACACGGCCAGGCCCTTGGCGGTTAACGAATGTTCCAGAAGCCTTGCCTGCGTGTGTTTGCCGCTGCCGTCGATACCTTCGATGGCGATAAGTAGCCCGCGTTTGTTCATGTGCACTTACGGTGGCGGGGTGGAACCACTCGTGTCAGCCAGTGTAACCGGAGAATCCAAGCTCCGCAATAAAACCAGCCGCATGGTTGAATCCGGCGCAACACCGAGCCCCAGGCGCTGGCGTGTTACGATGATCGAGTTGCTTCAGGAATATGGCTGCACATGGGAATCCGAGACAATTTGCGGCGTGTCGCAGAGCAGATCGGCGCCGCGGCCCAGCGCGCAGGAAGGAATGCCGAGGAAATCACCTTGGTGGGCGTCTCGAAAACGCAGCCGGCAGCCGCAATTCGCGAGGCGTTTGACGTGGGACTGCGGCACTTCGGCGAAAATCGTGTTCAGGAATGGGAAGGGAAGTGCGGCAGCCTTATGGATCTCCCGGCAACGTGGCACTTGATCGGCCATTTGCAGAGCAACAAGGCGGGGAAAGCTGCCCATTTATTTCACAGCATCGACGCGGTTGACGATTTCCCCTTGGCGCAAAAGCTGGATCGCGTGAGCAGCACAGCGCCCAATGAGGAGCGCTTGCGCGTGCTTCTGGAAGTTCACGTGGGCGGAGAAGCCACGAAAAGCGGCGTGTCCGAAGCTGACTTACCTGTACTGGCCGAGCAGGTGGCGGCTCTTCCGCGACTCAACCTTGCCGGATTGATGTGCATTCCGCCGTTCATGGAGCAGGCGGAAGACGCTCGCCCCTATTTTGCGCGTTTGCGGAGCTTGCGCGAACAGTTGGAAGCGCGCCTGGCGCGTAAGTTGCCAGTGTTGTCGATGGGGATGTCGCACGACTTTCAGGTAGCCATCGAGGAAGGTGCCACCGAAGTTCGCGTGGGCACTGCCCTCTTTGGTGCCCGTCCGGCACTGCGATGAATCGAATCAACTGACTGTGGACACCTGAAATGAACCTGTTCAAACCGTTTCGCCTGCGCAGTGTTGAACTGAAGAACCGAATCGCGGTCTCGCCGATGTGCCAATATTCGGCCGAGAACGGGTATCCCACCAATTGGTATCTGGTACATCTGGGCAGCCGGGCCGTGGGCGGCGCCGCGCTGGTTTTCACCGAGGCGACCGCGGTGAGCGCGATCGGGCGCATTTCTCCCGCTGACACTGGAATTTATTTGGATTCGCACGTGGACGCGTGGCGGCCGATTGCTGAATTTGTCTGGCAACATGGCGCAATTCCGGGGATTCAACTGGCTCATGCCGGACGCAAGGCCAGCACGGCGGTGCCTTGGCTCGGCGGCGCGCCGATCGCCGCGAAGGAAGGAGGTTGGACGCCCGTAGCGCCCAGCGCCATTCCGTTCAGCGCCGGCTATGCGGAACCAAAGGAGCTTTCGCCGGTGGAGATAGGTCAGGTAGTGAGCGAGTTTTCGACGGCTGCGGTTCGTGCTTTGCAGGCGGGTTTCCAAGTCATCGAAATCCATTCGGCCCACGGCTATCTTTTGCATGAGTTCTTGTCACCGTTGACGAATCATCGAACCGACGAATTTGGCGGCAGCTTCGAGAATCGAATTCGGATGCTTGTGCGCGTGGCAAAAGCGGTGCGCGAAGTTTGGCCACAAGAGCGACCCCTGTTTGTCCGTATCTCGGCCACCGATTGGGCGGAAAATGGCTGGGATTTGCCACAAAGCGTCGAGTTGGCGCGAAGGTTAAAGGCTGTGGGTGTCGACCTGGTTGATGTTTCCAGCGGCGGCGCGATTCCTGGAGTGCAGATTCCTGCAGGACCCGGTTACCAGACCGGTTTTGCCGCCGCGATTCGCCGGGAAGCGGATATTGCCACGGGCGCCGTGGGCGTGATCACCGAACCAGCGCAAGCGGAAACGATTATTTCGATGCAGCAGGCGGATATCGTGCTGTTGGCTCGGGAAATGCTACGCGATCCGTACTGGCCACGGCGCGCCGCGCAAAAGCTGGGAGTGAAAATCAAGCCGCCAGTGCAATACGAAAGAGCGTGGTGAAGCGTGGCGCTGCTGGACATCGCCGTAGATATGTCGCGCGGGACGGTCACCTTTCCGGTGCGTGTGCAGCCCCGCGCCAGCCGCGACCAGATTGCCGGGGTAATCGACGGCGCTTTGAAGGTGCGCTTGTGTGCTCCTGCTCTGGAAAATCGCGCCAACGAAGCATTGGTGGAATTTCTTGCGGCGATTTTGAAAACCGCGAAATCGGCTGTTAGAATCCGGAGCGGCGAACAAAGCCGCAACAAGCGCGTGGAGATTTTTGGTGTCACCCGGCAACAGATCGAGGCGTTGCTGCGAACGGAAGCGTGAGCACGCTCGGAAAGCGAGAAGGGAATTGCCTGCATGAAGGTCGATACCGGCGAAATGCAAAAAGATTTGCGGCGCGCCAAGGTGGATGGCTGGCTGTTCTACGATTTTCGCGGCCGTGACCCCATTGCGCAGCGCATATTGGATTTACCCTCCGGAATGCGCACCAGGCGGTGGTTTTATTTCGTTCCGGCGAAGGGCGCTCCCCAAAAATTGGTGCACAAAATTGAAGCCGGCGCGCTGGCGGCCGTGCCGGGCGACACTCTGTACTATGCCGGGCAGCAAGAATTACGCGACAATCTGAAAAAGGCGCTCGGCAAAGCGAAAACGGTGGCGATGCAATACTCGCCGAAAAACTCGATTCCCTATGTCGCCATGGTGGACGCCGGCACGGTGGAACTGGTGCGCAGTCTGGGGAAGAAAGTAGTCACGTCAGCCGACCTGGTGCAGAAATATGAGGCGTGCTGGACGAAAGAGCAACTGCAATCGCACCTCGCTGCCGGCCGGGCAATCGATCGCATTGTTCGCGAGACGTTCGATCATGCGGCAGATTGCGTGCGGCAGAAACAGCCTGTGACGGAATACGATCTGAAACAGTTTATTCTGCGCAAATTCGATGAGGCAGGGATCACCACTGAAGAAGGGCCGGATGTAGCAGTAAACGCAAACGCCAGCGATCCGCATTATGGTCCAACACCCGAGAAGTCGTCGCCCGTACGCGAAGGAGATTTGCTGCTTCTGGACGTTTGGGGGAAACAAAAGAACGCCGACAGCGTGTATTACGACGTCACCTGGATAGGCTACCTGGGAGCCACGGTTCCGGACAAGTACGCTCGAGTGTTTGGTGTGCTGCGAGAGGCGCGTGACCGCGCCGTGGATTTGATTCGCAGCCACGTGAAAGCGGGCAAGCCCCTGCAAGGCTGGCAAGTGGATCGCGCCGCGCGTGGGGTGGTGGAGAAAGCCGGTTATGGAAAATATTTTTTCCATCGCACCGGACACAGTATCGGCACTTCGGTACACGGCAATGGCGTGAATATGGACGGACTGGAAACCCACGACGATCGCCATTTGATCGCACACACATGCAATTCCGTGGAACCGGGCATTTATCTTCCGGAATTTGGCATGCGGACGGAAGTCGATGTGTACGTGGACGAAAAAGATGCGCGCGTCACGGGCGCCGTTCAGACGGAAATTCTGCCGCTGCTCGTGTAAACCTGGCGCTTAAGCGAATGAACGAAGAGCAAAATCACACCACCTCGGTGGAGCAGGTTCCGGAGGGCAACGAAGCGGCTCCCGCGAACGCTGCTGAACGCATGCCGCCGGAGGCCAGGGCTTTGGGTCTGGCCGTCGCCGGCTGGCTACTTCCCGGACTCGGACATGCTTTGCAACGCATGTGGGGACGCGCGCTGGTGGTGTTTTTCACCGTGGGGATATTGGTGATGGTGGGCGCTTCGATGCGCGGCAACCTGTTCACCTCCAACGGCAACGATGCGTTTGATACCCTGGGTTACATTGCGGACCTGGGCGCGGGGAGCTTCTATTTCGTGGCACGCAGCATGGAAGTTCGGGGAGCCGATGTTTCGCACGCGGAAGGCGACTACGGCACGCGGTTTCTGGCTACGGCAGGGGTGCTGAATTTGTTGGCAGCGCTGCATGCCTACGAAGCGGCACGAGGCCGGAAGGCATGATGTCGGCGAATCCATTCAATCTGACGCACATCGAGGCGTTTCTGTTTTTCGCCGCGGTGATTTCGGTAGCTTTTGGATTTTTAGGCAGACGCCAGCCCAAAGATCGCGTGAAGTACATTCTGTGGTCGTTTTTCTTATTCTTGTTGGTGGGCATCGGCATCGCGTGGGCGATGTACCCGCTTTCGCGCTAGCGTTCGGCGTTGCTGCGATCGGCAGCGCGGTACATCAGCTGAATTGCAGTTATTTTCCGCGGATGCTATCGTGAAAATACCTAAGCCGAGGTAGCTCAGTGGTAGAGCAGCCGATTCGTAAAGGACTATTCGAGTCCTAACCCTGTTGAAAACGCTGGTTTTGTAAGACTTAATGTAGCATTGCACACGGATAGTACCGTCTGGTGGTACACAGTTTGGAACACAGCCTGCTACCGTCCTGGTTGGAGGTGTGTTCCATGCAGAAGGGAAGCATCGTCAAGCACGGTCGCTTTTGGCTGCTACGTTTCTGGGAATACCAGATAAGAGAAGGCGTTCGTGTGCGGGTTAATGCACACAAGAAACTCGCACCTATTGGGTCAGCCTATCCTGACAAGAAATCCGTTGAACCGCTGGCATGGAAACATCTTGAGCCAGTCAACACACGGCTTCAAACGCCCGAAGCTGTCGGAAGAAGTAGCAAGTGAAACGCCAACCTTTCCGAGATGAGCGTTTGCGTTATCCTCTTCCGTTCCGTCGTAGGTTCTGACACGGCCCTGCCCCGTTGCGTTTCTTCTACGCTCCGAAACTCTCAACAATGTGCGCCCGTGCCCATGTTGTGCCCATCCTTCGCTCAAATTCCGCCAATTTCCTCCAACCTCCAAAAAGCGAAAAACCCGCATTTTTCAGCGGGTGAATGACTGGCAGCGGCGAAAAATCAGGTAAGGAATGGAGCCGAAGAAGGGACTTGAACCCTTAACCCCCCGCTTACGAAGCGGGTGCTCTACCATTGAGCTACTTCGGCTCTGCCGTTGAGCCACTTTGGCTTGATTCAAAATTATTTCATCAAAACCATTAGCTTGTCCAACGCTTCACGAGACTCAGCTTCCGGTGTTTCCACGTAAAAACTAAGCGTCGTTGCTATATCGCTGTGGCGGAGAATTGCTTGTATGAGTTCCGCCAACCTCAAGCCAGTGAACGCCGCCGTCGCTACAGCCGCAAATGCCACGCGTCCATGTTTCGCCTCCGTCTTCCGCAATTATCACAGCAGAGCTTCGATGCTGAGCATGGATTGTTGCCTAAACTGCAATCCAGTTGGGCCGCGATGCTAAGATTCGAGCGCGCTACTAAATGCGTTGGAAACCTCACACACTAGGCGATTACTGCGATGGTCAAAAGATAGTGCAACGCGTTTGAGGGAGATGGCACTCCGTTGCGGTGGGTCTCCCGAATCTCTGAAAGTTACCCAATGATCGTTGCAGTCGTCCACGATAACCGTAGCGGGTTTTTCGATTACCTGATGTACTGGTCGGACGCGGACGTCCTGGATGTTTGTTACGATCCAGACCCTCCAAAAGCAGTGGAACATTTGCGCAACTGGAAGAACGCTTATTTGGTCACGAATAGGCCTTTGCCGGTGGAGCCTTTGGTGAACTCACCGATTCGCGAAATATATTCCTTGAACGGTCTTCCTTTTGACGTTTGGGGACCAGCGGCTAGCGGCGCCTGTTCTCTGCCTCCCCGCGTTTCTCGCTACGCGACGAGCGCTTGGTGACCAGGCCACCCCACTCAGTGCTCCGCTGCCCTCGGAAAACAGCAGCCTATAGATTCTGTGGAAGAGAAGATCCGTGGGCACTCAATCTTCACTCGAGATCACCTCCGTGTATGTGCCGATCTGCTTGCCACGAGCGAACCGCGACGGAGTTCTGATGATCAACACAAAGGCCAGTGCCGTAAGAGCGCCCAAGTCGGGATGGTCATCAACCGCAACGCTTCGGGTCGCTGGTTGGCTTCCTGCTGGACGGCTGCGGTTAATTCCTCGATGAACGAATTCAGGCGGTCTAGCAGTCCCCACAGCTCTTCACGGCGCCGACTGGCGCAAGGAGCTTGCGCTGATTTCTCGAATGCTGCTCGCCCCGGTCTGCCCACAGCTTCGACTTCCAGCGTTTGCCTGAGATGCGCCCCCGGGCCATTACCGCAAAGGCATCCAATTCGCGTTTCCGGCGCTCCCCCTTCCGAATAGAAAGGCTTTTTCGCACTGCTTTGACGGACTCAACCGGGAGATCAACGACGTGTTACGCTCCTGCGGGCATTTGGCTTTACGCGATCGGAAGCACTTTCGATGTGATCTGCAAGGCGCGTCCAGATGTTCTGTTTCACCTTGTTCCGATCTATCTGGCTTCGGTGGAGTGAGACTTAGTAATCTAACGTCCTTGTAATCCAGGGCCACCGCGACCCTTCCCGTGATATGGCATTTCTCCCGATACATCCCTGAACTCTCTACCTAGCCGAAATTCTGTTAAATTCGCGCTGAAAAGCTCTTTCTGGTATCATTAAAATGAGGTTTGGTCCGAGCCGAATCAATGTGGGAGAGACTTGTGTTGCTATTAGTCGGATCAATGTGGCACAGAATCGGATCGCTATTAGTCGGATTCTGCGGTATAACAATTTTTTTTGTCATCATGCTGCCGAATACGGAATCATTCTTCAGACGCATTTTCCCTTGGCGATTAAGAGTGTTCATAGTCTCTTTGGTTGAGGCACTGTCTCTTTCGGCGATTCTCTTTGGGACACTAGGCTTCTTCGCGCCGAACGGTGTGATATCAATCGTGCAGCACCCAATTTCGTTCATTAGTGTTTTAGGTATTATCACCGCTCTGTTTTTAGGGGGGAACATCGCCCCGCGTGACTTCAGTTCGACCGTTTAAACTGTCCCGCCAAACCGCGCTTTAAGATACGCTGAACTTGCAATGACTTCGTTTCGTACCTGCTTTGGCCGTCGAGCAGAACAGTTTGCTACACGCCAGTATGTAGACGATCAGTTGATCGACACCACGAATGATCTTTACGCAGGTGAGAAGTGCGGGTCGAGTTATCAGCCCCAGCACAAACGGTCAGAATCGGGAACGGAACTGTTTGCAGCCTGAGCGGGCACCGCAGGGTCGCGGATCACGTTGTCAGAAACGCCGGCGCCATTTTGGGTCGTGCTCAGCTCATCGAGGAACCGTAAGCGGGTCTCGCGGCGAGAAATCTTCCCGGCCGTACTCTTTAGGATCCAGCGTTCCGGCGTGACGAGCACATGCCTCACGGGAACCGCCAGAACCAATGGAATTAGTCGCCGAATCTGAACTTCAAGCCGCGCGGCTGATGAGTTATTAAACTCTCCCCGCATCTCTGCAACCACGGCCAAGCTTTCCGTTCCGCGGGCTTCGTCGTCCACACCGAAAGCGACGACGCGCCACGGATAGACGCCTTCAAGGGTGTTGACCAGGGCTTCGATGTCCTCCGGAAAAACGTTCACGCCACTCGTGATGATAATGTCCTTGGTACGGCCGATAACGTAGAGGTCCCCGTGAAGCGAGCAACCATAGTCGCCGGTGACATACCAGCCATCGTGTGTGAGTGCTTGACGGTGGAAACCATACCGGTCCCAATATCCGCCAAACAGGCTCTCTCCGTTGATTTCAATCTCGCCCAATACTGCATCACCACAGAGTTCTCCATTCCCGCGTCGTACACGAAAGGCCATGCCGTTTAAGTTAGAACCGCTGGAAACGTAATGATCATCCGGCAATTTCTGCGCAACTCGTCGTTCGTCCGACGAAGTGCCCTTAAGCCGCATGCGAGGGAAGCTGGACGGGGGTGTGCCCAAGGTCGTCTGGGTAACGGCGAATACATTTTCCGCCATCGCGTAGGAAGCCTGACACTGGTCGCGTCGCACCCCGAGTTCAGAAAAGGCTTCCGTAAAGGTTCTGAAAGATCGTTCTCTCACGGGTTCGCTGCAATTGATCCATGCGCGGACATGTGACACGTTCACCGCGGGATCTACTCTCCTTTTTTGCCCGGCCAGATAAGTGAATGCGAAGTTGGGAAGCCAGCAGAAAGTAGCAAGGTACCGGCTCATGAAATGGAACAGCATGCCCGGGTCTAACAGCCACTCCGTGGCAGCGAAGTGAATCGACGACGCCGCATTCCAAAGAGGCAACCAGAAACAGGCGATAAGACCCATATCATGGTAGAGCGGCAGCCAGCTCGCCACGCCGTCCTCCTGACGGAACTGTAACACCTCGGTGAGTCGCTTTAGTTGCTGCACCAGCATTGGTGCCGTTACCACCACACACTTCTGATTACCTGTGGTGCCGCCGGAAAACTGCAAAAAGAGCGCATCCTCGGGCACACCGGGTTCAACGTAATGCGTCTTTTGCTTTTCCACGTGCGGCACATCCAGATGCATGGAGAATGACGATTCAAATCGCTCAAATTCGTGAATCCGGCACGCGGTGGTAGTATACGGAACTCCCGCATCCAGGTTCTTCGCCAGCCTCGGAAGGGTTATCAGCTGTCCGGCGGGCAGACTGCGGATTTGATGCAGTATGTTGCGCTGGTACTTTTCCGGATCGACCCGATTCGTTGGCCAGGCGAGAATTGCCGGCAGACGGCCCTCCAGGAGAAGTCCCAGATACAACAAAAACAATTCTGCGGAATGTGGCAGCAGCAACAGCACAACTGTGGACTGCGGCGCCTGACAATAATTTCGTGCGAGTTCGATGCTTCTTGCGCAGAGTTCGGGTCCGCTCAATTCCACGAGATCGCCCTCTCTACCAGCGATCAATATTCGAAGTAGCACTCGATCTGAAGCCGTTTTCAGCCGTCGACGGACGAACGTTCGAAATTCACGGGATGTGATTGGCGAACTAAGTTTTGCCGTTCCAACACTGTCGCCGACTAAGGCAGCGCGCATAATTACCTCACTCTATTTTTATAAGTTTTCAGCGGGTTCATCGACAATCCGGTTATCGCTGTAACGAGACGTAATGGTTTACTGCAAGGGAGTATTCGGGCCGTTTAGTTTGGCCGCGCTGAACTCAGTAAGGGATAACTCCAACTCCGGTATGTTCGAGACCAGTTGCATTCCATTATCGTAATCGACACGCTGCCATTACAAATAATTGTGCTCTGCGTGAATACTTTGCTCATGCGCCACGTCGGTTGTTTCTCACTTTGTGGATAGAAAATGACTTCCGTGCTCCCCGCTTTCCAAGCCCTCTTCCCCCCAGAAACCAAGGCCGCCTTGCCCGGTGGGCCGGGCTTCTCCAGGCGGCGGATACGCCGGCGGCCCGCTGCCACAGCTCCCGGTTCTTCCCTTTCGATAAATCATGTCGTGATACGATATAAGTCAGGACGTCTGGGGCGTGGACTCGCGCTGCAGTGACTCCGACGGTTTGGAGAACGGAAGTACATGGCGGCATCGTCGGCAACGAATTTTCTGACGCGCGATTTCCGGGTCCGCGAGCCCCTGTTGGTCGGCATTTTGGTTGTGATTACCATTGTTTTTTCGGCGCTTGCCCACACGTATAGCCAGGCTTACGACCGCCGGCGTGCCGCGCTCGGCGTGCAGTGGTTCGAGCGCGGTAATGAAGAGCTCCAGAACAATCGGCCGGAAGTTGCCATAGAGGATTTCCGCACGGCCCTGTTTTACGACCCGCAGAACTGGAATTTCAGCATGCAACTGGCGAATGCCCTGACTGTGGCGGATCACACCGATCAGGCGCTCAACTACTACCTCGGTCTGTGGCAGTGCAATCCGAGCAGCGGCCCGGTAAACCTTCAATTAGCCCGGCTGTACGCACGCCCGCTTTCGTCTGTAGGTGCCGCTCGTAAGAACCCGCTCGCGTATCCTTGCGGGCTTCGGTGCGTTCGTACCGCTCGGCACGGCACAAGCGGTCTGCTTCCGCGTCCAGCAGAGCGTTCAGGGTCTCTTCCACCGTGCTGCGAACCACTTCTCCCAGGTGTTCTTGAATCTTCCCCTCATCAATCTGGATCACCTGGCTGAGCTTTGCTACGCCCTGCGGTAGTTCTCCCTGGTTGGTCGGCTCCGTCGCCTCTCCTCCGGGCCTTCCTCAGACCCTCTGTTTTACCAACCAGACCACCCCTCCTCAAATGTGCGAAAAATAGCGTACGTTATCATCGCAAGCATATGTGCAGCAATCAGCCATTTGCTTTGGATGGGCCTGCATTCCCATTACTAAAGGCCAAAAGTACTGGACAACAGTAACAAATCGAAGCCGCCATCGGTAACCGATCCGGTGGCGGCTTCTAGTGGCACGGAAATGCCTGCTCCAATGCCTCGATCACGAGCAAGCCGCTGGGCAGATGCAGTTTGGCCGGATTGTCCTCTAGGTGCTTCCGAACCACCTTCGTCAGCTGATCGAGGTGCACTTCTGGGGGCAAACAGTAGGTTCGACGCTCCCCCGATGTGACGTGAACGTCTCACTATCGTTAACGCCAGCCACATTTGTGCCGCCAGGAGTTGGGGGCGGAAGAAGGCGCGAACTTAGCAGCTATATCCTGTTATTCTCTTCGCGTGGATTGTTATCCTCTTGACGCAAATTAGGCGCGTATGGAAGAAAATCCCGCTGTGACGAAAATGGTGATTCTTCTGGGGACGTCGCATCGCCTGCAACAGGCGGAGAGAGGCATTGGCAATATTGAAGACCCCGATTACGAGACGCTGGTCAGGCAGCTTTGTCAGGAATTCCTGGTTGATTTTATTTTTGAGGAAGCCAGCGGGTTGGGCCCGACATTCGCGGAGAAATTCGCGCTGAAGGAGATAGGGCCAAATCGCTATCGAGATGTTGATCCCAGCGCCGAACAACGCAAGAGGCTGGGGATTGCTCCCGACACCGGCAAGGACTGCCGGATCGGGCGGCCTAATCTAGATACTTATCATTGGGGCTACGGCAGAGAAGAGTTCATCGATGTCCACGAACAACGAGAGTATTTTTGGTTGCCGTTTGTTCGGGAGCAAGAATTTAGCCGAGCCTTATTGATCTGCGGGCATGCGCACATACTGAGCTTTGCCTTCCGGCTCAAGGCTGAAAACATCGACGTGAGAGCTTATTCGTACATGCCGCACAAACTGCTGGCGCGGCCCGCGTGACCGGTTACAGCCCGTAACGGCGCAAGAACCGAACTTGGTTAGAACGCAGCGCTGGTGATCCTCTGCATGACGGCTCCAGACCTTCGGAAACACTCTTGCAGCAGGCCACGTTTCGCCAGGTATTTTAGAAAGTCTTCGTTTCATCTCGCCGGCGCCCAAGAATCCGAATGTTATAGGTCGTATATTGTGCCACGCGGGCAGGAGCAGCCACACGCGCAGGAGCGGCGCGGGCCTGGGATATCTTGCGACAAATAGAATGAGACGTATTCGAAGGACCGCGGTATTTTGGATGTACCGGAATACAGGAGGGCCAGGTGAGAAGGATGCTAGGAGTGGTGGGATTGGCGGTGCTTGCTGCGGCGATGCTGCCCGCACAGGCACAAGCGCCGGTAACCCTAAAAGAAGCGTACCAGGGCGCATTTGTGATTGGGGCAGCGGTGAATGCGGCGCAATTTACAGGAAAGGATGCACGCGGCGCTGCGCTGATCAAGACCCAGTTCAATTCGATCACGCCGGAAAATGTGCTGAAGTGGGAAAACGTTCATCCCCGACTGGATACTTACGCGTTTGACCTTGCGGACAAATATGTTGCCTTTGGCGAAGAGAACCATATGTTCATCGTGGGGCACTGTCTGGTCTGGCACAATCAGGTTCCCAGCGAGGTTTTTCGGGATGCGCAGGGGAATCTGGTCACGCGCAAAGTATTGCTGAAGCGCATGCGCGATCATATTCACACCGTGGTGGGACGCTACAAGGGACGGATCAAGAGTTGGGACGTCGTGAATGAGGCTCTAAATGACGATGGGAGCCTGCGCGAAACGCTGTGGTTGAAAATCATCGGAAAGGACTACATCGCGAAAGCGTTTCAATACGCGCACCAGGCGGACCCGCAAGCACAACTGACGTATAACGACTTTTCGTTAGAAAACGAGCCGAAGCGCAACGGAGCTATCGCGCTCATCAAAGAGCTGAAAGCTAAGGGAGTTCCCATTACCTCGGTGGGCTTGCAAGGGCACGACAGCCTGACATGGCCGAGCGTCGAACAGCAAGACGCGACCATCGCCGCGTTCGGCAAACTCGGCGTGAAGGTGGTGATCTCGGAGCTGGATATCGATGTGCTTCCCAGTGCTACCGCGCAGGGTAATGCGGATATTACCGCGAACGTCAAACCCGAAGCTGGTCTGAATCCTTACGCCAGCGAACTGCCCGATTCGGTGCAAGAAGAACTGGCCAGGCATTATGCCGAGCTGTTCGGGGTGTTTCTGAAACATCGCGACGTGGTGAGCAGAGTGACCTTCTGGGGCGTCACCGACGGCGATTCGTGGAAAAATGACTGGCCGGTCAGAGGGCGCACGAATTATCCGTTGCTATTTGATCGCAGTGGCCAGCCCAAACCGGCATTTGATGCGGTAGTGTCCGTGGCGACGAGCCGGCGATAGGGCATCGTCGACCTAGCTGATCAAGAGTGCGCATGATCGCTGCTCTTATTTGTGGGTGATTCCCCTGCCGCAGTTTCCGCAAAATTTGGTAAACTTCCGGCCAGTTAACGGCTAGCCGTTGCCAGCATTCTTCCGTGGGGAAGTTAGACCTTGCACGGCCGCTAAGACTCGGTTGGTGCCTTACGCAAAGTTTCTTCGGGCTTGAGGCGCGAAGGAACCGCATTCTGGATTGTCACGGGTGAGATTGATGCCGCCGCTGGTCCGGCAAAGCACGGTGAGATGCTTAACTTGTACGGCAGCCCTGGTTGCTTTTTTGTCATGTTCAAACCACACGTTTGGGCAGACCGCGCCCAGTTCGCCAGATCATCCGTGGCATACGTCGGCGGAGCAGCAGCTTCAATCGGAAGTGAAGGGCGTTGGCAATCCCGGATTCGCTGTGGATCCGGCCAAGACTTATTCGTTGGCGGAACTGGTGGATCTGGCGGAATCTCACAATCCCGACACGCGTGTCGCCTGGGAGCGCGCGCGGGCGCAAGCCGCGGCCCTGGGCATTGCCCGTAGCGAGCTATATCCGACCCTGGTGGCGGTGGCTTTGTCACAAACCACCCGCGACGAAATCTTGTTTGGAAGCGACTTTATTCGGCAGACGGTGCAAGACTTCGCGGTGGCGGTGGAACTGAATTATACCGTCTTCGACTTTGGCGCCCGCCGTGGGCGAATTGATGCCGCGAAAGCCGAAACTCTGGCCGCCAACCTGGCCTTCAATGATGTACATCGCAAAATCGTTTACCAGGTCCAGCGAGCCTACTACCAACTTCTGAACGCTTCGGGCCAGGAAGACGCTGCCCAGGCCGACCTCGCGAACGCGCAGGCAGTGCAGCAAGCGGCGCAGGAGCGCCTGAACAATGGACTGGCCACGTTGCCCGACGTATTGGAAGCACGCAGCGCGACCGCTCAGGCGGAATACGAACTGCAGGCCGTAATCGGCGAGGAGGAGATTGCCCGCGGAGACTTGGCCACCTCTCTGGGAACTTCTCCCACCACTACAATTCGTGTGCAAGCGCTCAAAGACCTCGCCATTCCCGACTCCGTCGGAGATACCGTTGACGCCGCCATCGATCGCGCGTTGGCACAGCGCCCGGATCTTCTGCAGCAGGTGGCGGAGATTCGTTCAGCCAACGCCCGAATAAAGGAGGCGCGCTCCGCCTTTTATCCCTCGTTGAACGTCATCGCCAGGCCAAGCGGAGAAGCCCTGTATGGCCTGCAGCAACAAAACCCCTGGGCCTACACGGCGGATCTCACCGGCGGAGTTATTTTGAATTTAAACTGGACGCTGTTCGACGGTGGCGCGCGGCGAAACAATCTTGTGCGCGCACAGGCCGACAAGCATGTGGCGGAAGCACAAGTCAACTCCACGCGCGATCAAATCGCCAATGAGGTCTGGGCGGCTTATTCCAATTTGAATACCGCCTTTCGCCAGCACCAGTCTGCTGAGGCGCTTCTGGAAGCCAGCGGCAAGTCTTACGACGCGGCTCTGGAGTCTTACAATTACGGCCTCCGCAATCTCCTGGACGTAACTGCAGCGCAACGCACTTTGGCGCAAGCTCGGTCGGCAGACGTTCTGGCGCGAACCCAAGTGCTTACGGCTTTAGTGGACCTGGCGTTCCGCACGGGGGATTCCGTGCAACCGAAACCCAGGGTGCCCTGATGAGCCCGATCAGACCCAGCCGGTTTGTAGGCCGTATGAGTTTCCTACTTTTAGCCGCATGCGGCCTCGCGAGTTGCGCGAGAGCGCCGGCGATGGACATTCTGGGATCATTTTTCCCGGGATGGCTGGTCAGTTTAGTGCCGGGAATTTTGCTGACCGTGATGGTGCAACAGTTGCTGGCGCAGCGGCGGATGAAACTCGCCTATCCCGTCCTGGTCTATCCGTGTCTTACCGCCCTGTTTACCTTTGTAACTTGGCTGATCTGTTTTCACTAGGAGTGGCGAGGCTATGGCGATCGAGGCAACTGCGACCAGTGAGCGAATACTCAGTCCACGGGTGAGCATTGCCATCGTGGCCGCCGCGGTTCTGGTCGGACTGTTCGTGCTCTACCATGTAAGCCACAATCCGCGAACCGACGACGCTGTCATCTTCGCGAACTTCATCGGAATCGCCCCACAAGTGGAGGGACCGATCATTCACTTAAACGTGAAGGATAACCAGTTCGTGAAGCAGGGCGAGCTACTCTACGAAATCGATGAACGTCCTTACGAATATAAGTTGGAGAACGCGATTTCCGATCAGGCGGCCTTGGAAGGGCAAATTGCGGACGAACGGCGCAGGATTGCGGCGCTGGTAAGCGCGGTTTCCGTGTCCCAGGCGAACATCCACAGCTCGCAAGCGGACGTCGCCCGATCTACGGCCACGGTCGAGCAGGCGCACGCCGACGTGGCTAACGCGGAACAGGGTGTGCAACGCGCTAAAGCCGAGTGGACCTACGCGAATAACAATCTGCACCGGCTGGAGCCGCTTCTGCCAAAGCAGTTCGTAACCGTGGATCAAGTGGACCGCGCCAGAACCTTGGAGGTAGCCCAAGCGGAAGCCCTCAAGCAAGCGGAGTCGCAGTTGCGGTTAGCCCAAGCCGAGCTTCAGTCCGCATCGGCGCAATCGGAACGCTCGCAAGCCGATCTCGACCAAAGCAAAGCGCAACACGAGCAAGCGCAACATGCCGTGACCACCCTCCAGCCACTGGTGAATCAGCGCGGCGCCAAAGAGGCAGCGGTGAAGGATGCCCGCTACAACCTGAACAATTGCCGCGTTTACGCGCCATTCGATGCTTTCGTAACTAACTTGAATATTTCCGAGGGCGCCTACGCGCATATTGGGCAAGAAGTATTCACGCTGATCGATGCGCGCACGTGGTGGGCAGTTGGCAATTTTCGGGAAGGCCAGATTGTGCACATCGCGCCAGGAATGCATGCGGACGTTTATGTATTGTCGAAACCCAACGTGCGCTTTGCGGGCGTGGTGGATAGCGTAGGCTTTGGAGTCATTCCGGATCCCGATGTGATTGGCAAGTTAGGGCCGGGACTTCCCGATGTGCAACGAACGCTGAGTTGGGTGCACCTGGCGTCACGCTATCCGGTTCGCGTCCGCGTGCTGAATCCCAGACCGGATTTGTTTCGGGTCGGAGCCTCCGCCGTGGTCACCATCCGCGGAAATTGAGTATGGCCACCGCAGCGCAGAGCCTGCGATATTCGACCGCCTCCCTGAGTTGGATTCGCGATTTTCTAAGGGAGGAATTGGCGCCCTATTCAGGGCGCGTAGGGGTGGTCGCGCGCATGGTCTTCGCCGCGACGCTGGTCATGATTCTGTGCATGACCTTTCGAATACCCTACGGATTCCAGGCCGCAATTTTTGCGCTGCTGGTTTCGCGCGAGAGTCCACGAGCAACGCTATGGGCATCGGCAAAGATGCTGATCAGTATGTGTGTCAGCGCGGCTTACGTTCTGCTTACTGTGCGGCTGGTCATCAGTGATCCCACCCTGCACTTTCTGTGGATCATTGGTTCGTTTTTCACCGCCTTTTACTTTCTCGGCGCAATGGCTGACTACGTAACCGCCACCACCTTCACGATCGTCATCGCCGTGGTGGTTCCGCTGTGGGATCGCCACGTCACCGCCCAAACCAATGTGGAAGATACGCTGTGGGTCGTTTTTGGCTCATTCGTGGGGCTTGCGGTTACCGCCGCGGTGGAACTGATCGTGGCGCGTCGAAAACCCGGAGACGAAGTGGTTTCGCCTCTTATACACCGATTAATGGCGGTCGAGGAAATGCTGGCGGGACTGGCTGAGCACGGTGAGATAGACGAGCTGAGTATAAAAAAAATCGTCCGGTACGCCATGCTGGGCACGTCGCGGGTACGCCGCCTGTTGCGGCGCTCCGACTATTCGCAGCATTACAGGGCGCAGATGAATGCCGTGTTAGCCGCTGTGGGCAGGCTCGTAGACAGCGCCGCAACATTGACGGAATTCCGCGGGACGCTGACTTCGAACGATCGGACGCGCTTGCGAAATCTGGCGGGCGTCGTGGAGACGGTGCGAATGGACTTGATAAATCGGCGCAACCCCGAGTCGCTGCATTTCAGCGCCGATGCGCAGGACGCCTCCAATATTCCATTGCTGTACGAAATGGAAGAGATCGTATCGTTGATCCCCCAGGCGTATGCGGACAGCCAAGCCACCGGTGAATACCTGCCGGCTTTAGACGACGAGCACGAGTCAAAGCTGCTCAGCCCAGACGCCTTCACCAGCCTGCGCCACGCCAAGTTCGCGCTAAGAGGATGCCTGGCTGCAAGTATCGCTTACGTCCTCTATAACGCCATCGACTGGCCGGGAATAAGCACGGCGGTGACCACTTGCCTGCTAACGGCGCTCACCACAATTGGTTCTTCGCGGCAAAAGCAGGTTCTGCGCTTCACGGGAGCCGCTGTAGGTGGTTTTGTGTTCGGGATGGGCGCGCAGATATTCATTCTGCCGTACGTAAACACCATCTTTGGGTTCACGCTGCTTTTTGTGTTTGTCACCGCGGTGTCAGCGTGGTTTATGACCAGCAGCCCACGGTTGTCGTACTTTGGCGTACAAGTGGCGCTGGCGTTCTATTTGATCAATTTGCAGGAGTTTGCAGTGGTGACTTCGCTCTCTGTTGCGCGAGACCGCGTTGTCGGCGTGCTGCTGGGATTGTTTACCATGTGGCTGGTATTCGATCAGCTGTGGGGCATGCCCGCGACGGAGGCCATGAAGAAGGCGTTTGTTCAGGATTTTCGGTTGATGGCACAAGTAATGCGGGAACCGCTGTCCAACGACCCGCAAGTTGCCAAGGCACGCCGTTTCTCCCTCCGGGAAACGGTCATGGAAAATTTCGATAGCGTGCGAACCGCGGGGGATGCGGTTCTGCTGGAATTCGGGGCGTCGCAGCGAGAAGCACTGGAATGGCGCAAGCGAACGCAAATTGCACAAGCGCCACTGCGCACTCTCTACTTGATCCGCATGGGATTGTGGAAGTATCGTGCCCAAACACCGGGATTCGGATTACCAGCGGAAGTTCTGGCGGCGCAGAAGGAGTTCGACAACCAGTCGGCTGTTGCGTTGGATGGGATCGCCGATCGGTTGGAGGGCAAACCTTCCGGGGAAAAAGGGGACGTGCAAGGCTCGTTCGAGCATTTGGAGCAGACCGCCGGCAAAATTGACTCGCAACAGCCGCGTGACCCGCGCGACCCTCAAGTTCATGCGCTTCTGGAATTGTCCCGCAGGAGCAAACAGTTGACCACCTGGCTCGCCGGAAACATTTGAGACTCTCCCCGACCCGAAAGCTGGAACGGTTCGAGAAATGAAGGCTGTGCGATTGGACCGGTATGGCGCCCTAGATGTTCTGTGAGTGGCGGACGTGCCTGTGTCCCAGCCGGTTCACGGCGAAGCGCTTGGCGCGTTGATGTGGCGCCGTATTAGTGGTTTCCCGGAGTCAACGGCACGGTCGCAGCCGCGGGTCATCAGTCGAGCGTTCACGTGTCTGCGGGCGACCTGCTGTCCAATTCCGATTTCGGCCTTATGGGCCTGACGAGGTTCGTTATAACCGCCTCATAATTCCCATCGATTTCATGTGTGTGAGGCTCTCAGACCATAAAGGTCTTCCGTTTGATCCGGGGGTGTTATCGGTACATGTGAAAATCAACGAAGACATCCTCACTCCGAAGATTGGTTACCGACTGGCCAGTAAAGGCAGGTTTAGGTTGGACGCCCTGATTGGGATTCGTTGGCCGGCCCGTTGTATTGGTTGATGTGCTCGAGATCCTTCAGATGGTTGTACCAAGTGAATTTCAGGACGAGCGACGTCGCCACAATGATGCCCAAGGTCAGAGCGGCGTAGCGCATGCGCCAAGTGACGATGTACATCGGAAGCACCACCAGGCTGATTTGCCAGATCATGCCAATCACTATATTGAACACATCGCGGAAGAAATCCCTGTTTCTCTGGAAAGAGGGATCTTCCTGCAGCACTTTCTCCAAAATGGGTCCCCAGAATCCCCACGGGCGCACGCGCCGGTAAAATTCCTTCAGCACTTCCTCGTCTTCGGGCGCGGTCAGCCAGGTTCCCAGGAAACAACCTACCAGTGATAGCAGGAACACAAGGCCGAAGCCGACGGAAACGTCCAGGTTCAACGAATGGGCGTGCGCGAAATCTTGAAGAGGCTGGACTCTAGCCAGAAGCGTGGGCACGATCAGCGCCGAGGAGATACCCCCGACCATGCCCCAGAAATAACCGTAGCCGTTGAAGCGCCACCAATACCATTTCAAGACGTTGGAGGCGGTGTAACCGCCCCACAGCGCAGTGACGATCCAGATCACCACATTGTTGACGCTGGTGACGTACCAGCCAAGAAGCACGCCGACCAGCACCACGGCAAACGAACTGAGGTAGCTTAGCCGCACATAGGTCTTGGAATCGGCGTGAGGATTCATGAAGCGCTTGTAAATGTCGTTCACGAAGTAAGGCGGCGCGGCATTCACGGTGGCGGCAAAGTTGCTCATATAAGCGGCTAACAAGCCGGCAATCAAAACGCCAAGCAAGCCCGCGGGCACAAAGCGCGCCAAAGCAAAAGGCAGAATGCGCTCGAAGTCCATGTTGGTGCCCATGCCGCGAATGGCGTCGCTGAAGAACGCCAGGGCCAGCACAGTAAGTCCGGTGACCAGAAAATACCGCGGGAAAGTCAACACCACGTTGACCCAGCCGCTCATCATGGAGGCTTCGCGAGGATTCTTGCAGGAAAGGACGCGCTGCATGTCGTAGTTCGGCGCCGGCCCGGCGGCGCTGACCAAAATGCCCTTGAACAGCAACATCATCACAAAGAACCCAAAGAGCCCGTAGCCATCCTGGGAAATGCGTGCGCTGGCGGAAGGGACCAGCATGGACCAATCCATGTTGAGGTGCCAGCCGAAGAACGGGTTGTCCCAGCCGGCGGGGATGAAGTGCTGCAGCATGCCCGGTGCCACTTTCATCATGGCGATGATCCCAACCGCGAGCGACGCGACCGAGAGGATGCAGAACTGCATTACTTCGGTGATTACCACGCTGAACATACCGCCCTTGATCACGTAAATCGCGGTGATAGCGATGAGCAGCAGAGCATATTGGTTCACGCTAAGATGCCATGGCAGAAAAGTCGCGGCGAATTTTCCAATGCCCTTGAAGCCATAAGTGAAAAAACCCACGATGCTGATGAACGCATAAATCACTACAATAATGTGGGCCAGTTGCGCCCCGCGGCCTTTGCCGAAACGCGTCTGAATCCATTCCGCGCCGGTCATCACGTTGGAACGGCGCAGCCAGGTGGAAAGATACACCATCAAGAAAATCTGATTGAACGTAGGCCAGAGCCAAGGAATCCAGGCGCTTTTCAGCCCATACACAAACATCCAGTAGACCAACAGCATGGTGCCGCTGATATCGAACATCCCCGAAGCGTTGGACACGCCGAGGATGTACCAGGGCAGCACGTTGCCACCTAAAAAGTAAGCCTTAATGTCTCGCGAGGCCCGATGCGACACCCAGTAGCCGGCGAGCACCGATGCCACCAGATAAGCCAGGATGATGGCAATATCAATGAAGTGCAGATTCACAGTCCACCTCGATCGCAGGGGCCTGCCGCACAACTCCTTCCCGTTGCGCGGTCAGAACGATCGTTCCTCTCAGCAGCAGCCTGCGACGAAACTTGCGGTCAATCCCACGGGGCGAGCGACCTTACGGAAGTGCGCCGGCCAGCAGAAATACCAAGGCCGCCTGCCAATTGATGGCAACCTCATTGCTCGCGTAGGAGTTTTGGTCATCCGCGTATATTCTGGCTGGCGGCAGACCATCGGGCAAAGCCTTCAACACGCTGTCTTGCCGGCCGGCATTGGGCCCGCCCGACAGCAGTCCCGGCCAGGGCTCCCGGTTGTTGTCGGCACCGCTGGGCCTATGGTGCGGGTGATGATAGGGATTCGCGCCGACTTGTGTCACCCAGCACAGCGAGAAGGTGTTGCGGCCGAGAAGGTAATGCAAATTGTCCTGAGCCGTAGAAACGAAAGCAGGATTGGCAGCCAGCGCGTTGGCGATCAGCAACTTTCCGCCGTAGATTGCCGCCACCCCATTTGAACCCCAGACGTAGTCCTTCGTTTGCAGACTCACGCGGTACGGATTCTTGCGCGTACGTTCGACGATTGCTTGAGCCGATTGAGTGGCGCGCCTGCGAATGTCGGCGACGACCTCGGTGTCGGAACCATCGCGCGCGCCGAGCGCATAGGTCCAAAGGCCCATGACCGCCACGTCTTTCCAGCCTTCCGGCGTCATGTTCTCGAGGGTGTAGCGGAAGTCAGGATATTGCTTCACGAAATAATCGTTGTAAGCCGGGTCGCCGCTGGTACGCCACAGTTCGGCAGCGGCCCACAATCGCTCGTCGCCGCAATAGTCATCACCATACTCGCCGGTGGAGATGCCCTGCGGATTCTTGAACGTTACGTTGGGGTACTTCTCTGCCCAGACCCAGGCCTTGCGCGCCGCTTCCAAGTTGCGCACCGCAAATTTCGCATCAAAGGGCCGGTAGACGCGCGCCGCGATCGCCGCAACGGCAGCCAGATCGGCTGTGGCGCAGGTGCTCTTGTACGGTTCTTTCCCGGTCCCCACCACCGCGCTGGGCATGTGGTCGTCCTCCGGCATCACAAACGCGGAAAACCGCTCGCTGGTCTGCTTGTGCCACACCCCGCCATCGTCGTCCTGCATCTTGAGCATCCACTCGAGATTCCATCGAACTTCATTCAACAGGTCCGGGATGCCGTTCCCGCTTTCGGGAAGATTCAGCCTGATACTCTTGACCTTGGAACCGAAGAGTTCCCACGTCCACAACAGTGTGCCGGTGGAGATTCCGGAGTTCACGATGTAGCGGCCGTAATCTCCGGCATCGTGCCAGCCGCCAACATTGTCGCGTTCGCCTGTCCCTCCGGAAGAAGCGTGAAACTCTCCGTGTACATGACAGATGGCGTGCGCATAGCCGGGAAATTCCGGCCCCAGGTCTACGGCGGTGCCACAGCGCTGTCCGTAGAACGCGCGCATTGCTAGGTAATAGGTGCGAGAAAAGAGGTCAGGGCGAATCGCGAATGTCCAACTCCGCCCGACACCCGGCACGTACAGGTAATAAGTTCCGGATTCGCGCAGGCTGGAAAACTCCGCGAGCTGGACGGCGTCGCCGGTATCAGGATCGTGCATCGCCGGCGTCAGGCTGCCGTGATACACGGCTACGTTGTCGGCAGCGCGTTTCACTTCGAACTCCTTCGCGGCCGCCGTGACCATAGCGATCTTCTCGCCCGCGGGCAGGTAACCCACCTGGTCGACCTTGATCAACAGGCTGCCGTTTTCCGCGGCATGCACCGTTTCGATGAGCCCAAGAAGGAGAAGCGATAGCAGGACGCTAGCCAAACAACAGACTGGATGTCTGCTCGACTTGCTGGGCGGTCCCGTCATCGTGGTTTTCTTTCCCTCGGGAATGTCACGCAGGACAACCAGCCTGGCGTTGGCGCGGAGAACAGGCAGTGATTGGACTCACTTAGGTACGTGACTTCCGCCACATGGCCTGTGGTCTCGCGCGCTTGTCCTGCCTCGGAGATTGCTTCATATGTACACCTGTGACTTGTATTTTGCCAGTAAAATATCGTTATACTAGGTGCTTCGTGACCGCCTCGACGATTTCACCTCGGGAGTCCGCCGCATGAAATTCGGATATTTCGACGATCCACACCGCGAATACGTGATCACTCAACCGGACACTCCCCTGCCTTGGATCAATTACCTGGGCTGTCAGGCTTATTTCGGCATCGTCTCCAATACGGCTGGCGGTTATTCTTTTTATCGGGACGCCCGTCTGCGGCGAATCACTCGCTACCGGTATAACAATGCACCCTACGACTTCGGGGGACGCTACCTTTACGTCCGCGACGATGCTTCCGGCGAATTCTGGTCACCCTCTTGGCAACCGACACGCCGCAACCTTGAAGACTACTCCTGCCGTCACGGCATGGGCTACACGATCATTGGATCGAGCTATCAGGGCATCGAGGTTCGCACACGCTATTTCGTCCCGCTCGATGAAAACCTCGAAATCTGGCAAACCACCCTTACCAATCATCGTTCGCAGCTCGCGCAACTGTCGGTCTTTTCCCTGATCGAGTTTTGCTTGTGGGATGCTCAGGATGATTCCACGAATTTTCAGCGCAATTTCAGCATTGGCGAGATGGAAATCGAAGAAGGGGTCATCTATCACAAGACCGAGTACCGCGAACGGCGCGACCACTTCGCCTTTTTCGCCTGCTCCGAGAAAACCGCCGGATTCGATACCCAACGTGAAGCTTTTCTGGGCGCTTATCGCGGCTGGGACAACCCTGCGGCGGTCGAGCGTGGGCAGTCCGGCAATTCCGTGGCTTACGGCTGGGCGCCTATCGGCTCGCATCATGTCAAGTTGTCGCTGAACCCCGGTGAATCCCGGCAAATTGTCTTTCTTTTGGGGTATCAAGAAAATCCGCGCGACCAGAAATTCGACCCGCCGGATTCGCTGGTCATCAATAAGAAAACGGCGAAACCCCGCATCACTCGCTTCCTGAATTCCGCTAACGCCGATGAGGCCTTCGAAGACCTTCGCCGCTATTGGGACGAATTGCTGGGTCTTTGCCAGGTGGAAACGCCCGACCTACACACCAACCGCATGGTGAACATCTGGAATGCCTACCAGTGTATGGTTACGTTTAACATCTCGCGCTCCGCATCGTTCTTCGAATCGGGCATCGGGCGTGGTCTCGGTTTCCGCGATTCCAACCAGGATCTGCTCGGATTCGTGCACATGGTTCCCCGGCGGGCTCGCGAACGGATACTCGATCTGGCCGCGACGCAACTCCCCACGGGCGGGGCGTATCACCAATACCAGCCGCTCACCAAGCGCGGTAATAATGATATTGGCGGTGGATTCAACGACGATCCCCACTGGTTGATTCTGGGCGTTAGCGCCTATCTCAAGGAGACCGGTGACCAAACGATCCTTGATGAGCTTGTGCCCTACGACAATGCCCCGGGCTCGGAAACACCCCTGTACGAACATCTCCAGCGCAGCTTTCGCTACACCCTCGATCGCCTTGGACCTCATGGCTTGCCGCTGATCGGGCGCGCCGATTGGAACGACTGCCTGAATCTGAACTGCTTCTCCGACTCTCCGGGGCAATCCTTCCAGACCACCACCAACAAAGACGGCAAGGTCGCGGAGTCCGTGTTCATCGCGGCGCTGTTTGTTCACGCCGGGCGCGAACTAGCGGAAATCGCGAGGCGTCGCGGTCTCGCCGCCGAGTGCGCAGCGTACCTGAATGAAGTTGCCAAGATGGAAGCAACCATCCGCAAACATGGGTGGGATGGCGAGTGGTTCATCCGCGCCTACGACGATTTCGGCCGCAAGATTGGATCGAACGAATGCGCCGAGGGCAAGATTTTCATTGAGACGCAAGGCTACTGCACGCTGGCCGGGATCGGCCTGGAGGACTGTTTAGCCGTCCGAGCGCTGGAATCGACACGCAAGCTGCTGGCGACGAAGCACGGCATCGTGCTGCTGCAGCCTGCTTATTCCAAGTACTACCTGGAGCTCGGCGAAATCTCCTCGTATCCACCGGGATACAAGGAAAACGCCGGGATCTTTTGTCACAATAATCCCTGGGTGATCATCGGCGAGACCCGCGTGGGTCACGGCGATGCGGCTCACGACTATTACACGCGCATCAATCCCTCCGCTCGGGAGGAAATAAGCGAAGTGCACCGCTGTGAACCCTACGTCTACGCCCAGATGATTGCCGGGCGCGACGCCGCGACGCACGGCGAAGCCAAAAACTCCTGGCTCACGGGCACGGCGGCGTGGAATTACTTTGCCATCACACAGTGGATTCTGGGACTCCGCACCGACTACGATGGTCTGCGCATCGCCCCGGTTGTGCCCGCTAGCTGGCCTGGATTCAAGGCTACGCGCAAGTTCCGGGGGGTCAGCTATGAAATCGAAGTGCGGCGCGCCGGTTCGGGGAATCAGGTGGCGCTGGAAGTGGATGGAACACCACTCGACGGCACTCTTTTGCCATTGCCGCCACCAGGCACAAAGACGGTCAACGTGAAAGTGACGTTGCGTTAAGCTGGGCTGTGCCCATCACTGTAGCTCTTTAAAGGCGAAGTCTTTCTTGACCGCCTCGAATATCACAGGAAGGTTGCCTGATGAAGTACGCGCCAGCCGCTTCCCGTTACGACAACATGCAATACCGCCGCTGTGGCCGCAGCGGCCTGTTGCTGCCTGCCATTTCTCTTGGCCTGTGGCACAATTTCGGCGGCGTGGATTCTTTTTCCATGGCGCGAGCCATGCTGCGCCGCGCCTTCGACCTCGGCATCACCCACTTTGATCTAGCGAACAACTATGGCCCCCCACCCGGTTCAGCGGAGGAGAATTTTGGACGGCTCCAGCACGCGGATTTTGCCGCTCATCGCGACGAACTGATTATCAGCACCAAGGCGGGCTGGGATATGTGGCCCGGCCCCTACGGCAATTGGGGCTCGCGCAAATATTTGCTGGCCAGCCTGGATCAGAGCCTGAAACGCACGCGGCTCGACTACGTGGATATCTTTTATTCGCATCGCCCGGATCCGCAGACGCCGGTGGAAGAGACCATGTCGGCGCTCGATCAGGCGGTGCGCTCGGGCAAGGCGCTGTACGCGGGAATTTCGAGCTATGATGCGGCACAAACGGAAACCGCGGCAGGCATTCTGCGTCGCATGGGCACGCCTTGCCTGATCCACCAGCCAAAATATTCTCTATTCGACAGAAACATAGAAATCGGGCTGCTGGACGTTTTGGGGCGCGAGGGTATCGGCTGCATTGCCTTCTGCCCCTTGGCCCAGGGCCTGCTCACGGACCGCTATTTGCAAGGCATTCCCGAAGGTTCGCGCGCCAGCAAGCCGTACAGCTTTCTAAAGAAGGATGACGTCACGGAGTCGCGAGTCGCACAGGTGCGGCGATTGGCGGCGTTGGCCCGGCGGCGTAGCCAATCCGTGGCACAGATGGCGTTGGCGTGGGTTCTGCGCGATTCGCGGGTGACCAGCGCGCTGATCGGGGCAAGCCGGGTCGAACAAGTCGAGCAAAACGTTGCGACCTTGGAGAATCTGGACTTTTCTGCCGAGGAACTGCACAACATAGAAGAGATCCTCTCAGCATAGTCGTTAACTCGAGTGGCGGTCTGGTGTCCGTGCTGGGGCGAGGGAAACGGCGTCTTGGTTACTCACCTCAAGAGACTGGTCTGGGCCGCTGAGGTGATTGAGCAAATGGCAGGTTTTGGGATGTCCCACTTGATGTGGGCTGAACTGCGGGAGTCACTTTGTGACGACGGGTTGAATGCCGGGGAGAAGCGTCGAATCCACGATGCCGATCTCGACGCGGCGGTTGGCGGCACGCGCTTGCCCGTTGTCGCCCGAAACACGCGGATCGGACTTGCCAAAACCCTTGGTGCTCATGATCGTCGGAGAGATACCGGCCTGCACCAGGAAGTCGTGAACGGCCTCGGCGCGGCGTTGAGAGAGTTGGAGATTGTAGGCTTGCGAGCCGACATCGTCCGTATATCCGTAGACGTCGATGGTGTATCCCTTAAGGGTCATCAGAATCCCGGCGATGCGGTTCAGGGTGTCGCGGTATTCCGGTTTGATGTCGGACTTGTCGAAGTCAAAGCGAACTGACTTGCTGTCGAGGGTCATTACCAGTCCCATCGCGGTGCGGCGCGTTTCCGCGATCTGTCCAAGCGCCTGTTGCACCTGTGCAAGTTCCGCTTCGCGTTCTTGCCGATATTGCTCCGCCTGCTGCGTGGCTTCACTGGCCTTTTGCTGCGCGGTGGCGGCCAGCTGGCGCGCAAGCTCCTCCCGACCCTCCGAATTGGCCTGAGCCTGTTTCGCCAGGTCGCGTTGTTGGGCCGCCGTTTGGGCGTTAGCCGCTGCTTGCGAAGCCTGCTGAGCCAACGTCTGCGATTGCTTTTGTGCCTGCTGGACCAACTGGGTGAGGGCTTCCGTTTGCTGGCTGAGCTGGTAGACCTCACGCTCCAGACGACGAATTGACCGTAGAGAAACGAAGGCAACAACCAGACCCAGCGCGATTGCAATCGCCCCCAGAGCCAGCGCTAACTTCCCGTGTGAAGCAGGCGCAATCCCCGAGCCGGGCTCAATGGCCTCCAGCTCTTCGCGTGAAGAGTCTGTCATTTTGCAATCTTAGCGTGGAATCGAAGGCTGAGGCAAAACGTGCCTAGGTTTTCTGGAGTGTCGCAACCCAGACGATTTGATCACCATATGCAAAGCAGCGGTAAAGCGAAATGTTCCCTGGAGTCTGGTCGCTCGAAGACCAAGTCAATCTGGATTCAAAAATCGTGGGCAAGTATGGCGGTTGCCCTGCGGCAAATCTCACGACCATAGTCGACCCAAACGCCCTGGCCCCAATAGCGATAGCAACTGGTCTGCGAAACAAGCAGATGGAACAGCGCGTTGCGATAGCGACTCTCGTGCGTGGGCATGCCAGGCTTCAGTACTTTCTCGTAAAAGAGCGAGCTGACTCGTTCGATCGGTCCGAGCAGGGCATCGTATCCTCGCACCCAGGAGATATTGTTAGTCCAGCTCCCGCCTTCCACATGGAAGCGTGAGTCTTCCTTGCGGAGCTCGTCGATCACCTGGGCTAGCCGGTCGGGACCTCCGCCAGACGGGAATCGATCCCAGATTCTCTTCTGAAAAATCGGTTGGAGCAGCGGCAAGTTATCTTCTCTGATGCCGGTTGCAAACAATTGCTCGAGGTATTCCGTGACATTCATGAGCGCGGTCGAAGTCCCGGAGCTTTCCCTGACAACCTCCTGGTACTTGGATGGAAATTCGTTCATCATCACGCCGCCGTTTTCGCCGTCGGCGATTTGCGTGACCAGCGGGGGAACCGATCGGGCTTCGTCCAGTTGCCAACGCGACAGACCTTTTGCCTCGTAGTAGGGCTGCATCTGGCCCACCAGTTTCGTGTCACTTCCGTGAGTCTTGATGATCGCTAGAATAGTGGCCGTTTGTCCTTCGGAATTTCGGCACACTAGCCGATGCGGGAGGTGTTTCCGCTCCGGATCTCTTCCATCAGGTTGCTCGACCGAGTGCTCTTGCACCAAAACCCAGCGGTAACCGCAATCCAGAAGAGTGCACACAAACTCGTAAGCGACATCCGGATGGTTGGGCAGCGCCATTTCGGCGGGAGAGAAGCCACGGACCCGGCGCAGTGCTTGCAGACCGAACAGCGCGGCGAAATGATGCTGCCAGGCCTTTACGTGTAAACGAAAATCCTGTACCGGCGTAGAAGGCGCAACCGCGTGGCCCCAGGTGCTCCCGAGCCATTCCACCATCCGCCAATACCCGGGGTCGCTGGTAATTTTCCGCAAATCGTCGAAAACATCGTGCAATCCCATTTGCCACATGCCGTGAAGCAAAGTACCCGAATAATCGAGCATCACGCGCGGCTCCTTGCCTTCGCCGGCAAGCTGCGGAATGAACTCACCCATCCGTTTGTAGCACCAGCGAAAAACGGGGGCATTGTGGTTATCCCCGATTGCCGGGTTTTCCATCATGTACTGGAGATTGCTGATGAGCGCGGCAGTGTGGAGGTCCTGGCCTCCCGCGGGAATCAAAGGCTGGTGCATGTGTAACGCTATGGCAGCGGCGCTGTGAATTCGCCCGAAATCCACGCCATTGTGGCTGGGAAATACGCGGTCTCCCTGATGTTGTTGGACGGTCTCCTCGATCAGTCGCTCGGAACCGCAAAGGTTGGGCAAACCGTCGATGACTTCCGGCAGGTTTTCCATGGTGTACTCCTAATCATTCCGCGACGTCGACTCCGTCGCCGCAATGCTATTTATGGCGGATATGTTGGTAGATATTCAGGTAGTGTTGTACCGGATGGTTCCAGGAATAGTCGCAGCGCATTCCGTTGATCATGAGCCTTCGGAATTCCTGGGGGTAAGCGAACCACAGGCCAAACGCCCGGCGCATCGCTGACTCGATTCCGGAATAGTCCGCGTCGCCGAAAACATAGCCATTGCGTTCCTCGTAGGGATACTCCGAATAATCGCGGTCCCTGACGGAATCCAGGAGTCCGCCGACCGCGCGAACAATCGGAACCGTTCCGTACTTTAGGGCAATCATCTGCACCAGGCCGCAGGGTTCGTAATTGCTCGGAACCACCAACATATCGGCGCCCGCGTAGACCAGATGGGCCAGCTCGGCATTGAAGCCCAACTCCATATGACAATCGGGACTGTCGTTGAGATAGTGCTTGAGATGCCAGAAGTGGCCGTTAATGGAGGGATCGGGACTGGGCCCGAGCAGGACGAACTGTGCCCCGTTCCACAACGAGTAGAAGATCGCATGACGAATGAGGTGCACACCCTTTTGGCGGTCTAGTCTTCCCACGTAAGCGACGATCGGCTTATAGTCATCGCGAAGCCAAAAACGTTCACGCAAGGCCCGTTTGTTCTCATATTTGAGAGCAACAGAATCGGCGGTGTACCGGCGCGCGATAAAGGGATCGATTTCGGCATTCCACAGATCGTAGTCGACGCCATTCAGTATGCCGCCGAACTTCTCTCGATGGATCCACAAGGTGTGCCCGAGGCCCAAACCATGAGCGGTGTTGCGGGCCTCCCAGGCGTGTTGTGGCGAGACGGTAGCGACGAAGTTTGAGTAAACAATCCCCGCTTTGAGCAGATTCAACGCGCCCGGATCAAGATTGTCCTGCATGCGATCGGGATGAAAGTAGTACTCCGGGCGCTGAAGTCCCGTGGCCCAAAGGACCTCGGCATTGCTTCTCCCCTGATGGCCGAAATTATGGATGGTAAGGCAAACGCGCTGGTTCTCCATCCCGCGATATTTGTAGATCTCAAACAGCAGGACAGGAACCAAAGCGGTCTGCCAGTCATGACAATGGATCACCTCGGGACGCTTATTTGCTCTCAGCATGAATTCCAGCGCGGCCTTGCTGAAGAAGGCGTAGCGCATTACGTCGTCGGCGTAACCGTAGGCGCCCGGGCGGTGAAAGAAACAATCATGCGAATGCGGTTCGATGAAGAAGCACTTGCGTCCGTTCACAAAACCGAAGTAGACGGTGCAGTGAATCACCCCGTCATACCAGGGCACCCACAGATCCGAGTAGTCCACGGTGAGGCCCCAAATGTGGTCGTAACGCATGTGATCGTATTTGGGCAGGATGATCTCGACGTTATTCCCGCGAATTTCCAGTTCGCGGGTTAGCCCGGCTACCACGTCCCCCAAGCCGCCGATGTGAATTACGGGGGCCAACTCCGACGCAATCATTACAATGTACATGGGGTATCCAGAGGCTGATTTTGCTGCGAGACCATCATAAACTGGAATCTAACAGCGGCACGCGGGGCTTTGCAAATCTAGCCTTTTTCGAAGAAATCGGCCACCCTTTTGCCGCTCCTTCCTTACAAAAAAACGCTGATCCTCGCGCCTTCTTCTGTACCGCTAGTGATGCCCCTGCTTACATCTTGAGCGGGCGCCCGGTCGACCGGAACGATCATCAGAACGGCTGCCGATCTTGGAGTGGATGGCCTCGCTCCGGTGCAGTGCGGCGGCTTCACCCCAGAATTAACTATGACTAGCACTACGCATGTACGGGTACATGAAAATTCACGTGCCGCTCATTTCTTTTGTGTGCTACAGTTTGCGGCCACGGCCCTGGGGGGCCCAGATGGTGAATCTCCGAGGCGGCGGAACCATGTTGGGCGGTCCCGACCAATTCAAGATCATATCAACGGAGGTTTGCTATGACCCAAGATGCTACGGCTCCCGCGCACGAGCTCGCCTTGGAGACCCACCACACCGAAGGAGAAACGACTGTGGTTTGCGTGGGGAAGATCATCTCCAATACGACCCCACTGCTGGTGAGTACCGTACAGCCACTAATCCCCGGGACGAAACGGCTGGTCCTAGACCTCACCAATGTCAGTTATGTGGACAGTTCCGGCATCGGCGCTCTGGTAAGGTTGTGGGTCAGCACGAAGAAAGCGGACTGCGAGTTCAGAGTCATCAATTTGAATGAACGCATCAAAGACCTGTTGAGAATCTCGAACTTGTCGAAGATTCTCGAGGGCGATCACGAATTTCACAACTACCTGCAATAGCTTGCCGGCCGATGCGCAGAATCCACGGAGGATATTCGGCAGGCTCCGTTTCCATGCCCTGGTAGAGCATGGACGGGCGGATCGCCGGAGCAAGACATGAACTGCATCCCGATTTAGTCGCAAGTCGTTCCCCGGAAGTCTTAATGCAGTGCTATGGGCTTTTGCGTATAGACTGTCTTACGGGATGAGGGTGCGCTGGAGGTTCAAGATGGACATTTCGAATTATGGCGCAGGACTCTGCATGCCTCGTTTGTTCAAAGGGGCGCTGGTTTGCGCGTTGTCGATGCTGCTGCTGTTGGCAAGCTTGCCGGAGGGTCTGCCGGCCTCTCAAGACACGCCGCCTCCAGCCCAATCCCCGCAGGGGCCGCCGTATGCGCAGCAGACTCCAGAGCAGTTGCAGCGATTGGTGGCGCCGATTGCACTGTATCCGGATTCGCTAGTGGCGCAAATCCTGGCGGCGTCGACGTTTCCCGAGGAGGTGGTCGAGGCGGACCGGTTTGTGCAGGACCACCCCGATCTGAAGGACCAGGCGCTGGCGCAGGCTGTGGACCAACAGTCGTGGGATCCCAGTGTGAAGGCGCTGACAGCGTTTCCGTCGGTGCTGGGAAACATGGACAAGAATCTGTCGTGGACGTCCTCGTTGGGTGATGCGTATTACAACCAGCAACAGGATGTGATGGACGCCGTCCAGGTGATGCGGCAAAAGGCGGAAGCGGCGGGCAATCTGAAGAGCACCCCGCAGCAAACGGTGACGACGCAAGGTTCGACGGTCGTCATTCAGCCGGCCGCGCCGGATGTCGTGTATGTGCCTGCATACAATCCATGGGTGGTGTACGGATATCCGATAGCGCCCTGGCCGGCCTGGTATGCGTATCCCGGAATCTGGTATGGCGGGCCGTTCCTTTCATTCGGTGTGGGATTTGGGATCGGGTTTTTTGCGGGATTTGGATGGGGATGGCCACACTGGGGATTCGATTGGCACAATCACTACGTGTGGTACAACCACGCGCGGTATTACTCGCAGAGCCGGGTATTCTACAACCGGAACGCGTACTACCGGGGTGGGGCAGTGCGTGGCGGCGTTCCGCACGGAGGAGTCGCGCATGGGGCACCAGCGCGCGGCTATGCGGGCGCACATGGAAATGTGTACAACCGGCCGGGGGCCGCGCCCAAGCCATTCGAAGGAGACAGAAACGCGGCGCGCGGATACGCGCAGCCGCATGGGCAGAGCAACGTGAGGTCCGGGGCGTTCAGCGGCTACGACCACGGCGGAGAGACGAGAAGTTACTCGGCACGGGGTAGTGCGAGCATGGGTGGCGGATCTCATGGCGGCGGTGGAGGACATGTCGGTGGCGGGCACCACTAATCCGGGTATGGTGCCGTTCTTTAGATACTGCGGGATTGAGAAGGGAGGAGAGCCAAATGCGCCATGTGAAGCTGAGCTCCGATGATTTTCGATGTGGCGGTTTTCTGAGATTGGCTGTGGCGGTAGTTCTTCTGGCCGGGTTTTGCGCCAGCCGGTCCGACACCCAGCAGCCGGGGCAGAAGACCTTCGCGTCGCCCGAGGAAGCGAGTAAAGCACTGTACACGGCGGCGCAGAACAACGACGAGAAGACGCTGCTCGAACTGTTTGGCCCGGACGGAAAAGAGATTGTGTCTTCGGGAGATGAAACCGAGGATGAGCACAGCCGGGCCAATTTCGTGAAGCGCTATGAGGAGATGAACCGTCTGGTGAAGGAGCCGGACGGCACCGTGACGTTGTATATCGGCGCCAGAAATTGGCCGTATCCGATACCAATCGTAAATAACGGGAGTGTCTGGTATTTCGACACGGAAACGGGGAAGAAGGAAATTCTATATCGTCGGGTGGGATGGAATGAGGCCTCGGCGATCCGCGTTTGCCAGGAATTGGTCTCGGCGGAAAAGGAATATTTTTCGCAACAGAACCAGTACGCAGGGAAGATTTATAGCGACGAAGGCAAGCATAACGGCCTGTACTGGAAAACGGCCGAGGGCGAGCCGCAGAGTCCCATTGGTCCTCTGGTGGCAGCGGCGGTTGCCCATGAGTATGCCGAAGGGAGTGCGGGGTCGGTGGTTCCGTATCGTGGATACTATTTCCACATACTGACGCGGCAAGGGAAAAACGCCCCTGGCGGAGCGAAAGACTACATCGCCAACGGGAAAATGACCGAGGGGTTCGCGTTTGTGGCTTACCCGGCAGGGTACCGGTCGTCGGGAGTGATGACGTTTGTTGTTGGGTCAGACGGCGTGATCTACCAAAAGGACCTCGGCAAGAGAACCGAGGCACTCGCCAAGGCCATGACGGAGTACAACCCCGACTCTAGTTGGCAAAGAGCCGAAGAAAACCAGCAGAAAGAAACCGCCGGCAAGCAGGACAACAAGTAACCGGACTGCAGCGAAGGCGTCGCGAAGCAAGCAGCTGACGTCGTGATAACGCCTTGTCATCCACTTTGGGGCGGAATTTCCAACGCCTGGATTTCGTACTTGAAATGATCCGGGTCGAGGCAGTCCAGGCGGCCTTCCGCTGTTTCTGCCTGCGGGTACATTAAGAAACCGACCGGTCCGCCTTGCGATCCGGGAAGCGCGACGTCGTGCGCGAAGTTATACGCCATCCAGTTCATTTCCCAAGCGCCGAAAAGGCGCGAGCGAGCTGTTTTCACCATATCATCGTCGAGGGAACGATTCCCGGGCGGTTCCTCGAGCACAACTTTGCGAACGTCGGCTGGGTCCACTGGAACCCATCCATACTCACTCAGATAGACCTCGGCCCGGCAGTGCTGTGCTTTCGTGATGTTGGGACTGGAGGGCCCGAGGCTCTTGTACCCTAGTTCAGACTTGGCGATCCTGATCCCATAGACGTCGCGAGCGGGGAGCCCAGCGGCACGCGCGAGGCCAACGTAGAGGGCATTGAGATCCGCACACTTCCCGCCCAGATCTTTGGCCTCCAGCATGTAGCGAATGTCGCCGGCGCCGCAGCCGCGGGTCTTGGGATTCCGAAACGTGTTTTCCACAATCCATTCATAAATTGCACGCGCCTTTGCAACGTCAGTTTTGCTACCGGCTGTGATCTGATCGGCCATCGTTTTGACAATTCCGTCGGTCGGCAGCAGTTTCGTCGGTCGCAGGAAGTATTGCGATCCCGAGTAGTTGCCATTACCGGGGTTGCCCGGTTTGGATAGATCCACCTCGTAGTCCTTGGTCGCAATTCGACTCGTGAGTGTTATGGCTGGCTTTGCGCCGGCCGGAAACTCCACCACGACGATTCCGAGAGCGTCGGCTTTGTTCTCTACCAGCTTTGCCGTGCCGCCATCAACCTTGAAGTCGTTGGCCAGTGTCATTTGAAAGGGAGTTGTGCCAAGTAACGCAATTGGGAGCCAAACTCTTGTGGTTCCGGAGGGCTTTAGAACCTCGACATAGGTGGTTACCTGAAACGTGCGCCAACCACTCGGCACGGTATCCCGCGCAAATGCCTGGTCTAGTCTAGAAAGTGAGGCGCTAACAGCGGCCCCACCGGTATAAGCCAGAAACTCACGACGGTTCATTGGCCCCTCCTGCGACATGAAGCTAATCCGAGCACGTGGCTGAGGGTGCCTGCAACCGCAACTCGGACTCAGCGTGAGATGATACCGCAGTTCGGGATGGCGTAGGTTGACGCCGCTTTTAGCGCCTCTGGTGGTGCCAACGAAAGCTTGCTAACGTCTCGACGTTTCTCTCCCCGACTCAAACGCCCCCAAAGAAGAAAGGAAGCCAGCCCACCGACCGGCTTCCTCTCTTTGGCTCCGTCGTTCCTTATGCGGCGACGAAGAACGTCCGACCTTGGCGATTCACTAGCAGCAGTGGATCGCTGCCATTCTCCTTTAGCGCGCTCTGGAACTCAGAGACACTCTTCACAGGCTGGTGATTCACTTCTTGGATGACGTCGCCCTTGTGCAATCCGGAATCGGCGACTTTGCTCGAGGGGTCGACATCAGTGACAACCACGCCCTTAGAGGAAGAAGGCAGCCCGAGCTTCTCGGCCATTTCAGGAGAGAGATTAGCCACTTGCGCCCCTTCGAGAGCATTGGTTGAGTCGTTGGTTTCGGGGCGAGCCATGGCGGTCTCCGTCGGCATCTCCGCGAGTTTCACGGAAAGCTCGTGCTCACTCCCATCGCGCAGCACTTTGAGCTTCACGTCTGTGCCGGGCTGCATCATCGAGATGGTCATGCGGAGTTGATTGGCGTTTTGAATAGGCTTGCCATTCACTTCCAGCAAGATGTCGCCACGCTGGACTCCGCCTGCTTGCGCCGGGCTGTTCGCGGTGACATCGCCAATCACGACGCCACGCGCTTCCTTTTGACCGAAGGCCTTAGCCATATCAGGAGTCATATCCTGAGGCAGGACGCCCATGTAGGCGCGAAGCACTCTGCCGTTTTTCAGGATTTGATCCATCACTTCGCGGGCCAGGTTGACAGGCACAGCAAATCCGATGCCTTCGCTACCCTCGCTGTGAGTGAGAATTGCGGTGTTAATGCCGACCAGTTCGCCGCGATCATTGATCAGCGCGCCTCCGGAATTGCCCGGATTGATCGGGGCATCGGTTTGGATGAAGTCCTCGTAATCTTCGATGCCCAGATTGCCGCGTCCCGTGGCACTGATGATGCCGCGCGTTACGGTCTGGCCGACGCCAAAGGGATCACCGATGGCCAGAGCGGTATCGCCGACTTCGACCTTGGACGAATCGCCGAGGGTGATAGGCTTCAAATTCGAGGCATCGATCTCCAGAACGGCAATATCCGTTTTTGGATCGGCGCCGATGATATTGGCCTCATATTCACGCTTGTCGGAAAGCGTCACTTTCACTTCTGTGGCGCCATCCACAACGTGGTTGTTCGTCAAGACGTAGCCTTCTGGGCTGACTATCACGCCGGAACCCAAGCTCTTTTCACGGCGATCCTTGGGCATCTGGAACGGTTCCTCGTCGTTGCCGAAGAATTGCCGGAAGAACGGATCCATCTGGCTGGTTTCATGGCGCGCTTTAACCACTTTCGAACTGGAGATGTTGACCACGGACGGCAGCACGCTCTTGACCACGGGCGCGTAGCTGCTCCGGCTAGGACCTTCGTTGCTATCGGCCAATTTCAAGGTAGCCGGCGGATTCGTTTCCACCTTGGTGGCTGCTTTCTGCGCGGAGTGCGCAATAGCAAGACTGGAAGCCCCCAAAACTAGCCCCGCGACCAGTACCGCGGGCTTGGAGAAGAGTACTGATTTCTCGACTGTCATGTGTCCATCCTTCAAAAAGAGTTCGCACCTCACTGCTGCTACACCGAGAGGTTGCGGGTACTTCGTCTATGTGCGTTAAGACGCGTGGCGATGGACGCGCGATCCTCCCCACCAATGGGGAGAAATGACACCCGTGATTGGGGAGTCGATAAATATCGAGGAATGCGAGTGAGGATGGACTGGTTGGAAAGATGAAAGAAATGCGCTAAGCGATAATACCGCGTCGCACGGCGTATAGAATCAATTCGGGCAAACCGCGAAGGTGCAGCTTTTCCATTAAGTTCGAGCGGTGGCTCTCCACAGTGTACACGCTCAGGTTAAACAGATTTGCAATGTCCTTGTTAGATTTTCCCTCGGCAATGAGCTGCAAGATTTCGCGTTCTCGCGGAGTAAGCAGATCGTACGGGTCCTCCGTTCCGGTTCGCTTCAGTTTGCGCACATAATCATCCAACAGCATCTTGCTGACGGCAGGGCTGAAAAATGACTTCCCGGCGCCGACAGCGTGCACCGCCTTGATCAGATCCGCCTCGGCCGAATCCTTTAGCAAGTAACCACGCGCTCCGGCCTTCAGCGCACGCAGGACATAACTTTCATCTGAATGCATACTGACGATCACGATGGCCAGTTCAGGATTTTCGTGAGTCATCTGGCGGGCCGCCTCGATCCCATTGAGATTCGGCATACCGATGTCCATAACCACGACTTCCGGTTTCAGCGTTTTCACCAGCGACACTGCTTCGCGCCCGTCCGACGCTTCGCCGACCACGGTCAGATCGGGTTCGCGTTCCAACATCAGACGAACGCCGCTGCGCATCAACTGATGATCGTCAGCCAGAAGTACGCGCAATCTTCTCATCGGTTAAACGGTATCCTTGCCATGGATCGGAAGAACTGCATGAACCGTAGTGCCTTTGCCCGGGCTCGAGCGAAGATCGAGTGAGCCACCCAGTTGGCGCACTCTTTCTGCCATTCCTAAAATGCCCATGCCACGCGTTCGTTCCGGCTGGAAACCGACGCCATCATCCGAGATTTCCACCTCGACCTTCTGTGGATCGTATTTGACGGAAACTTTCGCGTTTTTCGCGTGTGCGTGCGTGGCGGCGTTTTGCAGCGCTTCCTGCACCAGGCGATAGATTCCAATTTTTGCCTGATCAGCGAGGCTGTCCGGGATTTCATCGGCATGTACCTCGACTTCCATATCGCCGCGGCGTGACGTTTCTCGCGCCTGCCATTCCAGGGCGGGAACCAGTCCCAAATCATCCAGCATAGGCGGCCTCAACAACAGAGCCATGTCGCGGACCGACCTGACCGCAGTTTCCGCGGCGGTCTTAATGCGGGCAATCTGATCTTTCACAAGAGTGTCATCGGGTGGAAGGAAACTTGACAGTTGTCCCAGGTCCACCAACACGGCTCCCAAAGTTTGGCCAACTTCGTCATGTAATTCCCGGGAGATCGAACGCCGCTCCGCCTCTTGCGCTTCCACCAGACGTTTTGATAGACCCTCGAGCTCCCGCCTGCTCTGTTGCAGCGCCAGGTAACGTTTGCGGTTGTTTTCTTCCAATCTGAGAATGTAGTACCCGGCGGCCAAAGAAAGCACCAGTCCGGCTGCCAGCGTTAGGATCACCATGCGCGAAAGCCTGGTCTGCAGGTCCCCAAACTCCCTGGCCACGGCTTGGTTTTCCGTCGCCAAGTGCTGATCGTTGAGATGGGAAACAGCGCTTACCAGCGCCAGAACCTGAGTTCTCGTAGGGATCATCTGTTCTTCTATAAAAGTACGGGCTCGCTGCCTTCGTTCCTCTGCTCTCCAGTCTTGTGTATCGTCAAACGCAACTTCCTCGGCTTGAACCGCTTGATCAATTTGCGTAAGCAGCGATTGCTCTTCGGTGGCCGAGTCCCGGGGATACGCGTGAACCGCTCCGTGCACTTCGGAGCCTCGAGTGGCAATCTTTGCGCGCTCCGGCAAATTCCCGGTGATGGTGTCGATTAGCAGGAATTGCTCTATCTGCTGGTCATAGCCATGAAAACAGACGAGAACAGTCTCGAGTGCTTGGCTGCGCGCTGAATAGCGCTGGGTCACCTGGTGAGAAACTTCATGCAGTTTGCGCAAGGAACGCAAAGAGCTAATGCCGGCTATCGCCATCAACGTCAACATTGCACCGAACGTACCCAGAAGCAACCATCGCAACTTTGGATTGTGTTCTTCGGATTCAAGCACGTGGGCCCTCTGCAACTTCATCCCATCGGTTTCGGGCAAGGCTAGTTTCTGTCATCCATGATAATGCGGCCGCGACATTGGCCACCAGAAGCCCGTTGCGCCTGAGTCCGAATAGCGGCATGCGATTCGGATGCGCACTCATGTGCGGCGGAGAACCACGACATCGTAGGGCTTGAGAACCAGTTTGCCGGAGCGCGGCGCGCCGGACAGGGCGTCGATGAAATCAGGAGGCATATCAACGGTTTTTGGCTCGGCGGTGTGATTGAGCACGAATAGCCACTGTTTACCATGATTTTGAACCGACTCGCGCACAGTGATCTCAAGGCCCGGCGCGCTGAGCAGCGGCTTAACGCCTGCCTGAGCGCCGAGGAGTTGCAGAACCCGGCCCAGCCCTGCGCCGTTGAGGTCGGCTCCAAGGTAAATTGCCTTGCCTTTTCCGAAGGAATTCAGGGTAATCGCGGCCCGGCCTGCGTGCGAGCCTGCTATATAAGTGGCAAGCACTTGCGCATTTTCCGGCTGAAGAACGTCGGCCCAGAGGGCGCATTCCGCATCAGCGCCAGCCAGGATTCCGCCTGAATCGAACTTCACACTTTGATTCCCGGAGTATAAAGGAACGTAGTCGGCTACCGTGACACCCATAACATCACGCAAAAGTCCGGGCAAGGGAGTGCGCACGATCTGGCTGTACTCATTTTTGGCTCCCAGCCGGAAACCGGCGACAAAGAGGCCTCCGTTGCGCACAAAACCGCGGATATTTTCGGCCTGCTTTTCGGAGAGCACGTAAGGCGCCGGCACGAAGACGATCTTATAGCGCGACAGATCGCTGATAGGCGCCACGATATCAATCCCGGTGTGGCATGGCGAGATCGCGCCATACCAGGACGTGACCTGATCCATATAACGCAACGCGTAATGGCAGGGTTGAATCTGGAAAGCCCAGCTGCAGTCGTAGTCGAACATCAAGGCAGTCTCGGCCGAGTAAGAAGAGTGCAGCAGTTCCGCGCCGAGCATGGTGAGTTCTTTTACAGTTTGCACGATTTCGTCGAAGGCGGGGCTCTTCGAGCGGTCGTGATTCAACATCCCGTGCCAGTACTCTTCGGCGCCGAAGGTCGCCGTATCCCAACGAAAATAGTTCACACCCATGGCGCCATGAGCGATGGCCTGATAAGTCCACAGGCGAACCTGACCGGGCTCCGGCTGTGGAGAAAAAGTCGGTTGCCCGGCCTTGCCAGTCTGCTCTTCCATGATCAGGAAGGGCTTGCCATCTTTGATCGTGCGGCCCAAGTCATGGCTGAAGGCAACCGGCGTGACCACCATTTCCACAGGAACGGTCTTTGAATTTGTCCGCTGATGCATATGTACTTCCAGAAAGCCGGGATAGTTATCGAAGGCGACGAAATCGAGCGGGCCGTACAGTTCCCGCATGTTGATGGTATCGACCAGCCCGACGTTGTTGGTGGTAACAAAGTGATTCGGGCAGTGTTGGCGGAGCATGGTGAGCTGCTGCTGCTGGAACGAGACGTTAGCGTAGGACTGGTAGCGGTCGTAGTCGAGGGCCAGGCCGGGATTGGGATCGGCGCCCGATGGAAGTGGAACAGGGATTTGGCTGAAGTCGGTGTAGATCTGGCTCCAGAAGGCGGTGCCCCAGGCACGATTCAGCGCGTCGAGATCGCCATACTTGGCGTGCAGCCAATCCTGGAAACCGGCTTGGCAATACTCGCAATAGCACCGCCCTGAAGAGCCTAACGTGAATTCATTGTCAATCTGCCAGCCGATGATGCCCGGAGTTTGCGCAAAGGCTTGTGCCATTTCTGTGGCGACTGCGAGTGACAAACGGCAATGGGTTTTGTTTGTCGGACACGTGAAGCGGCGGCCACCCGGATGGAGCTTCTGCCCCTGCGCGTTCACTTCGAAAATTTCGGGATAACGAGCGCTGAGCCACGGCGGAGGCGCCGCGGAGGGCGTGCCAAGGATCACAGCGATGCTGTTCTTGTGAAGGATGTCTACGGAGCGGTGAAGCCAGGCGAAATCGAACTTGCCTTCCGACGGCTCCATCAGAGCCCAGGCAAACTCAGCGATGCGCACGTTAGTGAAACCCGCCGCGGCAATCATGCGGGCATCTTCTTCCCAGAGATTTTCGGGGGTCTGGTCGGGGTAATAGTCGACACCGAGCAGCAGCCCGGTCGAACCGGCTTCCGCAGAGCTGGGCATACGCGCCCATAATGGCAGGCGTAAGCCGGTCGCGGCGCAAGCGGCAGCGGACACGTTGAGGAAACTTCGTCTGCTGAGGAGAGTCATCGGAGGCCTGCTTTCGTTGTTTCGCATGGATGAATGATGATGGTGCGGGATTCGATCAGCATTTTGTGCCGCCACCACAACGCTGTCAAGAAAGTGTCACATTCCTTTTATGGCTGAGAAGCCTTCGTAGAGGACATTGATGGTGAGCCTTATGCCGTGGGAATACGCCGAGCTAGACCGCACATTGCGTGAACCATCGCTTCGAGGCCGACTTCGAGCATTCGGTACACGAAAGGGCAGATTTTTGCATCGAGCTTCCCCGTTTTCGCATCCAACCTTCGCCGAGCGTGATTTCCTGGGCCTGGAGTAAAGGGCAATGGCGTTGGTGAACTCACTCTCGTCGGTGAACGCGCCGTTTGGCATTATTGCGTTTGCGGAGGTGAGCGGATGAAAGTTCATGCCTCGGCCGGGAAACCGGCGGATCCCTCAATCTTGGTCAATGTCCCCAAGCTGGTCACCGCCTACTTTGAGGTGCGACCCGAAATCGATGATCCGAGGCAAAGGGTCGTGTTCGGCACTTCGGGCCACCGCGGATCCTCGTTCGATGGTGCATTCAATGAGTGGCACATCCTGGCCATCACCCAGGCCATTTGTGACTACCGCAAATCGCGAACGATTGATGGGCCGCTGTTCCTCGGGATTGATACCCATGCGCTCTCGGAACCCGCATTCGCCAGCGCGCTGGAGGTGCTTGGCGCTAATAACGTTGAGGTGATGCTGGCGGAAGGCAGCGCTTACACCCCGACTCCGGCGGTGTCTCACGCCATCTTGTGCTACAACGGCGGCAGAAAAACTGGACTTGCAGACGGCATCGTGATTACCCCGTCTCACAATCCTCCCGATGACGGGGGCTTCAAGTATGATCCGCCGCACGCAGGACCGGCCGATCAGCATGTGACCGCTTGGATCCAATCGCGGGCCAACGAATTTCTGGTCAACCAGCTGCAAGGCGTCAAACGATGCGGTTTCCGGCAAGCCCTTCGGGCCGCCACTACTCATCGATTCGACTACCTGCACTCCTACGTCGGCAATCTGGAAAAGGTTGTTGACCTTGCGGCCATTCGCGATTCGAAGATCAGCTTGGGCGTCGATCCCCTCGGCGGCGCGGGCATTGATTACTGGCCACACATCGCCGAGCGGTACGGCATCAACCTTACGGTTGTAAACAAATCGGTCGATCCGACTTTTCGTTTCATGACCGTCGACTGGGACGGCAGGATTCGCATGGACCCTTCCTCTCCATATGCCATGCAAAGGTTGATCGGACTAAAAGACAAATTCGATATTGCGTTTGCCAGTGACACCGACCACGACCGGCACGGCATCGTGACCAAAGGGAATGGCCTACTGCAACCCAATCACTATCTTTCGGTTTGCATTCACTACTTATTCATGCATCGCGACGCGTGGCACCCGAGCGTCGCTGTTGGCAAAACCGTCGTGAGCAGCAGCATGATCGATCGGGTCAGTGCCCGGCTGGGCCGCCCGTTGTACGAAGTTCCGGTGGGGTTCAAGTGGTTTGTCGAAGGCTTGTTGTCTGGGCGGCTGGGTTTTGCGGGCGAAGAAAGCGCCGGCTGCTCATTTCTTGGCCGCGACACCGGCGTGTGGTCTACCGATAAAGACGGAATCATCCCTTGCCTGCTGGCCGCGGAAATCACCGCGCGTCTGGGCAAGGATCCCGGCGAGCTCTATCGCGAGCTTACTCGTGAATTGGGAGATCCGGTCTACGAACGCATTGAGGCTCCCGCAACTCCGCAGCAAAAAGCGACTCTGGAGAAATTGTCGCCCAGCGACATCCGGGTCAGCGAACTGGCTGGCGAAAAAGTCCAGCAAATCTTGTCCACCGCACCCGGCGACGGCAATGCCATCGGCGGCATTAAGGTAGTCGCAAAAAGCGGCTGGTTTGCCGCGCGACCCTCGGGCACCGAAGAAATCTACAAGATTTACGCCGAGAGCTTTGTAGGCGCAGAGCACCTGCGCCGGGTTGAGGAAGAGGCGCAAACCATTGTCTCGGAGACGCTCAAACGAAGCGCCGGAGCAGCCAGCGGTAGGTGAGCGAGCTAGAAGGAGTAAAACATGAGCAGTCCAGCATTCGGCAGTCGTTCCTTGGATCAGAGTACGTTAGACGCGCTGACGGAGTTGGCCTTGGATCTGCGATGGTCGTTCAATCACTCAGCCGACCATGTCTGGGAACGGCTCGATCCGGAACTTTGGGAGCTGACTCACAACCCGTGGATCATTCTGCAAACCATTTCCCAGGAAAAACTGCAGAGCGTTGCGGGCGATGCGGATTTCCAAACGTTGGTCGCGGATCTCCATCGCGAGAAGCAAGCAGCGGAGCGCGCGGAAGGCTGGTTTCAAAAGGCACATCCGCATTCGGCCCTTACCGGAATTGCATACTTCTCGATGGAATTTATGTTGAGCGAGGGGCTGCCTATTTATTCCGGCGGCCTCGGAAACGTGGCCGGTGATCAGCTCAAAACAGCGAGTAACCTGGCTGTTCCCGTGACCGGAGTCGGCCTTCTGTACCAACAAGGCTATTTCCGGCAGGAAATCGATGCGCAAGGCCAACAGCAGGCGCTATACCCGTACAATGACCCTGGCCAATTACCGATAAGACCACTGCGTGAGCCCAACGGGGAGTGGTTGCGCCTGTCCATCGACTTTCCCGGCACGAAGCTGTGGATTCGCACCTGGCAGGTGCAGGTGGGTCGAGCGAAATTGTATCTGTTGGACACGAATGATCCCGCCAATATCCCGGCTCACCGCGGCATCACCAGCGAACTCTACGGCGGCGGTTCGGAGTTGCGCTTAAAGCAGGAACTGGTGCTGGGGATCGGGGGTTGGCGGCTTATCGAGGCTCTCGGGTTGAAGCCGGAAGTTTGTCACCTCAACGAGGGCCATGCGGCATTCGCAGTCTTGGAGCGCGCACGTTCTTATATGGCGGAAAACCGGCAACCATTCGCCGTTTCGCTCACGGTCACGCGCGCTGGTAACCTTTTTACGACCCACACTCCAGTTGAAGCAGGGTTTGATCGTTTTGCCCCCGGCCTGATTGCGTGGTACCTGAAAGACTTTGCAGAACAGGGCCTCTCGATTTCTGTCCAGGACCTCATGGCGCTAGGGCGGCGCGACGGCAAGAATCCCGCCGAGCCTTTCAATATGGCCTACCTGGCGGTCCGAGGCAGCGGCGCTGTCAATGGTGTGAGCCAGTTGCATGGCCAAGTCAGCCGTCGAATCTTCCAAGTGCTGTTTTCGCGCTGGCCGGAGATGGAGGTCCCGGTAACTCACGTGACTAATGGGGTGCATGCCTCTACCTGGGATTCCGTACGCGCCGATCAACTCTGGGAGACCGCCTGCGGAAAAGGCCGTTGGCACGGAACCACAGCGAACATTGGGCCAGATCTTCGGAAAATCAGCGATTCTGATCTTTGGCAGCTTCGGACAGACAGCCGCAACTCCCTGGTGCACTATGTTCGCAAGCGCCATGCTCGTCAGGTCGCCGCTCGGGGCGCCACGGCAGAAGAGGTTGCCAAGGCTACCCAGGTGCTTGACCCGGATACGCTCACGTTGGGTTTTGCGCGGCGCTTTGCCTCTTACAAGCGCCCCAACCTGCTCTTGCACGATCCGGAGCGTCTTGTGCGCATCCTGACTAACAGGGAACGCCCGGTGCAACTTGTCCTTGCAGGGAAAGCCCACCCACAGGACTCGGAAGGGCAAGGAATGATCCGGCAATGGATCGAGTTCGTGCATCGCGCTGAGGTGCGGCCTCGCGTGGTCTTTCTGAGTGACTACGACCTGCTTATGGCGGAGCAGCTGGTTCAGGGCGTCGATCTTTGGGTGAATACCCCGCGCCGTCCTTGGGAAGCCAGCGGCACCAGTGGCATGAAGGTTTTGGTTAACGGGGGACTGAATCTTTCCGAGTTAGATGGCTGGTGGGCAGAAGCGTATACGCCTGAAGTCGGCTGGGCCATAGGAGACCGGCAAGAACATGATCACGACCCGGGCTGGGACGACGCAGAAGCGGATGCCGTCTACAGTCTACTCGAACAAGAGATTGTTCCGGAATTCTATGCTCGCGATGAGCGCGGAATTCCGCGCGGCTGGGTGGCAAGGATGCGGGAAAGCATGTCCAGGTTGACCCCTCTTTTCTCTACCAACCGTGTCGTGCGCCAATATGTCGAACAACACTATCTTTCGGCTGCTTCGGCATATCGTGCGCGTTCCGCGAATCGAGGCGCCATGGGAGCAGATTTGGTCAATTGGCAGACGCGGCTGGCACAGCACTGGTCAAACCTGCGATTTGGAAACGCGACAGTTGAGCAAAAAGACGGGCAATACGCTTTTCAAGTGCAGGTGTTTCTTGACGAACTGGATACCGACGCCGTCAGTGTGGAACTCTTCGCGGAGGGCCGAAACGGCCACTCTCTTGCGTGCCACCGAATGAGTAAAGGTGAACACCTGGTCGGTTCCGCCAACGGGTTCACCTATACCACGCAAATTCCAGCGGTCCGTCCGGTAGCCGACTACACCCCGCGACTGGTTCCGCAACATGCCGGAGCATTAGTGCCGCTCGAAGCGCCGTTCATTTTGTGGCATGACTCGCCGTCGTGGCGCTGAGGCATCGCTGCTCGCCACGGCAGACTGGCTAGCCCGGACAAACGTAAAACTGGAAAGGTAGTTCACTGGGAAGGGAAAGCGGCGGTCGCCTATAGCGCCGGCTGCGAGCGCTTGGCCAAACGTGAAAGTGCAGGAGCGAAAGCCGAAGTTTCCCGGGTTGGATTACTGGTGAGTTCTCACTTGCGCGAGAAGCGCTCGAAATCGGCCATTTGCGAGGCCATTTCTTCGCGCGCCGCGTCGGCCGCAGAACGAATCCCCTGAATGCGCAGCTTGAATTCGTCGGGATTGGAGGCACGCAGCAAAGCCTCGTCCAGGGTGATCAGTTCTTTCGAATACAGGTCAAACAGCGATTGATCGAAGGTTTGCATGCCGTACTGCGAAGTACCGGCGGCAATCGCGTCGTGGATCAGACGCGTCTTGTCGGGATTGATGATGCAATCCCGGATGTACGCGGTGGCGATCATGACCTCGACCGCGGGGACACGCCCTTTATCGTCGGCGCGGCGAACCAGGCGCTGCGAAATGACCGCCTTCAGAGTGGCAGCCATCTGCAAACGAATCTGCTTCTGCTCGGGCGGAGGGAAGACCGCGATGATACGCTGAATGGTTTCGGTGGCGTCCAGCGTGTGCAAGGTGGAGAAAACCAAGTGGCCGGTTTCGGCGGCCAGCAAAGCCGTGGAGATGGTCTCCAGGTCGCGCATTTCGCCGACCAGAATCACGTCGGGGTCCTGGCGCAAGGCCGCGCGCAACGCGGTCGAGAAGTTCGCGGTGTCCACTTCAACCTCGCGCTGATTGATGAAGCTGCGCTTGTCGCGGTGCAGAAACTCGATAGGATCCTCAATGGTGATCAGATGGTCCGAGCGGGTCGCATTGATCCGGTCGATCATCGCCGCCAGAGTGGTGGACTTACCGGAACCGGTGGTACCGGTGACCAGCACCAATCCGCGTTGCTCTTCGCAAATCTTGACGATGACCGGCGGCAGGTTCAATTCCTCAATGGTTCGAATCTTAGTGGGAATGACGCGCAGCACCATCCCCACGTTGCCGCGCTGCTGGAACACGTTCACGCGGAAACGCCCGAGCCCGGCTACGCCGTAGGCCATATCCAATTCCGCGGTTTCCTTGAATTTCTGTTTTTGCCGGTTGGTCATCATGCTGAAGGCCATCGACAGCATCTCTTCCGGCGTGATGCGGGGGACATCCGTCAGCGGGGTGAGCAAGCCATCCACGCGCAAATAGGGGTGGTTCCCGACCTTCAAGTGTAAGTCGGAAGATTTGTTCTCAACCGCGCGACGTAACAGATCATCAATGCTCAGAGCCATGTGCGGACACCCCGAAATATGCGCTTCTTCCTTGAAGCTAGCATTACCCGCACACCCCAACAACATCGCTGCTGGATATCGTAGCGGCTTAGTTACCTAGGCCAGCGGACAGGAGCGCCCCCGGCAAATCAGTCGATGGTTTTGCGCACAAACAGGGAATCGTACAGCAGTCCCGCCAGGAATCCGCCTCCCAAGGGTCCGACCCAATAGATGCCCCAGTTCAGCCAGTGGTTTGAGGCCACCGCCGGCCCAAATGCCCGTGCAGGATTGAGTGCCCCACCGGTAAGCGGGCCAGCAATCAAAATGCCCAGGGTAATTGTCAGTCCGATCGCGAACCCCGTGACCGACCGGAACAAGCCTCTGCTGTCAACCATGGTGGCGAATACCACCAGCACGAGGAAAAAGGTGCAAATGCCTTCCAGTGCCATTCCCGACCAGCGCGGAAAATCGCGCATCATCTCCGGGGTGCCGAGGAAGACGTTGGTCGCAATGTCCTCGGGAATGACCAACTTCAAGAAGAATCCGGCAGCGGTCGCGCCCAAGAGCTGGGCGGCCCAGTACATCAGCGAATCAAAGGTGGACAACCGCCTGGTTACCCAATAACCGATGGTAATGGCAGGATTAAAATGTCCGCCGGAAATATGTCCCAGGGCGGTTACCATGATGGCGAACGCCACGCCGGAGGCCAAGGCTATGCCCAATAGCCCGAGCCCGCCGGAACTCCGCAGGTGAAAGTCGATACAGACGGCGCCCGCCCCGAAAAAGACCAGTGCAAAAGTGCCCAGGAACTCTGCCGTCAGCTTTTGGGTGAGATTGTACATCCCAAGGCCTCCCGAGTCGTGCGGTGTGTACAAGGTGATGGGGAAATTTTATCTGGAAAGCGCAACAGCTGCCAGGAAACAGAACTCGGCCTGTGCGGGAAAGTCAGCGCCTGGATTCCGGGGCGCGCATGGATCCGCGATTGGCCACTGGCGCTAATTTACTGAACGCACCGCCAGCAAAGGGGTTCTTCCTATTGGAGACGCAACGGCGGACGATTAGCGCGATGCGGCAACCGGAGTATTGACCGGCGTCAGCCAGTTGTGGCGATCCGGCTTTTTCCCGCTGGTCAGCGCGAAGAACTCCTCCTGAATCCGGCGGGTCACGGGCCCAGCTGTGCCGTGTCCAATGGTGATCTTGTCCACTGAACGCACCGGGGTCACTTCAACCGCGGTGCCGGCAAAAAACACTTCATCAGCCAAATAGACCATTTCGCGCGGGATCACGCTCTCGTGTACCGGAATATCCAAATCTCCAGCGACCTTCACAATGGAATTACGCGTAATCCCAGGAAGAATGCTGGCTGAAAGCGGCGGCGTGATCAGAGCACCGTCATGAACCAGAAAGATGTTCATTCCCGAACCCTCGCTGATGTGCCCGTCGGAATCGAGGGCAATGCCTTCGGAAAAGCCATTGAGGGCCGCTTCCATGCGGATCAACTGCGAATTCATGTAGTTGGCGGCCGCTTTGGACATTGCCGGCAGAGTATTCGGGGCAATTCGCGTCCATGAACTGACGCACACGTCTACTCCTTTGGATAGCGCTTCGGGGCCTAGATACGCACCCCATTGCCAGCAGGCCATGAAGATCTCGATCGGCGAACTAAGCGGGTTCACCCCCACTTCGCCGTAACCGCGCAGCGCGATCGGCTTCACATAACACGCATTCATTTTGTTGATGCGCACCAGTTCGCAAGCGGCAGCGCAGAAATCATCCAAGGAATACGCGAACTCCATCCGGTAAATCTTCCCTGAGTTAATCAGCCGCTGCATGTGTTCGCGCAACCGGAAAAGGGCCGGCCCCTGGGGCGTGTCGTAGCAGCGAATCCCTTCGAACACGGCTGAGGCATAGCCGACGGCATGGGTCAGAACGTGGAGCTTCGCATCATCCCAGAGGATCCATTTTCCGTTGTGCCAGATTTTCTCTGTTTTTTGTACAGGCATGATGTGCCTCCTGTGTGAGTCGGATGTAGCCAGCTCGCAATTCGAGAATAAGGCAGCTACAGAACAGCGTCAATGAAATGAACTTATATAGGCGATTAGCTTTTCAGCCATTTTGGCGGGGTGTCTGTCTGAAATCGGACCAATTTGGCGGGCTGGCTATTGAGGCTTTTGGCTTGGCGCGCTCGCTGCCGGCCGGTCAGAGAACATCGCCGCCGCCGTAGCCAGCAGCTTGCCGTTATGATTTTCCCAGACGCCCAGCAAGATGAACGGGAGAATCGTAGAAACGGCCCACAACTTGGCATTTCGAGGAAGCTTAGCTTCTGGTTCCCAGCGGAATAGCTGCGATGACAGAAAAATCGTCAGAGCTGCCCAGACGATCAGCGATACCAGCACCATTCCCAGAGTCTGCAACGCGGCCCGGTTCAGCATCGCGCGCTGCAAGCCATAAATAAAATAGGTAGCCGGCAGAAACAGCCCGACACGTTGCACCATTCGCGGAAGCAGCGCCAGGGGCAGAGTTGCCCCGGAAAGGAAAATCAGTGCGAACCACAGAATTTGATTGATGATCTGGGTTTCCTGCATGGTGTTGGTCACACTGGCAACGACCAAACCCATGGCCCCAAAGGCGGTAATGCCCAAGATCACCAGGATAAAGACGCTGGTCAAGTTGCCGAACGTGGTTACGTGATACAAAAAGCGGGCCAGCAACAACTCGAAAATAACGGTGGGCAGGATCAACACGTAATTCGCTAAGACACTCGAGAGGATCATGTTTAGCGGGGATATTGGCGCCAGCCGGAAGCGTCGCAAAATTCCCTGTTCGCGCCAGGTCACCAGTTGCATGCTTAATCCCCAAAAGGTCCCCATCACCGTGAAGGACAGGATTGGACCCATCAGGTAGGTGACTTCCTCAGGCCTGCCTTTCGCGAAAACGCTGCCGTATAAGAAGAAGATGACCAACGGCATGATCAAGCTGAAGAACAGAAAGGCTTTGTTGCGCATGGTGATGCGGATGCGCACCGCCGCTAGCGTGAGTATGGTTCTCAATCCCGCAGTCTCCTTCCCGTCAGCTCAATGAACACGTCCTCCAGCGATGGTGTGGCGATTTCCAGGCTGACCAACCCGTTGTTGTCCGCCTCCAGGTGCTTCACCAGTGCCACAATCGCCGGCGCGGTTCGTTGGCAATGAAGCACGTAAGCACCATCCAATTCGCGAGCGTCCATCACCCCTTCCAGATTCTTCAGTGTGCCGTTGGATGCGGGCTTGCTCAGCCGCACTTCGATGCGAGCGGTATTCGCGGAAGATTGCTTTAGCTCGCGCGGCGTGCCCGAGGCAATTACCTTGCCATGGTCCACGATCGCCACGCGGTCGCAGAGTCGCTCCGCTTCTTCGATGTAGTGGGTGGTCAGGACAATGGTCTTCTTTTCCGCCTTGAGTTCTTCAATCACCGTGTAAATCTCGCGGCGTACCTGGGGGTCAAGTCCCGCAGTAGGTTCGTCGAGGAACAACACCTGAGGATCATTTACCAGCGCCATAGCCAGAGCCAGGCGCTGTTTTTGTCCGCCAGAAAGCTGATGGTAGAGACTATTGCGTTTCTCATGCAGCCCGAAGCGCCTTAGTAGTTCATCGGGGTCGCGGTTTTGCTTATAAAAGCCGGCGAACAACCGAATCGCCTCGCCGACCCGCAGCTTGTCGGGCAGGGAAGTGGCTTGTAGCGTTGCACCGATCACATTCTTCAGCTCATTCGGGCTTTTCTGAGGATCCAGCCCGCACACCGAGACCCGGCCTCCATCCGGCACTCGCAACCCTTCAATCACTTCAATAGTGCTGGTCTTCCCTGCGCCATTGGGGCCGAGCAAGCCAAACACCTCCCCTTCATTGACCGAGAAGCTCACGCCACGGACGGCATGTACGTCCTCGTAGCGCTTCTCCAGATTGTCGACGAGCAGGATGGGGTCGGGCATAGCCGGCTAACGAACCTATATGTTAACTCATGCAGGCGAACGGCTCGACCTGCTAGCGCTTTCTCTCATTACGTATGCGCGGCTTGGTCTGTTTCACTGCCGTTTTGCTGGGCTTGCCGGGCAACCAAAGGTAAGTTCTCAAGTCCACCCGAAACTCAACGATGGGAATGCCTTCGCTCTGCAGAAACTTTCTTTGTAGGGAGGCGTACGGCTCCGGAATAAGCAGTCGTCCCCTTTCGCCGACTACTCGGTGCCAAGGGATGCCTTTTCCAGAGGGCGTTGCCGCCATTGCCCTCCCCGCGGTTCTCGCCCCACCGCGCAAGCGCAAAGCTTTGGCTAACGCCCCGTAGGTAGTAACCCGGCCCCTCGGGATTTGTTTCACCAATTTATAGACTGGATCCCACGACACCCGGAACCTCCTGTAAGCACACAGCTTCCATCCTAGCAGGTGGCGGCAAAAACACTGAAATCCCGGGGGCGCGCGCCACGCGTCCAACTCCACTGTCACAAGCACCGGCCAAGAAAAGAACCGTGCCGCGCTTTTTGTGTTTGATGTTACTGAAGGAGAAATAATACTCATCGCGTGCATGTGGAACGCCAGTTGAATTCGTGTAGGGCGGAGAAGAAAAACCAATGCGTCGCAGCAAAAAAATAACGGGAAAAACGTTGACTTATTGGTGTCCGCTCAACTTGACGGCGTAGTGGAAGGACCTTACACTACAAGTTGGAGGGCCGCTCTTGCGAGCTGCCCATAGTTTTTCTGGGATGAGCCATGGCTTTTATTCGTCGCAAAGGAAACTCCTACTACCTGGTGCATAACGTGCGCCACGGCGGTAAGGTCCGCCAACTGCACCTGGCTCGTCTCGGCGAACGGGCCCGCATTACCGATGCCGTCGTACGGGAAGTCACCAAGAAACACCCATTTGTGGAGCTCAACTGGCGCTCGCTCCGAGAGCAGGTCAACAACAAGATTGACCTGGCGGATCCGGAGTCTCCTGCAGTGCAGAAGATCGTCCAGTCCCTCCGAAATCTCAACCTTGACCTTGCGGACCTGTTTCCGCCGGTCCTCCGGTTTTCCGAATCGCCCGCTGTTGCCAACGAGCTGCTGGTGCAGTTGCGTTTGCTCAACTCCACCATTCAGGTCAAGCTCGATCAGTTCAGAGTACGAAATGATCTGAAGCGTGTCACCCGCAACGGTGGGCGTTTGGGGAATGCGTATCCCGCGGTGCGGGAGCGCTAGGAGGGGGTTATGGCCACAGGTGATCTGTCTCTCGATCCTAATATTCGCAGTGCGGAGACCGTTGAGTTTCAAAAGTCGCTGCGCGCGAAGATTGTCGGCCAAGACGAAGGGGTTCAGGCGCTGGTTGAATTATTCCAGGTGTTCACCGCGGGCCTCAATTCTCCGGGACGTCCGGTGGGCAATCTGCTTTTCCTGGGTCCCACCGGGTCCGGTAAGACTCGACTGGTGGAGGCGGCCGCCGAGATCCTGTTCGGTAGCCCACGTGCGGTCATCAAAATTGATTGCGCCGAGTTTCAGCATTCTCACGAGATTGCGAAACTAATCGGTTCGCCGCCCGGTTATTTAGGGCATCGCGAGACCCATCCTCTGATCACTCAAGAAGCCCTGGCCGCCAACCAACGCGAAGACCTGAAGCTCAGCTTCCTGCTGTTCGACGAAATTGAGAAAGCCAGCGATGCGCTATGGCAGCTGCTCCTCGGCATGCTCGATAAAGCTACCCTCACGCTTGGGGACAACCGCCGCGTAGACCTCTCCCAAACGGTGATTTTCATGACCTCCAACCTGGGTGGCGGCGAGATCACCGACCTCTTCGGCGGTGGTTACGGCTTCATCAAGGCGGGAGACAAGACCCAGGCGGATATCAACACCAAGGTGGAGCGCACCGCAGTCGAAGCCGCCCGACGGAAGTTCTCGCCCGAGTTCATGAACCGCATCGACAAGGTGGTCGTTTTTCACCCTTTGGACCGGGATGAGCTGCAATGTGTGCTGGACATCGAGCTGGGCATGGTACAGAAACGCGTGCTCGATACCGCTACAGGTAAGTTCCTTTTCCGTGTTACGGATGCGGGTCGCGATTTCCTGCTCCTCGAAGGCACCGATCAGCGCTATGGCGCGCGCCACCTGAAGCGCGCGATCGAGCGTCACCTGGTTTATCCTCTGGCCAACCTCTTAGCCACCCAACAGGTCCGCATGGGCGACCTGGTTCGCGTGGATTGGGATGGTGTTCACAAGGAACTCACCTTTGTTCGCGAGCGAGAGGGGGCGATTGTCACTCCGGATGTTCCGTCGGACGACGTTGCCGCAGCCACTCCCGACGCGGACGGCCGGGGGAAGGAGGCCCCGGTGGAGGCCGTGGCAGACGGCACCATCCAGCCTACGGCACTACCGGCTTCCACTCCGGCGTCGGCGCGGCAGTCGTTATCGGGACACAAAAAGACCGAGCGATAGCTTGTGGCGCGGGTTTCGTAAATGGCGTAATCCGTTTGCGGCAGCCAGCTCGTTTGAGATCTGACTGCTAGAGAAGTTTCCGCACGTTTTTTCTGGATCGCCTCTTTTTGTCACATTGCAATGACATAATGTGTTTCTGCGCTCTCATTTTGGGGCACAACTGATACGCCGTCTCACCCCGTGAGACAGTTTCCATAACTGCAACGATTCTATGTTGTTGAACAGAAGACGGTTTACTCGCCGCCTCACTGTCTCCGGAAATGGTACGGTTCATGCTCCTCTCAATTCGCGCACCTCGCGTGACTCTGGCGAACGCGCCTCTTGGCCCACAAATCGCTGAGGGATTAAAGCAAAAGGCCAGGTTGGCCGAGGTAAGGGTTATGAAAGCAGCAGCCCGACAACAGCTAGATCCGACCATCCGCAGCAACGGCACGCGCGACTTCCATCAGGCTTTGCGAGCCAAGATTGTTGGCCAGGAAGAAGGTGTGCAGGCGCTGGTGGATCTTTATCAGGTGTTCTGTGCCGGTTTGAACTCTCCCGGCCGTCCCGTTGGTAACCTGTTGTTCCTCGGACCGACGGGTTCTGGCAAAACGCGCATCGTCGAAGCAGCCGCGGAAATCCTGTTTGGCGACCCTAGGCTGGTCATCAAGGTCGATTGCGCCGAGTTTCAGCATTCCCATGAGATCGCTAAGCTGATTGGCTCGCCCCCAGGTTATCTTGGCCATCGCGAAACGCATCCCTTGATTACCCAGGAAGCTCTGGCGGCCAGCCATCGCGAGGACCTGAAGCTCTCTTTCTTGCTCTTCGACGAAATCGAGAAGGCTAGCGACGCCCTGTGGCAGTTGCTCCTCGGCATGTTGGATAAAGCCACCCTTACGCTCGGGGACAACCGCCGCGTAGATCTCTCGCAAACGGTGATTTTCATGACCTCGAACCTGGGTGGCGGCGAGATCACCGACCTAATGGCTGGAGGGTATGGTTTCGTCGGTTCCGACGACAAGCCCAAGAGTAATCTGGATCAAAAGGTGGAGCGGACCGCCACCGAAGCGGCACGTCGCAAGTTTTCTCCGGAGTTTATGAATCGGTTGGACAAGGTAGTGGTGTTTCATCCCCTACACCGCGGCCAACTGGTGCAAGTCCTGGATATCGAACTGTCCATGGTGCAGCAACGGGTGCTGGAAACCGCCAAAGGGCAATTCTTCTTCCGGGTTAGCGAAGCTGGGCGCGATTTCCTGCTGCAGGAAGGCACTGACCAGCGCTATGGTGCGCGACACCTGAAACGGGCCATCGAGCGCCACGTTGTCTACCCCATGGCCAATCTTCTGGCCACAGACCAGGTCCACTATGGCGACCTGATTGGCATTGATTGGGACCGGGAGAATAACCGGCTCTCGTTCGTCCGTGAAGGTGAGAATTTAGCCGTGCCCACGCGCCGGACCGAACCAGTTGTCCCGGCTCGTTCTTCCCAAGCCAAGGGCGGCCGGCCTGTTGAAGTTCCGGGAGCGCAGGTTCCTCCGGAACCGGCTCCGCGTTTGGCTCGTTGATCTTCCGTTGCTCCTCCTCTCGATAGCCCGGGTGGGCAACCGCCCGGGCTCTTTCTGTTCTCCAATCCACGTATAATCGAAGCGCCGCCGGGTGCCCTCGAACTGTGGCCCTTCTGGGGAAGCGATGAAATCCAATTGTCATTTGCGGAGTGCTTTGCTGATCTGCCTCCTGTCTTTTGTGATGGCGCAAAATGCATTGGCACAGCGGACTCAGATCAAGCCCGGCATCAACGCTTTCTCCCCGCAGCAGGACATCGAGTTGGGCCGCAAAGCCGCGCAAGAAGTCGAACAGAAAATGCCCATGTGGAACGATCCAAAGGTGGACGCCTATCTGACTAAACTCGGCCATCGCCTGATCGAGCATCTCAACACCCGCGGCGCGGAATATCCCTGGGAGTTCCATTGTGTGAACGATAAGGCGGTAAACGCCTTCGCTCTTCCGGGCGGGTTTGTATTTATCAACCGCGGTGCCATTGAAGCTGCGGATAATGAAGCGCAGCTTGCGGCCGTGATGGCCCACGAACTGGCGCACGTGGTGCTTCGTCACGGCACAAATCAGGCCACTAAAGCGCAGTACGCCCAACTGGGCGCAGGCATTCTAGGAGCAGCCGGAAGCATCGTCGGTGGTGTCGCGGGCGCCGCGGCCGCCGGAGCCGGGCAATTCACCTTCGGTAGCGTCCTACTGCACTACTCGCGCGGTGCCGAAACGCAAGCCGATGTGATTGGCACTCAGGTTTTGTACGACTCTGGCTATGACCCGCGCGCTATGGCTGCGTTCTTCGAGAACTTGAACTCCTCGGAGCAGCAAGGTAAGGCCCCTCCCGAGTTTTTCTCCGACCATCCGAACCCCGATCACAGGATCGAGCGCGTCGACGAAGAGATTCGGAAGCTGGGGGGCGCTCCGGAAGGAGCCCAAAAGGATTCCGCTGAATTCGAAGCGATCAAGCGCGAAGTCATGGCGCTTCCTGCCCCTGCTAAGGGCAAACCCGGCCCACCGGCTCCCCGCAAGACCCCGTCTGCTAACGTGGCTAAGCCTGAGGACCCGTCTCTGAACGTCAGGCAATTGGTGTATGCCAAAGCGACGCTTGCCTATCCGGAGAATTGGCGAAATTACACCAAGAAGAACGACGTGGCCCTGGTTCCTTCTGGAGGAGTTGTGGATTCCGGCAATGGCCAGAGTGTCTTGGCGTGGGGCATGATTGGTGGAATTGTCCAGGGGAGAGGCACAAACTCAGCGGATAATCTTCGCGCCAATACTCAGAAACTGATCGCAGCGCTGCAAAAAGAAAATGACGCCATGGAAATCGAGACCGGACCGGCAGCCACCAACGTTGATAGCCGGCCTGCTCTTTCCACCTATTTGCATAACGATTCGCCCGCGGGCGGCACCGAAAAGGATTGGCTGGTAACGGTAGCGGGTCCTAACGGGCTTTACTATTACGGGTTCGTCTGCCCAGAAACCGACTACGCCCGTTTCAAACCTGCTTTCGACAGCATTCTTGAGAGCATCCAATTCCGAAAGTAAGCGCAAGACCGAAAGCTTCGTCCCACTCCTAAGTCTGCGGTTTGCGCAACCGCCGCCTTAGGCGCAATGAGGTCAATCTTCCATCGGGTACAGTTCGAACGGCGGGCTGCTGCTAGTCTGCGAGTTTGTTATGCTTGGTGCCTGGTTTCCAACGTAGAACCGGCTTTCGCGCTGCGGCAACTTCATCCAGACGGCGGATTCGCGTGTTGTGCGGCGCGGTCTTCACAATCTCGGGATTCCTCTCTGCTTCTTCGGCAATCGATTTCATTGCATCAATGAACAGGTCGCACTCTTCTTTGCTCTCCGATTCGGTCGGCTCGATCATCAAAGCTCCAGGCACGATCAGGGGAAATGCCGTCGTGTACGGGTGAAAGCCATAGTCGATTAGCCGTTTGGCAATATCCATCGTGTTGACACCGTGCTTTTTCTGGATTGCATCGCTGAAAACCACTTCGTGCATCGACGGCCGGGTATAGGGCAGATCGTAAATTCCCTCCAAGTGCTTCCGAATATAGTTTGCGTTCAGCACGGCCTCTTCCGTGGCCTGCCGGATTCCCGGTCCATATGCCAAGATGTATGCCAATGCACGCACCAAGACTCCAAAATTTCCGCCAAAGGCCCGTACCCGTCCAATGCTTTCCTTCCGCTGGAAATCCAGCGCCAATCTCCCGTTTTCCTTCTCGGTCAAAATGGGAGCCGGCCGAAATGGCTCCAAGAATTTTTTCATCGCCACAGGTCCGGCTCCGGGCCCCCCTCCGCCATGGGGCGTCGAAAATGTTTTGTGCAGATTCAAGTGCATCACGTCTACGCCCATATCGCCCGGGCGCGTGACTCCGGCAAGGGCGTTCATATTCGCGCCGTCCATGTACAACAAGGCGCCCTTGGCATGCAGGATTTCCGCGATTTCAGGGATTCGGTGCTCAAAAATGCCCAGAGTCGAGGGATTGGTGAGCATTAACGCCGCAACGTCTTCCGTCACCTGTTCTTTCAATTTCCCGATGTCTTTTTGGCCGTCGGCGTTGGACTTGATGTTCTCCACCTGGTATCCGGCTATGACCGCAGTGGCAGGATTGGTGCCGTGTGCGGAGTCTGGAATCAGCACCTTTTTTCTTGGGTTTCCTTGCTTCTGCAAGTACGCGCGGATCAATAACAGTCCGGTCAACTCGCCCTGCGCGCCTGCGGCCGGCTGCAAAGTGATCGCGTCCATGCCGGTGATTTCCAGCAAGCACTTCTCAAGGAGCGCCAGAATTTTCAGGCATCCTTGCGACAGTTCCTGAGGCTGATAAGGATGCTCGGTGGCAATGCCCGCCAATCGCGCCACGTGTTCGTTCACGCGGGGATTGTATTTCATCGTGCAGGAGCCCAGCGGGTACATCCCCAGATCAATCGCGTAATTCCACGTGGAGAGTCGCGTGAAGTGGCGAATCACTTCAATCTCGCTCACCTCCGGAAAGTCCTGCACGCCATCGGCTCGGTGATTCTCGCCCAGCAGCCTGCTGGGTTCCACCGCAGGCACATCCAGGGGAGGAAGCTCGAATGCACGCTTCCCCGGGGAGGACCTTTCGAAAATCAAGCCTTCGTTCTGGCTTACGTGCCGGGTCGCTTTTTTGATCCTTTCGTTCATCTCTGAATCCGTGATGGCTTCTGCTAATCCTTCGCGAATCATCGGGAAGCTCTCCTCGTCAAGAGCCTTGCAAATAGTCACGCTGTGTGTGACTGGCGCGGGGAATCGCCCCTGACCTTCCGCACTACATCGGCTTTTCTAAAGCAGTCCTGACCGCGCCAACGAATTTTTCAATCTCGGCCCGCGACTTTGTTTCCGTCACGCAAACCAGAGCATGTTTGCTCAGTTCCGGGTAGGCTGTTCCAAGCACATAAGGGCCTACAATTCCCGATTTCAGTAGCTCAGCGTTCACGAGTTTCACCGAACGGGGAAACTCCACCGAAAACTCGTTGAAGAAAGGCGCCGCAAAGGTGCGTTTGACTCCCGGAATCTTTTCCAACTCACACAACGTGAACCGCGCCTTGGCTAGGTTTTGCTCGGCCATTTCGCGTAGGCCTTCTTTTCCGAGCAGGGTTAAGTGTACAGTTGCCGCCAATGCGCACAGTGCCTGGTTGGTGCAGATATTCGAAGTGGCTTTTTCTCTGCGGATGTGCTGTTCGCGTGTGGCCAGCGTCAAAACGAACCCACGTCGCCCCTCCTGATCCGTGGTTTGTCCCGCCAGTCGTCCGGGCATCTGTCGGACGACCTTTTCCCGCGATGCAATTACGCCCACATACGGGCCGCCGTAACTGGGGGCGAGCCCGAAGCTCTGCCCTTCCATCGCCACAATGTCGGCTTCCGAAGGAGGTTTCACTATTCCCAGGGACAGCGCCTCCGCCACGGCTATCACCAGCAAAGCGCCGGCACTCTGGGTGGCTTCAGCCACCGGCGCCAGGTTCTCGATGGCTCCGAAAAAGTTTGGAGACTGCACCACCACGGCGCAAACATCGTCTGCAATTGCGCGTCTCACCCCATCAACATCCAGGGTTCCGCTTTTCGCGAACGCAATTTCTTCCACCACCAGTCCGGAATTCTTCGCGTATGTCCTCAGCACGTCACGGTATTCCGGATGTAGCGAGCGAGCCACCAGAACGCGACGCCGTCCCGTAATCCGTTCAGCCATCAACACCGCTTCGGTGGTCGCCGTTGAGCCATCATACATCGAGGCGTTGGCGACTTCCTGGCCGGTCAATTGGCACATCAACGTTTGAAATTCAAATATCGCCTGCAGCGTGCCTTGGGCAATCTCCGCCTGATACGGCGTGTAGGAGGTGAGAAATTCGCCCCGCTGCAAGATTGTGTCGGTCACAACGGAACGAAGGTGGGTGTATACTCCGGCGCCCAGATAACTGCTGTACCCCAACGAATTTTCCGCGCCTCTTTGTTCGAAGTACTGGATGATCTCCGCTTCGGAAAGCGGTCCCGGCAGTTGCAGGGGTTTCTTCAGCCGATATGCTCCGGGAACCGCGGAAAACAGATCTTCGATGGATTTCGCTCCAATCGCCGCCAGCATCGCCTCCCGTTCGGCTGGACTCTTCGGAAGATACCGCATCAGGCTGACGCTTCTTTCTTCTGTTCCTCGATAAAGGCTTCGTATGCCGCCGCGTCCATCAATGAATTCACCTCCGCCGGATTTGTCAGTTTGATTTTCACCAGCCAGCCGTCGCCATGCGGATCACTGTTGATCAACTCTGGCTGGTTCTGCAAAGCGGTGTTGGACTCCAGCACTTCGCCATTAGCTGGAGCGTAGATCTCGCTAACCGCTTTCACGGATTCCACGGAACTGAAGGCCTTTCCGACTTCCAGTTTGGTACCCGCAGCCGGCACTTCCACAAACACCACGTCGCCCAATTCATGCTGGGCATAATCGGTGATGCCGATGGTGGCTGAAGTCCCTTTCGCATCTATCCATTCGTGTTCTTTGGTGTAGCGGTAGTTTGCCGGGTATGCCACGCTGTCACTCCTTACTGTCGATGGTCGCTGCTGAACCTATTTCGCAATCGCCGTTTTGATTCTCTTGTAAAAAGGAGTTGCCACAACCTGGGCCTTACATTTTTGCCCGCGAATCTCCAGGTAGATAACAGTGCCAATCGCTGAAAGCCTTGGAGGCACATACGCCAAGGCGATGTTTTTCCCCAGAGTCGGCGAGGGGGAACCGCTGGTCACCAAGCCAATTTCCTTGCCATCCTCATCAAGGCACTTGTATCCGTCACGCGCTATCCCGCGCTCGATCATCTCCAGCCCAACCAGTGTTCGCTGCAACGGGCTTGCCCGGGCCTTCTCCAAAGCGGCGCGACCTAGAAAATCACCTTTTTCCATCTTGCAGTAGCGGTCCAGACCCGCTTCCCAAACATTAATGCTGTCGCTGATTTCGTGCTCGTACAAGGCCATTTTAGATTCCAGGCGCAAAGTGTTTCGCGCACCCAGCCCGCACGGCAAAATTCCGAACTCTTGGCCGGCTTCCATTACCGCGTTCCAGACGCGTTCACTGGTTTCGACGTCCGCCGGAATGTAGATTTCAAATCCATCCTCGCCGGTGTACCCGGTCCGGGCAATCAGTGTGCCTTTCAACCCGCAAACAGTGCCGTGCGTAAACCAGTAATTCTTGATGGCCTCGATATCGGCGTCGGTAATCTTGCGCATCACCTGGACCGCGCGCGGACCCTGAATCGCCAGCTGTGTGTAGCTGTCGCTCAGGTCCTCCACAACGCAATCGAAATTTCTGGTGTTCGTTCGAACCCAGTGGATGTCCTTCTCACGCGTTCCTGCGTTGATCACCAGCAGGTAATCATCGTCACTCAACCGGTGCACGATTACATCGTCCACGAAGGTGCCTTCGGGGTACAGCATGGCCGAATACTGCGCCTGTCCGACGGCTAGCTTTGACGCGTCGTTCATGCTGATGTGTTGCACCGCCGCCAGCGCCCCTCCCGACATCCTGCCCGTGCGAATTCTAATATCGCCCATGTGGCTGACGTCAAACAGCCCCACGGCGCAGCGCACCGCCTTATGTTCCGCAACCAATCCTCCACTCGACGGATATTCCACCGGCATATCCCACCCGCCAAAATTCACCATTTTGGCGCCCAGACGGCGGTGCCACCGGTTCAATGGCGTTTTGCGAGGAGCTGAATTGGCAGGAGGGTTTACGGATTCCATTCCGTTCGCTCGGGCGAATCCGATGGTAGCATGCGGCTCCAGCGCGGTCAAAATCACCTGTCGGGCTCTCGGTGCAACGGTCTTGCGTTTCGCGGGCGGTCGTGGGCTGGGCCTTGCTGGTCGCCGGTTGCTCAGGTAAAGTCTTTCCGGAGAGCGCAATGGCTACCAATCGTCAGCAGGTGGTTTGTTCCCAGTGCGACAAGACTGAAGAATACTGCACCTGCGAGAAGTATTGCACCATTTGCAAGGGCCAGCTCAATATCCGCCTGGGCGTCGACGGTCTTTACTATTGCCCTGACTGCCGCGAAGCCTGTGATGTGGCGCTGGCTAATGACCGGTGACTGTGGCTAGCTTACCGCACCAGATTTCTCTCCGGATGGACCCCGACGAACGCCTGGTCGCTGCTGTCGGTGGGGTCGCCCGCTATTTGGCGGACGCTGCGGGTTTGGGCAACGAGACCATCGTACAATTCCAAACTTCCGTGGTTTCGGCGTGCAAACACTGCTTTCGTTGTCACTCGTCAGGCACACCCTGTGGCATCACCCTGCGTCGATCGCTGGATCGCCTTGAAGTGGAAGTTTCCCTGCCCGGAACCGAACCTCCCCGCCGCGAAAATTCCTGGGAGGGTATCGATGAAGTTCACTGCGAGGCTCACGAGCACTCTGCCGTACTGCGGCTGACCAAGTTTGTGCCGCCCAATCCGCCTGCCGACTGAGCAAAACTCGCCACTAACCACAGCTTTTTCGAGGCACGGCGCAGATTTACGTTCAGTTTGTTCCTGGAATTTGTGGAAGAAGGGCGTTGTTGCCCACGGGCAGCTACATCTTTAACGAAAAGGTGTTTCGCTGAATCAACGATGTCATCTGATCGTCGCTAACGCTCAGGGCTACCACGACTCGATCGCCCGAAGGTGAGATGTTCGCCTGATCCAGCAGCTGTGCCAAGTCAGGATTATCCTTGCTGGCTTGGTACTTCTTGAGCAAAAGCCCGGCCGACATCAACTGGCTCAAGGTATTGGCATCTCCTGTGGAAGCGCAAACCGCCTGGAACTTCGAATCCACACCGCTGCTGGCGTTGGCGGTGATGATCATCGCTTGCATTCTTTGCACTAGCGCCGCTGCTTCGGGAAACTGTTGCACCTCTGGGGCAAGTTGCTGCATGGCCAATCGCGTATAGCCGGCATCCAAGACCGCCCAAACCACGCTGGATCCATTCACTTCATTGATCCGGTTATACATCTGGTCGTTTCGCAGCAGTCCATCCTGCTTTCCCATGTGGATGTCCAGCAATTTCTCCAACAGTGGTTTATGGCCGAACACGGCCTTGCTGGAATCCAGGAAAAAGAAAAACAAATCGGTTGCGCCCGAACCGGAACCGAAAGCGAACAGCGTATAGTTGCCCAGTTGGGTCATCGACAGGTTCTGCTGTTTGAAGTAGGCCTCTGTCGTCTCCGGGTTGTAATTTCCCATAGCTATGCCGACCGTCATTTCGCTCGACGGAATATCCGTGGACACGCCCTTATCATTCTTGGTGGTCGACTCTGGAACCAAACCCCACACCAGTTCATCGACTTGACTATTCGGGTCTACCCCTGCGGAAGCTAGAAACTTTTCGAACTGCCGGAAGCGGTCTGGCAGAATTTGTTCTCGCAGGGCAGGGAACCACTTCTCGCCCCTGGCCTTCTTCAGGTCCACGTAGCCAATTTCTCCGGTGTCCTTCGGAAACAGCGCAAGTGTATCCGCGCTTACACCCCCGGCCTTTACCGGCCTGGCTAATGCGGCTATCGTCATAATTGCTGCGCATGCCGCAACGATCCTTAGCCCATTCAACTTCATTGACATGTCTTGCTCCTTCGCGTAGCTGGGAGAAATGACCACATCTAGTTTACGGCATGCTTCTTGGACTAACCTAACTGCGTGCGCAGTTCGGCAACCTTCCCCTTCATCATTTCCACGTAGCCCAGATCTTGCAGTCCCTCCAGATTGATCTCCACGTTCGCAATGGCGCCCTTGGCTGCCGCTACCGCCATTAGACGGGCGACTTGCAAATCTGATTTCATAGATGGCGCCGCGATGCGTTCCAGTTGCAACAAACAGCCATTCAACCTGGCGGATTTCCCGGCTACCTGTAGTGGCACTTCCGCTGCTTCCTTTGTAGCCGACTGGATGGCCTTTTCGCGAGCCGCACCCTCCTCGGCGTTGCCTTGAGGCAGTTTGACCGCAGCCATCACTCGCTCGTAGGAGGCCGCATCCCGGTCGACCGCTTCCGTAAGCTCCTCGGCAGCTTTTCGCAGTTCTTCCAGCGCTTCCGACAGTTTCTCGACGTGCATCGCCTGCGATTTCTTTTTGCGCGAGAGGCCTGCCACCATCTGCCCTAAGGCGGCTGCCATGGCCCCGACATAAGCGGAAACGCTGCCGCCCCCCGGAGTGGCGGTGGGCGCCGCCACCGCGTTCAGGAACGGACGCCCCACATGGGCAAGTTCTCCGTCCTTCGACTCGACAGGCGCTCCACTCAGCACGGATTCCAGCTTGTTTTCAAACACCTGGGCCGGCGAGAAATTCTCTAGTTGCAAAAAGAAATCTGCGACCATCTCAATCGCTTTTTTCGGCACCAGTCCAACAATTTCGCTTCCGACTGGCATTACTCCGTAACGTTCCGCTTCGCGCTTCACCATTTCGTACACGCGATGCATCGGAGTTTGTTCGAAATCGGTCAAATTGATGGAAACTTGCGCCAGGTTGCGGGCCTTCAGTTCCACGCCCATGGATTTCACGTAGCGCAGCCCGCCACTCGAGAATCGAATGGCTTTGGCGATTTTGTTGGCAATGCCCACGTCCGGGGTATTCAAGTTCACGTTGTAGGCAATCAGGAATTTCCTGGCTCCAACGATGGTCACGCCGGCGGTCGGGTGTAGCTTGGGCTCGCCAATATCCGGCTGCCGGTCGTGATTCTTCTTCAACTCTTCCCGCAGCCCTTCAAATTGTCCGCGCCGCACGTTTTCCAGGTTGACGCGATCAGGCCGAGTCGCTGCCGCTTCATAGAAAAAGATGGGAATGCGATACCGTTTCCAGATTTCGCCGCCGACACGCCGAGCCAGGGCCACGCAGTCGTCGAGCGTTACGCCTTCAATAGGAATGAAAGGCACAACGTCAGTGGCACCGACCCGAGGGTGCGCTCCGGTGTGCACGGTCATGTCGATCAAATCCATTGCTTTTCCAGCGCCCAATATGGCCGCCTCGCCCACCGCCTCCGGATCACCGGCGAGTGTCACGACCGAGCGGTTATGGTCCGCGTCCATCTCGCGGTCCAACACGTACACGCCCGGCACGCTGCTCATCGCCTGTACGATCGCATCCACATTGGCGGGATTGCGGCCCTCGGAGAAATTCGGCACACACTCAATCAGTCGTTTCATAGGCAATCCGTCCACAATTCCATTCGTCTATATCCGGTGACTGCGCAGACCTGAAGGAAGGCGTATCTGCCGTTGAGTCCAAACGAGCCGCCGCCCTCTCAGTCTCGCATATGGATAATCCGGCCATTCTTGATGGTCATCCAACAGCGTTGCATTCCAAAATAATAAGGAATTTCGCGGTAATCCTCCACTTCGAACACCGCCAAATCCGCCTGCTTGCCCACCTCCAGCGAGCCCATTCTGTCATCGCGATTCAGCGCATATGCTGAGTTGATTGTGGCCGCTGTAATAGCTTCGGCCGGAGTCATCCGTAGTTGCGTACAGGCCAGCGACAACACCATGGGCATGCTGACCGTCGGACTCGTACCCGGATTATAGTCGGTGGCCAGCGCAACGATAGCTCCGGCGTCGATCAGTTTCCGCGCAGGCGCGTAATTCTTCCAGCCCAAGTGGAAATCACATCCCGGAAGCAACGTCGCCACGGTGCGCGATTCGGCCAACGCTCGCACGTCCGCCGTATTCACCTGCTCCAGATGATCGCAGCTAGCCGCGCCTAGCTCCACACCCAATTGCGTTGCCCCGGTCCGCGACAACTGCTCGGCATGCACCCGCGGCACCAACCCATTCTGCTTTCCGGCACTCAGGATGCGCTTGGCCTGCGCTCGCGTAAACGCACCGCGCTCGCAAAAAACGTCGCAGAATTCCGCCGCTCGCAAAGTCGTCACCTGTGGCAGCATTTGCTGGATCAACAGGTCTACATATTTGTCGGCGCCGTCGGGTTTCCCGCGAAATTCCTCGGGCACGGTATGCCCGCCTAAAAAAGTGCATACAACGTCTAACGGTTGCTCATCACGCAATTCTCGCTGCAAATTCAGAATTTTGAACTCGCCCGCGAGATTCAGACCGTAGCCGCTCTTCGCCTCCACGGTGGTAGTTCCGTAGGAGCTAAACTCCTCCAGAGTCGCACGCGCCCTGCTTTTCAGCGCCTCCGCCGTCGCCGCCCTGAGTTTTCTTGCAGAGTTCAGGATACCTCCGCCTTTTCGCGCGATCTCTTCGTAGCTGGCGCCTTGGATCTTGAGTTCGTATTCCTCGGCGCGACTGGCCGCGTGAATCAAATGTGTATGCGCATCAACGAAACCCGGCAAGACCACGCGCCCGCCCACGTCCAATTTCTCAGCGCCGCGGGCATCCTGACGGCCTTCCACTTGCACCCGCGTCCCCACAGCAGCGATGCGTCCGTCGCGCACCAGGATCGCTCCGTCTTTTACAATCCCTAGTTTTGAAAGGGAATTACCGCGCCGGGGAGCGCCTCCCCTCAGCGTCAACAACTGTGCAGCGCCTGTAATGAGCAAGTTCTCGCTCAAAGCGTGGTTATTGCTTCTCCGTCGAACGAAACTCCTACGCACCCACGGCCATGCTTTGGTACGCCGGAACAAAGACTTCCTTCACAAAGGCCTCGAAAGACGTAGGCGTGGTGTTTTCCTGACTCCTGGGCTCCGTTGCGACAACAATTCCCTCGTTGAAGCCCCGGAACATTTCGATGAAGTACGCCGCCGTTTTCGATGGCACTCCCATTTGCATCAGCACCTGCTGCACCTGGTCGTACGGGAACTGGGCGTAGCGAAGGTCTGGCTTGTTCAGGGCTTTTCCGATAATCGCGGTCACCTCGTTCATGCTCAGGTCTCGTTCCCCCAGCAATTCCTGAGTCTGTTTTCCCGTGAAATCCAGGTTCAGCAGCCGCTGTGCGGCATATTCTCCGATATCCCGCGAGGCGATCATCGCCATTTGCAAATCTCCGCGTATCGCGCCTCCGTAAACGCCCATCATCTGAATCATATTGATGCCCGACAGATGATTCTCAAAAAAATAAGCAGGGCGCAGGTGCAACACGTTCAGCTTGTCCACGGCGTTCAGTTTCTTTTCCGCCCGGTGTAGCCCGGCAATGGGTCCGTTGCCGGAGGGAGCCTGCGCGCCGATGCTGCTCAAATTTACGGCATAGTGCAAACCGGAATTTTTCGCCGCAATCGATATGGCGTCGCTCTCCTTTTCCTGATCAGCCTGGTAGTCCTGAGAAGTGAGGCCTGGGGGCATCATCAAGAACGCGGCGCGTACACCGGTAAACGCTCGCGCCAGCGCCGCGGCATCCTTCACGTCGGCAATGAACGGCTCGGCGCCTTTCTGAACCAAGGGCTGTAGCCTCGCCGTGCTTCTCCCGACGACTCGTACCTTCTCTCCCTTTTCGAGCAGAACTCTGGCAATTACGGAGCCAATATGCCCCGTCGCACCCAACACTGTATACATCTTGCACTCCTCGACTGAAATCGCTCATCTGCTTGCTTCATTGTGGTGAGCCGCTGACCTGCACCGGCCGGCAGCCCATACCCATATCAAGCATTGGAATCTTAACCCCCGTTTTTCTGGCAAACGCGACCGCCTCAGCATATCCCGCGTCCGCGTGTCGTGCCACGCCGATTCCGGGGTCATTCGTCAGCACTCGTTCGATGCGCTTGGCCATCTCTTTGGTGCCATCGGCGCAGGTCACCTGACCGGCATGCTGAGAATAACCGATTCCCACACCCCCGCCATTGTGGATGGAAACCCACGAGGCTCCGCTCGCGGTGTTCACCAGCGCGTTCAAGAGCGCCCAATCGGCCACCGCATCCGATCCGTCTTTCATTGCTTCGGTTTCACGATACGGCGAAGCCACCGAGCCACAATCGAGATGATCACGCCCCATCACCACGGGAGCCTTCAACTCTCCCTTGGCTACCAGTTCATTGATGGCCAAACCGAACCTGTCGCGTTCGCCATAGCCCAGCCAGCAAATCCGCGAGGGCAAGCCTTGGAATTTCACCTTTTTCCCCGCCAAGTTGATCCACCGCGTCAAATGCTCGTTCTCCGGAAACATCTCCAGCACCAACCGGTCGGTGCGCGCAATATCCGAAGGCTCACCGGAAAGCGCCGCCCAGCGGAATGGTCCCCGGCCTTCGCAGAACAATGGCCGGATGTAGGCGGGCACAAAACCCGGAAAATCATAGGCATTCTTCACGCCAGCTTCGTGCGCAAGCGTCCGAATGTTGTTGCCGTAGTCAAAAGTGACCGACCCCAGCCTCTGCAGGTCCAACATCCCTTGTACGTGCTCGCCGATAGCCTCCACCGCTCGTTTCCTGTGCTCCTCCGGATTCTTCTTCCGCAGCTCCGCGGCTTGCTCCAGCGTCATCCGGTTCGGCACGTATCCATTGACTGGATCATGAGCGCTGGTTTGATCGGTTAACACATCCGGCACGACGCCGCGCCGCGCCAACTCTGGAATCAGGTCAGCGCAATTTCCCACCAGACCCACCGAAGTGGCTTCGCCTTTGCGCACCGCGTTCTTCAGGATCCGCAGCGCCTCATCAAGAGACGTGACCATGACGTCGCAATAACCGGTCTTGACGCGCTTCTTGATTCGCTCCGGGTCCACGTCGATGCCCAGAAAGGCTGCCCCATTCATGGTTGCGGCTAACGGTTGGGCTCCGCCCATTCCCCCCATTCCGCCGGTCACCACCAATTTCCCGCTCAGGTTCCCGCCAAAGTGCTGCCGGGCCGCCGCTCCAAACGTCTCGTAGGTGCCTTGCAAAATTCCCTGGGTGCCGATGTAAATCCAGCTTCCGGCGGTCATTTGCCCGAACATCATCAATCCCGCCCGGTCCAACTCGTTGAACGTTTTCCAATTGTTCCAATGGCCAACCAGGTTCGAATTACAGATCAGCACGCGCGGCGCATATTCATGGGTGCGAAACACTGCCACCGGCTTGCCAGATTGCACCATTAAGGTTTCGTCGCCTTCCAGCGCCCGGAGCGAACGCACGATGGCATGAAAGCAGTCCCAGTTTCGTGCGGCTTTACCCGTCCCGCCATACACGACCAATTCGTCCGGCCTCTCAGCCACCTCCGGATCAAGATTGTTCAGCAGCATCCGCAGCGCAGCCTCTTGTTGCCAACCTTTGCAACTCAACTCGGTTCCCCGAGGTGCTCGAAACGGGCCGCGGCCCGTAGCCGGATCATTCATCACTGGTGTGGTTACGCCCATAGTCTTGATCCTCTGCACTTATCTTAACGCAGCTTGAATGGAGCGGGATAACGCCCTGGGAAGGGGAAGAAAGGTAGTCCGCGGATCGGTACCGCCGAACTGTGTCGTCTCTGAACCACGGCGCTGCTTATCGATGCCTCAGAATTGTACTGTTCCCTTTCTAGGAGGTTGTTTTTTTTTGCCAACTACCCATGCACCACTCCCGTTGCACGTCCTTTCCTTCTGAGGTAAATTCGAAATTCTAATGAGCTACAATTCTCTTCCCGCCGGCCTGCTCCGCGCCGTCGACGAACGGCCTAGTCCGCGTGCACAGATGTTCCGCGCCGCCGAACGCTGGGAAGCGATCTCCTCTCAAGAATTCCTGCGCCGCATCGCCGGCTTGGCGGACTGTTTAGTGGAGCTGGGGGTGAAGACGGGCGACCGGGTAGGTTTGTTTGCCCCGAACTGCCCCGAATGGCATACCGCCGACTTCGCCATCAGCGGTTCCGGTGGTGTCACCGTTCCCATTTATTTCAACGAATCCCCAGAGCGGATGACCTACATCCTGAACCACTGTGGGGCGCGAGTTCTGTTTATCGCCGGGGTTCGTCAGTTGGAAAGGTTCCTGGAGGCTCGTGAACAACTTCCCCAAATTCAGCATGTAGTCGTTGCCAACGCCGGCGACGCTATGCCTGGGGAATTGCTGTGCTACGAAACGCTGATCGCTGCCGCCGGTCCCGCTGACATTGCTGCTTACCGCAACCGCGCTGCTCAGGTTTCTGCTAACCAACTCGCCTCGATCATTTACACGTCAGGTACCACCGGCGAGCCCAAGGGGGTCATGCTCACCCATTCTAATTTCAGCTCCAATGTTGCGGATTCCTGCCGCGATGTGGTTCTTCATCCGGAAACCGACGTTGCCGTTTCATTCCTACCTTTAGCGCACGTCTATGGCCGTATGCTTGATTACCTGTACATTTTTCAGGGCTGTCCGATAGCGTATGTGGACGTCGTCGAGAACGTCGCACAGGCGCTGCCCGAAGTCCGTCCCACGGTGCTTGCCGCGGTTCCGCGTTTTTTCGAAAAAGTCTATGCGCGACTCATGGAACAAGGCGGGAAAACCACCGGCCTGAAGCGAAAGATCTTCGACTTCGCTATGAACACCGCCCGGGATGCCGGTCCCTGGCGTTCCGGGGAAAAGTCCGCAGGTGTTTCTTTGAAATTAAAATGGCTGCTCGCCGACCGTCTGGTCTACCGCAAAATTCGCGTGGGCACCGGCGGATGCTTGCGGTTGGTTCTGTCTGGCGGCGCGCCGCTTTCCAAATCGCTCGGCGAGTTCTTTTGGGCGGTAGGTATTCCGATCTATCAAGGCTATGGTCTGACGGAAACCTCCCCAGTTCTTACCAACAATTATCCCCGCAATCGAATTGGTAGTTCTGGCCAGCCTATTGCCAATGTGCAGATCCGCATCGCCGATGATGGCGAGATTTTAGCCAAGGGCCCTTGCGTCATGCAGGGCTATTACAAGTCCCCCGAATCGACTCGCGATGTCCTTTCCGAAGATGGCTGGTTCAAGACCGGTGACATCGGCTACCTTGATAAGGACAATTACCTTTTCATAACCGACAGGAAGAAGGACCTGCTGAAAACCGCCGCAGGAAAGTTCATTGCGCCCCAGCCCATCGAAAACATCCTGAAGACCAGTCCTTACATCCTTAACGCCATGATTGTGGGCGACCAGCGTAAATTCGTAGTCGGTCTTATCGTCATCAACGCTTCAACGCTTGCGCCCACGCTCGAGCAGCAAGGCTTGCGCTTTTCATCTAACGCTGAGATGGCTGCCCATCCCGGCACTTACTCCCTGATCGAAGCTGAGGTCCACCGCCTCACCACTCACCTGGCGCAATACGAAACTATTAAGCGCTTCGCGTTGCTTCCTGAAGACTTCACCTTCGCCAGTGGCGCGCTCACTTTCACCATGAAACTCAAGCGTCGCGTCGTTGAACAGCAATATCACGACCTGATCGACAAGCTGTATTCTGACGTCATCGAGCCTCGGCCCATCCTGCGCGACTGAACCTGCCTGGATTTTCCGCGTTCGTCTCGCCGCTGAGCGCCAACTTTATGCGAGCGTTCGCGCCGGTCGTCCTTGAGTTTGGCTCTCCAGGCCAATCTCTCGGTTCAGCGCTCGTGATTGTCCTCGTCAGTCATCACGGATTACAATTGTCTCGGAGAATCCCCATGTCAGATCAACTGGTCATAGCAGGTCGTGCGTTCCACTCTCGCCTTATCGTTGGCACAGGGAAGTACCGCAGCTTTCAGGAAATGGCGCGCGCTCATGCCGCTTCTGGCGCCGATATGGTCACCGTTGCCGTCCGCCGCGTAAACCTCACCGACAAATCCAAAGAATCCCTTCTCGACTATATTGATCGCGAGAAAATCTTTATCCTTCCCAATACCGCGGCCTGTTATACGGCCGATGAAGCGATTCGCACAGCGCGCCTCGCTCGCGAGGTAGGATTGTCAAACTGGATCAAGCTGGAAGTGATCGGCGATCAGCAAACTCTGTTTCCAGATACCGAGCAGCTTGTCGAAGCCACCAAGGTGCTCGTGAAAGAAGACTTCGTCGTCCTCCCTTACACCAATGACGACCTAATCGCTGCTCGAAAACTCATCGACGCAGGGGCCTCTGCCGTCATGCCTTTGGCGGCCCCTATTGGTTCTGGCCTGGGCATTCAGAATCCCGCGAATCTGCGCATCCTCCGGGAACGCATCACCGAAGTACCAATGATTGTCGACGCGGGCGTCGGCACTGCTTCGGACGCTGCGGTAGCTATGGAACTGGGCTCCGATGGCGTGCTGATGAATACCGCGATTGCGGAAGCGGCCGATACCGTGCTCATGGCGGAAGCCATGCGTGACGCGGTCATTGCTGGTCGCAAAGCCTACTTGGCCGGGCGTATGCCCAAGCGACTTTATGCTTCGGCATCCTCTCCCCTTGCCGGGGTAGTCCGCTAACAATAGCGCTGGCTTCCGGCGCTGCTGGATTCATCCTTTATACCGTCCCCCACAAACAGTGCATGCGACGGGGTGATGTTTGCTCCGCGCTGTTCGGGAGATCCGATTGCCCACGCAAAAGAATGCTCGCGTCCTGATCACCGGACCCGGTGGTCCTGAGGTCCTGAAGGTTGTCGAAGAGGATCTGCCCCAGCCGGGACCAGGACAGGTACGCGTCAAAGTGCTCGCGGCAGGTGTGGCCTTTGCCGATCTTCTCATGCGTCGTGGATTGTATCCGGGTACTCCACGATTTCCATTTGTCCCTGGCTACGACATCGTCGGTGACATCGATGCTTTGGGCGTTGGCGTGGGCGAGTTCGACATTGGTCAGCGTGTAGCTGCGCTCACCATGACCGGCGGGTATAGCCAGTTCACAATTGCTCCGGCAATCCATCTTGTTCCAGTACCCAAGGGGCTGGATCCCGCCGAGGCGGTCAGCCTGGTTCTCAACTACGTCACCGCCTATCAGATGTTGCACCGGGTCGCGCATTTGTCTTCCGGGCAAACACTGCTGATCCACAGCGCAGCCGGAGGAGTCGGCACAGCCGCTTTGCAACTGGGCGGAATTGTAGACCTCAAGATGTATGGCACCGCTAGCAAATCCAAACACGACTTGGTTTCCAGTTTGGGCGCAGTTCCCATCGACTATCATACGGAGCGATTCGGCGATCGCATCCGGCAACTCGTTCCCGGCGCGCTGAACTGCGTCCTGGATCCGATTGGCGGAGTGCACTGGTTCGAGTCCTATCGATGCCTGCAGCGCGGCGGCAACCTGGTATGCTACGGCGTACAAGCCGCGGTTTCCAAAGGCAAGTTGACCGCAGGTCTTGGCTTTGCCTTACTCGGCCTAATGCAGCTTCTTCCGGACGGCAGGCATGCTTCGTGGTACAACGTCAAGACACTCCGCGATGAGCACCCCGACTGGTTTCGCCAGGACCTGAGCAAGCTTTTCGAATTGCTATTCTCCCGGAAGATTCAGCCAGTCGTTGCAGGTAGATTCCCGCTCAGGGAAGCAGTTCGGGCCAATGAACTGCTCGAAAAATCTCAAGTCTCGGGTAAGCTGATTCTTCTCCCACAAGAATAACGGCGTTCACCAGTCTAGATGGTCTTGCCGTGATGCCGCCCGGCGGCTTCAAACAGTGAAAGCAGATTGGTCACGCTGAACAGCTGCCGGATTTGTTGACTGGCGTTCACGATCTCGACTTGGCAGCCTCGAGTCCGCCCCGAAACATATAAGCCCACGACCGCTCCCAGCCCGGAGCTGTCCACGTGTGGTACTTCCTTCAGATCAATGACCAGTCTCTTGTGCCCCGGTATCTTGTCGCGCACCGCATCCTTCAGTTCCCGCGTGTTCTCAAACGTGAGTTTCCCGTGGCATTCTGCCACCAGCACTCCGTCCTGTTCATAACAGTGCACTCGAAATCCCCGAGTGGAACTCTGGGTGGACTCTGCCATCCCGGCCCTCCTGCTTTGTAGGGGCTTTTCCCTGGCCATCTTCTATCGTATTTGACACCGATTTGCCAGAGATTCGTCCCAGAGAAACGTGGGCAGGTTACACTAGCTGCGTGCAGCGCAAGATATTCTGGATGACCTTTGCCGGAGTCGGGCTTGTCGCCGACCTGATCCTGCCATTCTGGTGGGCACTCGCCGCCACCATTCCCATCTTGGCGTTTAGCTGGTGGTTTGCCTACCGCAGCGAATGGTTCAACTAGCGGTTTCTCAGTTCACTACAACGTTCTGAAGAAGAAATGCCAGACCGCATCAACACCGGCGTGTACCAGCGCCGACGCGAATATCGACCCGGTCTTTCTCCAAGTCCACCCGTAAAACAATCCTGCAATGGTCGCCAAAATCACGTATCGCCAGTTCGGGAATCCTAAATTCGTGATATGCGAGAAACCAAACAGCACCGAAGCCGTCCACCATCCGGCCATTTCACTCTTCGATGCTTTGCCCAGGAAATTCTGTAACAACCCGCGAAATAACAGCTCTTCCGGCCACGCCGTGAACATCAGGATCGCAAAGAACAACCCCACATATGTTCCCCATTTGCTCCACAACGGCGCAAATCGTATGAAGTGCAGCGCAGTTCCCAATGGAATGGCGATGCACGCGAAGACTACAAAGCTACCAACAACATAGAGTCCCCAGCGTCTACCCCAACCAATGGAATAACCAATTCCTTTGGCTTGACGAACCAACAAAAAAGCCGCCAGTGCCGCGTTTACGGCCACCAGCACCGTCATCACATGCGCCAGCTTCCCATCGGGGTACGTCCACAGCCACTGCCTTGGTCCGAATTTCACCATTACCCATATCGCGGCGATGCTAACAAAATCTTGCCACGCTCCGGCCGCCGCATTTCCAGCCCACACCGCCAAACCGAGCGGCACAAAGATTAATCCAGCGATCACGGCGGCCCTGGTCCACAGCACCGTAGCAGTGCCCACCAGGTACAGCAGGTATGCCAGCAACACACATACGCCGAGAAACAGGCCGCCCGCGCCGTCAAGCTTCCCACTAATTTCCTCGGAGATTCCGCGAGCAGCGAGCAGTAACGTGGGCAACAACAGGACTGCGAAGCAGGTCAATGTCGCAGCAAAGGCGCGTCCCCCATATCCCTGCCAAGAGCCGATCAGCGCTCCTGCCAAGCAAAAGCACGCCCATACCCCTAAAGTCGGCCAGATTCCCAATTGTTTCATGCGCGCATCGGCCTCGTCGCCGGAATCCACTTGTTCATATTTGCACATCCGGCGTCAACTTGTAGGAATCCAGGCCGAAGTATCGATACACTGTTCTCAGAGTACATTCCTTGAAGCGCCTCGCCTACATTGACTGGATGCGCGGGCTTGCCTGTCTGCTGATGTTTCAGACGCACTGCTTCGACTCCTGGCTGCGTCCCCACCTCCACAGCACTCGTCTTTACGGCTTATCGCAACTCGGCGGCACTCTTCCTGCTCCGCTGTTCATCTTTCTCGCAGGTGTTTCCTTCGCCTTGGCCACAGAAAAGCTTCGCCAAAAGGGAGTCACCTCGACTGCGGTTGCCTACCAAACGATCCGCCGTGGAGCGGAGATTTTCGCGCTGGGCATTCTCTTTCGCCTCCAGGAGTACGCCCTTGGGTACCGATGGGTTCCCTGGACCGATCTGCTCCGGGTAGACATCCTGAACATATTGGGTTTATCCATGATGTTCATGGGGGTACTGTGCTGGTTCACCGCCGCTCCGGTCATCTCGCTGGCACGTCGTCGCGGAATACTTTGGTCCTTTTTAGTCGCCGCGGCGATCGCGCTGTTGACCCCTCCCCTATGGACTACTTGGCGCCCGAAATTCCTGCCTTGGCCTATGGAAACCTACATCAATGGGGTCCATGCCTATAATGAGCCGCAACACTGGCTTTTTCCCATTTTCCCCTGGTGCGCCTTTGCTTTTGCGGGTCTGGCCGTAGGTTTCGTCATTTTCAGTGACTTCGCTCGCAAACGCGAAGCCCTGTTTTTCATCGCACTTGGGTTTGCCGGCGTGGCTTCCCTTCTGCTCTCCATGCTGTTCGATAAGCTGCCAGTTCGTCTGTATGCGGTCTATGATTATTGGCACTCGAACCCGAACTTTTTCCTGGCTCGCTGCGGTGTTTTGCTGATCATCCTGTCGCTGGCGTATGCGTGGTGCCGATGGGGATTTGCCCACAAAGGTTTCAGTCCCGCAATTCAACTGGGACAAACGTCCCTGCTAGTCTACTGGGTGCACATTGAATTTGTGTATGGCCGGTTTTCCATTTTGCCCAAGCACGGCTGTTCCATTGCAAAAGCCACATTCGGCTTAGTCGTGATTTTCCTGGCGATGCTGCTTCTGTCGATTGGCCGCACTTGGTACAAGAACGCCAGGGTTAAGGCTTTGCGGCCCCAGGCTCCCCCAGCTCCTGCGCCGGCAACTTAATGATGATTTCCCCAGGCTGCGCCAGGCCCAACTCTTCACGCGCGATTTTTCGGATGGTCTGCGGGTCGGTCTTCAAGTCCTGCACATCTTTTTCCAATAGCGCATTTTCTTTGTTCAAGCGCTCCAGCACTACGCTGACCTTTTGAATTTCCTGTTGTTTGCGCTGCATTGCCAGGAACCCGTGCGTGCCGAACACGTCATGGACCGACAGGATCACCACAAATACGACCAGCAACTGCCGCCCGTAGGCGTGCCACAGTCTGTTCAGCCGGTTTTCCCAGTTAATTTTCATCCGTTCTTTAGAATCCATTCGGAAGCCTGGCGCTTCAGTTTTGCTGTCGCCGCGGCGCTTTCCGCTTCCACGTAGAGCCGCACGATCGGTTCTGTTCCGCTCAAGCGCACCAGGATCCACGAACCATCATCGAATACGAATTTTGCTCCATCGGTGCGATCCACTGATACAACTTTTCTGCCCAGCAGTGTCGAAGCATCCACCGCCACCTTCCGAACCGTGTTTGCCTTCTGTTCGTCGGAAAGGTGCAGATTCTCTCGCACCGGATGGAATTCCCGTCCCAGCCTTTTAAACATTGCGCGGATCTGCTCGCTGATCGAGGCGCGCCGCGCCGCGGTCATCTCCGCCACCAGCAGGCACGCCAGGATGCCGTCCTTCTCTGGAACATGGCCTCGGATGGTTAGTCCGGCACTTTCTTCCCCGCCCAAAGCAATTTTGTCTTCGCGAATGAGCTGCCCGACGTACTTGAATCCCACCGGTGTCTGATAGGTGCTTTGCCCATGAAACTTGGCAATCGCATCCACCATTTGGGTGCTGGCCACGCTGCGCGCCGCAGGCATCTTCCAGCCGCGAGTCTCAACCAAATAGTCATAGACCAGAGCAAGGATCAGGTTCGGCTGGATCCACGTCCCATCCCCATCCACGATTCCGAACCGGTCTGCGTCTCCATCGGTGGCCAGGCCCGCCATGGCTCTGTGCTCTTTCACCGCGTTGGCCAGCTTCCCCAGATTCTGTTCGCTGACATCCGGTCCGCTCCCCTCAAACAGGCAGTCGCGGTCAATACGAATCGCTTTGACGTCTATCCCGTGGTCGGCAAGCGCTTTGTCCAAATACCCAGCTCCACATCCATGCAGCGCGTCCGCCACCAATTTCAGGTTGGCTTTCTTCATGACGTCAAACCGCACCAATTCATTCACCCGTTTTAGATAGTCGCCTCGCAGATTGACCTTTTCCTGGTGACCATCTTTCACGCCGTGAGCCTCATGGCCGGCAAACGCGAATGGGTTCGACCCATCCTTACCTAGCATCTTGGCCGCACGCGCTTCGATGTCCTTGGTTACTTCGGGCAGCGCCGGGCCGGCATCTGCGCCCGAAAATTTCAGGCCATGATATTGGGCCGGGTTGTGCGAAGCGGTAAAGTTGATTGCGCCATCCAGCTTGCGCCGTTGAATCTCGTAGGCTACCGCCGGTGTCGCCGTAAAGGTCTCGCACAGCAGAGTCTTGATCCCGTGCTCCTTCAAGACCGACACCGCCAATGCCGAAAACTCCTCCGAATAGAAGCGCGTGTCATATGCGACCAGAACCGTAGGGTTCGCGGTTTTGTTTTTCAAATGTCCGGCGATGGCATGCAGCGCCAGACGAACGGTCCCGAACGTGAAATCATCCGCAATCAACCCACGCCAACCGCTGGTGCCGAACTTGATGGGAGATGTAGTCATGGTTGTTATATTTTAGCCCGAGAGATTCCCACTTTGGCCAACCATATGCGCCCCCTCTCAACGAAAATCATCACACGTTGGCGGCTGCGGTTGCGCTTCGGTCCGGTTTAAGTCCTTCGAGGCGGTGGCCGTGACCCGAACCTCTGACATCTGCGCCAACTCTCCCTGTTCAATACACTGCTTTTCCAACTCTGTTGTTGTATTCGAAGGCGTTAACATCCTTCATATTCGAGGTGGAAAGGTAGTGGAGGACTGGGTCTACTACGACGCTACTGGTTTGCAGCAAAACTTGGGCTTGAGGCAAGCCGCTTCCGCCGGCTAACGCCGGTTCGCATGCAGCAACTCGATCGCACCCTAGCGCCCGGCATCTGGGTGTTGGTGACGCCAGCCCCAGTATTCGCGCTGTTGTTCACGGCTGAGCCGCTCATATTGGCGATACTCATAATGCCGTTCCGCCAACCATAACCGGTATGCATGCTCTTCGCGTGCATTCCAATAGTGGTAGTCCGAGTAATAGTCGTCGTACACGCGTACCCTTGCTGCACATCCGCCGATGAGAAGCGGCGCCAGTGATGCGGCGGCCAGCGCCAGCGTACTGATGAACCGTTTCTTTTGGAACATTGCGGATACCTCCTCGACAGCGATAGTTCGCGGCTCATCAGACAGACTACCTCGTGTGACTAGCCGCAACGTCGCGACCGGCTCGCGAAGCAACTTGCGCCGCTGTTGTACTTATACAAACCCGCTGTGCATCGAAGAAGTTGCTATTCCAGGTTTGGAAGGAGACTCCGTGCCACGAGAACGCAGCACTCCACTGCCCCAACCGGTTTTCAATGAAGGCAATCTCACGCCCGATCCGACGCAGTTCAAGGTCAAGCATCCGTCCGACAATCAGCAGTACAAGCAGATCGAGGCGCTGCTGACCAAGGACGTGGTTTCCTTCGAACCGTCTCGCGGGCAGCCAGGTGATGTCTACACGCTGCAAGCCGCTCTGGGATCGCATGGACCGGAGGTCGTGCAGGGTATCAAGCAAGCGGGGAAAATCGTGTTTCACTGCGCCGGTGATACTGGCGCGTCCAGCGAAGGTAAGTACGGCAATGAGCTACGAGTCTCCGACCAGGTCACTCAGGATTGCCGCGCCAGCGATCCTGCAGGCCGCCCTGCGTTCTTCTTTCATTTAGGCGACGTGGTCTACAATTTCGGCGAATCCAAGTATTACTACGATCAATTTTACGAACCTTATCGCAACTATCCCGCCCCGATTTTCGCGGTTCCGGGCAATCACGACTCTTTCGTCATCCCCGGAACTTCAGCGGCGGATGCACCACTCACGGTTTTTATGCGGAACTTTTGCGCCGAGGCGCCCACGATCACACAAGAAGCCGCTTCTTTGCATCGTACCGCCATGACTCAACCGGGAGTGTACTTCGCTCTGGATGCGCCGTTCGTCCGCCTCATCGGCCTGTTCAGCAACGCTCTTGAGGATCCCGGTGTCATTTCCAGCGAGAACGGCAAGTGGCCCGGCGTCCCAGATGTTCAATTGCAATTCCTGACTGCTCAGCTTCAGCGCATCAAAAAGGAAAACTATCGTGGTGCTGTTTTGCTGGCCATGCACCATCCGCCCTTCTGTTACACGCCTGGCCCGAAATCCAGCGGTGCCGGTGGCGACCATGCCGGCAGCCCCAACATGCTTCGCCAGATCGATGCCATCTGCAAGGCGCAGGGCGTTTATCCGCATGCGGTGCTTTCGGGTCACGCTCACAATTATCAGCGGTTTACGCGAACCATGCGCTTCGCTGGCCGCCAGATTCAAGTTCCGTTCATCATTTGCGGTGATGGAGGGCATGACGTCCTTAAATTGGTCAAAGCCAAGGCTGGCCAGTCCGCTCAAGAGCCGCAGTTCGGCGTGCAAGTGGATTATTTAGAGCCACCTAAGCCCCCCATCCCAGCGAAAAGCCTGGTCTTGAACCATTACGATGACGTGAACTATGGCTATTTGCGCGTCACCGTGGATAACGCTCGCTTGCAAGTCGGTTTTCATCAAGTCGGCAAGGCCAGCATTGCGCAATCCCGCACCGACCTGGTCGTCGTCGATCTGGCCAGCCAGACTTTGGTCGCCAACTGATGCTCACTGGGAACGCTACCGTCTCCAACCTCGTATACAATCGAGGCGGAGCCATTCGCGATGAAGGGGCAAACCAGATTTCGGGTGGTGCTGGTGACCTGCGCTACGCTGGAAGAGGCCCGCAAGATTGCCCGCCGCGTGGTGGAGGCGCGCCAAGCCGCTTGCGCCAACATTCTCACCCACGCGGTTGAGTCTTTTTATACTTGGGAAGGGAAGCTGGAAAATAGCAGCGAATATCTGCTTCTGTTCAAAACCGCCGACGAACGGCTGGCAGATTTGCAAAAACTAGTTCTGAGCCTGCATTCCTACGACACGCCCGAATTCATCGTTTTGCCGATTGTCTCCGGCTCCGAAGATTACTTGAAATGGCTCGGTGACAGCGTGGAGCACCGGGCCAATCCGCAGCGCGACAGCCAGCCTGGCTAGAGGCGCTAGATGTACAACAGCGCTTGGTCGATGTCGGCGATGATGTCTTCCACATCTTCAATGCCCACTGACAGTCGCACCAGGCTATCGGTGATTCCGATCCGGTCGCGCAGCTCCTTGGGCATCGAGGAATGAGTCATTTGCGCGGGCAGGGAAATCAGGGACTCCACTCCTCCCAGACTCTCGGCTAGCGAGCACACCTTCACCTGATTTAGAAAACGGCGCGCCGCCTCTTCCGATCCCAGTTCGAAAGAAAGCATAGCTCCCGGTCCTTTTTGCTGCCGCCTGGCTAGGTCGTGTTGCGGATGGTGCGTTAGGCCCGGGTAGAACACTTTGCGAACCTTCGGATGCGCATCCAAGTGCCGGGCCACGGCCAAGCCATTGGCGTTGTGCTGTAACATGCGGACCGCCAGCGTCTTGATTCCACGAGAGGTCAGAAAGCAGTCCATGGGCGCCAAGCCCGCTCCGGCAGAACGTTGCACAAAATAGATCTTTTCCGCGTCATCGTTGCGCGTCAAAATGATCGCGCCTCCTGTCGCATCGCTATGCCCGTTCAGATATTTGGTCAACGAGTGCACCACAATATGCGCGCCGAGCTCGATTGGCCGCTGCAAATAAGGCGTGAGAAACGTATTGTCGACCACCAGGGTCGCGCGCCTTTCATTTGCCAGCTTGGCCATCGAAGCGATATCGGTGATCCTTAACGTGGGATTCGTGGGGGTTTCGATGTAGATCATCTTGGTGTTCGGGCGGAACGCTCCCAGCACGATGGCCGCATCCGAAGTGTCTACAAACGAAAACTCCAATCCGAAGTGCACTAGAAGCTGTGTTGTCAGCCGGTACACTCCTCCATAGACCGCTTCGGAAAGAACCACATGGTCTCCAGGGCGAAGCAACCGGAACACCGAATCGATGGCCGCCATGCCGGAAGTAAAAACGTATGCCGCCGAGCCGCCTTCTAACTTTGCGATCGTTCGTTCCAGTGCTTTGCGGTTGGGGTGGTTGGTACGCGCATAGTCGTACCCGCCCTTGGTTTTCCCCAATTCCTCGTAGACATACGTCGAGGTTTGGTAGATTGGCGCGACCACTGCCCCGGTCGACGGATCCGGTTCCTGACCTACATGTATCGCATTTGTCGCGAAGCCCATTCGATGCTCTCCTTGGAGGGTGCGCTTAAAACGAGTGGGAGGACGAAGCGGGTCCATTCACCCAAGTGGCCCTGCTTGTCGAGGCTAGAAAAAACTTACAGGAGCTAGGCCACTGAGTCAAATAATCGCCATCAAATAATCGCTGTCTTGACGTTTGCCTTGCTTCGGGCGACGATGATGCCGACGATCATGCGAGCACGTTCATTCTCCCGGCTGGCCATAGCCCTCGCTCTTTCATTTTCTGCCATAGCCGTATGCGCAAGCCAAGAACAGTCGCCGCCTGCCAAGAAAGATCAGGGACCTTCGCCCACAAACAAAATCACCGTGGAAGTGACTGGAGGAGATAGCAATAAGCCCATCGAGAATGCCAGCGTGTACGTGAAAAGCATCGAGCAGCATCTGCTGAAGGACAAGAAATTCGAGGTGAACGTCAAAACCAACCCGGATGGTGTCGCGCATGTCCCGGACGCTCCGCTTGGGAGACTACTGATTCAGGTGGTTGCTGACGGTTGGAGGCCTTATGGCCACTGGTACGACGTGACCGACCCGAAACAGCTCATCAAGATCCACTTGGAGCGTCCTCCCAAGTGGTATTAGCCGCTCACCCGCATTCGATAAGCCTCGCCGCGCAACTCCAATCTTTGCGTAAATCGTTCATAATCGCCGAAAATTCGATTAACGGCCATTCTTCAGCGCCATCGAGACGAAATCAGCCGCCGAGTTGCACAAAAATTGTGCAAACCGCACCATCGCATTGAAATTCGGAACGTTACTCGGGTATCTCCTGTAGTTTCCACAAGCTTTTCCACTTTTGTGTGCAAAACTTAACACTGCAGAAATATTTCCGTTGCATCCCGGAGAGCGTCGTGCCCTCGCCGGCATCCAAATTACTTCTTTTCCTTTCTTTGACCGGCAGATTTTGCGAATGTTACAGTAAAAGATCACGGACATAATTTCATGACCGAACCGACCAGCGGTCCTTTCTCGATGCTTCAGATGTTTTGGGGCAATTTGGCAGCCCGGCCTCTGCGCTGTGCCCTGAGCATTGTTGCCATTGCCATTCAAGTCGTTTTGGTTCTCATGATAGTAGGCATGACCTCGGGTGTGGTCGACGAATGGGGCAAGCGCGTCGAGGGAGTCGGGGCGGACGTTCTGGTGCAACCTCCCAACGCCTCTATTTTCTTTGCTTTCTCCAGTGCCGTGATGCAGGAAAGCTTCGGCGATGAGATCGAAAAACTGCCGGAGGTCGACGACGTCGCCCCTACCCTGATCATGACCGATCCGAAGAGTCTGATGGTCATCTACGGGATTGACTACAAACGCTTCAATGCGCTCAGCAAAGGATTTATTTTTCGCGCCGGCGGGCCGTTCGAGCGCTCCGATCAAGCCATCGCCGACGACATTGTAGCCCAGACTCGCCATCTCAAGGTTGGTGACACGGTTACGCTGATCAACCGGCCGTTTCGGATCTCGGGGATAGTCGCGCACGGCAAAGGCGCCCGCTTTTTCGTTCCGTTAAAAACCGCACAGGACCTTATGGGCGCCGAAAAACGCGTCTCCGTGTTTTTTGTGCGAAGCAAGGGCGACACCGAAGGAAGCCGCGCAGAAATCCTGAAACTCGATCCTCAAAACCGCGTCCGATCCATGGCTGAATATGTTTCCTTGATGAGTTCTTCGAATTTGCCCGAGTTGAAGCCGTTCATTCGAACCATGGTGGTCCTCGGAATCCTGGTCAGTTTCCTGGTGGTGCTTATGAACATGCATACCATGGTGATGGAACGTACCCGGGAAATCGGTATTCTCAAGGCCCTCGGCTTCACCCGTCTGGAAGTGATGCAAATGCTGTTGGGCGAAACCACCGCATTGGCCATCGCCGGCAGCCTCGTCGGGATCGCCGTCACCTTTCTCACTCGCGCTATCCTGAAAGAAACCAATCCCTCGTTGCCCGTCCAGATCACTGCCGGCTGGGCGCTTGCGTCCATCGGTTTGGCCTTGCTCGGCGCGGTTTTGGGCGCAACCGTACCGGCAATGCGGGCGGCCACTTACGATCCGGTCGAAGCGCTCGCTTACGAGTAAAGCTGCCAGCACCTTTGTGCAATCTTCCTTTTTTTCCTCAGATCCGCCATTGCAACGCGGTTCCAAAACTGGTATCAGAGAAGATCAGCAAATCGACGCGATTCCACCGTCCCCGGGTCTGTGTAAGCACATCGAGGAGAAACCTATGAAGCGTACCGTATGGGCAGTGATTCTGTTCGTTGCGATCCCGGCTGCCCCGGTACTCGCGCAAATGGGCATGGACATGTTCCAGCGACCCTCGATCCTGAAGGTGTTTCATCCGGTGGTGGGAAAGGGCGCGCAATACCAAAGCACTTCGAAAACCGGCGGATCTTCCCGCATCGAAGAGTTTGCGCTGATCGCCAAAGAAACTGTCGACGGCAAGGACGGCTATTGGATGCAGATAGTGAACGTCGACGAGAAGGGCAACATCTCCGGCGGCAAAGCGCTGGTCACCGTCGACGATTTTCAATTTCATCGCATGATTGTGAATGTTCCGGGTCAGGGTCTGATGGAATTACCCGCCAATATGATGCTCATGTCCGCCCAAAACCACCAGAAGATGGACGACAACATGAGACAATGGCACTCCGTCGGGTCCGATACCATCACGGTTCCGGCGGGAACCTTCAGTTGCGAGCACTGGCGCAATGACAAAAACAATGACGACTTGTGGACCAGTGACAAGGTCGTGCCCTTTGGCATGGTCAAACAAGTCGGACCCAACAGTGCCATGGTGCTGGTCAAAACCCTGGACAATGTCCCGGACCGCTTCAGCGGACCCGCCAAGAAGTTCGATATGCAGCAGATGATTCAACAACAAATGCAGCAGCGTCAGCAGCAGCCTCAGTGATTTACAAACTATAGTTCGGCAAGTTGCGAATTCTTCGGACGGGCATGCTCCAAGTGTACCGCCCGTGTCTTTTTCTCTTAGCCGGCATCGAAGCAAAGAAGGGCATTTGATGGTCACCGACAAGTACCTGCCAGCCAAAATTGTGGATCGTAAAGAAGTGGGTCATGACCTGTTCCTGCTTCACGTCGAGTCCACGCAGGCCCTGCCATACTTGGCCGGGCAGTACGCCACACTTGGCGTCGAGGTGGATGGCAAGCGCATCGAGCGCCCGTATTCCATGTGCTCCTCGCCGTATGAAAGCCTTCTCGAGTTCTTCGTCGAACGTGTGCCTGATGGTGAACTGACGCCGCTGCTCTATGCCATGGACAAAGGCGCCCCGCTACTGTTGCGGCGCTTTGCCAAAGGCCGCTTCACTCTGGATCTGCGCAGTGGCCGCAAAAATCATTTGCTGCTGTCGACCGTCACTGGAATTGCGCCATACGTGAGCTATGTCCGCACCATCTATGCCGACTGGAAGAAAGGGGACGGTTTGATGCCTGGCGAACATCGCCTCTTTTGTGTCCAGGGCGCCAGCCGAAGCGCGGAATTCGGCTATCGCGATGAACTGGAGCGAGTAGCCGCGGAAGCGCCATGGCTGAAGTATGTCCCTACTGTCAGCCGGCCTTGGGAGGATCAGGCTTGGAACGGTGAAAAAGGCCGCGTCGATGACGTCATTCGGAAATTCATCGACGTCTGGAACCTTAAGCCGGAAGACACCACAACTTATCTTTGCGGCAATCCCGCGATGATCGAAAATGGCCGGAGTATTCTATTGCGTGCCGGCTGGGTGAAAGACGCGATTCAAGATGAAGCCTATTTCCCGATCGGGACTTGACGACAACGCGGGCCTTCCACGAACTAATCAGGCGGCCTCAGGTAGGTAGCACCGTGCCGAAATAGTCCGGCACTGGCGATCGGCTGGGAGAACACGATCCGGATCGGCACAAAGATTGCTCCCGCCCCGGGCGTGTACGGCACCGCGACCTCCAGCCGTGTCCCTTCGGGATAATGATTGCGGCTACGGAAGCTGATGCCGCCCTTGGACAGGTCCTCGCAAACCGCTATTTCCTCTTGGAACCCCCGTCGGCGAATGCACGCCAGCACGCGAGCTTTCACCCGCGTCCGATTTCGCCGCGGGATCACCCGCTCTTCAACCGCGCTGCGCGAACCGAGGCCTTCCTCAACTGCCGGCTCCGACTGGGCTTCTATCCATATCGAGGGCGAATCGCAATGACGGCACAGCCGCGCGACGCACTTTCGAATCTCGAATGACTTCAGCTCGATTTCGTTCAAGTACACCACCTCCCGCCTCTGACAGAAACTGCATTCCATCAGCAGCCGCGCTAACGCTTCCTCGGCCTTGTGCGGAGCCGGAAAATCAATGTCCCAGAAATCCACCCGGGGATCGAGGATCGCAATGGCATAGATGAATCCTTCCGTTTCGCGGTCGATCTCCGCCACGATGCGGGCACGCGCCGTCTTGTTCTGATCGCCTTCCAGTTTGCGGTGCAAGGTGATTTCCTGGCCCGCAAAGAGCTTCTCCTGCAGTCGTATGACTCCTCCGTTGCGGCTAACCAGCAGCGTCTGCGCGCTTTGCCTGATCACGTCTCCCGACGAGCCGCACCAGCGCGCCTCCACCTGCATCTGCAGGGTAACCCGGTCGCTTTGACGAATGCCTTCGGCGATCATTGAATGAGAACAGTAGTGGGATAACTGCTGGGCTCAGCCTATCACGCGTATTTTGTCCGATGTTCCCCAGGCACCTTTACCCTTGTCGTACCCACTAATAACCCGCCGAACTCGGCTTCGGATCAGGTTACTATTTCGAGTCCTTTCCCTTTCCCGCCCTTCCCCGATCTGGCGGAGTGCCTCAAACTAAATATCTAGCGGCCTCATCCGCCTTGGGACGCGGTAAGCCTTTATTATGAGCAAGCTCATCACTATGACTGGGCCGTCATCGGTTTCGCAGTCCCGCTTGATTCGTCTCCGCGATCGCCGTTACACCATCCGCTACCCCTTCGCGGCTGATGCCGAGCTCATCGACATGGAGACCGGCAAACAAGTCTCCGGCGTTACCTCGGATATATCTTTGGGGGGATGCTTCGTCTGCACCAGCAAGCCGCTTCTGGTCAACACCCGGGCCCGTCTAACCCTCGAACGTAAAGGGCAGGTTTTGGAGACCACGGTGATTGTGCGCATCGTCAAGCAGCGCATCGGTCTAGGTGTTGAGTTTTTCGATCTGGAGCCGCCCAACGACCGGATTCTCTCCAAGTGGATTGAGACCCTTCGTCAGTCTCGCTGACTGTGTTTGTTGCGATAAAGCTCGCTCCCGTTGGTGAAATCCCAGCGACTCGATCATTGAGCCGTATCCATCGGGTGTCCGCTTCTCTCATAGAATTCATTTTGCAGCTTCAAGCTTTCGTCGTCCGCTTTGATGGCCTTGATCGCCCGCACCACAGCAGTGATCCAGTTCTGCAGGTCTGCCTCGCCCTCCTCTTTTGTAGCCAGGCTTCCCTCTCCCGCGTAATGATTCGGAAATCGGGCATACCACCAAATGCCCGTATACACGTTGTCGGGCAACTTCACTCGCTTTTGATCGGCGCCCGATTCGCTGGTGGCGCGGTCCATATGGACCAAATCGGGATGGGTCACCAGCACGTTGGAAGTCTCTGACTCCCCGGCGTGCCAATCCGGGCCAGTGGTTTCGCCACTCGCTTTTTTCGCCCGCTCGTGGCCCCATTGCACGTAAACCACGTAGTCGTGCGGCTTATAAAGCTGGGTCTGCGCGAAAAAGGGAAGCAGGCTCTCGTTGCCACCGTGGCCGTTTACGATCACCACCTTTTTGCAACCGTTTCGCGCCATCTCGTCGGTGGTCTCCTGCAACAGCTTCAATTGCAGTCCGGGACTATAGGCAATCGTGCCCGGCTGATGTTTGGCCTCGAAAATCTGCCCCGCGAAGTACTGTGGAAAGATGATGGCGTACTCTTGCTGAGCGGCATGCTCCGCGACGTATCTCACGTTGAGCAAGTCTGTGCCAATGGGCAAATGCGGGCCATGTTTCTCCAGGATGCCAAACGGCAACAAGCATGTTCCTTGTGCCTTGCCGATAGCTTCCTTGAAGTCCCCTGCGGTGAGCTCCTCCCACTTCGTCGATAGCTTGGTGTGGTTTTGCGCCTCCGCCTGGTACGTGCACAGCCACAGCGCGCACAGAATTAAAACGATGTAATAGCGCATAGTGGATTCTCCTTGGCTTCTCGCGCATTGTACATCAGCAAGCCACCAGACGGCCTCGGGCGTGGCACAGCCATTATTGACCGTGGTGGACTTGTCGATTCCGGCGGGCAATTCTTCGACGCGCGCCTGCAGTCGTGTACTCGGAAGAGCAAGGTCAGTTCATCGTCGCGTCTGTTTTTCTCACTTACGGATTAGTCTCCGCGCCGGGCATCACGTTTTTGAGCGGCTCACGCAACTGCGGTTCCAACTCCGGATGGGGAAACGGCTTCCGCGGCAGCATTTGATCGCGCATGGCGGCGTTGTAAACGAAGATCGCTTCCACAAACGCTGCCTGCGCCAAATCTTCGGCTTGCAATCGCTCATACACGTCCATGTTCGAATGATGGGTGCGCGAATCATAGTCCAGCGGATCCTGAATGAACTGGAATCCCGGAATTCCCACGGCATCGAAGCTCAGATGATCGGTTCCGCCGGTATTGCGCAAACTGATCGCGGTCACGCCAACGTCTTTCAGCGGCTCCATCCATTGCCGGAAAATCGCCTCGACTGCCCCGTTCTGTTGTAAGTAGATCCCCCGAATCTTCCCGCTTCCGTTGTCGACGTTAAAATAGGCGGAAACCTTCTCCTGTTCGGGTCTCACTTGTAGCGGGCCGGTGATCTTTCGAAAGCTCTCGGGCATTTTCAGTTGATCGGGCTCGGTAGAGCGGGGGGATTCTCCGAAGTGTTGCTTTACATAGCCTCTCGACCCCAACAGCCCCTGTTCTTCACCGGTCCATAACGCGACTCGAATGGTGCGCCGCGGCTTGATGTGCAGCGTAGTCAGCACGCGCATGACTTCCATCGCCACCACCGTGCCCGCTCCGTTGTCGGTCGCGCCAGTCCCCGATGCCCAGGAGTCCAGGTGCCCGCCCACCATCACCAGCTCGTCTTTCAGCTTTGGATCGGTTCCGGGAATCTCCGCTATGGTATCGAATCCGTGTTCGTGCTCCTCGCCGAACTGTGTTTCGATATTCACTTCCAGAGTCACCGGCACGTTCGCCTTCAGCAGCCGGTAAACCCGCCCATAATTTTCGATGGCTGTCACCGCTAATGGCACAGGATTGGCTTGATCACGGTGATAAACCAGCGCGCCCAGACTGGACCCGTTGTCGTCAAAGATCGTGCCGCCCGAACCCCCGCTATTTTCTCCATCGCGACTGGGTAACAGCACGGCCGCCACTTGTTCCTGCGCGAAGAACTTCCCGATCTTTGCCCGCAATTCGGCCCGCCGCAGGAACGCCTGCACGTCGCGCGCAGGAGCGGCGACTCGCACCGGGTATTCCTCGAGTTTCTGCAATTCGGCGTCGTCATATCGTGTGAACAGAGGCTTGTCCACGGGCTTCACTTCGCGCGTTTCCCCGAGAAGCACGATCTTTCCCGTCAGCTTTCCTTTGTACTTGTCGAAGTCCTTGTCATCCTTAATGTCCACCCAAGCGGCCGCTCCGCTCGTTGGGCCTTTGGTCCCGGGTGACCATGGCGCTGCTTGTGCGATGAATACGGCTTTATCCGGCGCGGTCATGCGGACCCAGGTGTTCAACTGTTGCCAGGCCATCCCAAATTCGCCCCAATCCTCCAGGTGTACGTTGCTGCAGCCCATGGCCGTAAATTGATCGCTGGTCCACTGATTGGCCTTCTTCAAATTCGGCGATCCGGTTAGCCGCGGCCCAATTCCGTCAGTCAATGCCGATGCATATTCCATCACGTGTGAATGGCTCAGTGCTTCGATGCGAATGCTCCCATACGCTGCATAATCGAGAGTTTCCGTGGTCGGCTGAGGTAATTCATAAGACGGTTTCGACGGTTCCTTTGCCGCCGCTTCTTTCTTCTCCTTTTGCCCGGCAAACACGGAAACCGAAATACCTATCATGAACAGCAGACTGATGCAGCAGGCGTATCGTTTCGCCAATGGCCCCATTCCTTTGCTGGAATTACCGCTGCTGGAATTACGCGAGGGAGCATAGCAATACGCCAAATGGAATTACAAAGAGCTAGCTGCGCTTAGACGGGTTAGCGATTCAACCTTGATGTGTTATCAATTGACGCACTTTCGCCCCGTTCCTAGTGCTCCTATGCAGCAGCTCGCCGCTTTGACCGTGGTTCCAGCCTCTTGGGAATTGACAGCAGCAGGGCAGGCAGGTACCCTAAAGGCGAACAAAAGGCGAACACTATGACGCGCCACTCTCCGGCTTTCCATTTGCCCTCCTCCTTTTCTCGTGGCCTGCACGGCCTTCGCCTCCGAGTTGCTTCACCACTCCAACCCACCGGGATTTCGGAACTGGATGCTCTTTTGGGCGGTGGCGTTCCTCAAGGCGCAATTGTGGAATTGTGTGGCTCCACTTCTTCGGGTCGAACCAGCTTAGCTTTTTCCATGCTCGCCCAAGCCACCGGCCGCCAAGAAGCTTGTGCTTACGTGGATGTGTCCGATGCCTTGGATCCTATGTCCTTAGCTTCTGCGGGAGTGGATCTAAAACGCCTGTTGTGGATTCGATGCGGCGATAGCGACACCACCAGGACCAAGCCGTTACCGGCTCAATCTTTGTCCAAGCAATCTTCAGCCGAAGCAACAAATAATTCGTTTCCTTCTCCTCACAACCTTACACAAAAACCAAAACACATTCGGGCTTGGCAGCATCCTCGCGACCAGATCCGCGGCATTGAAACATCGCTTCCTTCCCTGATGCGCAACAACGCCGACAGAACCAGCCCACTGCCCGGTCAAACAATTGCCACATTGCCTTTCCCTGAATCCGCCAATCCCCCTCGAGTTGTGAGGCACGTCTATGCCCCAGTGAAGTTTAACCATTTTTCTGTGCTACCTCAGGAACACCGTACCGCTGCGCATACGAAAAAAAGCTTCGCTTCTAACAAACCATGGAGAAGGCTAGAACAGGCCTTGAAGGTTACCGATCTCCTTCTGCATAGCGGTGGTTGGAGCTTCATCGTCTTCGATTTAGGCAATATTTCCTGGATGGACGCGCGGCGCATTGAACTGAGCACTTGGTTTCGTTTCCGCCGGACTATCGAAAACACTCCATCGATTTTGCTGCTGCTCGGAGAAGATGCTTGCGCCAAAAGCTGTTCCTCTCTTGTGCTGTATTGCCAGCGCAAAAACAACAATTGGGCCTGCACCAACTCGCGAAATAAAACGTCCGGGGTAGCGACCCTGGCAGGCTTTGCCGTTGAGGCCGAACTGGTTTGTTCCCGGACGGGTTTGCAACCCGCGGATTCCGCCCATTGGAATACAAGAACTTTATGGACTGACAGCTTCTAGAAATTCGGAATCCTCTCCTTCCTGTAGACCGTTTCTCTTCCACCGAAACAGGAGATGTGCTTTGCCATTCGCATCCATTTTTATTCCCGATTTTCCGGTTCAGGCGATTGTTCGCCAGGCCCCTGAACTTCGCGGGAAACCCGTCGCCATCTTCGCAGGCGCTCCGCCGCTCACAAAAGTATTTGCCGCCAACTCTGCAGCACGCGCTCTCGGCGTAGAAATCGGCATGACCAAGCTGCAAGCCGAAGATTGCGGCGCTATAGAATGGCGCGGGCGTTCTCTGTCTCAGGAAATTACCGCGCAAGCCGCATTGCTCGATTGTGCTTGGACCATTTCTCCTCGCATCGAACAAGCCCGCAACGGAACGGAACAGCATTTGCCCGACACCGTCGTTCTGGATATTGCCGGTTGTGAAAAGCTCTTCGGTTCTCCCCAAAAAATCGCCGCTGATCTGAAACATGTCGCGGCTGAACTGGGCTTCGATGCCAACGTAGGCGTCGCCGGGAATCCCGAAGCCGCCATCTGTGCCGCTCGCGGATTTTCTGGCATTACCGTAATTCCCCCAGGAACGGAAGCCGCTGTTCTCGGCGCTCTTCCGTTATCCTCGTTGGCCATTCCTACGGAACTCCTGGAAACCCTGCGCCGTTGGGGCGTTCATACTTGTGCGGAATTTGCTGCTCTGCCGGAACTCGCTGTGATCGAGCGCTTTGGCCAACAAGGTCAGCACTGGCAGCGCCTCAGCCGTGGAACCGGTCCCCGGCCGCTCATCCCCAAAGATTTTCCTGCTCAATTCGAAGAATGCATGGAGCTGGAATTTCCGGTCGAACTGCTCGAATCCCTGCTTTTTGCGCTGAATCGTCTTCTGGACCAGTTGTGCCTGCGTTTACGGATGCACGTCTTGGCAACCAGCGAAGTGAAAGTCGCGCTCACTCTGCAACCCGATGATTTGCGCCGGAAAGAGCCGCTTCTTCACATTCGCACTTTGCGGCTGCCCGTCCCTGCAAGCCAAAGTAAATTCCTGCTCAAGCTCCTGCAATTGGATTTGCAAGCCCATCCTCCTGGCGCACCGGTCACTGCCATAAACATCGTCGTTGTGCCCACGCGTTCCCGTACCCAGCAGCTCGGCTTGTTTTTGCCGCTAAGTCCAGAACCCGAAGCCTTGGAGCTTACCCTTGCACGCATCCAGAGCACCGTAGGCGAAGACCGCGTGGGCGCGCCGGTGCTGCTCGATTCCCACAGGCCAGGCGCTTTTCAGCAACAGCGTTTTGTTTTGCCTGAAGCTACTTCGATGAAAATTGCTGCTCGTGAATGCCCGCCTGCCGCAGCTTTGCGAATTTATCGTCCCGCGCTGCCTGCCAAAGTGGAATTGCATAACCAGCACCCAACCAACATTGTTTGCTTCAATGTGCGCAAACCCATCCTTGTCTTGGCAGGGCCCATAAAGACGAATGGCGAGTGGTGGTCAGAGAGTTCGTGGGCGCGCGAAGAATGGGATGTTCTTGTGCCTGCGCTCTATCCGAAATATCCGCGCGACACTTCGCCCAAACAGCAAGAAACCGCATTGTACCGGATTTATCGAGACTTACTTTCCAACTCCTGGTTCGTGGAAGGAATTTATGACTGATGTATGTTGAACTCCATGCTTGTTCCGCGTTTAGTTTTCTAGAAGGCGGCTCGCTTCCCGAAGAATTGGCCGATCGGGCGGCCCAGCTTGGCTTGCCCGCCATCGCTTTGCTCGATCGCGATGGCGTGTATGGCTCTCCACGGTTTCATCTGGCTGCGAAACAACGCCGCGTTCGCGCGCACATCGGCGCTGAAATTTCCGTTGCCGAACTGGGCAATCAGGCCGGATTTCCTTCTTGGCTGCCCAACAAACTGCCTCCGCGTCCGGTGCGGCTGCCCGTTCTGGTCGAAAATCGCATTGGGTATCAAAATCTTTGCCGTCTGATCACCTGCTATAAACTGCGCGAAAAAGAAAAAGGTACCGGTGCCGCAACTTTGCCGGAAGTTGCGCAGCACGCTGAAGGCCTGGTTTGTCTTACCGGTGGGCCGGAAGGAATCCTGGCCGCTTCGCTGGCACAAGGTGGGTTGGAGCAAGCTTGCCGCAGCCTCAACACACTTGTTGCACTATTTGGAAAACGCAATGTGTATCTCGAGGTTCAGCGCCATTTCGATCGCACCGAAGAACAGCGCAACCAGGCCGCCGTCCACCTTGCGGAAACCTTGAAGCTGCCCCTTCTGGCAACAAACGGTGTCCGTTACGCGCAATCTCAGGACCGCGAAATCGCCGACGTATTTACCTGTATCCGCAATCATTGTCAGCTCGAAACCGCCGGCCGCCTTCTCGATAAAAATGATCAACGGTTTTTGCGCTCTCCCGAAGAAATGACCCAAGTCTTTTCCGATCTGCCTGAGGCTATTGCCAGCACCTGTGAACTTTCCACACGCCTCGAATACACCTTGGCTGATTTGGGTTATGAGTTCCCCAAATACCCCATTCCCGAAGGCGAAACCATGGATTCTTTTCTGCGAAAGCGCACTATGGAAGGTCTGCAACAGCGCTACGGCCCCAAAAACGATGACCAGCTCCTCGAAAAAGCGCAGCGTCAAGTGCAGCGGGAACTCCAGCTCATCGAAAAATTAAAACTGGCCGGTTATTTCCTGATTGTCTGGGATATGGTGCGTTTCTGCCGCGAACAAGGGATTCTGGTTCAAGGCCGCGGTTCGGCGGCCAACAGCGCCGTTTGTTACTCCCTCGGCATCACCGCTGTCGATCCAGTTGGCATGGAGTTGCTCTTCGAGCGCTTTCTTTCCGCTGAACGCGACGACTGGCCCGACATCGATTTAGATCTGCCCAGCGGCGATCAGCGCGAAAAAGCCATTCAATACGTCTACCAGCGGTATGGCAAGCTGGGCGCGGCCATGACCGCCAACGTCATCACCTATCGCGGCCGTTCCGCTTCCCGCGAAGTTGGCAAAGCCCTCGGCTTTGACGCCGAAACGCTGGATCGCTTGTCCAGTTTGGTTGGTCAATTCGAATGGCGCGGTCCCGACGACAATTGGCAAAGCTACTTCGAGCAAGCTGGCTTCGACGTGAACCATTTCCTGATTCGCAAGTATCTGCATTTGTGCAACCGCATTCAGGATTTACCGCGCCATCTTGGCCAGCATTCCGGCGGCATGGTGATCTGCCAAGGTCAATTGGATTCCGTTGTCCCTTTGGAGCCTGCCACCATGCCAGGGCGCGTGGTGGTGCAGTGGGACAAGGATGATTGTACCGATATGGGCATTGTCAAAGTGGATTTGCTGGGACTCGGCATGATGGCCGTTCTGGAAGAATGTCTGGAACTGATCCCCAAACATTACAAGGAACCGGTCGATTTGGCGCAGCTTCCCGCCGACGATACCGTGGTGTACGACACTCTTCGTCGGGCGGACACTGTAGGAATGTTTCAGGTGGAGAGCCGCGCCCAAATGGCCTCGCTCCCGCGCAATGCGCCCGTCAAGTTCTACGATCTTGTTGTGCAGGTGGCCATCATCCGCCCCGGGCCCATCGTCGGTAAAATGATGAATCCCTATATGCGCCGGCGTCAGGGAAAAGAAGCGGTTAGCTATGCCCATCCTTCCCTCGAGCCGATTCTCAAGCGTACCTTGGGCGTTCCGCTGTTCCAGGAGCAGTTGCTGCGCATGGCCATGGTCGCCGCCAGCTTCACGGGGGGCGAAGCGGAAGAGCTGCGCCGGGCTATGGGTTTCAAGCGCTCGGAAAGCCGCATGCAGCAAATCGAAATTAAGCTGCGCCAGGGCATGGAGCGCAACGGCATTGATGCCAAGACGCAGGAAGAAATCATCACGCAAATTACCTCGTTCGCCCGTTACGGTTTCCCCGAATCCCACGCCGCCAGTTTTGCTTTGCTGGCCTATGCCAGTGCCTTTCTGAAGTGCCACTACCTGGCCGCTTTCACTGCGGCGCTGTTGAACAATCAACCCATGGGCTTTTACAGCCCTGCCACTATCGTGAAAGATGCGCAACGCCACGGACTTCGGGTGCGCCCCATTGATGTTCTTCGTTCTGGTTGGCTCTGCACCATCGAACACGCTACCAATAAGAATGGCGAACAAACTCCCTGCTTGCGTCTGGGCCTGCGTTATGTTCGCGGCTTGCGCCAAAACGCGGCAGAAGCGATCTTGCGTGCAAGAGCCGAAAAGCCCTTCTCAGGAATCGCCAATCTCGCGCAGCGTGTTCCCGAACTGCAAAAATCGGAGCTGGTGACCCTCAGCGAAATCGGGGCCTTGAATTGTTTCGACAAAACCATGCATCGCCGAACCGCCCTATGGCAGGTGGAACGTGCTACTCGACCGGCCGGCCCGCTCCTGGATTCCATCCCGGACGAATCCGAATCATCGCCATTGTTGCCAATGAGTCATGAAGAGCGATTAGTCGCCGATTTTCACGGTTCCGGTTTGACGCCAGGTCCTCATCCAATGGCCTATTGCCGGGATTCCCTTGCTTCCTTGCACATCCAGCGTGCCTGCGATCTTGAGCAGCTTGCCGATGGCGAGTACACCCGCGTCGCAGGCTGTGTTATCGCCAGGCAACGCCCGGGAACCGCCAAGGGCTTTGTATTTCTCAGCATCGAAGACGAAACCGGAATCGCCAATGTGATCATTCATCCAGACCTGTACCAGAAATATCGTTTAATCATTAATCGCGAGAAGTTTTTGCGTGTGGAAGGTATTTTGCAGAATCAAGACCAGGTCATCTCCATAAAAGCCTCGCGCATTATGCCTGTCGCCATCACTGTCGCCGACACCCAGTCTCATGACTATCACTGAGACTGCTGTCCGTTTGCCGGACTTTGGGGGCACGCACTGAACCGCTTCCAAAATTGAGGTAAGGTATTGCAGCCCTCCAGACTGAGCTATACTGGCACGTTTTGGTGAGGATCAGAATGTCGCTGCGTAACCGAGTAGCGGTGATCACCGGCGGTACACGTGGAATTGGCAAAGGCATCGCCATGCAATTGGCGCGAGACGGCGCTAAAATCGCCCTCGCTTATCGCTCTAACAAAGCAGCCGCGCAAACGGCCCTGCGCCAACTGCAGGCCATGGGCTCCGATTGTGTCGCCGTTGAGACCAACATCAGCGAGCCCGCGCGCGCCGAGCAGTTGATCAAAACCGTCGTCGACCGCTATGGCCGCGTCGACGTGCTAGTCAACAACGTCGGCGAGTTCCGCTGGGGCACCCTCGTCGACTCCGCCTTGCAAGAATGGACCGGCATTTTCGACTCCAACGTAATGACTGTCCTGTATATGTGCCGCGCAGCACTGCCCCTGATGCGTAAAGGCCGATGGGGCCGCATTATTAATCTCGGCGCTGTGGGAGCCGAGCGCGCCTTCGGTCAGGCCAAAATTTCCGCTTATGCGGCGGCCAAAGCGGCGGTTGTCGCCATGTCCCGTTCACTGGCTTTGGAAGAGGCCAAGAACGGCATCACCGTGAACGTGGTGAATCCCTCCAGCATCGATGAAAAAGATTTGACGTTGGAGGAAGCTCGGAAATTGAAGGATGCGCGATTTCCCATCGGCCGTCCGCCCACCGTCGACGATGTTGCCGCCGCCGTATCCTTTTTTGCTTCCGAAGAAGCCGAATATGTAACCGGGCAAGTGATAAACGTAAGTGGTGGCTGGATGCTCTAATAAGTATCCGCCCGTAAATACCAGCCGCTCTGCGCGCCCTACATTTTGTGAGAAGAGTCTCACCATGAAAGCACTCACCGCTGCCGAAATGAACCAAGTGGACCACTTGACCACCGAGCGCTTCGGCATACCCAGTCGCGATTTGATGGAAGCTGCCGGCAAGGGTGTCGCCGACATCTTCCTGCGACAGTATTCACTCAGAATGTCCGGCCGCCCCGGGTGTGTTGCGGTCCTTTGTGGGAAGGGAAACAACGGCGGCGACGGCTTTGTTGTTGCCCGCCATCTGAGCGGTAAAGCTTCGCAGGTCCGCGTGTATTTGTTTGGCAAGCCCGAGGACTTGCGCGGAGACGCAGCCACGAATTATCAGCGCTGGCGTGAAATCGGCGACGTCACCCTGGTGCAAACCGAACAGGATTGGGACAATGCGCGGGCACAAATCTCGCGCTCTGAAGCCATTGTCGACGCCCTGCTTGGCACTGGGATTCGTGGCGGCGCCAACGGCCTAATCGCGCAAGCCATTGAGGATGTCAATCGTCTTTCACGCGATGCCACTGCGCCTCGCCCGGCCTGGATCATTGCCGTGGATACTCCCTCCGGATTGACTTCCGACGGCGAACCCTCAGCCGGACCGGTAGTTAAAGCGCACTGGACCGTCACGTTTACCGCTCCTAAGCTTGGCCAACTGCTTTCACCCCAGGCGGGCTGTTGCGGCCAATTGGTCGTGCATCGCATTGGCTCGCCACCCGCTTTAATCGAGGAAGTGGGGCAGGGAACTCTGCGTTGGGCTGGTCCCGACGAATTTGCCGCCCTGCCGCTGATACGCGCGGCCGAAGCTCACAAAGGCACATACGGCCACGTGCTGGTGATGGCCGGTTCCATCGGGAAATCGGGAGCGGCCGCGATGGCCGGTTATTCCGGGCTCCGCGCCGGCGCAGGTCTGGTGACCATAGCCACCCCCGAACCGGTGTTGCCGTTGGTTGCGACGGCGTACCCCGAATATATGACCGAGCCGATGCCAGCGACGCCGCAAGGAACTTTTGCCATCGCGGGTATTCATTCCGCCAGGTTCACCGAAGTGCTCAAGGGCATAACCGTCTTGGCCGTCGGACCTGGTGTCGGACAGGCTGACGAAACCCAGGAATTCGTCCGCACCATTGTGGCGGAAACCGATCTTCCGATCGTTCTGGACGCCGATGGACTCAACGCCTTTGCTGGCAAGGGCGATTTGTTCCGCACTAAGAAAACCAGTTCGCTGGTTCTCACTCCCCACCCCGGCGAAATGGCTCGCCTGCTTGGCTCCTCGATTTCCCAGGTGCAGCAAGATCGCGCCAAAGCTGCTTCCGAGGCGGCCAAACGATGGAACGCGGTGGTCGTGCTGAAAGGTTTTCATACCATCATCGCCAACCCGGCTGGTGCGATCTTCGTGAACACCACTGGGAATCCCGGTTTAGCAAAGGGCGGGTCCGGTGACGTTCTGACCGGCCTGTTGGCTGGCCTGATCGCGCAATTCGGCACCGCCGATTTGGTCCGTGTGGTCGTCCTCGGGGTCTACTTGCACGGCCTCGCAGCGGACCTGCTTCTCGAGCATTCCGATCCTTCTGGGCTTCTCGCCGGCGAGGTCGCTCACGCCATCCCGCTTGCTCGTCACAAATTGCTGGAGGATTTGCAGCGGTGTGACTGAACAAGTCATTACACACTCGGCCGAAGAAACCATCGCCTGGGGACGTCAAATCGCCCAAACGCTCACTGCTCCTTTGTTGGTGCTGCTCTCCGGTGAATTGGGCTCCGGCAAGACCACGTTAACGAAAGGGATTGTGGCTGGTCTCCATGCGGCTGGTGAGGACGAAGTAACTAGTCCCACGTTCACACTTATTCATGAGTATGGCTCGGGCCAAAGGGTCTTCCACGGCGACCTGTACCGCGTCGACAACTTTCACGATTTCGAGACGTTAGGTCTGGAAGACGTTTTCGCCCAACCGGCCATTCTCATTCTCGAATGGAGTGAGAAGTTCCCGCTCAAAGCGCCCTGGCCACAGCTCCGCCTGCGCCTGGAACATCTCGGCGGTGACGCCCGCCGCATCACTATGGATCCCCAGCGTTAAGCCAGGCCCTAACTGCGCTGAGTGCCATTCCTGCCCTTACTCTCTCGCTACCCCTGTACTTTCGCTTCCTTGCTGCCTGCTCCTGCCCCTGTTAGCTTGAGAAAGGAACGCACTGGCGGCGGCATGTCCAATGACCTTCTACACCTCAGCGTGACCGACCCGAACCGCAGCGCGCTGAAACCCTACAACGTCACGTTGCCGATGGGCTCGCTGGCCATCGGCGTCGACAACATCCGGCACGACGTTTTCCTAAGCCCCAAATTCGTTCAGGTGGGCCGCGACTATCTGTTTGACCTGATCCGTCAAAACGCCAGCAACAGCTTCCTTTCGGGAATCGAGTTCCGCAGCAGTAAGCCGGCCGATTCCACCGCCTTCCGCAAACTGCTCTCCGACTTGCTGCGCAACTCTTTGACCACCGCCAAGCACCAGAAGCATATCGAGATCGATCTGCTGTTTCGTCTGGCCATCCTCAAATTTCTGACCGCCGAGCTACAATCTCAGTTTGCCAACGTCATCCTGGACGGCAAGGAGTACATCCGCAAACGTGGCGAGTACTTCGAACGCAGCCAGCAGGCTCACGTCATCAAGGCGCGCTTAACCGAGATGCAGTCCGCCCGCCGCGACGTCTTGCGGCTCATCGGACAGACGGTCGCGCAGATTCTTGTCGACATCGAGGAAACCATCCTGGCCAAAGCTCGCCGCGCCTTGTTCGGCGAGGATTATGCCCCCTTCTACGAACTGCTGAAGAACCGCCTCATTTTTCTCGATGGCGGCAAAGACGATTTCTACTTCCTCGAACATTACGTGCTCTTAGGCAACTACGCGCGTGACCCTGACCGCTTCGAAGCTATCGATTCGTTCTTGCAGGACTTTCTTGCGCAGTCCGGGGTTCCTCTGCCTCGGGAAACTTCTCTGAACGCTTCCGAGACGAATCAACAACCATCCGATCAAGCGGCCAAGGCCCGCACGGAGTTGGCCGCCCTGGAGGAACAACGCGAAGCTCTACGCAGGAAACTGGAGCGCGGCGATGGTCTGTTGAACAAATTCCTCAGTTCCAACAATACCGCGGAGCTGCGCTCCTCCTTGGACGCGGTCGAACTCCAGATGAAGGAACTCCACTCAAAACTCGAGCAGTTCACCATTCAAGCCGAATGTGCCAGTTCACCCGAATTCCCCCGCCACGATTCCGACCGCAAGCTCGGCGATTATCTGAACGAGCCCGAGAATGCCCGCCGCCTTTTCGATCCCAACACCGGTGATGACGCCGAACGGGCGGCGCACGCGCGCCTGCTGGCGCAACTGATTAGCCAGCTCGAGGAAAAGGAATTGCTCCCGCACATCCTGGCCAGCTACGAAATTCGTGCCGTCGCTTCCGACTTCTGCCCACCCGTTCACCTCCAGCAACTGAAGAAAGCCTTGGTTTCCAAGGAAGAAGCGCGACGCGTAGATGCGTTGCTGAAGCAGGTTCCGGCCAAGCGCCTTTCCATGAAGCCCATCGAGGAACTCACCAAAAGGATTCGCCGTTACTCCCGCGAGGAGACGCAAGCCTTCGTGCTGAAGTTTGCGGCCGATTTCATGCGCCTGCGGCGCGATTTACGCGATGCGGAGCACCTGCTGGCCTGCATGGAGCGAATCAACCTAGTCGCCAGCGAGAAAGCGCGCGAACTTTCGCGCATGAACAACAAACTGTACGAGTGCCTGCTTCGCGAAGAGGCCCGCCCGGAGCACGACCAGGTGGTTTCCCACGTGATCATCAAGGCGGACGTGCGTGGTTCCACTAAGATGACTCAGGATCTGCTGTCCAGGGGTCTAAGTCCCGCCTCACACTTCAGTCTCAACCTTCATGAGCCCGTCAAGCGCCTGCTCGACCGCTATTCAGCCAAGAAGGTTTTCATCGAAGGCGACGCCATCGTTCTGGCGATTTTCGAAACCGAGGCCAGTCGTGCTTATGCCAGGCCGGTCGCCAAGGCTTGTGCGCTCTCCAAGCAAATTCTCGCCGTCTGTAATTCCTATAACGACCAGGCTGCTTCTTCGCAGCTTCCGCCGCTGGAAATCGGCATCGGGGTGGCCTTTCAAGGTTCCGCGCCCACCTACTGGACCGACGGTGAATCGCGCATCATGATTTCCAAAGCCTTGAACCTGTCGGACCGCCTTTCGGGCTGCACCAAATTGGCGAAACGCATGCTCGCCAGTCAAAAGACGCTGTTCTCCATTTTCCAGTTCCTCACCGCTATGGAAGGCGCTTCGGCCGAAGAACTCGACGAATTCCTGGTCCGCTATAACATGAATGGCATTGAGTTGAACGACGAGGGCTTTGCTAAGCTATCCGAAGAAATTTCCCTTGAGACTCTTCAAACCCAGCTGGAATATCCCTGGAGCAAGGAGCACGTCGTTCTCTATTACGGTGAAGTGCCTATGGGCGAATCCGTCGAAGTGCTGGTGCTTCGCAAAGGGGTGGCTCGCGAATTGCTGCCCGATGGCAAGATCGGCAGAGCCTCCGAACACAATTATTACGAGGTCTGCACCAACCCCGGCTTGTACGACCTGGTGGCCGCCCTCAAACGCTCCCAAGCTGTCGGATTGGAACCCACGCACGTCTAGACATGGCGGCGAAGAGTTTGCCCGATCCTCGCGCAAAGTTTCCTTGCCCAGTGTTCCCCAGTGGCAGTTTAAAATTAGTCCATGAGTTCTGCCGCCACTACTTTTGGCCAGCGCGGATTCGCACTTGCTTGGCTCTTTCTCTGCCTGGTTTTGGCTCTGCACCTCTGGGATCAAGCCGCTCACGATTTCCTCTCCTACTACAACGCCACGGCTCTCACTCTTTATGGTTACCTTTCGTGGCTTCCCCGCATGGACCTGACTCGCCACCAATGGCTGGCCAGCTGGATCGCCGTTATCCTCGCCTTGTTCGCGGTCACTCCTTTTGCGGCTCGCAATGCCCGTTGGCTGCGCCCATTTGCGTATCTCTTGTCGGTGTTGGTGTTTTTTGGAAGCGCTCGGTTACGTGGTCGCGCAGATTCTCGGTGGAACGGTTCCTTCCGTTCGCTTTGACGGCATCGCTCCTGGTTTCTGCACCGCGATGTTATTTTTCCCCACGGCCGGCTATCTGTTTTGGCGCTTGCGGCGCACTCGCACCACCCTCCACGCGGGCTGACGCCTCCGCCACGCCGCTGAGCCATTTCCTTTCATGCTATTGTGATTTGGGGGCGAAAGGGGTCCGGTGACCTTCCCGGCCTTCAAAGCCGGCGACGCGTTCCTTCGCGGAACGGGTGGTGGATTCGACTTCCACACGCCTCCGCCATATCCCGCCTGTGTTTATGCCGGTTCCAGTGATGTTCTTCGGTTCGTGTAGCGCCGGCCTGGCAGACTTCACCGAAGGGTCTGCTACCGTGGCAATAGCCTGGCCACGAACCGCGGGTTTGAAACTCACCCGTACTTCCGTTTCAATTCAGCGCACGTCCGCTCTGGTGTATAAATTGTTGTAACGCTTCCGGCCGTAACCTACGTCTAAAAAACGGGGTTGCTCGGTGCGCCGGGAGTTCCAGGTTTGCGCGAGCATGGTGCCTTTAGGCACCGGGGAGTGTGGGGGCAGCGTTGATGCGGTTTTCCGAAGTGAACAGAATTGGCTTGTTCCGTAGCGTCGCTTTTGCGGCATTCTGCACCTTCCTGCCGTTGATTGCCAATTCCCCTGCGCACGCGCAAGGCGCCACAGCCCCAAAAACTTCCCCTGTTCTCGGCACGATCAAATCGATTTCACCGGATACTCTTACGCTCAAGACCGATAGCGGCACGGAATTGAGGGTTCAACTCCCTCCTGAAGTGAAAGTTTTCCGCATTCCGCCAGGGTCCAAAGACCTGAGGCAAGCGACACCCATCCAACTGGCCGATTTGCAGGAGGGCGATCGCATTCTCGTCCGTGGAACCCCGGGGCCGGATACGTCCTCCTTTACCGCCAGCACCGTCATCGCCATGAAAGCTGCGGATATCGCTTCCAGAAACGAAAAGGCGCGCGAAGAGTGGCAACGCCACGGCGTCGGTGGTTTGGTAAGCAGTGTTGATCCGGTGCAGAATTCCGTCACCATCAAGACTTTCACAGCGGCGGGCGCCAAGGATATGGTCGTGCACGCTGCCAACAACACTGTCCTTCGCCGTTATGCGCCGGGCTCTGTAAACTTCGACGATGCCAAGGTCGCTCCCATCACCGACGTCAAAGTGGGAGATCAGTTGCGCGCCCGCGGCACCCGCAGTCCTGACGGTAGCGAATTTACAGCCGACGAAATTGTGTCCGGCTCGTTTCGGAATGTTGCTGGCATTGTTCAAGGAGTGGACCCGAGTGCCGGCACGCTGACGGTTAATGACCTGGCTACCAAGAAGCCCGTGGAGTTGAAAGTCACTACCGATTCCAAGATGCGCGTTTTGCCTGAACGCATGGCACAAGGCATTGCCATGCGGCTTATGGGCATGGGCCCCGGCGCCAGCAGCGGAGCGCCGCCGGTGGGCCAACCCGGCGGTCCGCCTTCCTCCTCCACTGCACAAGCTCCGGCAGTTAACAACGCGAATCCCGGCATGCCCGGTCCTCCTCGCAACGGCGGGGGTGATTTCCAGCAGATGCTCAGCCGGTTGCCGGTCAGTCCGCTCAGCGATTTTAAGAAAGGCGATGTCGTAATGATCGTGGCAACATCAGGTCAAGGCAATGAGCCGCCTACAGTGATTACCTTGTTGGGTGGCGTGGAGCCGATCCTGCAGGCTACCTCGCAAGGGCAGGCGGCCTCCATTCTCAGTCCATGGACCCTCGGTCAAGGCGGCAGCGAAATGGGCAATCCGTAGTAGCGAACAGCGGCATCGCACTCCATTTCCCCTCGGGGACAGAAAGAGAATTTGTTAATGGGCACAAGTCATCCCAGAGTGTTGTGGCCGGTGTTGTGTGTTGCCTTGTTGCTCACTTTTCTGTTGCCGTCGCCGGCCTGGGCGCAAAATACCGGTGGAACCCTTCGTGGCCAAGTCACTGATCCTTCTGGCGCGGCTGTAGCCGGCGCGACGGTTCTGTTGACCACGCCTTCGGGCGCCTCTATCAACGCCGCTGCCAACAAGGATGGGTTCTACGAGTTCAAGAATCTCGCGCCAGGCAAGTATCAGTTGAAAGCGGTTGCGCAAGGCTTTGCGTTATTTTCGAAAGACAACGTGGTTATCACCGCCGGCCAGGAAGCGCGCGTCAACATCTCCCTCACCATTCAAGAACAGCAAGAAAAGGTGGAGGTGAATGCCTCGACCGCGCAAGTCGACGTCAATCCCGGCAACAATGCCAACTCCATTACTTTGCAAGGCAAGGATCTGGAAGCCCTCTCCGACGATCCCGACGAGATGGAGTCGGAACTGCAGGCGCTGGCCGGGCCTTCCGCCGGACCAAACGGCGGCCAAATCTACATCGACGGTTTCACCGCTGGTCAATTGCCGCCCAAAGCTTCCATCCGTGAAATCCGCATCAACCAAAACCCGTTTTCCACCGAGTACGACAAGCTCGGTTACGGCCGTATCGAAATTTTCACCAAACCTGGTACCGACAAGTTTCACGGCCAAATGCTGGTTGATGGCAACACTGCTTCCTTTAACGCCCGCAATCCTTTCGAACTCCTCCCCGAAGGTACTTCGACGCCTGGCTACCATTCCGAACAGTACAGTGGCAACATCGGTGGCCCTCTCAGCAAAAAGGCCTCGTTTTTCTTCAATATTGATCACCGCGACATCGGAGCCTTGGGCGTCGTCAGCGCCAGGGTGATTTGTGACGATCCTTATCTCTTGATTCCCTGTGCCCCGGGCCAAGCACCCCTCACCGAAATTCCTTACAGCCAGGCCGTCTCCAACCCTCAGACGCGCACCAACTTTAGCCCGCGCATCGATTACCAGCTCACTCCCAACAACACCTTGACCACGCGCTATCAGTACTTTCGTGACTCCGAGACCAATTCCGGCGTCGGCCAATTCGAGCTGGAGGGCCAGGCCTCCAACACCCTGGAAACCGAACACACCTTTCAACTGACGGACACGCAGACCGTCAATCCCAGCACTATCAATGAAATTCGCTTCCAGTACATTCACGACGATACGCTCACTAAGCCGGTGAGCACCAACATCAGCTTGAACGTGGGCGGCGCCTTCAACGGCTTGGGCAGCGGCGGCGGCACTCAGGACGACGTTCAGAACCACTACGAATTTCAAAACATCCTGTACAAAACTTTCACCAGGCATTCCCTGAAAATCGGCGGCCGTTTCCGCACCATCATTGACGCTAACTCCAACGCCCAGAACTTCACTGGCCAATTCACCTTTGGTTCGCGCCCCAGCCCGTCAAATCCCACCGCGAATTGCACGGCCAATGCTCTGGCCAGCGGCTGTATCACGCCGATTGAGGCCTACCAGATCACCTTGCAGGGCTTGGCTAGCGGCTTGACCATCCCCCAAATCCAGGCTCTCGGCGGTGGTGCCAGTTACTACGCCCAGACCGCGGGCGTTCCGCTCACCTCGGTTACGGTGATTGATCTTGGGCTGTTTGCCCAGGATGACTGGAAGCTTCGCCGCAACCTTACTTTCAGCTATGGCCTGCGTTACGAGACACAGAATCATTTGGCTAACACCGTCGACCTTGCGCCACGTCTGGGCATGGCTTGGGGCATTGGCGGCAGTGGCAAAAACGCCCCAAAGACCGTGTTGCGGGCCGGTTACGGGATTTTCTACGACCGTTTTACCTACAACCTGCTTTTGCAGCAGCAGCGCTTCAACCTAAACGCTCCGGTGCAAACGCAATACCTCATCCCCAACCCCGGTTTCTTCCTGTCTGGGAATCCGAACTGCGTTCCGCCCCTCCCCGTGCCGATTCCCCCCGCTTGCGGCAGCGCCACCGGCAGTGAAACCATCGACTATAAATACAATCCCAACCTCCACGCACCTTACACTATGCAAACCGGGGTGACGCTGGAACGCCAGCTCACCAAAATTTCCAATATCGCTTTCACTTATCTCAATTCCCGCGGCGTGCACCAGTTTTACGTGGACAACATCAATCCCGCCAATCCGGCCATTGCCGCCACCGCTACCAATCCGATCTTTCAATATCAATCGGAAGGCATCTTCAAACAGAATCAATTCATCGTGAACGGCAGCATACGCATGGGCGCGAAGCTTTCGCTATTCGGCTATTACACCCTCAATTATGCCGATAGCGACACTGCGGGCCCCTCGACTCTGATTTCGATTCCGGGTGAACCTTGGAAAGACTATGGACGCGCCAGTTTCGACATTCGTAATCGCATTTTCTTCGGCGGCACCGTCGGCCTGCCCTACGCGTTTCGCCTCAGCCCGTTCATGATTTTCAGCTCCGGCGTGCCGTTCAACATCACCACTGGTACCGATCCATTCCTCGATCAGACTTATAACGTGCGTCCGGAATTCGCGCCATGCACGCCCACCACCCAAACGAAATTTGGCTGCTTCGCCATACCGGCGCCTGCCCAATACCCCACTTACACTCCCATCCCCACCTACTACGGCGAAGGCCCCGGCCGTTTCGCCTTGATGCTTCGTCTCAGCAAGACTTTCGGTTTTGGACCCGTCGTCGAAGCTGCCGGCAATGCCGGTTCCGGAGGACCGGGCGGGGGAACCTTTGGCCGGCCGACTCGCGGTGGGGGTGGCGGTGGGGGTGGCGGGCGCGGTGGCGGCTTCTTTGATTCTGGCGCCACCAACCGCCGCTATGCGGTCACTTTTGGTGTCATGGCGCGCAACGTCTTCAACAATGTCAACGTGCTGCCGCTCATCGGCAATTTGGGCTCGCCTTTGTTTGGTGAACCCAACGGCTTGGTCGGGCGTCCCTACAGCGATCCCAGCTCCAATCGTCGCATCGATCTGCAAGTGACCTTCAGTTTCTGACCCCGCGCGGCAAGGTCCCCTGACAGCCTTATTCTCGTGTGGTATCTTGCAGCCATGAGACCCTCTTACTGCTGGCTGTTTGTCGTTCGCGGTGCCGTTTTGTTCGTGCTTGCCGCTGGCGTGTTTGTTTCCCTCTCGATCCGCTCCTTGCCCATTTGCGCTCAGCAACAGCAAATCGTTTGGACCGACCAGGAAAAGCCTATCCTCGAGAAGATCCGCACTCTCCGGAAGTTGGACCAGGAAGAGCGAGCGCGCACAACGAAGCAGCTTGCCTTGCAAATCCGCCAGTTACCCGCGGGAATAAACAAGGTGCGGCTCGCCAATATGCTCGCAAACCTCTCCACCGAAGGTGATTTTGGCCACGATATGCTCCAGGAGGTTGCCACTACGCTGCAAGCCGCATTACGCGAGGCTCCCGTGCCGGCCACACCCAGTGGTCCACCTGCTCCTTATGTCGAACTGGCCCAACTGGTTCGTTACGAACACGTCCAGGCGGCCATGGATGTTCCGCAATATGCCGCTGCGGTGGCCAAACTTGAAGCGGACGATGCGCGCAATCAACACGCCAATTTCTCTTTGCTGGACTTATCCGGAAAACGCTGGACCTTGCAGAACCTGCACGGGAATGTGGTTCTGGTGAACTTCTGGGCCACTTGGTGCCCGCCGTGCCGCAGCGAGATGCCGGATTTGCAGGCTCTCTATGAACAATTCAAGAATCAAGGCTTCATCGTTTTAGCCATTTCGGATGAGCCTGATACAAAGGTCACGCCTTTCATCGAACAGTTTCACTACACTTACCCGATTCTGCTGGACCCCGATCGCAAGGTTCACGAAGCCTTTGGAGTCGAAGGCATTCCCAAAAGCTTCGTATACGACCGGGAAGGCAACCTGGTCACGCAATCCATCGATATGCGCACCAAGCGCCAGTTTCTGGAAATGTTGGCGCACGCAGGACTGCACTGAAAACCGGCGAGCGCAGATCAAAAGAAAGGGCCTCCACGTTTCCGGCTGGAGGCCCTCACCCATCATCAATTGCTTGTGAACGGCTCTCCATGCGTACAATAATTAGCGTTTGGCTTGGCACAGCTCGCTCTGTTTTTCGATGTCTGATTACAGATTTCTGACTACGGAAACTTATAACTGGTGAGTGACAACTGTCCCATCATGCGCATATCCGTTCTCACCATTAGCGATTCCGTGGCTCGCGGTGAACGTGAAGATCTCTCCGGTCCCGCCCTGGTCGCTCGCTGTCGCGAGTTCGGCTGGACGGTCGCATCGGCGCTTCGCTGTTCAGACGATCCGGCTGACGTCAGGAGTCAAATCCGCGCAATCACGGACTCCGGCAAGATCGATATCCTTCTGACCACCGGTGGAACCGGACTTGGCCCGCGCGACACCACTCCCGAGGCTACTCTCGATGTTGCCGACCGAACCATACCCGGTCTGCCCGAGGAGATTCGCCGCAAAGGTCTTGAAAAGACGCCACTGGCAGTTCTTTCCCGCGGCGTTGCCGCCCTCCGGGCCAACACCATCATCATCAATCTGCCCGGCAGTCCGAAAGGGGCAGTAGAGTCCCTCGAAGCCATCGCCCATCTGCTCCCTCACGCCGTAGAAGTCCTGCGAGGTGCGCATCACGACTAACCCATTTTGCTCAGCTCGGAGTCTACACCAGCAGGCTTGCTCGTCCGACCCTTCCCGACTGCCGTCATCTTGTAGTGCAGTCTGAGAATTGTCAGCCCTATGAACTTGATTACGTGGTCCGTTCGCAAAACCCCGTCGTCATCCACATACACGTGAAAAATCTCGTGCAGCGTCTTGAAGTTTCGCACCCGTAATGCATCTTTGCCGGATTCCAATATGCGATAGAAGCCGACGCACCCAAACCCATCTCCCTTCGAAACCAATCCAAACGACCCGTCCGCATGCGCATACGGCCGCAGATACACGCTGCTGCTGCCGTAACATGGAAATGTCACCTTCACGCACGGATTCTGCTCACCCGGCAATTTCGCGGTCGAATAGAGTCCAGCGTAGATTACTTTCCCAGTAGACCGGAACCGCCGCAGCCAGCCCGTATGCACGATTTTCCCGGTCGCCGGTTCCCGCAATTGCACGATTTCGCTGGTCATGCCCTTCGCGACTTCCAGTGACGAGATCGGAAAATTCAACTGGTCCATTTGCCGGCTAATGAATTCCACCAACAGCCAGAGCACAAACTTTCCCGCGAAGTACACCTCGCTCCAGACCTCCAAGCGGTATTCGGCGGTGTGTTCGTAGAACTGGCGAATAAGCGGATGTATCTGGTTTGGCTCGAATGCCGGGCCGCGCAACGCCGAAAAATCCGGAATAAGGCCCGCATCCTCCGGCCAAACCATCTCCAGTTTTTCTTCATTTGCAATCTGTCTATAAATCTCGACACCGATGCGTCCTGGCCTGCCTATCACGCACTGCAGCCACGGCGCGTCTCCTTTACGAACGCGTCTTCCAGTAAGCCGCACCAGCCACTCGATGGCCTTCTGCAAAAAATACCCAAGCATCGAATAAAGGAAGCCGCGGAAACCGCGAGGGGCGCAGGCCTCGTCCAGCGAAGCCAGCGGCTTTCCGTGGTAATTGTGCGACGAACTGCTCATTGGATAGCATTATCGCAGCAGCATTACGCCTTGTCCGACACTCCGCCGCTGCTGTGCCTCGGACATAACCGGCAAGGTGCCCCCCGTCACTGGCAATGCCAACATCACCAAACAGCCTCGACGGTTGACCACTCGCTCGTCCTCCGTAACAATGTTCTCACCATGACCCTCGACCTTTCCCACAAGCACCTTGCCGTGCTAGGCACAGGCAAACTCGGCAGTATTCTTCTTCGCGCCTATCTCAAACAAGGACTCTTTCCGGCTAAGCAAGTTGCCGCTACGGTGCGGCACGAGGAAAAAGCCGCCACCATTGCGGTCGAACTCGGCGTCAATGCTTCCACCAGTAACCGCAAGGCCGTGCAACGTGCCGACATCGTTTTGCTGGCGGTTAAGCCTCAGGTTGTGGGTGAGGTTCTAAAGGAAATCAAGCCTGCTCTTCGCAAAAATGCGCTGATCATTTCAGTAGCTGCCTCCGTGCCCACTTCGTACATCGAACAGCGCGTCGGACCGCAGGTCCCCGTCATCCGCGCCATGCCCAATACCTGTTCCACCGTTGGCTGCGGCATGACCGGCATCTGTAGGGGCGCACACGCCTCTGCCGAACACCTGGAGATTGCCAAGACCATGTTCAATGCCGTGGGCCGCACCGTGGTGGTCGATGAGAAGAACATGGACGCGGTTACCGGACTATCCGCCAGTGGGCCCGCGTTCATTTACATCATCCTGGAATCCCTTGCGGAAGCCGGGGTCAAAGTCGGCCTGCCCCGCGATATCTCCACTCTTCTGGCCGCGCAGACGCTGAAGGGGGCTGCCAGTGTGGTTCTGGAAACCGGCGACCATCCTGCGCTGCTCAAGGATTCGGTAACCACTCCGGCCGGATGCACCATCGACGGTATCCTCGAACTCGAGGAAGGGAAGCTGCGGGTCACGTTGATCAAGGCCGTAGTCAAGGCCACTCACCGCGCAGGCGAACTTCTCTTCGAAAAGTAGCTGCCCGCACACGGCACGCAAACTCCACTCCCGAACAAGACATTTTGAGCTGACCCCAAGCCGTGACACCCCTCCTTGCACTTGGCCCCATTCTGTGTGTTACATTCGCAATGGAAACGCGCTATGCCGGCCGCCTACATTCCGGTGTTCATTTTCGCGCTGCTGGTTTTGTCGTTCCCTGTTCTCGCTTTGCTGATTTTCAAGCTGATTCGCCCGGAAACGCGTGGCGGCCCTGCCAAGTTCCTGCCTTATGAATGTGGTATACCACCCGAGAGCAATGCCCGGGGACGCTATTCGGCTCGCTTTTATGTGGTTGCGATGCTGTTTGTCATCTTCGATGTGGAAACGATTTTTCTCTTCCCGTGGGCCATCTTGTACCGTTCCTGGCTGGCCGCCCACATGGGTGCGTTTGCCTTGATTTCCATGTTCGTCTTTCTCGGAATCCTGCTGATCGGCTATATCTGGCTCTACAAAAAAGGCGCCCTCGACTGGGCCTAGCCTCCTTACCCCCACCGCCGCATGTAATCATTCCTTTGGCGGGCATACCTGTCTGAAGTACATTTACATCTAACAATCATGGGGATTCAGGGTCCAAAAACTGGCGCAATGGTCACCCCCGAAAGGCGGGATGCCGCAGCCAAGAAGACTCGCTCGGCGGCTACCCCGGCGCGTTCCGATCCCTCGGCCAGTCGCGGTGTGCACCCCTCCTTGTTGGATCATATCGGTAACACCCCACTCCTCCATCTCTCCAACATCGGCCGTGATTTCCCGCACCTCGAGTTCTATGCCAAGGCGGAGTGGTTCAACCCCGGCGGTTCTGTCAAGGATCGCCCGGCGCTGAGCATGATTGAAGCCGGGCTGTCGAGCGGGCTTCTGCAGCCCGGCAAAACCATTATCGATGCCACCAGCGGAAACACCGGCATCGCCTACGCCATGATTGGTGCGGCGCTTGGCTACCCGGTTACGCTTTGTTTGCCCGAAAGCGCGTCCCACGAACGAAAGCGAATCCTTACCGCTTATGGTGCGCGCCTGGTGATGACCCCAGGGGAGGCTGGCACCGACGGCGCGATCCGGCGCGTGCGTGAAATCGTCGCGAATCATCCCGATGATTACTACTATCCGGATCAATACAGCAATCCGGCCAATTGGCAAGCGCACTTCCGCACCACCGCAAACGAGATTTGGGCGCAAACCTCCGGCAGGGTCACTCATTTCGTGGCCGGCCTCGGCACCAGTGGCACTTTCGTGGGCACCACACGCCGTTTGCGCGAACTCAATCCCGCGATTCGCTGTATCAGTCTGCAACCCGACGCTTCATTCCATGGCTTGGAGGGCTGGAAACATATGCCCAGCGCCCTCCGTCCTGCCATCTACGACGACACGCTCGCGGACCAAAATGTGGAAGTGGGCACCGAGGATGCCTATCGGCTGGTGAAACGGCTTGCTCGCCAGGAAGGGTTGCTTGTAAGCCCAAGTTCCGCTGCCGCGCTCTACGGATGTTTCATGGTTGCGCGACAAATTCCTGCTGGCCAGCGCGCGGTGATGGTCACCGTATTCCCGGATTCCGCGGCAAAATATCTGAGCGAACGCTTCTGGGACGAACAGTGAATATAAGCGATTCCCCCAAAGTCTTCATCAGCGCGGAGCTTGCCGAGAAAATTCGGCTGCACGGTGTTGAGACTTATCCACACGAATGCTGCGGAGCATTGTTGGGCCGAGAATCGACTAACACCCATGCTACTGCCAGGCCGCGGGAGATTCTGGACTTGTTTCCGCTGATCAACCGGCGCGACGATTCCCCGCGCAACCGTTTTTCCATCACACCGCGCGACGTCATCGAGGCCGATCGGTCCGCGCAAGCTCGTGGCTTGGATGTGGTCGGCTGGTACCACTCGCATCCCGACCACCCCGCAAAACCGAGCGAGTATGATCGCGAGCACGCTTGGCCTTGGTACAGCTATATTATTGTCAGCGTGCACGAGCGCATTCCCCAGGATATGACCTCATGGCGTCTTAGGGATGACCGCGCGGCTTATACGCAAGAAAACATCGAGATCCGCAGGGAACCCTGCAACACCTGATTCACGAGGAGAAAACAAGCATGGCCGTTAAAGTTCTGATTCCCACGCCACTTCGTCCCCACGCCGGCGGACGCGCCGCCGCTGAGTTTCAGGCTAACAGCGTGGCGGAAGCGCTTCGCAATCTCACCACCGAGTTTGCCGATCTCAAGAAGCATTTGTTCACCGAGGAAGGAAAGCTCAGAAGCTTCGTGAACGTCTACGTCAATGGAGAAGATATCCGTTATCTCACGCACGAAAATACCCCAACCAAGGATGGCGACACCATCAACATCATTCCCTCAATAGCGGGCGGTGCCAGCCGCTTGGTGGGAGTCACTGCCGCGTCAGAGAGGGAGCAACATGGCTGACACCCAGACCAGTACCCAGATCCGGCCAACCGACACTTTGACCAACGAAGAGATCTTGCGGTACAGCCGGCACTTGATCATGCCCGAAGTTGGCATGGACGGGCAATTGAAGCTGAAGCGTGCCAAAGTGCTGCTGATCGGTACCGGAGGGCTGGGCGCCCCGTTAGGTCTCTATCTCGCCGCCGCTGGTGTGGGCAAACTCGGCCTCGTGGATTTCGACGTTGTCGATTTCACCAATCTTCAGCGGCAGGTTACCTTCGGCACCAGTGATGTCGGCAAGCCAAAAAGCCTAGCGGCCCGCGCCCGGCTTTCCAACCTCAATCCCGACATCGAGGTCGAAGCCTTCGAAACTAAGCTCACCAGCGAGAATGCGCTCGATCTGTTTCGCGACTTCGACATCATCGTCGACGGCACGGATAACTTCCCCACTCGTTATCTGGTCAACGATGCTTGCGTCCTTCTCGGCAAGCCCAATGTTTACGGTTCTATTTTCCGGTTCGAAGGCCAAGTCACTGTCTTCGGAATGCCCGGTGGGCCTTGCTATCGATGCTTGTATCCCGAGCCGCCTCCGCCCGGATTAGTGCCCTCGTGCGCTGAGGGAGGGGTGCTGGGTGTTTTGCCTGGTATCGTCGGCTCCATCCAGGCCATGGAGACGATTAAGTTGATTCTTGGCAGCGGCACAAACCTGACGGGACGTCTTTTGCTGTTTGACGCTCTCGAGATGACCTTTCGCGAATTCAAGTTGAGGAAGAATCCCAACTGCCCGGTTTGTGGCGAGCATCGCAGCATTCACAAACTCATCGACTATTACGAATTTTGTGGTGTTCGGGGCGAGGAAGCGCCTGCCCCAGATCTCAAGGTGCCGGAAATTACTCCCCGGGAATTAAAGTCACGCCTAGACCACGGAGACAACCTGTTTATCTTGGACGTCCGCGAACCGCATGAATACCAAATCTGCAATCTCGGGGGACATTTGATTCCGCTGGGGCAACTGCCGCGGCGCGTCCATGAACTGGACTCCTCTCGAGAGATCGTGGCCCATTGCCGGAGCGGAAAGCGGTCCGCCGAAGCCGTAGACTTCCTTCGAAAGGCCGGATTCCGCAAAATACTCAATCTAAGGGGTGGGATTCTGGCTTGGTCTGACAAAGTTGACCCGTCTGTTCCTAAATACTGATTTTTCGATTTTGTGCAGTCAAAATTTGCATTCATGGCTTCCGCTTCGTAGGCGTATTCTGATCAGGTGCTGAACCACCTGCAGAACCACGAGGCCATGTGCTGTTGCTGTAGTAGCACGCTCGTGTATCTGGCGGGGTGAAGCCGAAACTCTAAACACAATTCGACGCACATCGAATTCACCACCCACCGCCAGAAACGCCGGCCGGTGGGTTTTCTTTTCGATACGCAAATTTCTCACGGGAGGGCAACAACTATGTCGGACTACAAACACCCAGAGGTTTTAGTCAGTACCGAGTGGGTGGCTAACAACCTGCACGCACCGGGGCTTCGCCTCGTCGAGGTGGACGTCGATACCGCCTCGTACGACAAAGGCCACATCCCCGGCGCTGTGGGATGGAACTGGCAAACTCAGCTTCAGGACGGCATTCGTCGCGATCTGATCGATAAGGAAGAATTGGAACGGCTACTCGGAGCGTCCGGTATTTCGAATGACACCGCCGTCCTTCTCTATGGCGATAACAATAATTGGTTCGCCGCTTACGCCTATTGGCAATTGAGGTATTACGGCCACCAGAATGTCCGCTTGATCGACGGTGGCCGCAAGAAGTGGGCCGCCGAGGGGCGCGAGCTAACTACTGAGCCTCCAAACGTGAAAGAGGTTCGCTATAACGCCAAAGATTCCGACGAATCGGTTCGTGCCCGGAAGGAAGATGTGCTGCGAATTGTGCAAAAAGACGCCCGCGGTCGACTCGTGGATGTGCGTTCGGTCGATGAGTTCACCGGCAAAATCCTTGCTCCTCCAGGGCTCGCGGAGACTGCTTTGCGCGCCGGCCACATTCCCAGCGCCGAAAATATTCCCTGGGGTCAAGCGGCCAACGAGGATGGCACCTTCAAATCCCACGATGAACTTCAGAGACTCTACGGCGCCAAAGGCATAACCGGCAGCGAGCCCATTATTGCCTATTGCCGCATCGGTGAGCGCAGTTCTCACACTTGGTTTGTGCTGAAGTATCTCTTGGGTTTCGACAACGTGCGGAATTACGATGGCTCGTGGACGGAATGGGGGAATCTGGTCGGCGCACCCATCGAAAATCCCACTCGCGAGTCTTATTTGACGGCGGCATGCAAAGGCGATTGAGGCGGTAGGGCGTGGGTTCGGGAATTGGAACGCCCCTGTATTTTGTCACTGTAGTCTTCGCATTGACAGGGCCGTGCTGAAAAGCGATTTAGCGCTCGCACACGACCGTCAAATCCCGAAGCCGTTCAAGGATGTTATGGTTTGTGCGGGCCGGGCTTAGCCGCCATCGCCAGTTTCCCTTAGCTCGGCCCGGAAGATTCATACGTGCTTCACTGCCCAGGCCCAACACATCTTGCAAAGGAATGATCGTAATATCCGCCACCGACGCCAGCACCGCCTGAATAAATGACCACTGAATCTCGTGGCCGTTCGTCTGGAAGTAGCTTTTTACGCGATGCAGTGTGGCGCGCCCATTTTCGTTTCTGTGGTTAAGCGCCGCTTGGCGAAGGCTATTCCACCAACCGACCGTGGTGTCGTTGTCGTGCGTTCCGGTGAAGCTCACCAACTCTCGAACATAGTTGTTGGGACGGTGTGTCCCGTCCCCATCGAATCCAAATTGCAGCACTACCATTCCTGGGAATCCCAATTGCCGGCGCAAGCTTTCCACCTCCGGCGTGATGATGCCCAAGTTTTCGGCCACGAAAGGCAGTGTCCCAAGTTCTTGGTGTGCCTTCTCGAACAATTGCGCGCCGGGTCCTTTGATCCAGCTCCCTTTCTTCGCCGTAGATTGGTTCGCCCGCACGCTCCAAAATGCCTCAAATCCCCGGAAATGATCCAAGCGCAGCAAATCCACTAGCTCCAGCGTGGATCGGAGCCGGTCGATCCACCATTTGTATCCGGTTTGTTTCAGAACATCCCATCGATACACCGGATTGCCCCACAACTGCCCGTTCTTGCTGAAATAATCCGGGGGAACACCGCCCACGTACATCGGATGACCACGGTTATCCAAGTGAAACAGCTTTTGGTTGCTCCATACGTCCGCGCTGTTATGCTCCACATAGAAAGGCATATCGCCCATGATCAGAATTTTTCGGTTTTCGCAGTATTTTCGAAGTTCACGCCATTGACGAAAGAACTCATACTGCAAAAACTTGTGATACCGGATGATCTCCGGCTTCGGTCGAATGCGCTTGTCGAATTTCGGCCAGGGAACCCCTCGATTGGCGGCATGCAAAGACATAAAGGTGGCGTAGCTTTCCAGCCACCACCCATGGGTTTTCTCAAAATCCAAATACTCAGTAGTCTCGGTGAAATTTCCAAACGCTTTTCTGAAAAGCAATTCTTTGTACGACCTGACGGCTGGAAAGTCCACGTGCGCCGAGGGAAAACGCGGAGAAGCTCGCAAGTCCTTGGGTTCAAGATATCCTTCGGCTACCAGCAATTCAGGGCTGATAAGCAGGGGATTGCCCGCAAACGCCGACCGGCACTGATACGGTGAATTATCTGGCCCGGTGGGATTCAGGGGCAAAACGCACCACAGCGATTGTTTTGCGTCCGCCAGAAAATCGACGAACCACCGGCTTTCTGGCCCAAGGTCCCCTATGCCAAATCTACCTGGAAGGGAGGTGGGATGTAACAGGATTCCACTTTTGCGGCTGATCTTCACGTCGAACCCACGGGCACAAGTCAGTCTGCGGCATTCTCAGCCCTTTTTCAACGTGCCAATCAACCAGGAGCGAATACTGATCTCCCTCGCGAATGCCCGTGACTAAACCACCGTTAGTCCGCAGTTGCCGCCCGCGCCGCTGTCGCCCGCTTTACGGTCAGCGTAAGACTGTCGTTTTTCACGTAAGCGCTGGCGCTCTCGGGATCCACTTCACTTGGCCAGTCGGCCACAAAAAAATCGACTCCTCGTTGGTTGTTCCACCGGCATCCTGGTTAGCCGGGCTCGACTGCGTTCTGTTGGCCATTACCAGCGCGCGATTCGCGTCCACTCCGACTTGGATTTGTTCGGGACTGAACCCCGGTAGTGGCGCATTCACCGTATACCACGACGCCGATTCACGACCTTCCGGTACTCGCCGCAGTATCTCGGATTCTGCTTGCAACCAATCGGTCATATCACGGCCGTCCGCCCCGCCGCCGGCCAGATACAACGCATACGCTCGCTCGGCGATGGCGTTGTTCACGCGATCTCCTAAGTCGTGCTGCTTCTTCTTCACTTCGATCGGTATAGAAACGTCCTTTGCTGTTGATGATGCGGACGAAAATCTTGGTTGGCTTGCCATGGTGCTAACTCTCTTTCTGGAAATACCTTCACTTGTCTTGTAAGCGAATGCTAGTAAGCAAACAATACAGTGGAATCTGTACGCGGCCAGGTTTTACGAAAACTTCGGGCAAGGCACCAGTAAGGCTATTGGCAGAACCTCGAACACTTCCGCAAGGTTCAATGCTCCCTGATCCGTATGCACGATTTGTTCGGTGAGCACATCACGCCACTGCGGCCATGGATAACCGTTCGCCATACGCACTCTTACGTTCGTTTGTTCCACTGCCTTAACCCGCGCATCCAACAATGCCATCGCCAAGCAGGTTTGCTGTTCCCATCGGCGTACAAAGGCGCACACGCCCACTTTTGATTCACCGCCGTTCTGCATCGGTTCATAGCTGCCGTTCTCAAATAAAGAAGGTCGTTCACGACGGAACTCCAAGAGCACCTGCATGATCGCCAGCTTGATTGCGCCATCGTGCCAGTTCTCCAGAAACTCGCGCAGCCGGCAGCGGCGTTCCTCCTGCGGAATCCCGCGTATCTTCCCCAGCAGCGCTTGCCTGTCGGCAAAATTTATCTGCTTCCGATTGTCCGGGTCCGGCAGACTCAGGTCCCACAGCTCGCTGCCCTGATAGACGTCTGGAACGCCGGGTGAAGTCATCTTTAACAGCACTTGTACCAAGGAATTGCGTACGCCGAATTCGGCGATTTGCCGTTGAAACGGCAGGAAAATGTCTAAAAACGTTTGTGCTACTTCGGGATTCAGCGCGTCACGCACAAATTCCATTACCGCGTTCTCGTAAGCCGCGTTTGGCGCCATCCAGTTTGATCGGACTCGCTCTTCGCGCAGCGATTTGATCATCGCTGCCTGTAGTCTCTCGGCATAACGGTCCAATTGAGCTTTATCCAATCCATTGGGGAGTGTCAGCTCCGCCGGCCAGGTGGCGATGAGGTTTTGAAAAAACAGGTACTCGTCATTACGCGCGGGTGGTGCTGTCCCCTGTACATCACCTCTCCGGGCACGCAGAATGCGGCTCCACGCTACCGCTTTGCTGGCCCATTCTTCCGGCACCAGCGACAGCGCTGCCAATCGCGCCCGGCCATCTTCTCCATGCTTGGTATCGTGTGTAGAGGTGGCCAGCATAGTGTGCGGCCATTTCTCCGCGCGATGCAGATTTTCCTTGTGAAATGCCCCAACGGAAATCCCAAATTGCTCCGGCGAACTGCCAACCTCATTCAATGCGATCAAACGGTTATAGCGGTACAGCGCCGTGTCTTCCAGTCCCTTGGCCATCACTGGCCCGCTCAGTTGCTGTGCTTTCATGGCGCAACGCACTGCGGCCCGCTTGAAAAAATCGCTGGAACCCTCGCGCGCTAAATCGCCCTTCAGCAGCCTTTCCAAGAACTCAAAAACGGTTTTGTCCACCTCCTGTTCGTTCTTGGTGGCTTGTGCAATCGCCCAATGAATGTATCTCTCGTCGGCTTCATTTCGCTCTGTGCCATCCACATATGTGCGGTACACGGGGAAACACGCGATTGTCTCTTTCAGCGCGCGGCATAAAATGTGCCGCGTAAAATCTGTGGCGTACGGATCTTGCCTTGCTACCCTTACCGCTTCTCGGGCCAGTGACTCCAGTTCACTGCCCAGTTCGTTCTCCATAATCTTGATCTTCGCCTCGCGAACGATTTCCGCGAATGTTTGAAGCTCTCCGGTGAATTCGCGGTAGAAGCGAGTCAATGGCTCCTCGGCCTGTATGTCTACCAGCAGCGCCGTCACGTCCGCGCAAAAGTCATAACCCGTGGTCCCCTGTATCGGCCAATCTTCGCGGAGGCTCTCATAGCGGCCCAGGATTTTCTCCACCACCAAATATAAACAGCTGCCCGCGTGTTCTCCCAGCCGCTCCAGATATTCCCTGGGGTTGTACAGTCCATCGATATGGTCGATCCTCAAACCCTGCAGCGCGCCTTCGCGCAGCAATCGAAACACTAATCTGTGCGCGTGCTCGAATACCTCGAACTCCTCCATGTGTAGTCCGGCTAATTCGCTGATGTTGAAGAACCGGCGGTAGTTGATGTCGTCCGCCGCCACGCGAAAATGTGTGGGCCTCCAATGCTGCAGGTGAATCAAGCTGTCCAAACGGTCCCATGATGCCAGTTCACCGGGCCGCCCGCGAAAGCGCTCCACGGCCGACTGCAATTCACGCCGGACGGCTTCCTCGGTCGCCACCCGCTCGGCAAGGTGTGCCTTTAGTTCCACTGCTCTGCGTTGCACGTCCTGCCAGGATTCTTTTAACGCCGCAAACTCTTCTGCGAATTTCTTCAGCTCTGGCAATTGGTCACCCAGTATCTGCGGGTAGGACGGCGGCGTGACCGGCAGTTTGTGCGTCCCATACAGCCACAGGCTGAAACTGCCTTCCTTTTCATCGAAGCGCAATTCCAGTCGTCCGGACTCCAGTTCCACTCCGTACTGATTCGCCAGGAACGGCACCAGTAGTTTTCCATTGAGATATTCCGAATGCGAGTCCCAGTCGATATCGAACCAACTCGCATGTCGGGATTTGCGGCCCCATTCCAGCACGTCCAGCCAGAACGGATTATCCGCTCCTCCCACTCCCATGTGATTCGGCACATAATCCAAAATGTGTCCCAGACCCTGGCTTGCAAACGCGCTCAGCATCCGCCGGTGCGCTTGTTCTCCGCCTAATTCGCTGTTGAAGCAATTGTGGTTGATGATGTCGTAGCCATGTTTGCTGCCTGGCCGCGCCTGCAGATACGGTGAGGTGTAAACGTGACTGATTCCCAGTCCTGCCAAGTAAGGTGCGATCGCCGCGGCATCATCGAATCCAAAGTCTTTTCCGAATTGGATACGATACGTTGCGCGAGGAATCATGGCGGGAGGTCACTCAATGGCCCTGCGGTGTTGTCAGCACATCAAAAACACATTGATCGAGCGCTCGGCAATCTCGCGCGTTTCACCGGCATTCACCATCTGCTCCGGCTGCGCTGGATCGTTGGTATCCAATTCCAATCGCCAACCCGCTCCTTCGACTGGCGTGGGAAACACAAACTGCACCGGTTCATGGTAGCTGTTGAATATCAATAGCAATGTCGCCTCGTTCCCACCCTTCGGAATGCTCGTTCCCGGGGCGCGTCCGTCCAACAGCATGCCGATACAACGCAGCCCCTCATCCTTCCAGGTCTCTTCGCTCATTTCGGCGCCTAAGGGATGAATCCAGGTGACGTCCTTTACTCCCAATTGTTCGTTCACTGCGCCGGTCAAGAATCGATTGCGCCGTAGGACCGGATACGTTTGCCTCAAGCCGGTGAGCTTGCGGACAAATTCGACCGTCCCCTTGTATTTCTCCGCTAAGGACCAGTCAACCCAGCTTATCGGATCGTCTTGGCAGTAGGCATTATTGTTGCCCTGCTGCGTCCGATGAAATTCATCGCCCGCCAACAGCATAGGGAGTCCCTGCGATAGCAGCAGCGTCGCCAAGAAATTTCGAATCTGCTTTTCGCGTAGTTTATTGATCCCGGGATCGTCGGTCGGACCTTCCGCCCCGCAATTCCAGGAATGATTGTTGTTCGAGCCGTCGCGATTTTCTTGCCCGTTCGCTTCGTTGTGTTTGTCGTTATAACTCACCAAGTCGTTCAAAGTGAATCCGTCGTGCACGGTCACGAAATTCACGGAAGTCCACGGCTTTCGTCCCTGATGATTGAAGATTGCTGCAGAGGCGGACAAGCGCTGGACAAACTCACCGACCGAGGAGTTGCCCTTCCAGAAGTCCCGCACGGTGTCCCGGTATTTGTCATTCCATTCCGCCCAGCCCGGCGGGAATTCCCCCAGTTGGTATCCTCCAGGGCCGCAATCCCACGGCTCCGCAATTCGTTTCACAGACAGCAGCGCCGGATCTTGCCCGCACACCTTCAAGAATCCACTCTGCTGATCAAAGCCATTTGGTTCGCGAGCCAGAATGGTGCCCAGATCGAAGCGGAACCCGTCGACCTGCATTTCCTGATGCCAATAGCGCAAGCTATCAGCCACCATCTGCAGCACCCGCGGGTGCGACAGATTGAGCGTGTTTCCCGTTCCCGTGTCATTGATGTAATAACGCGGATTGTCGGCATTCAGCCGATAGTAGCTGGCGTTGTCGATCCCTTTGAACGATAGCGTGGGGCCGAGTTCGTTTCCTTCCGGCGTATGGTTGTACACCATGTCCAGAATCACCTCAATCCCCGCATCATGTAATCTCGCCACCATTTGCTTGAATTCATGCAAGGTATTCCGTGGGTCAGAGGCGAACCGTGGATCGGGCGCGAAGAACCCTACGGTGTCATATCCCCAATAATTGTTCAGTCCTTTTTCCTGTAGTTCTCGGTCGGTCACCGACGTGCACACCGGCAGCAGTTCCACCGCGCTTATGCCCAAAGACTTGATGTAATCGATCACCGGTTTCTGAATCAGCCCGATAAACGTGCCTCGCCGCTTCCTGGCTACCGCCGGATGCTGTTTGGTGAAGCCGCGGACGTGTAGCTCATAGATGATCGACCGGCTCCAAGGCGTCGCATGTCGTGCCGTGGTGCTCTGGCGCCAGCGAAATTGCGGATCCACCACCACGCATTTAGGCATGAACGGCGCGCTGTCTCTCTCATCATAGGAAAGATCCGCGTTTTCCGCTCCGATCGTGTATCCGTAGCACGCGTCATTCCAGCGCAGCGAACCTACGTGGGAATACGCGTATGGATCCAAGAGCAGTTTGTTGGGATTGAAGCGCTGTCCTTTCTCCGGCTCATACGGACCGTGGACTCGGAATCCGTAGACGCTGCCTGGTCTCAGTCCGCGCACGTAGCCATGCCAGATTTCGTCCGTGTACTCGGGCAGTTCGATACGCTGCAGTTCTTCTTTGCCGGTGTCATCGAACAGGCACAACTCCACTTTGGTCGCGTGCGCAGAAAATAACGCGAAGTTCACGCCGTGAATGTCCCACGTCGCGCCACGCGGATGCGGCAAGCCTTCGCTAAGTTCTAGATTCTTCGCCTGTCCGAGGTGATTTGATCCGGAAGAGATTTGCGATGCTTCCGCCGCCACCTGCTCTACGGTTTGATCCTCGATCATTTTCTCGAGTTGAGCCCCGTCGCACCCCAATGAAGTGGATCATAGAATGACGGCTACTTCCGGGGTTATCTATGAGTGTTTTCCTTTATAACCTTTGCATGAACCCTGTATGCAGTTGCCTGCTTCTTCCAGTCGTCTTTGCACGGAAGGGCCTAAATGCTCAGGTTCTCACCACCGACCGGATCTTTGGACTGCCCGCCACAGCGTTTGCCAGTTTGTCATCCCTTTGAATCGCCGTCATTAACGATTTCGTGATTTTGTCGTCAATTTCGCCCGCTTTGCCCAACTCTACGGGATAACGCGCCACCAACTCCGGGCCATTTTCCGCCAGTTGCACCCTATGCTCGAGCGTCGGTGGGTTAATCGCGATCTCGGTCTCGTCGAAGGGCCTGCGGTGCCACAGTGTGTCCAAGCGGTATTCCTTGTAAACTGGGTCGATCGCCGCTTCAAGCGTCTTCTGCACCAATTCGTAATCGGCTTTCGGTGCCAGCGGCACGACCGCCTCGTGCCAGGTATACCGTGTTCCAGGGAACTGCTTGAACAGTGGTGTCGAAGCCTGGAACAAAACTGAATTTGGAAACACCACGATGCGTCCCGTCGGATACAAATCCGGTCCCGTGGATGCGAATTCCATCAGATAGAATCGCATCAAGCCCACATCAATTACATCGCCGGTGACTCCCGCCACGCTGATTCGGTCTCCAACACTGATGCCATATCTCCCGATGACAAAGAAGTAGGCCGCCACCGATAACAGTATGGCCTGCAACCCAACCGCAATTCCGGCAGTCACAAATCCCGCAAACGTCGCCAGGGAACTAAACTCACTGGCAAATCCCAGAATCAGCACCAGCCCAATCAGGAATCCTATGACAACTCGCCGCGTTATCAAAAATTGCCGCCGCCTTCTTGGGTCCCGCACATATCGGAACGTCAGCCTCCTCCAGATTTCCGCCAATCCCAACACTATTCCGACCGATATCAGGATCAACGCCACCCGCGAAAGGATGGACACCAGGATCACTCGCGACTCTGTGCCCGTGGCTTTTCGCCACTGCACATAATTCGATCGGCTCTGGTCCAACACCAGAACCTCCTCGCTCAGCGGCAACAAGGCCGCCGATATATCTCTGAAACGTTTCGTTAAGTCGTCATACTGCGCCTTCGTGACTTCCTTTTGTGTGGTCAGTTGCTGCTCCTGGTTCAGTGTCCCGGTCAGCTCATTGCGAAGAGGAATTCTCAAATTGGTGGCGATCTTCTGAATGTCGTCGTTTTCATCCAGCCGCTGTTCGATCGACCGGATGCTATTCATTTCTCCGTACAGCGCGATCAGTTCTCCCAGCAGACCGGACTGAGTGGCATTTGACGTCTTCGCGGGAGTAGCAGCCTGCGGCGCGGTCTGTTTGCTGTTTACCTGTGCCTGCAAAACTTCCGGCACGGAGCGGGCCAGTTCATTGATGCTTCCTTTCAGCCCGTTGCCCCCGGCATTGGCTTGTTCCGCAAACGTTTGCAAGTGCTGCACTGCATCCAGTGTGGCTTTATCCAGCGCCAGTTTGCCCTCCAACGATTCTTCTTGCGCCAATAAATCCCGCTTTCCGCTCCGGCCGTATTTTTCTTTCAAAGCAGCGATTTGCGACTGGTCATCCGCGATACGCTGTGACACCTCGCTCTCCGTCTGTGCGTACCTTTGCGGCGGCGCGCTTGCATTTTCTTTGGATTGTCCGGAGGTTCCATTCTCGGATCCGGTAGGGCGGGACTGTAACTCCGCTTGCGCTCGCGCCGATTGAAACGCCAGCCGCACCACCTGGCCGGCGAAGTTTTCGGCATTGCTTTGATAGATCGAGTCGCTCGGCTCCCGTTCGGGTGGCGCTTTCGTGGTGATGTTCTTGTACCAACTGATCACCGCGTTGAGATGCGCCAGCACCGCACCGTCATCGCTAGCGGGATTCTGCTGCGCCCGACCCTGGCGCATCGCTGGACCAACAGCCACGGCTGCCAGAAGCGCAACCGGCCATAATTTCAGTGTGGTCCGTTTCAATCCATTCCTGTTCATAAGCCACAATGCTCGCCAACGCGCGCTCAAAATATTTAGGTTGATATCTTATCGTGAGGGGAGCTCCCCGGAAAACACACTGCTCGAATCCTCCTCTGCAATCGAGGAAGCTCTCGGCAAACGCGGCACCTTGGCCGGCTTAGGGCTAGGGCGTGACTTCCCGCCAAGCAATCATTGCCGCATCCGCCTGTGCTCCCAGCAATATGCTCAGGGTCACCAGGTATATCCCTAACATCACCACGATGAAGCCGGTCAATGTCCCATAAACCCGCGACATATTCGGGCTGTGGATGACCTGCAAACTCCTGCTCCACACTCGCCGCGTAAACTCACGCTCTTTTTCGAGCCCGAACGTTTTGATGACACTTGCCTGTTTATGATTCATTCGGCCGTTCGCGATTCCGACAATACGTCGGGGGTCAAATGCCACCTCGTCTGGGTCACCGGGCGGCAATTTCAAACGCTATCACAGCTTGTGGTTTTCATTTTTCGCCTGCAATCAGGGACATACCTGACAGGTTGTTGGGTGGCCAGATTCGCCCCGACAAACCAAACCGGCTCGACCGCGCTACAGCCTTGTGTGTATTTCGCTTCGACTGGACTGGCACGCGTCACGTGTCCCGCAGCCGCGGCTTTCTAGTGCTTTTGAATTATTGCCAACCTTAGGTTGATGCTCGTATTCTCTGCGGCAATATTACCGGTGTGTTTCGTGGCCGCCGGCCGCGATTCGTAACAGCTCAGTGAAGGACCGGGGCGTTGGCATTTGCCACGGCCGCGGGATGGGTGCGTTCACTCGAGTTGACTGAAATCTGGATTCTGAGGTGTCTCGTCGATGTCATTCGCTCCCGTCGTTCGTTGCATCTCGCACGTAGGCATCGTTTCAGTCAGTTCCGGCCTCCGGTCTGATTCCCCTACCACCCCGGCGCAACATGGACTCAACACTACCTGGAGAATGGAATGAAAGCGTTCGCCGCATGCCTCAGTTTGCTGGTTTTGGTGTTGTTCTGCGTACCCGCTGTCCGCGCACAGGACATTTCGGCCAGCATGCATGGAACGGTCGTAGACGAAAGTGCCGCTACTGTTTCGGGCGTGAAGGTCACCGCGGTCAATACCGATACTGGCTTTCAGCGCACCGCCATGAGCAACCACCAAGGAGCTTATCTGCTGGTGCAGCTGCCTGTGGGACATTACCGGCTCGAGGCCGAGGCCACCGGCTTCAAAAAGTACGTCCAAGACGGAATCTCACTGGATGTGAATCAATCGGCTGCCGTGCCGATTCGCCTCGCGATTGGCAGCTCAACTCAGCAGGTTGAGGTGACTGCGGACGCTCCTGTCATTGAGACCACTTCAACCAACTTGGGCCAGACCGTTGGGCAGCGCGAGATTTTGGATCTTCCGCTGAACGGACGCCAGTTCACGCAACTCGGCCTGCTCCAAACTGGTGTTGTGCCACTCACTCCGGGCTTGCTGGAAGCCGGCGGTTCGTTGCGAGCCGGGCAGGCGTATGCGGTCAACGGCCAGCGACCCGAGTCCAACAATTTCCTGATCGATGGCGCCGACAATTTCGATACGGTAGACGGCGGTCTGGTTATGGAGCCTCCGGTTGACGCCATCGCTGAATTTCGCATTCTGACCCACACTGCCAATGCGGAGTTTGGCCACAGCACCGGCTCCACCACCAACATCATCACCCGCTCCGGCAGCAACGGTTTCCATGGCTCCCTGTGGGATTTCGTCCGCAATAACGCCATGGACGCCAAAAGCTTTTTCGCCTACAGTGTGGAGCCTCTTCAGCGCAACCAGTTTGGCGGCACCTTCGGCGGTCCGATCAAGAAGGATCGCACTTTCTTCTTTCTGTATTACGAGGGCATTCGCGACCAGCAAGGCGAGACCACCCGTACCACTGTTCCTTCTAACGCCGAACGTACCGGCAACTTCGGCGACCAGTGCTCTCTGGTTGGCGGCTCCTTCAATTCCCAGGGACTGTGCAGCAATCCCAACGGCCAACTGCTGAACTTCTTCGTTCCGACCAATTCGCCCCCGCAACCGATTCCATTCAATCAATTGCCGGCCATCAGTCCTCTTTCTCAGACCCTTCTTCAGTACTACCCGTTGGCGAATTCCGGTCCGTTCACGTTTGTGGACACGCTGATGATGACCTCGAATTCCGACCAATTCGGTGTTCGTGTCGATCACTATCTGACCGACCGGGACACACTCAACTTCCGCTACAGCTTCAGCGAAGCCAACGAGGTCGATCCGCTCTCCAACGTCGGCGCCAACGTCCCCGGTTTTCCCGTCGGACAGGATCAACGGGCTCAGAACTTTGTGGCACAGGAAACACACACCTTTTCACCCACCCTAGTCGGCCAGCTTCGCGCTTCCTATTTGCGCAACAAATTCCTGGTTGGCGAGAACATCAATCACACTGACCCTGCCAGCCTGGGTTTTCAGTACGCTCCTAGCTTGGAAGCAGCTCTCGGCCCACCGTTCATTCAGGTTGGCGGCTACGCTTCCATCGGAGATCCCATCACCGGTCCGCGCAACAGCTACCAGAACACTTTTGATTTCTCCGGATCGCTCACTTGGGTCAAGGGCCAGCATCAGGTTAAGTTCGGTGGTGGCTATCAATACGATCAGATCAACGTGCTGCAAGGCATCGCCACCAACGGTTTCTTTGTGTTCGCCCCATTTCCGCTCAGCAATGCGTTCGCCAGTTTTCTGTTTGGCCAGCCGGTGGTCTTTTTGCAGGGCGGGGGCGACTTCTATCGCGGATTGCGCGGGCAGGCTTTCAACCTGTATGGTCAGGACACCTGGAAGGTTTCGCGGCGCTTTACCGTTAACTACGGATTGCGATACGAAGTTCCTTCTCCCTATACGGAAATTCACAATTATCAGAATCTGTGGGTTCCCGGCAGGCAATCCACCGTCTTCCCCAGCGCTCCAGAGGGCTTGCTTTACCCCGGTGACACAGGCGTCCCACGCGGTTTGATCCCCACGGATCGGGCTGCTTTCGCGCCGCGTGTCGGACTGGCATGGGATGTCACCGGCAGTGGTCGTTGGCTGGTTACTTCGGCGTACGGCATTTTCTACGACCCCTACTACACTGGCCAGGGCGGACCGTTGCAAGATCCGATCAGCGCGCCGCCGTATCTGCAGACTCCGCAAGTCAGCACTCCGAATTTTGCCAACCCGTTCAATGGCCAAAATCCCTTCAACGGCACCTTTTCGCAGGACATGACTTTGCTGGTGCTCAGTCCCAACCTCCGGCTTCCTTATGCGCAGGACTGGAATCTGAACATCGAGCGCGCCTTCGGCAACGACTGGTTGCTCGAACTCGGCTACATCGGCACCAAAGGAACCAAGTTGCCCCGCTTCATCGAAGCCAATCCTGCGGTGTACGTCCCTGGCGAATCGACTCAGAACAATGCCGATCAACGCCGTCTGTATTCCGGCTGTACTCTCGCCAGCACTTCCCCCCCCTGTACCTACTCTTCCGTCGGTGAAATTGCCGGAATTGCCGATTCCTCTTATAACGCTCTCCAGGTCAGTCTGCGGAAGCGTTTCTCTCACGGTCTTTCTATGTTGGCTTCCTACACCTTCTCCAAGACCCTGGATGACGTCTCCAGCTTCAACATTACCGGTTCGGCCTCGCAAAGTGTGGCCGGTGAAAACGATCTGGCGCAGAATCCCTTCGACCTGAAATCCGAATGGGGACGTTCTATGTTCGACTCCCGCCACCGCTTGGTAGTCAGCTATCAGTGGAACCTGCCATGGTTCAGTCACGCCCAGACTTGGTACGGCCACGTTCTCGGTAATTGGCAAGTGAACGGGATCACTACCGTGATGAGCAACACGCCGTTCACCGTCTACGATTCCAGCAATCCTTCCCTTCAGGGAAGCGCGCCAGAAATTTCCGGATTCTTCAGCAGCCGTCCCAATATTGTCGGCAATCCAAACGTCGGCGCTTGCCCCGGTGGCACGCCGGTGCGCACTCCGCAGTGCTGGTTCAACACGGGCGCATTCCAACATGCCGGCATCGGCCACTTCGGCGATGTCGGCCGCAACACCATGGACGGGCCGGCTTTTCAGCAATGGGACTTCTCGGCGATCAAAAACATTCCCGTTCGCGAGCGCATGAATTTGCAATTCCGCGCGGAAATCTTCAATATCTTCAACAACGTGAATTTCGAATTGCCGAACAACGACATCAACTCGCCGGGATTTGGCCAGATCGTCGCCGCGCAACCCGGTCGCATCGTGCAACTGGCACTCAAGTTTGCCTTCTAAACCGGCAAAAGCCCATTCGCCTTACCTATGAGCGCTCCTACGATCGCGCCAACCCAAATTCTTGAACGGCTTTCAACTGTAAATGAGTCGGACCCCTCCTACTACGGTTGGCGCGTCGTTCTGGCAGCCAGCTTGGGTGTGATGGGCGGATTCGGATCGCTCTTCGTCTACACTTTCGCCGTATTCGTAAAGCCGCTGAGCGCCGCGTTCGCCTGGAGCCGCCAGGACATTTCGACCGGGTTTGCCCTAGCCGCAATAACCCTGGGCGCCATCTCGCCATTGCTCGGGCGTTGGCTCGACCGCCTCGGCCCTCGTCGCATTATCCTTCCGTGCGTGATGGTGTTTAGCTGCGGAATCGCTTCATTGGCATTTCTGCGGCCGCATTTGTGGCAGTTTTACATTACCTGCGTGGTGCTCGGAGCCGTTGGGAATGGCGCGGCCCACTTGGCTTATTCACGGTCCATCTCCACCTGGTTTGAACGGCGGCTGGGTATGGCCTTGGCCATGGTGATGGTTGGGGCCGGTCTGGGGGCCATGATCCTGCCACTAGTCGCACAGTCGATCATCAACCGCTACGACTGGCGCGCCGCTTACCTGTCTCTCGGTGGTCTCGCCTTACTGCTTGGTCTGCCGCTGAGCTGGCGCTTCGTGCGCGAGCGCACGCACAACGTTCGAATTGCAGCTCCCTCCGTGGCCGCGGGAGTGACTTGGCAGCAAGGTGTTCGGTCCGCCGCTTTCTGGATCATCGTCGCCATACTGTTCGTTGGCTCAATCAGCATGAACGGGGCGATTACGCATTTGGTGGCTTTGTTGACCGATCGAGGAATCGCCGCCACTGAGGCCGCGCTCTGCGCTTCCATTTTGGGCGGCGCCAGTCTGCTCGGCCGTGTCGGAGTGGGCTGGCTCCTGGACCGTTTCTTCGGTGCGCGTGTTGCGTTTCTGGTCAACTTGCTCGCCGCCGCCGGCTTGTTCCTGCTCGCCTACGCGAAGCATTTGCCCACCGGTTGTGTGGCAGCTGCGGTCATTGGCATCGGCGTTGGTGGAGAAGCAGCGAGTACTCCTTATCTGCTCGCGCGATACTTCGGACTGCGCGCGTTTTCCACGCTCTATGGACTCACTTGGACCTTCTATGCCGCTGCCGGTGCCATTGGGCCGGTGGTGCTGGGCCGCTCCTACGATTTGAGCGGATCGTACACCTCCTTGCTAGTTGTGCTTTCTGTTGTGATGACCATCACAGCGGCCCTGCTTTTGCTCCTCCCGCGCTACCCAGTTCATCACCAACTTCCGGTCCAAGAATAGTCTGCCTTGACATCGCCCGCGCAACGGTTTAAACCGATTCAATAAGAGTTTCTCACGAGTGCCGGGTCCGACAGCCACTGGTCTTGTGCCGCCACCACCACGGCTGACACAAAACACGCGAACACACACCCCCGCAAGTGGCGAATGCACCGAATCCAGGCTGTAGTGTCGGGAGGGGACACCATGAAAGTTCACTGCGACTTTCTCGCAACTACGTACCAGTTTTCTATCTGCTGCGCCAAAAAAACTCCTTGGCGTGCGAACGCTGCTAAGCACCTGCAAACGCACCAGAGTTCCCGGATTTCGCTGCTTGCCATTGAGTCGCTTCTGGTGCTTGTGTTTTTCATCTTTGTCGCCGCGGCCGGGGCCAGCATCACCGCCAGTATTTCAGGGACGGTAACGGATGCAACCGGAGCCGCCCTTGTTGGTGCCTCCGTCCGTGCCACCAACGTGGAAACCGGCATCACCAAATCGCAACAGACTAACGCCCAGGGTTACTATTCCTTTCAGGACTTGCCCTTGGGCCATTACACCATCGAAGTCGAGCTCAAGGGTTTCAAGAGTTTTCGCCAGACTGGCCTGGTCCTCGACGTCAATGCCGCCCTCGTTGCTGACGTCACCCTGCAGATTGGGCAAGTCACCGAAACCACCACGGTCGAGGCCAGTGCTCTTCACGTCGAGACCGCCAGTACTCAAATGGGTGAAGTCATCGGCGGCCACGAAATGACCGAAGTGCCGCTGGTCTCTAGAAGCTACACCGACCTGCTGGCGCTGCAACCCGGCGTCGTTTCCGATGCTTCAGGCATCACGGGAGCTTATTCCGGCCAGTATCAATCGGCTGGTTTCGCAATGCCGCAAGTTTCCGGCAGCCTGGACTCCGGGGCGCTTTCCGTTAACGGCATGCGGGAATCCGCCAATGGGTTCATCCTGAACGGCGCCACGGTCCAGGAATCCGGTTTCGGCGGCACAGCGGCCATTCCCAACCTGGACTCCATTGCGGAGTTTCGCATTCTGACCAACAATTTTGACGCCGAATACGGCAACTATGCCGGCGGGCAGATCAACGTCGTCACGAAATCCGGATCCAATCAGTTTCATGGCAACGTCTTCGAATTTCTTCGCAATACCGACTTCGACGCCGCAAACTTCTTCGACCAAGGCCATCGTGGCGCCTATCACCAGAATCAATTTGGTGGCACCTTTGGCGGTCCCATAAAGAAAGAAAAAATCTTCTTCTTCGCCGATTATCAGGGCAATCGAATCGTTCAGGGCATCAGCACTGGAAACATTTCCGTGCCCACCTCCGCCGAGCAAAATGGTGACTTCTCGGCCTTCGCCACCAACATGACCGGCGTAGTCAGCGGCCCTGCTTTTGCTCAGACTCTGCAAAATCGCTTGCAGCAAGCCGGAATTACCCAGACCGTAACCGCCAACGAGCCCTATTACACGCCGGGATGCACCGCGGCTACCTGCGTTTTTCCCAACGCCGTGATACCTTCCGGAGCGTTCGATCCCGTATCGACGAACATTCTGAAACTCCATATTTTCCCCGCCAATACCACGGGAGTCTTCTCCACTTCCGCGTACCCGCTGCGTCTCACCGACGACAAGACCAGCGGCCGGGTCGACATCAATAGCCGCCTGGGCATGCTCTCTACTTATTACTATTTCGATAACTACACCCGCGACGATCCTTATTGGGCCTCTCCTCTGCCTCTTCTGCCGGGCTTCGACGTCAAGGGCACCGGGCGCACCAATGTTGCCAACATTGGAGATACCAAGACCATCGGGGCAACAGCTGTGAATGAGTTCCGCGTCGAATATGTTCGCCTGGCGCCCACCATCAGCAAGCCCTCCGGCGGAACCAAAGAGACCATGAGCGACCTGGGATTCACCACCGGTGCCGACAGTCTCGGCGTCGTGGTCCTGGCGCCTCATTACCAAGGTGTGCCGGAAATGGACTTCGTCAATTTCACGGTCGGTGTGCCCAGCCGCGTGCTTGGTTTGTATGAGAACACTTATCAAGTTCTGGATAACTACAGCAAAGTGATCGGCACGCACACCGTCAAGTTCGGCGGTTCCTTTCATTACGCCCAATTGACCGAGAATCTGTCCAATATCGAAAACGGTCAGTTTGGTTTTGGCGGCGCGGAAACCGGCATCGACTTTGCCGATTTCTTGCTCGGCGCTCCCTCCATGTCCCCGACGGTCGGCTCACCTGCTTATCAGCAGGGACAAGCCCCTCCTTCTTATGGCCGGAACCATTACGCGGGTCTGTATGGCCAGGACAGTTGGCGTGTGAAGTCCAATCTGACTCTCAATTACGGCTTGCGTTGGGAAGCCAGCGCGCCATGGTCCGAAAAATATAATGGTATTCAGACCCTGGTGCCCAACGAGCAATCGGTCGTTTTCCCAGGCTCCCCGGCTGGGTGGGTATTCCCCGGCGATCCGGGCATCCCCAACACCCTTGCGCCCACGCGCTACGACAATTTTGCGCCCCGCCTTGGCGTTGCCTATTCCCCTTCCGTGTCCGGGAACGGTTTTCTCAGCAAACTTCTGGGACAACCAGGACAATCCAGCATCCGCGCCGCCTACGGGCTGTTCTACAGCACCTTCGAAGGTTCCACCACCTTCAACGAAATCGGCGACGCCCCCTTCGGCAACTTTCACGGCAGTCTGACTCCTTCACCGGAGTTCGACGCACCGTTCCTTGACCGCACCACCGGCACGGCCGTTTTTGGTGGTCAGAAATTCCCGGTGCCGCCGATTCCGCACGGCACTTCCGCTTCGCATCCGGACAACAACGTTAACTGGTCGCAATTCATTCCTATCGCCAGCTCCCCAGGCTTCTACTACAAGAACCGGTTACCGTACGCGGAAAGCTATGAGCTTTCCTTGCAGCGCCAGTTCAAAGCTTCGACGCTGCTCACTGTGAGCTATATCGGGACCGAAGGCCATCGCCTGTTGTCCGACCTGGAATCAGCTCCGGGGGATCCGAAGTTGTGTTTGGAGTTGAACGCCATCGGAGCCACCCCCACCTGCGGACCCAACGGTGAGAACAACGCCTACGTCTTGCCAGCCGGCGTGCCAGCTCCTACCGGATCCTTCACCTTCACGAACTCCCTGGGCGCTTTGACTTGCCCCACGGGAAGCACTTGCGTCGCAGGCACACGCGACAAATTCAATGCCGCGTTCTTTGGGTCCAACGGCCTGTTCGTTGCGGCTGGCTCCTCTGGCTACAATTCACTGCAAGTCAATCTCCGGCACACCAGTGGCCGTCTACAGACCTTGGTCGGCTATACCTTCAGCAAATCGCTGGATGATTCTTCCGGTTACGGAGAACAGTACAATCCGGTTGATCCCAGGTTGAGCCGCGGGCTCTCCGCTTTTGATCAAACCCACAACTTCGTCCTCAGCTACAACTATAGTTTGCCTGTCGACAAACTCCCGGGACCAAAGCGCCTCACCAATGGCTGGCAGTTCAGCGGCATCACCCGGTTTGCCACCGGAATTCCCGTCGACCTCATCGAAGGTGACGACCATTCCTTGCTCGGCACCATCAACACCGGCCCGCAACCTCTCCCCGTCGACACGCCGAACTTTGCCGGCGGCCCCTTGGGGATCACTAATCCGCGAACTTCTGCAAACCACGCGTACTTCAACACCTCATTGTTCACGGAAAGTGCCATCGGCGTCGAAGGCAACGCAAACCGTCGTTTCTTCCATGGTCCGGGCACCAACGACTGGAACATGGCTCTGCTGAAAGATACGCATCTGACGGAAACCATCAACCTGCAATTTCGTGCGGAGTTCTTTAACATCTTCAACCACGCTCAGTTCCTGACGCCGAGTGGCAATATCAATAGTTCCGTCTTTGGCCTGATCACGAATGCTAGCGATCCGCGCATTGGCCAAATCGGCCTGAAGCTTCAGTTCTAACCGTTTGCGGCAACGGCCGCAGCAAATTGGCCTGACCAAGAGAACGCTCATCCTGCAGCGAGACCGTCTGCCACGCCTGGTTGACACTGGCGTTCGGCCTTACCATACTAGCCGCAACGCTGAATCAGGCACGTTACTGCGGCAGAACCTCTTTGTTCCTCTTCTTGCTGCACGCGTCTCATCAAAGGAGTCCTATGGGTCAGAAACTGTTCCTTTCACTTCTCTGCGCTGTGCTTTCCACGGTTCCGGCTCTTGCTTCAAAACGCGCTTTTACCATCGAGGACCTGTATCGCCTCCGTGCCGTCGAAGACCTGACGCTGTCTCGCGATGGCAAAACCATTGCTTTCGTTCTGCGTAGCGATGATCTGCCCCGCGCCAAGCGGACTCGCCATATCTGGCTGATGGATGCCGACGGCCAAAACCTGCGGCAATTCACTTACGGCGAAAAGGGCGAGACTTCGCCGATCTTCTCTCCCGATGGCAAGTGGATCACTTTCGTCAGTTCTCGTGACGGCGATCCCAATCTGTTTCTCATCTCCACACAAGGCGGCGAAGCGCGTCCACTCACCAAAATTTCTACCGGTGTCGCTGGACCGCTGTGGTCTCCCGATGGCAAATGGATCGCTTTTGCCAGTGACGTCTATCCCGAATGTGGCGCCGATGATGGCTGCAATAAGAAGATCGCGGACCGCTGGAGCAAAGGCCCTCTCCATGCGCACACGGCTACCTCGCTGCTCTATCGCCACTGGACGGAATGGAAAGATGGAACCCGCACGCATCTTTTCCTCGTCGATGTGGCCACTGGCGCGGTTCGCGATCTTACTCCCGGCGATTTCGACGCGCCGCCTTTCCAGCTTGGCGGTGGTTTGCAATACGACTTTTCTCCTGATAGCGCGGAAATCGTCTACGAATCCAATCACGATCCCATTCCCGCCATTTCCACCAACGATGACTTGTGGACTGTGCCGGTATCCGGCGGCACGCCAGCGCAGAACATCACCGCATCCAACCCTGCCTACGACGGCAATCCCAAATATTCGCCCGACGGCAAATACATCGCTTATCGATTACAGAAGCAACCTGGCTATGAGTCCGATCTGTTTCGGTTGGCTATCTACGATCGCTCGTCGCATACGTCGCGCGTGCTTACGGAGTCCTTCCGCAATTGGGTCGACGATTTCGACTGGGCTCCCGACTCCCAATCGATTCTCTTTAGTGGCGACGTCGAAGGGAACAATCCGATATTCCGGGTGAGTCTGGAGTCGGGCGCCATCCGGCAACTTCTCGTCGACGCTACCATTGATGCTTTCAAACTCACCGACAATGCCCGCGACATGGTTTACGTTCGCCGTTCGGTTGGTGACCCGCAGGAAATATTCACGGCTGGCCTTTCGGCCTCCAATCCCACCCCCAAACGCATTTCTCATTTCAACGATGCCATCGTCAACGAAGTCGACATTCGTCCTGCCGAGAAGATGTGGGTTACCGGTGCTGATGGCGCTCGGATTGAAGTTTTCGTCGTCAAGCCGCACGATTTCGACCCCAGCAAGAAATATCCGCTGATTCTGAACGTGCATGGCGGTCCACAGATGCAATGGCAAGACGCCTTCCGTGGCGATTGGCAGGTCTATCCTGGCGCGGGTTACATCGTGGCGTTCCCCAATCCCCACGGGTCCACCGGTTACGGCCAAGACTTCACCGCGGAAATTTCCGGAGATCACGGTGGGAAGGTCTTCGAGGACCTCATGAAGGTTACCGACGAGCTGAGCAAGCTCCCTTACGTCGATGCCAACCGTATGGGTGCGATGGGCTGGTCCTACGGCGGTTACATGATGGACTGGTTCGAAGGGCACACCGACCGTTTCAAGGCAATCGCCTCGATGATGGGCATTTTCGATCTACGTTCCATGTATGGCGGCACCGAGGAGTTGTGGTTTCCGGAGTGGGATTACAAAGGCCAGCCCTGGAATTCCGACCAGTATGTGAAATTTTCCCCATCCTATTCCGTGAAGAACTTCAAGACTCCGTGCCTGATCATTTCCGGCGAGCGAGATTATCGCGTTCCGTATACGCAGTCGCTTCAGTTCTTCACTTCACTTCAAAGGATGAACGTTCCTTCGCGCCTGATCATTTATTCCAACGCGGGACACTGGCCCAGCTGGTACGAAATGGCTTTGTACTACACCGCCCACCTTGACTGGTTCCATCAGTATCTCGGCGGCGGCGCCCCGCCTTGGTCCACAGATCAATTTCTGCGCAACGCGGTCTTCGATCCCGCAACCGGCGAGCGCTACAAATAGAGGTAAACTTGCGCACCCGTTTCTAAACTAGCCTTTCCAGGTCGTACTTCTCCGCAATGACCACAAGATTCAAGTAGTAGAATACCGTTTTGGGATTGTGGTTCAGGCAAAGGCGTGATCGCCATCACAGCCTCGCGGCAAGCCGTTAGTATAACTTTATGGTAATAGCTCCCTCTGCAACTAAGGGCAGCACTGCCTTTTCAGGCTCGTACGCTCCACCTGTCACGCTAAGGGAGACTCTGTCACCACGGAGGGAAGGTCAACTCAACTGGCGTATTCGAAGAGTCGCCGCCGTGTCGAGGAAGGAAGACATCGGTTGCGGCTCTTCTTTTTTGGTCTGCTGATTGCCGGCGCTCTAGACCTGAGCGCATGCTGTCTGCAGCAGTTGCTCCACCTCACCATCTGCAAATTCCAGTTCCTTCAGAATCTGCCGGTTGTGTTCGCCCAACAAGGGGGGCGGCATCCGGTAAACGACCGGCTGCTCCTGAAGCCGTATGGGATTGGCGATGCTGCGCACTTGTTTGAGTGTAGGGTGCTCCAGTTCAACGATCAGAGAGCGCGCAACCGTCTGTTCATCATTCAGCGCCTGCGCCACGGTTTGGACCGGCGCTGCAGGAATATCTTCCGCTTTCAGGCGCTCCAGCCATGTCGCGGTTGACGCGTTTGCAAAACGCTGCTGCAAAATCGGAATCAACGCATCTCTATGCTTGATGCGATCCGCATTGGTCGCGAATCGTGAATCTGTGCCCAGCTCATTTTGCAAAGCCAAAACCTTTAGCAACCGCTGCCAAAGTGCTTGCGTGCCGACAGCAACCACGAATGAATTCCCGTCGCTACCCTGAAACAACTGATACGGCACAATGCTGCCGTGCGCGTTACCCCATCGCGTTGGCGACACTCCAGCGTTCAGAAAGTTGCTGCCAATATTTGCCAGCCAGGTCAGTTGCGAGTCGAACAGCGCCATGTCCAGGAAGTTTCCATGTCCGCTGCGCTCCCGGGCAAACAACGCGGCCAAAATGCCCATGGCTGCGTACATGCCGGTGGTGATGTCGGCGATCGCCGTCGGAAAGCGCATGGGTGCTCCGTTGGGTTCCCCGGTAAAGCTCATCGCACCCGCTTCGGCCTGCGCCAGAATGTCGTAGCCCGCCTGCCCCGCGCGCGGTCCTGTGTGGCCATAGCCGCTGATCGCGCAATAAATCATTCGTGGATATCTCCGGCGCAGCGTGTCTGGATCGATCCGGCGCCGTCGCAGAGAAGCAAGCGAAGGCTGGTTACATAGGAAAACATCCGCTTTCGCCAACAGCCGCTGAAGGATTTCGGTTCCGGCAGGATGGTCGTAGTTCAAAGTGAGCGAGCGTTTGTTGCGGTTGGTCGCCAGAAAATAGGCCGATTCGCTGCCAACAAATGGCGGACCCCAAGTCCGCGACTGGTCGCCGGTTCCAGGCCTCTCTACTTTGACAACTTGTGCCCCGAGGTCCCCCAGCAACATGGCGCAGTGAGGCCCCGCGAGCGCTTCGGTGAGTTCGACAACGCGAATTCCGTCCAGCAGCATCGTCATGGAACAGAATTATAACGGAACGCACGAATTCGCCCGCACTCCGACCGCCACATCTTCGCCGATCAGCTCCGAACGAGCAGAATTTCTTTTGTTCGTCGTGGTGTTCCCTCAAAAGGAATTCCTGCTGATGTTCCTGCGGAAACTGACAACTACAAGTTCCCTTGCTTGCAGACGAACGATCTCAGACAATATTTAGTTTCCAGAGCTGTAGCAAACCCAGGAAGACGCGGCAGCGACGCGCGGACGGAGAATCCGGAACGATGCCCAATCTGGCGCAGCCCCCCAAGCGGTTTGTGGCTTACTTTTCCATGGAGATCGCCTTGGAAAATTCCATGCCCAGCTATAGCGGAGGCTTGGGCGTGCTGGCCGGCGACACCATTCGAGCCGCTGCGGATATTCGCCTGCCCATGGTGGCCGTCTCTCTGCTCTACCGGAAAGGTTTTTTCACCCAACGTTTGTCTGAAGATGGCTCGCAGACCGAAGAGCCGGTGGAATGGAATGTCGACAAATTCCTGGTGGAAGAAGCGCCGCGCGTCAGCGTTACCTTAGAGGACCGTAGGGTGGAATTACGCGCATGGCGCTACACAGTGAAGGGCGTGCGCGGCTACGAAGTGCCCATCTACTTTCTGGATGCTGATTTACCTGAGAACGACCCGCGCGATAGGGAGCTGACCGGATCATTGTATGGAGGCGACCCGTATTACCGCCTGTCGCAAGAACTCCTACTGGGTGTGGGTGGGGTGCGCATGCTCCGCGCCTTGGGCCACACCGAGTTGATGCGCTACCACATGAATGAAGGCCACGCGGCGCTGCTGACCATCGAATTGCTCGAGGAACAGGCCAATCGCGCGGGACGTACTTCCATCAAAGGCGAGGATATCGAGCGCGTGCGCAGCAAGTGTGTCTTTACCACGCATACTCCGGTTCCCGCCGGTCATGACAAGTTTCCGGTTGAGAACTTGATTCGTCTTTATCCCCCACAGGCGCGGCTCTTCGACGCAAAAGATGTTTCGTCGGTGGAATTGATCAAGAGCATCCTGCAGGTCGACCAGAGTTATCCGGAAATGGCCGAGGCCGCGCGGCATGGCGCATCCCTGAACATGACCTACCTGGCGCTAAGCCTCAGCAACTTCATCAACGGCGTCGCGAAACTCCACGGCGAAGTGTCCCGCCGGATGTTCCCCAATGTTCCGATTGAGGCCATCACCAATGGCGTGCACGCAGCCACCTGGAGTTCGCCTCCCTTTCGGGATCTTTTCGATCGCCACATCCCTTCGTGGCGCGAGGACAATTACAGCCTGCGTGGCGCGCTGGGCTTGCCTCCCGAAGAAGTGTGGGCCGCGCACCTTCTGGCGAAGCACGATTTGTTGGAAGGGGTGCGCAAAAAGACTGGCCTGCGGCTGAATCCCGAGGCATTCACGATCGGATTCGCTCGCCGCGCAACCGGCTACAAGCGCGCCGACTTGATTCTGAGCGACCTCGACCGTCTGCGCCACATCGCCAAGAATGCCGGACCTTTCCAGATCATCTTCGCCGGGAAGGCGCATCCGAAAGATCCCGGCGGTAAGGAAATCATTCGTCGCATTTTTAGGGCAAAAAAAGCACTGAAGAAAGCGGTCAGTATCGTCTTTCTGGACGACTATAATCTCGACCTTGCCGGCCAGCTCACCTCGGGCGGCGATCTATGGTTGAACACGCCGCAATATCCCTTGGAAGCGTCCGGCACTAGCGGCATGAAAGCGGCGCTAAACGGCGTCCCCAGTCTGAGCATCCTCGACGGCTGGTGGGTCGAAGGGCACATCGAGGGCGTGACCGGCTGGTCCATTGGCGAATCGCATCGGCGTGATCCCTCTCCGGAAGCGGTGGTCGACAACACCTTGGATGCCGAGAGCCTTTATTACAAGTTAGAAAGCGTGATCATTCCGATGTTCTATGAGGATCGCAACCGCTACCTGTCTGTGATGCAGCACGCCATCGCCATTAATGGTTCGTTCTTCAACACCCAGCGCATGGTCCAGCAATACATTACCGATGCATATTTACGATAGGCCGCCGGGGCGGCCGCTTTTCTTCCGGTCGCACCTGCAGCATCATCACTTTCCGCGGCAGAATGCTGAACCCGGCCTTGCGATAAAAACGCTCGGCATTCTTGTTGTGGTTTAACACTTGAAGTTCGACGTTGCGAATCCCGCGTTCCCGGCAAAAATCCTCCACTTCATAGAGCGCCAAAGTGCCCACTCCGCGATCACGAAACTTCCTTTCGACGTACACCTCCGTCAGCATGCCCTCCACGCCGCCGTATTCCAGGTCGAAGTTGTAGGTCAGCAGCGTATATCCCACCGGCTGTTTGCTGGTTTCCATCAGCCAGGCCTGTCCCAGGGAAAGATTGCGCAGCAGAGTGTCCAACCCGCGGCTAAGCGAGTTTAGGTTGTAGGGAATCTTGTCAAAACGATAGTAGGCCACAATTAATTTCAGCAGCGCTTTGTGGTCTTTGGGGCCGCAAGGGCGGAAGGTAACCAGCATAGTTCCTCACTCGTGGAATCTATCGTACTGCATGCGCGCAGCCACGAAAAGCGCTACCCGCAGGTCGCGGCAGATCGTCCGGGAATCCTTGTGGTTTTGTGGAATCGGGCAAGATGTTTACGCGTGGTTCCTGGGTTTCGTCAGCTTACCCTGTTTTTGTACAACGCCATGCCCACCGCCGCGTCCATGCCGATTTCTTCAAGCGCGCCAACTTCACGTGTTGTCGAGATACCGCCGGCCGCAATGATGGGAAGTCGCGTGGCCTTTCGCAAGGCGCGAAACCACCTCAAATTCACTCCGCTCATCGTTCCCTCGCGGTCCACGTCGGTGCACAGGAAACCTCCGCAATACGGTTCCAGCGCGGCGAACACCGCGGCCGCTTGAACCGTCAAAGCGGTTCGCCAGCCATGTGTTACCACGTGCCCCTTGGCCGTATCCAGCGCAATCACCACATGTTGTTTCCCCACGCACTGCGCCAGTCGCTTCAAGAATCGCGTGTTTGGTTGGCTATTTCGAAACGCTGCGCTGCCAATGATGATCTGTTGAACGCCGAGCTTTCTCAGACTTCGTGCTCGTTTTACGGTGCGAATTCCCCCACCGACACGAGTTTTCATCTTGTACTGCTTGTGCGCTTGAAGGAACAGTTGGCGAACCAGCCGATTGTTGTTTCCTTTGCGCATCGCGGCATCGAGATCGATCACGTGCAGCCATTCGTACTTGGAAAAGCGCTCCAGCAGCCCCAATACATCTTCGACCGCGAGTTCCCGTCTGCGGCCATGCACAAGCTGCACTGCCTTTCCACGCTGCAGGTCGATACACGGGATCAGCAAGGCAGCCTCACGACCACGCCTTTGGACCCCAAGAATGCTTTCAGCGCGCGAATGGACTGCACCTGATCGTGGAAAATCGAGGCGGCCAGCGCCGCGTCCGCCGCGCCTTCGGTGAAAACGTCAAGGAAATGTTGTGGAACCTTGGCGCCTCCCGACGCAATCACCGGCACGCCCACGGAGCGGCTGATCGTGGCCGTTAGCTCCACGTCAAATCCCGACTGCGTGCCGTCGCGGTCCACCGATGTGAGCAGGATCTCTCCGGCACCCAGCTCCACTCCGCGTTGTGCCCAGTCCAACGCATTCCACGTTGTGGCCATACGCCCGCCTCGCACGCGCACTTGCCAAGACTCCTGCCCCCGTTTGGCGTCAATCGCCAGCACCACGGCCTGTGCCCCGAACTCGTTAGAGAGCTCGTGAATCAGCTCCGGCCTGTCCACGGCGGCAGTATTCAGGGTGACTTTGTCCGCACCGGCGCGCACCACGCAGCGAGCGTCGTCCAGCGAACGAATGCCGCCGCCGGCTGCCAGCGGAATGCTCAGCTGTTCGGCAACGCGCCGGATGGTTTCCAAAAAAGTGGGCCGGTTATCGCGCGCGGCGGCAATATCCAGCACCACCAGTTCATCCGCCCCTTCGGCGTTGTAGCGCGCGGCCAACTCCACCGGATCGCCGGCATCGCGCAAGCCCTCGAAATGCACGCCCTTGACCACTCGCTCGCCATCCGTATCGAGGCAGGGAATGATGCGATGCGCCAGGCTCATGCGGAGAGCCTCAAGAAGTTTTCCAGCAGTTTGGCCCCCGCGGAGCCGCTTTTCTCCGGATGGAATTGCACGCCAAAAATGCGCTCGGTTTCCAGAACCGCCGAGAATTCGCGGCCATGTACGCAAGTCGCCCCGGTTGCGGGGCCGTCTGCCGGAGCGGCATAAGAATGCGCGAAATAAAAATAAGCATCGGAAGAAATATCGTCCAACAGCCGGCAATCGCGGACCGACCGCAGCCGGTTCCAACCCATGTGGGGCAGCTTCACGTTTTGCGGCAGTTGCTCGACGTTCCCGGGCATGATGCCCAGTCCGGACAACTCCGGCGCTTCCGCGCTGGTTTGGTACAGCACCTGCAATCCCAGGCAGATCCCAAGGAATGGGGTGCCTCGCGCAATCGCCGTCAGCAAGGGCTGACGCAGTCCACCTGCATCCAGTGCCCGGATCAAGGCGGCGCAATGTCCCACTCCCGGCAGGACCAGGCAAGTGGCATCGGTAATTTCTTCCGCCTGATTGGTGGTACCAACCTCCGCGCCCAGCCGTCGCAGCGCTCGTGTCACCGAGGTGACGTTCCCCGCTCCATAATCAATCACCGTGACCATCACAGCAGTTCCTTGGTGCTTGGTAGCACGTTCCGCAGCCGCTTATCCCGCGACACCGCAAAGCGCAGCGCCCGCGCGAACGCTTTGAACACCGCCTCCACTTGATGATGCGAAGACCGGCCGTACAAGACGCGCAGATGCACATTGGCCTTCGCAGATTGCGCGAAACCTTGAAAGAAATCCTCGACCAGTTCCGTCTGGAAACCGCCGACCGCGCGAGCCGCGAACTTTGCCTTCAACACACAAAATGGGCGCCCCCCCAAATCCACAGCAGCGGCAGCCAGGGTTTCATCCATGGGCATCAGAAAATAACCGGCGCGGAGAATGCCGCGCTTGTTTCCGAGCGCCGACGCCACCGCTTCACCCAGAGCAATGCCCACGTCTTCGACGGTGTGGTGCTGATCGACTTCCAGGTCGCCCACGGCTTTCAGAACCATGTCAAAGCCGCCATGCCGGGCCACCAAATCCAGCATGTGATCGAAAAAGGGAATTCCTGTTGAGATCCTGGACTTGCCGTGGCCGTCGAGATGAATCCGCAAATCAATCCGCGTCTCTTTGGTCTTACGGTGGATTTGGGCGGTTCTGGCCATAACGCCCCTAGTAGCGCCCTTTTCTCAGAATGTGCAGCAGTTGCTTCAGTTCCGATTGCGTGCCGATGGTGATACGCGCGTACCCCGACCCAAGGTCATGCCTGCGCTCGCGTACCAGGATGTTCTGCTTGGCAAGTTGTTTGAAAAATGCCGGTCCGCGTTCACCGAAGTCGGCCAGCAAGAAATTCGCGGCACTCGGAAACACGCGGACTCCGTGTTTGTTCAATTCGACGGTAAGCCACGCGCGCAAGCGCTTCACGTCGCGCACATACCGGTCGATGGTCTTGCGTTCCTCGACGGCGGCCACGCCCGCAACCAGGGCCGCCAGGTTCACTGGGTACGGCGGCATGGCGCGCCGCACAAAAGCCAACGATGCGCTCCGGCCGATGACCGCGCCCAGCCGCAATCCCGCCATTCCCTCGGCTTTCGAAAACGTACGGGCGACGAACAAGTGAGGATGGCGTCGCACCCACGGCACCGCGGATTCCGTCGAAAATTCCGCGTACGCTTCGTCCAGCACGATCACCGTATCAGCGGCGGCGCGCACCAATTCGCGAACATCGGCGCCAGGCACGAACGTGCCGGTAGGATTGTTGGGATTGGCCAGGAAGAATAGGCGTGGCTTCTTACGCAGCGCTGCGAGCGCTTCCGCGAAGGGGAACTCCATGTTCGCGCCATAACGCAAAACTTTGATGCGAGCCCCGGCAATTTCCGCGTAATAACGGTACATCGGAAAAGTGGGTTCGCAAATCAACACTTCGTTGGCTGGCTCAACAAAAGTGTCAAAGAAGACCCGCAACGCATCGTCACCGCCATTGGTCAGCAACAGTTCATCGGGAGCCACTCCGAAATAGCGGGCCAGCTTTCGCGTCGGAGCCTCGTACTCCGGATATGTCGCAATCTCTTTGGCGGTGAGCCGCGCCAGCGCTTTTCGGACCGCTGCGCTGCAACCTGAGGTGTTCTCGTTGAAATCGAGGCGGACTTTTCCGGCTCTGCCTTCCGCCGGGGCTTCGTAAGTACGGCGCAAAAGAATGGCTCTGCGCACTGGCAGCCGCACTTTCATCTGCGCACCTCGACGGCGTTGGCATGCGCCTGCAAGCCTTCGGCCTGTGCCAGAGTTTGCACGTCGCGGGCCAACCGGCGATGGCCTGCGGAACTCACCGATTGCACGCTGATCTGCTTCACAAAATCGTTTGCCGAAAGTCCGCCGCGCCGGCGCGCCCAACCGCCCGTTGGCAAAACGTGATTGCTCCCGCTGGCGTAATCGCCAAACGCCTGCGCACTGAGATGCCCAACAAACACCGTGCCGCACGAGCGAATTTGCTTCAGCAGCGCCGGTGGATTCTCCGGCAACGACAGATGCTCCGGCGCGAAGCGGTTCACGAATGCAATCCCTTGCTGCCACGTCCGGGCGAGCAGGATGGCGCCAGTCTTTTCACAGGAAACGCGCGCAGGATTATCTTGCGGTAGCGCCTGCAATTGGTCGGCAACCTCTTTTTGCACCTGTTTCGCCAACTCCCGCGATGTGGTGACCAGGTAACTCCCTGCGTCTAGCGCATGCTCCGCCTGTGCCAGCAAATCCGCCGCGATCCAGCGCGCATTCCCGCCTTGTGCCAGGACCACAGCTTCCGTTGGTCCGGCCGGAAGATCAATGGCGCAGTCATAGCTGACGATTTGCTTTGCTGCGGTCACGAATCGATTCCCGGGGCCAAAAATCTTCTCCACCGCCGCAATCCGTTTCGTTCCATAAGCCAACGCCGCAATCGCGTGAGCTCCGCCGATTCGCGCCAAATGCGCGACGCCCAGCAGGTCTGCCGCCGCCAACACCTCATCATTGGCTCGAGGACATACCGCGACGATGCGCTCCACGCCGGCCACCTGAGCCGGCACCACGGTCATCACCATCGTCGAAAACAGCGCAAACCTTCCGCCTGGAACATAGCATCCGACCGACTCAATGGGCCGTATGAGCTGGCCGATCCGGACGCCAGGTTCCACTTCAAACGTCCACTCCTTCGCCAACTGCCTCTCCGCGACCCGGCGCACGTTAGCGGCAGCGTGGTCTACGGCGCTCAGGAACTGCTGGCTCACCCGCTTACGCGCCGCGGCCATGTCCGCCGGAGTGACCCATATCTGGTTGCCGCTCACGTTGACTCCGTCGAGTTTGAGTGCCCACTCATCAACGGCTCTGTCGCCACGCCGCTTCACGTCGACCACAATCCGTCCCGCCACGCGATACGCTTCCTGATCGCGCTCGTTGCGCCGTCTGAGCAAGTTGGTTTCAACTTGTGGTGTAAGTTTCAGGATGCGCATCAAAGTACAATCTTGTTCAAGGGATATTCCACAATCCCTTGCGCATTCGCGGCTTTCAATCGAGGCAGAATCTGGCGAACCACCGCCTCTTCGATGATCGTATTCACGGCCACCCAGTTTGAATCGCTCAGCTCCGAAATCGTCGGATTTTTCAGCGCCGGCAAGACCGCAAGAACCGCTGCCAAGTTTTCTCGGCGCACATTCAGCATCAAGCCAACGCGCGTTGCCGCCGCGATGGCGCCCTGCAACATCAAGATCAGGTTCTCCGCTTTTTCGCGCTTGGCCGTATCCTGGGCGGATTTGCGGTTCATGATGAACACGGTGGACGACTCCAGCACCGTATCCAGAATCCGCAACCGGTTGGCTCGTAGAGATGAGCCCGTTTCCGTCACTTCCACGATAGCATCCGCTAATTGCGGCACTTTCACCTCCGTTGCGCCCCAGGAGAACTCCACACGAGCTTTCACGCCATACTTGGCTAAATACTGTTGGGTAATGCCAACAACCTCGGTCGCAATCACCTTACCCTGGAGATCCTTCGGGGTCCGTATGGCGGAGTCCTCCGGAACTGCCAGCACCCATTTCACCCGCGCCAGCCTCTGTTTTGCGTAGACCAGTTCCGCCAGCTCCAGCACGTCGGCGTTGGTCTCCTGAACCCAGTCATGTCCTGTGATTCCCGCGTCCAGCGCGCCCGTTTCTACATAGCGGGCCATCTCCTGAGCGCGGATCAACAAGCAGTCCATCTCATCATCGTCAATCGTGGGAACATAGCTGCGCGAACTCAGCGTCACCTTCCAACCCGCGCGGGCCAGAAGGTCGATGGTAGCGTCCTGCAAACTACCTTTGGGGATTCCGAATCTCAGCATGCTCATCGGCGGTCCTTGGTGCCATAAACGGCGGTGGGTTCAAAAACCCGTTGGGCGGCCACGCGAGAATTGCCATCGGCCGTCAGAGAGCGGAAAAAGCAGCTGCGATAGCCTTCGTGGCAAACTCCGGGCCCAACCGCGTCGACGGAGAAGAGTAAGGCGTCGCCATCGCAATCCACGCGGACCTCGCGGACGCGCAGGACATGGCCGCTGGTCTCGCCTTTTTTCCACAAGCGATTGCGGGATCGTGAGAAGAAATGGACTTCACCGGAGCGCCGGGTCTGCTCCAGGGCCTCCGCATTCAAGTAGCCCAGCATCAAGACCTCGCCGGTGGCGTGGTCTTGGACTACTCCAGGGATAAGACCGCCGAGTTTCTCAAACGCCAATTCCACAAGTGCCTCCAAAACAAAAAACCCGCCTGGCGATTTGCGCCGGCGGGCCGATTAGAGCTTGCGTTTCAGTAAGCGCTAGACAGACCAGAGCGGGCGCGGCGAGTTGCCGTGACCATGATGGTGTCGATGCGCCCGAAAAATCATGCGAAAGCGAAGATACACGACGCCGCCGCGGTCCCGCAATTCAATTTTCGCGTTCGGGTAATCGAAAGTTTGAATGGCCAATCTAGGCCCGGGAGATGGACCCCGGGGGTGCTCCGGAGCTGTAATTCATGGTCATTTTCAGGTGCAGTGCCACTCCGAATCGGCCATTGGCCAGGGTCTCCACACGCACCACTTCGGCGACATATTCACAGTTCATGGGGTCGTGCGCCGAGGTAAAGGGAAAGGTGACAAAGACGCGCATGCCCTTATAATAATTGTTGCGTCGAGTATGAAAGTAAATGCCTTCTTTTGAAGCATTTATGCTGATCGGCAGGTCCTCGAAGTGCTCGTCACGCGGCTCGGAAGGACGCACCCGGAGGGGCTTGGCGATCTTGGCACGCCGGCTCCGACGCTGCTCTTTGTATTGAATTTCAGTCTGTTCAGACATAACGGACTGGTACTCGCCAGGTTTAAGGGTACTTTTCCATGATTGAGGGCTGGCCTTGAAACGTCAAGACCCTGCTCCGAATCTGATACTGGTGACAAAAAGGTTAGCCAGAAGGGGGAATAAAATGACGGAGAAGGTCGAGAAGGTCGAAAAGAGTGACGCCGAATGGCGCAAGGTCCTCAGTCCCAATCAATACTATGTCACCCGGCAGAAGGGGACGGAGCCACCGTTCACCGGAGAGTACGAATCCACAGACACGCCTGGAACCTACAAGTGCGTCTGCTGCGGTCAAGAGCTATTCCAATCCGACAATAAGTTCCACTCCGGTTGCGGTTGGCCGAGCTTCTATCAGGCAGCGACTCCGGAGGTTCTCGAAGAGTCGATGGACGCCTCTCACGGCATGGTGCGCACGGAAGTAACCTGCAGCCGCTGCGGCGCGCACCTGGGCCACGTGTTTGACGACGGCCCCAGACCCACAGGGTTGCGTTACTGCATCAATTCAGCAGCCCTGACACTGGATAAAAAGTGAGGCGGACCGCAGGGTCCGCCTCGATTCACCAATCGCTCTGTGCGTCTGTCACGCGGCCGGGCAGCTATACGCGACTGCTTCGGCCACGGGATCCGTTTCCTTTTGCCACGCGGCAATCAGCAACACTTTGTGTCCACTGGGATAGCGGAAAATGTAGTAAACGTTGGCCGCTCCATCCAGCTCGAAGAACCCGGGACGGCGCACGTCCGGGCGGCCGATTTTGCCGACGTCCAGCAGCAGGCGGAGTTCCGCCAGTTGCTCCGGAGTGTGATTCCGGAGGTCCTCAACCAGCGGCGGGTGTTTTTCCATGACAATCATGGCAGCGTCCTTTTTGCGCCTTAGAAGCATAATCAAATCTCATTAGTAAAGACGTAAAAAGAGCCGAAATGTTTCATGAAATGCAACCCGAACTGAAATTTGCTGGCCCTCGCAGCCAGGGCATTAAGCAGTGGACAGGATCGAAACTTTTGATTATGTTTCGGTTATCACCGGCGCTGGTTCGTGAATGGTAAGCATTTTTGAGCAGCGGATGTATTCATCAAATATTTACATTCAGTGAATCAAGGGTTTCGCTGAACTTGCCTACGGCGAAGATTATTGCGATAGTAATCGAACTTGAGCGGTTCAGAGATTGAGGGACATTCTGGTGGCTAAATCAGACAGCAAGCCTCCCCGTAAAACTGTGCGAGACGAAAAATCGGAATTTGGCAAAGACCGTCGTCGTCGTCATCATCACTTTCTGGTAACCGTGAATTATGCCGACGGCGAAACTTTCGGGCGCGTTTACACCGACAAGGAAAAGGCCACGCGTTTTGCGGAGCGCCAGCGGCGTTCTCCGATTGTCAAATCCGCGCGGGTCACACAAGTTTCCTGAGCGTTGGATTTCCTACGCAGAACACGTGGAAGCAACTTGGATTTAGCGGGTTCGCGTGCTATAAAAAGAGGAGTTCCAGCGGCCTTAGTATAATGGTAGTACGGAACCTTGCCAAGGTTCAGGCGTGAGTTCGATTCTCATAGGCCGCTCCATTAAATCAGTCACTTACGGTCGCTCCCAAACACGAAGGAACAACTTAAGGAACAAGCTAGGGAACAACTGGAGTTTCCTCGGCCGGTCTGATCATCTCGACCACTTTCAAATGCGCTGCCCGTTTCGCTGGCGTCAGAGCCTGTGCGTACACGTCCAGCGTGAGTCTACTGTTCGCGTGACGCATCAGCTCCTGAACGGTCTTAACATCCTCGCCAGTGCCTTTTAGAAGCGTCGCAAACGTCCTGCGGAAGGAATGCCAACCGATGTGCTTGGCAATGCCTACGCGGCTCGCTGCGGGCTGGACGTAGCACCTCAGCACCGTTTCTGGCCAGTACGGTTGTTTGCCATGCATCTTCGGGCTGGCAAACACCCAATCGTCGGGCCGGCGGTACAACGTTTGGGTACTCCAATAATGCAGAGCAGCAGCCAGGCCGCCATCCATCGGGACCGGCTTGCGTGATGCCTCGGTCTTCGTTTCGCCAATGTGCTGATGAACTACAGCGCGGTTTAGGTTAATCAACCTGGAGCTGAAGTCTACGTCAGACCACTTCAAGCCGAGAGCTTCAGAAATCCGCAATCCTGTCGCCGCAGTCAGAAAAACAACCGCTCGCGCGGGGTTGCGAAGCTCTGCAAGCAGCTTCCTGATTTCTTCGGCAGCCAAAACCTCAGGCACCTTGGTTCGCTTTGCACTCTGGCGGACAAGGCTTATGGGATTCCTGATCAGCCATTCATGTCTACAGGCATGTGCGAACATGGAGTGCATGACGTTTCTGACCTTGGCCTTTGTCGCATTTGCCAGCGATAGCCCACGCAGCCAGCCTTCGACTTCAACCGTGCGAACATCTGAAAGCCTTCGTTCGCCCCACTCGGGGATCACCCAGACATTTAGGGATGTCTTCACGGTTCGCTGCGTCGAATGAGCCTTGCTAGGCAGTTCGTTATTGACATAGTGCTTGACCAGTTGCCTGACGGTCACCGGCACTGCGGGGTTTCCCGCGCTTGCGCTTATGCGGAGTGCTTCGGCAGCTTTGAGAGCCGCTAGTTTCGTTGGAAACTGCTCAATGCTACCCAAGACTGTTTTGCGGTTGGCCCGTCCATTTGGCGTGTCCTCCCGCCAGCGAAAAACCCAAACCGCAGGGCCAGCCCTCCGCTTCTCCTTCAGCAAACTTCCTGACTGATACCGTTGACGTGTGAATTTCACGGAATTCTCTCCATTGTGAGATCCACGCGGTCAACGGGTTGGCAGTTTGAATTTAATCGAGAACGCAACCAGGAGTCCAGCTCCGATGTGCGAAAAAACCAGTGGCCACCGATTTGGTACCCCGGCAGGCTTCCTCGTCGGGCATAACGCTGGAGAGTCTTGACGTGGATATTTCCGAGCAATCGGGCGGCCTCAGAGCTACTAATCAGGGGTTCAAACTCGCGCATTATCGATGTGTGCGACGCAGGTAATACAGGGGAGTGTGGGTCTTTAGCAGTTCTACCGTTCTCAGCACCTGTGGCTCCCTGGGGTGGCGCGGCATTTAGGGCGCTGTGAGCATTGGCAAGTGCATAATTTTGTGGAGGCTCCAGCGTCGGTGCTGTTGCAGTCTCCTCCTCGACGGGACGTGTGTTCAATACAGAACGTACCGCAAGGCGCGAGCCATGTCGTCGATTCGACGCTGGGCTCTCACGCATGTCGAATTGGACGTGACGGTGCATTGGGTCTTATTTCAATTCCAGTTGGAGAAATTCCCCTTTCGAGATAGCTTCGCGCTTATCGGTGTGTTGGCCTGCAAGGCAGGTATGAAACGCCTTGTCTTTGCGATAGAGCAGTTTCAGGACTTCGCTGACGACGTAGGACGGGTTGGCATCAAGGAACTCTGCGTACCTGTCCAGATTGATTCTGACTTCTTCCTCCAGGCGAACCTGGAGCAATGCGGTTTTTGGTTGCTTGGATGGTGCCTTCAAGAGTGCCAAGTGTTCTACCTCCTTTCATCATTCGTAATGTCTTACAGCCTGTATTACAAACTGCGTGCTCCGGATTTGGGCGCGGGCAAAACACGATCCCTTCAACTGAGCTGGGCTGGAACGACCCCACGGGTCACTTTGGCCACGGAGTGGGCCAAAAAGTGGGGTCGTTCCAGCCCAGTCTGCGTTTTGCCCGCGCCCAAATTCTTTGTCGCGCATAGCGCAACCTCAATGCTCTTCAACTCTTTGGTTCACCCTGCGGGTGAACCAAACGGTGAACGCAGGGGTGATCTGTGTCTTTCATGCACCTGTCACCGTGCTCAGCAAATTCTGACCGCGAAGAACCAAGTCTATTGACCGAATAAGTCGCAAAAAAGACCGCGCGCTCAGGCTTCTGTTGCGAGATTTGCGCTTGCAATTCACACTCAGCTAGCTCTCCCGAACACCACAATTCGTAGAGCCGGTCCGTTTTCTCCCCGCGGAAACGCTCCCGGGCATCTCGCAGGAATTCGAGATCTTCCGTAACGGGAATGATGTATCCGTGGTTCTCCCATTTCTTTCGAATCGTGAAATACTTCTGGATGTCGTTCACCCAATCAGTCTCGATGGGCCGTGTGGTTAAGGACCGGAAGCGTTCCTCGGCGCCGTGAAAGTAGGCTTTGTTCGCCGCGATATACAAAAACCGGAAAGTGTTTAGCAGTTGAAACAAACGTCCATACGTAGCCAGATGTGAGGCAAAGCTCGACGGTCTCTCGAAGCCGGAATCGACGTAACTGAAAGTGGCCACAGGGGGGACTCCTGGGACAGGAGGCGCAAGAAACAGCGGAAATTTGTCCACAAAGTAGCGAATGGTTTGCTGATCGGGACTGGCGCCTTCGTAAACCTTGGCCGGCAGGCACTCCTTCGAAATGCCCAATTCGTTGCAGAAGAAGTTGACCTTGTCCTGCTCGGTCTCAAAATAGGCAAATTCCTGGTTGGCCAGGATGAAGTCGAGCAGGACCAGCCTGGTCCGCATGAATTCAAACGAGTGACGCTTGCGGTTTCTGAGGTTGTCCTTGTCCATCGGACCGTAGAGCGTTCTCGAAAAGAGATGAAAGAGCGAAGCATTCCGAGCCTGCGCACAGACGCGGGCGTGCCCTTGCGCAATCAGCTTTTGAGCAAAACAGTTAGGACGTTTTCCACATCGGCTGCCCGAGAAGGCTCGGAACTGACGCATGGTGAAGTAACCGGAGAACACCGCCACGATATAAAGAAAGCGAGCCTCGGACTCGGTATAGCCAAGTTGCTGGATGCGCTCAATGTGAGCAGCGGGAATCTTCATGGCGGCGAAAGCTCCTTTGTCCTTAGCTTCGTTCGAGGCACGCTCGAAAGACTCTGGCCCTGCAGGACTCCGCGGTTTGATCGACGTGCCGGGGCAGAGGAGTTCGTCGCCTAAGCCAGTCGTTAGGCCAAACATACCTGGAGGCATTGCTCCATGTAGTGGGTTTCTGACCCGTGCGCGGCGCGCCGTCCGTCGGCCGTGCACGATGCCTGGCGGAGCACCCGGCTGAAGCGGGCCCACCAAGCCTGCAGGAGGTAAATTCGGCGAGAACTTCCCCTCACTGATAAAGAGGCTTTGAACCGGGGAAAAGTGAGAGAGAACTGTCATCTTTTTCGCGAAAAAAGGTGTGGCGGCTCTATTGACGGGAGAAGAAAGTCGGTGGCAGGCTTTGAATCCCCATTGTGCCCAGCCCTGATTGCTGAGGAGCCCATGGAGTCGAGCGAAACGGACTCATATGGCGAATGGGTGATCCGCAAGCTTCAGCAGGAGGCTGGAGGAGATGCGAATCCCTTTCCGGCCGAGGTCCTTGCCGCGGCCCGCGTGGTCTGGCCGCGGATTCCCGCCCTAGTCGCTCGCGAGACCAAAGCGGAGGGATCCATTCGGGAAGCTGAGGCTCTGGCCGCGGAGATCTGGGAAGGAGTATTGCGGTCGGTCGGCAGAGCCATCGGGCGGAACGGCAATTACGCGTCGTCCATTCGGGACCCGGAGTCTTATCTTCTGGTCGCCTTCCAGCACCGATTTCGAAGATTCCAGAAAGCAGAACATGGACGGCGCGATCGCTTTCCGTCTGCTTCGACGGGCCTCGATCTGGGTCTAGTCGAGGGCATCCGAGATACGACTTGGACCCTCAAACTCGAGCGGGCTATCACTGTCAGACAGATCACCGACCGCATGGACCCCTGGACAAAGAAGGCCTGGCAGGCGCGACAATTCGGCTATTCCTGGAGGGAGATTGCAGCGTGGACCGGGCTCAGCGAGCAGGCTGCGAAGAAAAAATTCGAGTATGGGTTGGAAAAGACACGGCAACGAATCGTTGGATTGCTGAAGACCGCAAGGACGAAGGAGTCTGCTTAAAGTTTAGACATTTACGTTGCTGGGCAGGAGTGCCCTAGTTTCCAAATGGAGGATCTCCTGAACACAATGGAGAACTGGGATAGAGAAGAGGGCAACATCCTGGAGGTGTTGGGCCGCGGTCTGCTCAGGGAGTTCCCGAATCCCGGCCGCAAAGGGTGCCCACCCTCCGCAGTTCTAAAAAGAATTGCCGGTCATGAGATGCCGCTATCAGAAGCAGAGAAGTGGCTCGATCACCTGAGCTCTTGCAGCCCGTGTTACCGTGATTACCTTGACCTTCAAGCTGCCAATCGGAAGATTCTTCACTGGGCATGGTTCGCGGTCGCGGCGGGGATATTGCTTTCGATTCTGGCTATAGGCCGGATCCTTTTTCCCAGGCAGCATGAGCTGCCGCCGGCGCCAACCACCGCCGTGCTTGATCTAAGGAATCGGTCCGTGACACGCGGGGCGGAGCAGCGCCCAGGTCAAAGCCCGCTGGAAGTAAGCCGTTATGCATCTCAGTGGGACATCCAACTTCCCCTGGGAAGCGCGGATGGGCCTTACGAAGTACGGCTAACTACCGAACGGGGCGAGCAGGTCTTTGCCACCCAGGGCGTAGCAACGATAAGCGGAGGAATCACATTGCTGCGCGTTGAAGTAAGCCTTTCGTCGACCAGCCCCGGCCTATATGTTCTCCAGCTCCGAGAGCCGACATCTGTTTGGAATTCATACCCTGTAGCTGTCCGCTGAGATTCGACGGGATTGGTTCGTCCTCTTAGAAGACTTCGGACACGTTTGCCAGCAAAGCCACTACGTCAGCCTTCCGCTGACGACGGTCACCGAGGAGCATCGGACTCTGCTAACCATGGCTCCCGCAAAAATCCACTTGACATGAGCTGAGCGAGAACGTATTTGTCGTCAACCCAGCTACATCCGATAGGGTTTGTTGCCCGCGGAATACGCGTGTCCGTGGAGGGGAATCTATGCCCACTTCAAAGCTGGATTCTGTTTGTGCAACCGCGAAGGTTGTTTGGAAACTAGTGCGACCGATCAACACTGTGCTACCAGCAGGGGAATTGCCTCGCCCGAGATGGGCCCCTGGACCTCTTCTAAAGCGAAAACAACGAGCGCAGGTGGCGACCGGTGTCCCGAGAAAAACGCTCTCTCTATGCCCTGAATGCAATCGTGAAGCCGTAGAAGCATTCCTTCGCGGTGAGCGCGACCTCGCTAATTTCCGCGATCACCCCGGAATCGTGGAGGCCGAGATCATCGAGGAAGGAAGTCGTATCCTTATGCGGAAGTCGTGCCAGAAGCATGGGCCATTCGAGGATACCCTTTCCAATCACCCGGATTTCTTTCGCAAGATGGAAAGCCTTGCGTTCGGTAAGGACTTCGAATGTGTCGGCGACGATCATGTGCACAATCACGGGCCAAACAGCATCACTTCAGGCCGCGGCTCATACCTGGTCGTTGATCTTACCAACCGCTGTAACATGATGTGCTCTCCCTGCTTTATGGATGCGAACGCTGCCAGCTACGTCCATGAATTGAGCATGGGACAGGTAGAGACGCTCTTCCGCAACGCTGCTTCATTTAGACCCCAACGCGAAATCAATGTGCTCTTCTCCGGTGGGGAGCCTACACTTTCCCCCGTTTTCCTTGAGGCTCTTCGACACGCGAAAAGCAAGGGTTTTCACCGTCTTCATGTTGCCACGAACGGTTTGCGCTTTGCCGAAAGCCCGGACTTTGCTGCCCAAGCCAGAGCAGCCGGTCTGCACGCCGTTTATCTGCAATGCGATGGGGTCACCGACGAAAAGAACAAGCACCGCGGCTTGGGAAATTACATGGAAGTGAAGCTCAAAGCACTAGAAAACATCGCCGCGTCTGGAATGCGCGCGACCCTCCAGGTAACGCTGGTGAACGGTCTCAACAACGATGGGGTCGGCGAGATAGTTCGCTTCGCGGTCCAGAATATAGACAAAATCCACGGGCTCCTGTTTCAACCCGTGATGTTCACCGGCAGGGACGAGAACATCTCGACCGAAGAACGATATGCTCGCCGCTATCCGCTTTCACAGCTCGCGTACGACCTGCAGGAACAAAGTGCCTTTGACTGGCAGCCCTTGCGCGATTGGTTTCCGGTCTCGACCTACGGGATTTTTGCCCATTTGTGCGATGTTCTAAACCCTTGGGCGGACGTGGGTAGCCTCTTCGTGGATAGCCATCCTGACCACGGGATATTCAGCCCCTTGCTCGTAGACACACTGAATAGGCAGGCCATTCCGATTCCCGTCTTCTTCAACCTCGAGCAATTCACTCTGGATCTTGTCGAAATCACGGATTCCGCGAGGGGGCCCAAAGCAACGAAGGCCCTTGCCGCGCTCTCCTTATTGCGCAATTTCGATTCCAGCAAGGCTCCCACTGGTTTCGGTCCTGAGCAGTTTCGCGATGTACTAAAGGATTGTTTCTACCGGGTTGCCGGGAACGGCGAGGATTGGTCCGAGAAGGCCTATTCGAATCGCGGGCGCTGGAGGATCATGGCCTCCGGTGCTATGTGGTTTCAAGATGCCTTCAATTATGACGTCGCAGCCCTGAGCAGTGCGTCAACCCCGGTTGCCACCCAAGAAGGCGAAATCGGTTTCTGTGCTTACAATGGTGGTGGTTGGCGAAAGGTCGTCGAGCATCAACGCCAGACTGCTACGCTGGCGCAGTGGCACAGAACCCGGGGTCGTCAGGTGATCTATGCAAAAGGCAAGAGGGTAGACTTTGCGCAACCGCTGCACCGCCCCAGAGCTGAATTGGTCCAGATCGGGAGCAAAAACTGACCTCGAATGACGAAGGGCAGGTTCTCGGCAATGTGGTCAAAATGGCGGATCCAGGAAGGCCTTCGTGAGCTTATAAACCCTCAACGGTTTGTTCCGAGACGCCGGCGCTAAACCAGGAGGCTTCATTATTTTGACAGTCAAAAGGAGCTCCCATGACGATCGGCAGGAACCCAGGCGCGTCCTTTCTGTCCGCTTCGGAATACATTCTTGACAACTTCGAGCCCAGTGACCGGATCGCGATGCTGGTGCTAAATCGCGACCTCGGCGAAGTGCTACAGCGCGTTGCCACTGCAAAGAAGGCATCGAGTCCCGAGTTTCAGGCGTGGCTGCGCCATAAAAACGCGACCGGGTCAGACATTTATATAGGGATGAACCCACTGCGGAAACGTGCCGCAACCCGAACGAAGCAGGACATCAAATCAATCCGGCACGTCTACCTCGATCTGGATCACGGAGGGCAGGAGGCTCTGAACTCCATTGAAAACTCGAGTGCCGTGCCGAAACCAAACTACGTCCTCACCAGTTCACCGGGGAAATTCCAGATCGTTTGGAAGGTCGAAGGAATGGGTCTTCGTGAGGCAGAAGGCCTTCTGCGCGCAATGGCCCGGGAGTGCGGCGGAGATCCCGCTGCCACCGACGCGACGCGCGTGTTGCGTCTGCCTGGTTTTGCCAACAAGAAATACGAAACGAATTTCTTTGTCGAGGTTCGCAAGCTATCCGAGCCAATCTATCGTTTCAGGGACTTCAGGTTGAGCATCGACTCTCAGAGCTCGCCGAGCTACAACGATCACGAGCGCGCAAAACGAGCTAGCTCTCCGCGGGCCAAACTCAGCCAGTCCGAACACGACTGGGCTTTTGCAAAGCGCGCACTCGCTCGTGGCGAACCCCTCGATGAAGTCATCCGCCGGATTGCTCAGTACCGAGCGGCCTTCAAAAGCAACCCACTCTATTACGCACGACATACCGTTATGAAAGTGGCGAAGCTCTTTAGACAAAGCTCCTCCACCGAGAACAAAGAGGTTGGGCGCCGAGGCTCGAAGGAAGAGCTACCCTCCGAGCACTGAGGCCGAGTGTGTGACTGACGCTTGCCCTATCCTATGGGCATCGCGTACTCTGGGACTACGATGAACGACCGAATTACCATTGACCCGGCTATTTGTCATGGCAAACCTGTTATTCGTGGCACGCGTACGCCAGTGTCCATCGTCGTCGGCAGTCTGGCAGGAGGCATGAGCTTCGAGGAAGTGCAACGGGAATATGACCTGACCAATGAGGACATTCGTGCCGCGTTGAAGTTCGCGGGTGAACTACTGGACCAGGAACAACATCATCCCTTGCCAACCTGAACGCTGAGAATGCACTTCCTGATCGACGCCAGCCTTCCCCGCTCAGCTGCTGACTTGCTCAGGCGACTCGGCCATGACGCAACAGATGTGCGCGATGCCCGAATGCGCGATGCACCAGACAACACCATCGCCGATTACGCTAGGCGCAATCACCTCGTTCTAATCACACGGGACTTCGATTTTGCGGACATCCGTAACTACCCTCCATGGCTTTACGAGGGAATCCTTGTGCTTAAGCTTCGGGAAGACGCTACCGCGGGACAGGTCGTGAAGGTGTTGGAAACCTTTGTTAGCCGACCTGAGTGGCTAACGCATCTGAACAAGCGGCTGGCGATATTGGAAGATTGGCGGGTACGTTTTCGTCCCGTGTAAATCCTTGTTCGATCTATGCTGCGTCCACTTTCGACCCCTTCGACCGCTCTGTTGGGTGCCAACCCGCGTTCCGCGTGGTACATCTGAACCGCTTCTATACTCTTCGTTTCGTGGGAACAACCTGAGGAACATTAAGCGTTTCTGACTGCTCTAAGCGCTACGGAATGCTCCTGAAAGTGCCTGTAAGTTCCTGAAATTCCGTTGACACAAGATTTGCCAAGGTTCAGGCGTGAGTTCGATTCTCATAGGCCGCTCCATTGCTTTCGGGCGTTTATCCCGCTAGTTCGTTCTCAGTTTTTTTCCAATGAACCCTTGACCGGTCTTGAGGTGCCCGGGACTTGGTGTCAATGGACCCTCGCCAATGGGGCCTCCGCATCAGCCTGCCGCGTGCCCACGTCCTGAGAGCACCTCCCTGGCAGTGGTCCAGTGAATACCGGGATAGCGTGAATTATCAAGCGGTTGTAGCTTTGCCCGGCCGTCAAACATATTTCGCATATATTGCATGCCTTGCCACGCGGGATAAAGTTCGCTCATGCCCGGAGAAAGAATGCGTGCAATCTTGATCACCGCACCGAGGAGTCGAAGGCCGCCGGGACGGAACAGGCGGAATCGATCCCCGGTCACCTCACTGACAACCACTGCAAGTTCCCGAGCGCTAAGCTGATCGCCAGCAATTCTCAAGAAGCGGGGAGTGGACGAATCAAGAGCCGCGTTCGCAGTAAATGCGGCGGTATTCTCGATGGTCGTGAAGTCCATTTGCTGATCAGCGTTTCCCCAGCAGAGAACGCGGTTTAGCCTGAACAGAATCAGGGGCATCTGGCCAGTCAGCATTTCCGCAAATGCACCGTTGAAGATCGACGTCGCGGAAATCGGCGCCTGATCGAGGCGCTTATGGAAATCCCGGCGAAGATCAAGATTGCGATTCTCTCCAGGTGGAAGCTTGACGAAGTCGATGGAATAGTCTGACGGAATGAAACGCGGCACGTGGGCTCTAACGACAGCCTGGAGCAGTACCGTTTGCGTTTCGACGATGACTTCTCGCAATCCGTTGAGTGCGGATACCACGCAGGAAGCGCCATAGCATGCTGCGGCTATCTGAGACGCGCTGCTCCAATCGACGCTGAGCGTCCTAGCTCCGAGTCCCTGGAGCCGCTTGACCGTCTCTGACGAACTACCGTCACGATAAAGTGCGACCACACTTGCTCCTCGTTGGAGCAAAGCTGTTACAATGCGCCCACCGAGGTTGCCTGTAGCTCCCGCAACGACAATGGTTGACGAAGTCATGTTGTTGGGTCATGAATCGCACAGATTAACCAATTGGCCCGCGCGTCTTCTTCTTGAGGCTTGATGTTTCTCGTCAAACTGAACTACATATTGGCTTTCTCAGATTCTTTCACTTTTTGAGTGGTTCTCGTCCAGTTCTTTGGCGGCAAAGAAGGCGCGTCACCGCGCCCGGCATCAGGCCCACACGCACTCCGTCAAGCCCTATGGTACACCTCACTCCGAGGAGCAAGGCGGCTTCACGGTTGCCAAAATTTCCTCAGCCCAGTGAACATCATCCGGAGATCTCGCAAGATTCTGGATAGAATCCCCAACAGAGGTGACGGTTCTCATGCCCACCCTATCCATCGCCGTCGGAAGCACGCGCCGTCCAAAAGTGAACGCGGTCAATGACGCGGCGTTGCTGATTGCGCCGTTCTTCGGCGACGGCAGTATTTTGCAGGTGACCGGCTATGAAGTGGAAAGCGGGGTGGGTCACACCCCGGTGTCTCGCGAAGAATTGATGCAAGGAGCGCGGCAGCGCGTCGAAGCGCTTCAGGAGAATCTGCGAGCGCAAGGCGTGGGTGCCGACTATTTCATCGGGCTCGAAGGCGGCTTGGACGTGGCGCTGGAGAATGGAACGCGGAGAGTGTTCCTGGAGAGTTGGGCGTACGTAAGCGATGGACGCTTGGGCCATTTCGGATGTTCCGCCAGCATCGAACTGCCAGAAGCGCTGGCGGAACAAGTATTGCTGCGCGGCGCGGAATTGTCTGCAGCCATCGACGAGTTTGCCGGGGCTGTCGGGATCCGCGACGGCCAAGGGGCGTGGGGCGTGCTGTCGCACAATCTGATCACTCGGCAGGAATCGTTCCGTCTGGCGGTGCTGGCGGCGTTCGCGCCCTTCTATAACGCCAGGTTGTATCGTAAGACCGCAGCGGCCGGGCGATGATGGGAAAGTCCCACAGGACGGTGTATTCTTTGAATTAGATAGCGCTTCGTTCTGATTTTCCAGGCACATCCGGAGAACACACACGTGGACATCGTCAAGGGCAACATGGGCTGGATTGAGGTGGTGGTTGGCCCGATGTTTTCAGGCAAGAGCGAAGAACTGATCCGCAGGTTACGGCGCGCCGAAATCGCCCGCCAGCGCGTGCAAATCTTCAAGCCTGCCATTGACGCGCGGTTCGCCGCCAACGAGATCGTCTCGCACTCCGGTCTGGGCATTCCTTCGGACAACGTCACGAAAGCCGCGGAGATTCTGGAGAAGTTGCAACCGCGCACCGAGGTTGTGGGCATCGATGAAGCGCAATTCCTGGGCGACGAATTAGTCGACGTTTGCACCAAGCTGGCCAATCTCGGAAAGCGCGTGATCGTTGCCGGGCTGGATACGGATTTTCGCGGCCGGCCGTTCGAGCCCATGCCGCGGCTGCTGGCCGTGGCCGAAGAAATCACCAAGCTGCTGGCGATCTGCGTGCGCTGCGGCAATCCGGCGGTTCATACGCAGCGGCTGGTGGAGAACGAAGAGTTAATTGTAGTGGGGGCCAGCGACGCGTACGAAGCCCGCTGCCGCCGCTGTTTTGAACCTAATCCGGCGCAGGCCCGGCGCGAAAACGGGCCGCAGATATTGTCTCGAAACCGCGCCATTTCGGGCGGCGGATAGTAAGATTCGCTCCAGAAAGCTGTTCTTCATTTCCTCCACAGGACCACTATGCGCATCGAATCGAAAGCACCAACGCGGGTAGACCTTGCGGGCAGCACGCTGGATATTTGGCCGCTATATTTATTTCATCCGGGAGCGGTAACGGTGAACGCGGCGATTTCGCGGTATGCCTCGTGCGTGATCGAGACGCTGCCCGCAGGTGACCAAGGGGTCCGGCTGGTTTCGCTGGACACCAACCGCTCGGAATCGTTTGAGTCGTTGCCGCACCTGTTTCGTGCCAGGCACTACAAGCTGCCACTGCTGGCGGAAATCGTGAAATTCTTTCGTCCCCAAGGAGGCTTCGCCCTAACCACCAACTCGGAAGCGCCGGCGGGCGCGGGCATCGGAGGGTCCAGCGCCATGGCGGTGGCGATTTGTGCGGCCCTGGATCGATTCACGGGAGCAGGCCGCAGCAAAGTGGATTGGGTGCACATCAGCCGCGATGCGGAAGCCATCGTGATCCATATTCCGACCGGCATGCAGGACCACTATCCTCCAGCTTTTGGTGGCGCGGCGGCCATCGAGCTGATTCCCGGCGGAGAGCGCCGCATCGAAATGAACGTCAACCTGGACGAATTGGAACGGCGATTGGTGGTCTGCTACACGGGAAAGCCCCGGCAGTCAGCCATCAACAATTGGGGGGTGTTTAAGGCGCACATCGACAACAAGCGTGCGGTGGTCAGCAACCTGGAACGCATTTCGCAAATCGCCCAGAAAATGAGGGACGCACTGGTGGCCGGGAATTGGAGCGAGGCGGGGCGGCTGATGCACGCGGAATGGCAGTTCCGCCGTAGAAACCTGCCTACCATTTCCACCAAAACTATTGATCGCATTATTGATACGACTCGCCGCAAGGGGGCCATGGCGGGCAAGGTCTGCGGAGCCGGGGGTGGTGGCTGCGTGGTGCTTTTGATCGAACCCGACGCCCGCGAGCGGGTGGAGAAAACCGTGGTGGAGTGCGGAGGGCAGCTTCTGCCGATGCACATCGACCGTCAGGGGGTCCAGGTGGTTGCCCAGTAGTTTTTGCATTTTGAGGGCTACTCAACCGGCTCGCCGCGTCATAAAATAGGGGCGCCTCAGAAAAGGCTGAGTTAGGTGATGGACCTGCGATTGACCATCCCGCTGACTTTCCTGCTTTGCGTCTACGCGGACGTTCCAGACCTGCCGCATCTTACGCCGGCGGTTAGCCCGGCTAAAGCAGACGCGTTCACACCCGAGGACCGCATACCACTTTACCCCACGCTGTTGACCTCCGATCAGCAGGATCAGGGCCAGCCCGCGCCGGCAACCCAGAAGAAAAGTGAGACCCTGCAGGAGTCCTCGAAGCTCGAGCTGATCCGTTACGTCTCCGGCGAATTCGCCAAGGCCAAAAAACCGTTGCCAGGCGGCAAAGATGGCTTTGTTCTTCGCGCCAACCAACCCGTCGACGAACAGGGTCTGAACCGCGCGATCAGCGCCCACGGCATTGCCGTCAATAGCGGAGACAATGCGCAAATCACCAAGCTGGAATTTCACGAGCACGAGATCGTGGTGGACGTGAACGGCGGGGGCCGACCCAAAAAGAATTGGCTCGAACATATTCAATTCGGCATGGGCGGCACGATGCCCACCTCGACCACGACCACATCTTCGCCCAATGGTCAGGATCAGGGGCCCCCGGGATTCCAGCAAGGCCGCGGTGGCACCATCTATTTGCAGTTTGCGAAGAATGTTCCCGATCTCACTCCCGACGAGCTGAAAAGTTTGCTCGCGCCGTTCCTGGATTTCTCCAGGGAGCATTCCGCGTCGGTGCAGTGGATCGACACATTGCCGCCGGAGATGAAGAAAGCCATCACGGAGCGTCATCCGGTGATAGGAATGGACCGTAATGAGGTGGTGGCGGCCATCGGCAAGCCAGACCGCAAAGTGCGTGAGCGGGATGCGCAAGGCAACGACACCGAGGACTGGATCTACGGCCATCCACCCGACAAGACCGTGTTTGTGCACTTCGTGGGCGACAAGGTTTCTTGGATCAAACAGTACCCGCAATAAAAGCGCCTCGGCAGTTCACCGCTGATCGGCTGAAATCTGGTGCTGATCAGGGGTGGGTTTTGGTGGCTGTCAAGACTGGCGCGGACTCCAAATAAATCAACAGCTGTTTCTGGCGTTGCTCATCTTTGGTGCGCTGAATCATGTAGGTGAGAATAGGCTCAAGAAAGCGAGAGTATTTGGCGAGTGTGCCGTGGTCTCCCGCAGCGAGTGCCGATTCTAGAATTCGCTGCGTTTCCGGAGTAATCAGTTCCAACCGGCCAACGAACACACGGACGGTGTTGGCAGGCACAGGGTTGATCGTCAGCGGGAGAATGGAATCAACGAACGAACGTGGAACGATATAGATCAGCCGCGCTCCCTCCTCAAACCATGAATCCCTCCAGGTTTCCAGCATGGCGTGCGCTTCGTCGGGGAAAAGTCCCTGCGAAATCAAGACGCCTTCGAGTTCGCTGGACAGCGAGTCGAGAGAACCCTCGAGAGCCGGCTCGGTGAAGGAAAGTTGGTCCTGCAAAGGACCGAGCACACGATAACCGAGTTTAGCGCCGCGGCGCTCAAAGAGGATTGCTTCAGGAACCGGATCGGCGGAGGTGGTTTTCAGCTGGAGGCTGTGGCCCGAGGAAAGTGTTGCCTGGACGGGCGACGGGAACACGGCGACGCCACGATAAAACAGGAATTTCTCTAGCTGCGCCCCGGATGATGTTGTGATTGCGACTGGAGCAGACGCGGTTTGGCGGGCGGCATAGTAGTGATTTCCCGAGTTGTCCGATGGAAAATCAGCAGCCACGTGCGGATCGATGTGTACGGCCCTCCACGAGATGGCTCCGGGCGACTTCTGCCGGTACAACGTAAGAAGCTGCTCGTCCAAGGCGGGATTGGCGGAATCAGCGTGGGGATACCACTCGGTGATCAGGCCGCGGGAGAAAGCCACGTCCACAGAAACGGTGAGTTCGCGCGGGGAATAAAAATAAAGCACCGGGGTCTCCATGCGCACGGTGCCGTGTAGACCGCCTTTAAACTTCACGTCGCGGAAATGTTCGACGAATGAGGGCAGGTCGGTGGAACCGGTCAGCGGGAGCCAGTCCATGGAGCGTCCATCGGGACCGCTGATGGAGGTGAATGTGCCCCACTCGTGAACCGTAAGATCGTTTTCTGGCACTTGCTGTGCGCCACTGATGTGCAGCGAAAGCAGGAACGCGAAGAGAATCGCTGCCGCAATCACCGGGTACAGCGCACATGGACGGCGTGCCGATAAAACGAATGGTGCGGCTCCAGGTTTCATCGCTGCGCCACCTTTGCGTTAGAGTTGGCGCCGATCAGGTCTAGCATAGTTTCGCTTTGCGGGCCGTGGAAACGCGCGGCCAAATTGCGGGCCAGCAGCGGGTCGGACTCACTGCCAGCGAAGGCTTTTTGCGCATACTGGTGTTGCTCCGAAGCAGGTGCATTTAGTGTGACCAGAGCGGCGGCGAACTCCATCTGCGGGTCGTTGCCCCGGACTTGGATAGCCTTCTTGATCAGCGTGTAACCGTCGAAATTTTGTGCCGGATTGTTGCCGGACTTGCTGATCCACGCGTACTGCTGGAAGGTCGCCGCCAAGTAGCCCAGGTCGAAGCTGGCCAGCGCGGCCTTCGGTGTATTCGCCGCGGCGTTCGAGCGGGCCATCAGGATCAGGAGCAACTGCTTTGCGACCGTGGCGTCTTTTTGCGCGTATAGCGTTGCGCGGCGCAGTGTCTCCATGTGCACCAACACAGTTGAATCGTTATCCAGAAGAGTTACCGTGTCGCCAACGAGTTGATGGACATCGTAGTTTTCGCTGCCCGTGAGATTCCAGTCATGACTGATCCAGGGCAACGATTTGGCGTTCCCAATATCGAAGGCGTGACAGATCAGGGGTGGTCCAGCGAGAGCGGCGCTGGCCCAGAAGCAAAGTGCGAACAAAAAAACGCAGGCGAATTTTCTAATCAACGAATCCATGACTACCTCCTTGGGAGCGGAATGTGCGATCGCTACAGAAGACGCGTCGAGCAGAAAACTGTTAACGGAATGGATGTTTGCGGTGGATCGCGATTTCATAATTGGCGATGCGATAGGAGCGCAATACGACGGAAGAGGAAGTCGTTCGCAAAACAGAGATCGCGAGGCGCGTCGAGGAGGGAATCAGGGTGCTTGCTTAAGCACAAGCTGCTTATTCGGTACGAATTGCTGCGGTGTAGGCCCGGCGTGAGGCTCGGTGGACTGTTCCCAGAAGCGCCACAGCGAGATATCGCCCAGATCCAGAGCATTCCAATAGAGATCGAGCATGTGTTGGTCCAGAGAGAGAATACCGGCTCGGGTGACGCCAGCGGGTGGAGGAACGAGAGCCGCAAAACGCGTGTAAAGCCGATCGCGATCGGCGCCGTTGGTGCGCGGCAAAAGATGCCACAACGTTAAACCATCGCGTGGCCGTGCTTGTGCGAGTACGGTGGCAAGCGCGGCTGAGGCGGCAGCGGAAGGCTGGTCGGCATTATCGAAGGTGTGAAGGGCGTCACGAAAGGCCACGGAAGCATCCTCGAAATAAGGCGTGCCTGGGCCAATCTTGGGACGCGTGGAACACATCGCACCTGCGGGAATGAACGAGTCGCGGCCATTCAGGTGAAAGCCGACCCAACCGATCCTGGTGCGAATGGTTCCGGAACCATCGGGAGCAACCTGAAGCGTATAGGCACATCCCAGGTCGACGGCAACGGCCGAAGGGGTATCCACGACGAATTGTCCTGGGGGCGCCCAGATCATGGCGTGAATAGTCCCTAGATCGAGCTGGAGGCGCTTGTGCGTGGGATCGGTCTGAAGCAGCCGCACACTTGAATTGGGCTCGATCTGAATCTCGCCCAGGTCGTTCTCTGAAAGGGAGGCGCGCGACGAAGAGTTCGTAACCAACATTTGCCCCACGTAAAGCTTGGCTCCGGCTTGATTCGCCGCAACCGCGCGCGAACCGATTTTAAGTGTGCCCTCGAGGTTCGAGACATTCCAAGCCGGCCCGGTTTCCGGGACGTCCGCATGGCGAGGTGGCGCCAGCATGCCCGCGGCGATGGCCAGCAGAATAACGGCAGCGGCGGCCAAGCGAGGCACCCAAGGAAAACGAACTAGGACGCCGCGTGGTCTGGATAATGAAGCGGAAGAGCCGGCCGGAAAAAGCAGCGGGCGGTCCTCGTGGCGAAACTCGGCGAGCAACAGTTCGAGCCGCTGAATCTGAGGGTCCGGCGTGCCGGAGCGATTCCAGAGGTAATCTTCAGTCATAGATGCTTCGTTTTCAGGATTGTTTGGGCGTGTGCTCATAGCTCACCCCCGGTGAGCGGCGCGGCCTTGCGGCCAAGAATTTCGCGGAGTTGTTGCATTCCACGATGAAGATTCACGCGAACGGAGCCGTGAGTCAGGCCGGTGCGCGCGGCAATTTCGGGCCCGGTCATACCCTCGACAAGGCGCAGGATCAAAGTTTCGCGATAAGTTTCCGGGAGCGACAAGATGGCCTCCAGAGCAGCGCGAGCTTCCGCGCCGGAATGCGAGCGAGGCGAAGTCGCCGGGTGGTTTTGCGCGGATTCCGTGGGTTCGTCGTCGAGCCGATCGGTGGGCTTGCTGCGGCGATGGAAATCGCTGGCACGGTTACGAGCAATGGCTGCTAGCCAACCGGGAAACCGCGACACTTCGCGGAGAGAACCGAGCCGCGGCAACGCTTGCAAGAAAACGTCCTGAACCAGATCATCGACGTCGGCGTAGGACACGCGCGATAGCAGAATCCCGTGCAGCATGCGCGCGTAACGCGAGTACAGGATCCCAAAGGCCGCACGGTCACCTTGCTGAGCGGCGAGAACCAGGGCATCGTCGGAACTGTTAGGATCCGCCGCAGCGCTCATGGCCAGGCGACCAGAAGATGGAAAGCGTAATCCAATTTCGGTTACCACGGTTCGCGAATACCACCTGAGACAGTAGACGCGGCGGGAAGCACAGTGTTAACAATACGCGCAAAGCGCGTAAGAGCGCCAATCGACTGAAGTTAAGTCTCAGGAGGAGGGAAGCGCGTCGAATCCGGCCGCAGAGTAGCGTTCGGAGTGTGGGTGGCTGATAAAGTAAGTATATGGAAAGAGAGATACGCCCATTCGTGCCTCATCCGTGCTTGAAAAGCGGGCATGCCCAAACCATTGCCGGGGCGTTCGCACGCAGAAGTTTTGTATTGCCGGATTCGGAGGAAAAACTGTTCCGGGTCGATGCGGAAACGCAATTGAAGGGGATATGTCATTGGCAGCGAGGAAAGGCGCGAGAGTTGCCAGTCGTGGTGATTGTGCACGGGTTGGAAGGCTCGTGCGATTCGAATTATGCCCGGGGCATTGCTGAGAGATCGTTGAGACGCGGGTTCCACGCGGTGCGCATGAACCAGCGAAACTGCGGCGGCACCGAGCGGCTGACGCCGACTTTGTATAACAGCGGATTGAGCGGAGATTATCGAGCGGTGCTGATGGAATTGATTGCCGAAGGGTTCGAGAAGATTGTCTTCGTGGGCTACTCGATGGGCGGAAACCTGGTCACGAAAATGGGAGGCGAGTTGGCTTGCGCAGCGCCGTCGCAATTGCGGGGGGTGGCGGCGGTATGCCCGGCGGTGGATTTATCGGCTTGCGCCGATGCGCTGGAGAAGAAGCAAAACTGCGCATACCAGTGGCATTTCGTGCGTGGATTGATGCAGCGCTACCAGCGGAAGTGCCAATTGTTCCCGGAGAGGTATAAGGGAAATGGGCTTGGACCCATTCGCACGGTGCGGGAATTTGACGACGCCGTTACGGCGCCGCATTTCGGATTCAAGGATGCCGAAGAGTACTATCAGACCGCGAGCGCGAAGAGAGTCATCGACAAGATTGGCGTGCCTTTGCTGATGATCACCGCGCAGGACGATCCGTTTGTGCCCTATGCCTCGTTCTTGGCTGCGGGTGCCGACCGAAATTCTCGCGTAAAATTCGTGGCACCGCAGCATGGGGGACACTGCGGATTTGTCTCGAAGTGGAGCGGCCCGGAGCGGTTCTGGGCGGAGCAGAGGATCGTGGAGTTTGCGGAGTGGGTGAGCAGCGATCCGTGATGGTTCAGAAGGTATCGGCTCGCAACAACCACGGATCAGCCGAAGGGGCGCTCGAGAGACACTTGGAAACCAGGAGTGAGCAGTTGGGCTGGACCTTCGGGGACGATAACCATGTCGTCTTCGCAGCGGACGCCGAATTCAGCGGGGACGTAGATTCCGGGCTCGTTCGAGAAGGTCATACTAGGTTCGAGCACAGTCTTGCTGCCACGCACCAAATAAGGGTGCTCGTGGCCATCGAGTCCGATGCCGTGGCCCAAGCGATGCGTGAAGAATTTGTAGTCGGGACCGAATCCGGCGTCAGTAATAACGCTGCGCGCGGCATCATCGACTGAGCCAGAGAGTTTTCCGGAGCGGGCTGTGTCCAGAGCGGCGTTTTGGGCTTTGCGGACGGCGTCGTAGGCCCGCTGCACCTTTTCAGGCGGCTTCCCCAAGATTCCGGTGCGAGTCACGTCGGATTCGTAGCCTTCAACCACGCAGCCGCCGTCGATCAGAACTACATCGCCTTCTTTCAGCCTCTCAAGCTGGCGCGAACCATGCGGCAAGGCAGCAGACGCGCCGAGGAGCACCAAAGCGTAGCCGCGGAGATTCATCCTGGAGTAACCCGCGGCGACCATCGCTCGGATTTCCTGATCGGACAGGCCTTCGTGCAAGTTCTGGAAGACCAGACGATACACGTCGCAGGTGGCGCCGCAAGCCAAACGGATCAGTTCGCGTTCGTGAGGGGATTTGTGCCCGCGGCAAGCGATAGTCACGGGATCAGCGGAAACACATTCGTACGCAGGAGCCGCACTGCGAAAATGGTCATAGAACGTGAAAGGCATGGCTTCGTCAATGCCGATGCGCCCGGAGCGCAGCACGCGATCCGCGAGGGAGCTAGCGATGAGCTTTGTGGGGCTGTCGTCTTCTTGCCAGACGCGCACCTCGATGGGATAGCGCAGGAGTTCGCGCACGCGGCCTTCTTCGAAGGCGGGGGAAATCAGGATCGGTTCACCGGTGCGGGGGATGATCAGGGCGAGGAGCCGCTCGCTGAGGTCCCAATGAAGACCGGTGAAGTAGTAGAGCGAGGTACCTGGCCCGAGGAGGATGGCGTCGAACTTCGGGTCCAGCTGGGGCATTACTTCTTGAGCACGCAGGAGGCGCCCGTGAAACTCCTCAGCAGTAATGGGGCGAACGCGATCGCCCAGCGGTTTCAGCGTGGAGAATGATTGCGGGAGCTGCGAGTGAGCGCCGGACGGCGAGGCTATAGTCAAGGCGGAGATGGCGGCGGAGGATTGCAGAAAGCGGCGGCGAGAGAAATGGGGAGTTTCTGGAGTCATGAGGCAATGAGAATGCCAAGAAAGGAGGAAAGAAGCAACGTGACACAGCCAGGAATGGCTGTGTCACGTTCAGTGCGATCCTGCAGGCGAGTGTGTGCGTCTTGAAATAGTGCTACTTGTAGTGCCGCCCTTCAGGGCGGTATGCCGAGCTAAAGCTCGGCGCTACACAGCCAGGAATGGCTGTGCCACGGAACGGGTGTGCGGTGACTAATTCTGGTTGTTGCTGGGCGCAGGAGTTTGCGCCGACTTTTTGGAGGGCAAATAAGTAACCGCGACTGGAGTGTGCAAGGTGAAATCCAGACGCGTTTCGGACGGAATGCGAACTTGTTGACCCTTGGTCAACGCCTGAGCGGCAGTTCCCCCGCCGGCGCCGACGCCGGCGCCAATGGCTGCGCCTTTTCCGCCACCGGCTAGCCCGCCGATCAGGGCTCCCAAAGCAGCGCCTCCGCCGATGACCGCAGCGGAGCGCTTGCCACGCGAACTGCCCTGCTGCTGAACATCACTGGTGGCCAGCGTGTAGGTTTTGCCTTGATAGGTGACGCTGTCGAGGGAGACGGTGAGTTCGCTGCGCCCTTTGAATTTCCCGGCGGAACTGGCCTCAACCAGCCTGAGATTGGTGTTGAGCCCTCGGGGTAGCACGACTTGATCGTTGACGACGACGGGCGCATCGAGCGAGGCGCGGAACGTTTGACCTGTGGAGGCCGTTGACGAATCAATGGAATCGATGGTGCGAACGGTCACAATGGAGCCTTCGGGAATGGTGAGGGTGATGGGCTGAGGCGGCGGAGGTGGAGGAGGCGGCGCGGGCGCGGCGGCGGGAGCCGGAGCAGCAGGCGGCTCGGGAGTGGCTGCGGCGGTTGTTTCGTCGGTCGCAGGCGTCGCCGGGACGGGCTCAGGTTTCTCTTCCTTCACGATTTTCTTTTTGTGGGCGGGTTTCGATGGAGCGGGGGCGGGCTCTGGCGCCGGAGCAGACTGCGAAGCAGCAACGGTTTCCGGGGCAGGAGAAGCCAGAGTCATGGAGTCGATGACTTGCTTGACACCGTTGGTTTTGGCCGCAATGTCCCGCGCTTGTTGACGGGAAGCGTCGTCGGGAACGGTCCCAGTGAGGGTCACAACGCCATTCTTGCTATCGACATTGAGAGAAGTGGATTTGAGCTGCGGATCAGAAAACAGTTTGGCTTTGATGTCCGTGCTGATGGTGTCGTCGTTGACCTTATTGCAAGCGACGGCAAGGAACAAAACCAGCAGAAAAGTCAAACCCAGGGAGCTGCGGCGATACATAGTTCCTCCGAGATATGGGACGCGCAAGCTACATAGAAGGGTTGCGCTGCATGCGCCAAGTTGTCGGGTAGAATGTAGCGCTTGTGGACAAGGCATGCAAATAAAAAGCGAATGAATTGTAATATGCTAAGTCGATGATTATAAGGGCTGAATTGTCAGGGAAATGGGGTGAAAGTATACGTTTTTTTGTAGGCGTTTTGTGGTTCTACATAAATCTATATGTTAACGTTAAAAACACACTTGTGTTGTTCCTTAACGTGATGTAAATAGGTGGCATAAAAGAGGGACTGTTTGGTCGATCAATTGCCAACAGTCTCTTTGAACGTTGTCCCTGTGGTGGGGGTTTTTACAACGAAAATTTCGAGATTTGCGGCTCGAGCCCGTTGCTCGAGCTTTTATCCCTTTTGGTTTCTGGTGGTTTGTACTTATCGAAGTGGGCGTCTGCTGCTGTTGGTGGGCGCGAATCCGAGGAGGTAGGAATGAAGCTGTTTAGACTGGGAGTTGTGGTGGCTTTCCTTCTAAGTTTGGCCTACGCAAGTGTGGCGGCGGGCCAATCATTGACGTTAGGCAGCATCGCTGGCCGTGTAACGGACCCGACGGGAGCGGTGATTGCGGGCGCGAATGTGAGTTTGAAGAGCCTGGACACGGGCGAAGTGCAGGCGACCGCGACGAGCGCGGAGGGTTCGTACCGCTTCAACCTGCTGAAGCCGGGCAAATACGAAGTGACCGTTAACGTGACGGGTTTTGCAAAGACTGTGCAGACCACGAGCGTCGCTGTCGGGCAGACCTCCCAGGTGGATGTCGCACTGGAACTTTCCAAGGCGGCCGAAACGATTGAAGTATCTGGGAGTGCGCCGCTGATCAGCACAGAACCCGGGATCGCTACGTCCTACACGCCAGAAGAAGTAGCGCTGCTGCCGGCCGCCGGTGGCGACATCACGACCTTAGCATTTACTTCGCCGGGCGTGGTGGTTGCGCCCGGTACCGGATACGGCAACTTCACGGTGAACGGTTTATCGGGCACGTCGAACCTGTACACAGTGAACGGCGAAAACGATATGGACCCGTACTTCAATATCAATAACTCCGGCGCGACTAACCTGACGTTGGGAAGCAATGAAATGCAGGAGACGACGATTGTCACGAACCCGTATTCGGGCGAGTACGGGCAGTTGAGTGGCGCGCAAGTGAACTATGTGACCAAATCCGGAACGAATTCGTTCCACGGGAACGCACAGTATTGGTGGAATGGCCGGGCGATGAACTCGAACGATTTTATTTCCAACGCCAGCGGCGCACCACGGCCATTTTCGAACGCCAACCAGTGGGCCGCGTCGATCGGCGGTCCGATCGTCAAGGACCACCTCTGGTTCTTTGTGGACACCGAGGGGCTGCGCTTTATTTTGCCGAACGTGGATACCGAGACGATACCGACGACGGCATTTGCCAGCGCGGTGCTGACCAATCTGGGCACTACGAATCCGAGCGAACTTCCGATGTATCAGAATATGTTCAATATTTATGCGGCAGCGGCGTCGGGCAAGCAGGTGTCGCCGATAGCGCCCGCAGGAACGGAATGTGCCGGCGTGACACTGCCGGGATTTGCCGCAGGATCGCCGTGCCAAGAGTTAGTTACACTGACGCCGGCTGCGTTTGCGAAGGAATGGATTTTGGCGCCACGCATTGACCTGAAAGTCACGTCGAAGGATGACTTGTTCTTCCGGTTCAAAATCGACCACGGGCTGCAGCCTACTTACATTGACCCCCTTAGCTCGGCGTTTGATGCGAATTCGAATCAGCCAGCTTATGACTATCAGGTCAATGAGCGGCACGTGTTCGGCCCCAACGTTACGAACAGCTTCACGGCAACCCTGAGCCATTACGTGGCCCAGTTTGTTCAGGATATCCCTGCCTGGCAGAAGGAATTCCCATACGGAGCGGTTACCTTCGGCGGGGCAGTTGGCTTTTCGCCGATCAACCCAGGCGTTGGCAGTTTCCCGCAGGGCCGCAACGTTACCCAATATCAGTTTATCGATGACTTCTCTTGGGTAAAAGGGAAGCACACTTTCAAATTCGGCGAGAATTTCCGCCGGTATGATGTGAGCGATCACAACTTCTTCAACATCTATCCCACGAGCAACTTCAACGACTTGAGTTCGACCACACTTGGTCCGACAGGACTGATCGGAATGCAGGCATTCGCAGATGGGCTTGCATATTCGTTTACACAAGGGTACAGCCCTCGGACGGACGTGCCGATTGGCCTTTGGGGAATCGGCTTTTATGCTGAAGACGGTTGGAAGGTGAAGTCTAACTTCACGTTGACGCTGGCACTGCGATTCGAGAAGAATGCCAATCCTACGTGCAATGTGAACTGCTTCTCTAACTACAACGCACCATTTAATGACCTGACCAGCGTCCAGGCAGGACCGGCTGGCGCAGGAGATATTCCGTACTCGAGCGACATCCATGCGGGACAGCGGCACCCGTATTTTAGCGTCGATCCGATCAATGTTTCGCCACGAGTGTCGTTCAGTTGGTCGCCAAATGCCAGCAATCACTTCCCGTGGTTCCAGGGAGGCAACAAGACGGTGATCAGCGGGGGCGTAGGCATCTTCTACGACAACCCACCAGCTGGTATGTTGGACGAAGAGTTGGGTCTACCTGGAAATCCTCCGGCAACGACGCTGTTCACGATTGCACCGCTGGATTCCTCTGGGGGTACGATTGGCATCGCTCCATTCACAGCGGGGCCCTCAGCTTTCGCGGCCGCATCATCCGCGTTTACTCTCAGCAAGAGCTATAACCAACTTTCGGCGATTTTGGACCCAATCATTGGATTTAATCCTCCGGTGAGCTTCAACTCCATCCAAGGCACTATTCACTCGCCGCAGGTCCAGGAATGGAACCTGAAGGTAGATCAGGAAGTGTCCAAGAGCGTGGCGCTGTCCGTGAACTACGTCGGAAATCACGCAATTAATATTCCTTATTACAACAGTTGGTGGAATGCAGTGGCGACCAATAGCGTGTTCGCCTCGGTTCCGGGCATCAAGACTACATCCACGGTGCTGCCTAACTATGGAGAGGTAACTACGCTGCAGAGCGGAGCCGTTTCCAACTACAACGGGATCACCGGGTCGGTGCGGTTGCAGTATCACTCCTGGTTGATGTCGCATTTCAACTACACGTTCTCGCACACACTGGATGAGACCTCCAACGGAGGGCTCTTCCCAATCGGCGGCTGGGGCAATGGTTACAATGTTCAAACCCAGATTAACCCCGGCAGCCTGAAGGCCAACAACTACGGGAACGCGGACTATGATATCCGCCACTTGTTCAACGCCGATTATGTGATTACTCCGGCAGTGCATTTCGGTAACGGCTTCGTGAAGGCTGCGCTGGGCGGCTGGCAGTGGTCTGGCAAGGTGTTCCTGCGTTCCGCGTTGCCGTATACGGTGCTGGATGCCTATTCGTTTGGGGACATAGCTTATACTAACGCGCTTGGTATCGTGGGCAATGTAATCAGTGGGGGGGCCAACCCTTCGTGCGGCGTCGGAGCTGTAGTGACGAACAAAACCATTCACCCCTGCACGGTTGCCTCGGCGTTTACGAATACCACGGCGACTGGCTTCGCCTACACGAGTTATCCTAACCAGGCCCGTAACCAATTCCGCGGTCCCGGCTACGTGGACTTCGACATGGGGCTGTTCAAGACGTTCTCGCTGAAGGAGCGGTTCAAGTTTGGCGCGGGCGCGACGGCGTTCAACGTGTTCAACCATCCGAACTTCAACCTGCCGGACTCCTTGCTGGGTAGCCCGACGTTCGGCGAAATTCTCTCACCAATGCAGGGCGTGCCGACCAGCCCGTATGGCAACTTCCTTCATTTTGACTCTTCAGTGCGCGTGGTGCAGTTGTCACTGAAGGTGAACTTCTAACAATTCCGCGAAAACGCGGAGGAAAAGGGCGGCCCAAGTGGCCGCCCCTTTTTTTGTGCTCGCTTCACCGCGGACTGAAGTGTGCGAGTCGGGGCGCCTGTAAAATAACAATGGGATTGATAGCGATTTTGGCAGATGGGATCTTGGAAGTGCAGATTCTGTGGGGTTCGTGACTGGTGCGTCTTCACAAAGATACATATGTGAAAGGAAATGAATAATTGGGGCGAGCATTGGCAAGTGCGTATGGCGAAGGGTTTGGGTTGATTTTCGCTGTGTGCAGAATTTGGCCCTCCACGGGTGAGGTTTGGCTGACCGGCCTATCTTCCGTGCTTTTTTGCGTGGCAAAAACAACATAACGTGATCAGGTTCGCTATTGTGTCGCTGCCTAGCCGACTCCGTAGTTTCAAATGATGGACTTGTAGATTCTCCAGAGACCCACACTCCTGGCAGCGCCAACTATCCCGTTCCAAGACTTGATTCCTCAACAAAACATATTGTGCCGAGTCCAATTTGATCCTGGGTCTTTTCTGCCGAACTCTCATTGAATTTGCTTGGTCCCGGACTTGTCTTCTGGAATGTCGGCACCTGCTAGGAAATCGGCGCAAATCATTTCCAAGCAATACCCTCTTGACTTGTCCGTGCCCAGCATCCTACCGGCAACCTCCAGCGCCCTCTCAACCACGGCCAACTGACTCTTATAGAGTTTGAAGTAGACGAGCTCCCACGGCTCCGTTTCTTTCCCCGTCAGGTGCCGTTCCACCGCGCACCGGAAACCTTCCTTCGGCATCTCCTTCGCCCTGTGCAACCAGGTTGCACAGTCAAACTTGTCCCCCTCTTTTCGAGCAATCTTCACGAGTTCGGTGGCTTTGCTCCAACCCGCCTGCTGCAGATCATGCTTCGGTACGCGGTTCAGCTTCTCGTGAATGGCCATGAGGTAGTACGCCTTGCGGCGCGAATCCGCGAACCGTTTTTGTAGAAACTCCTCGAACGAGTTCAGCTTCTCGAGCCGCCAGTATTGCTTGGCTCGCACCTCACACAGGTATTCTCCCAACTCCACGAACCGCGCGTCCTTTTCGTTTTCTTTGGCTCGGTCCCAGGCCAAAATCTCATCAATCCGACCGAGAACGAATGTGGCACGTCGGCGGTTGATTTCCGGAGTCTCCATCGCCCCTCGGTTAATCCACAGGGTCGAAATCACTGGGCTGGTCCTGGAGCGGCTTGTTGAGAATTGATTAGTTCGACGCGGTAGCCGAGGCTTCGGAGTTGCCGGATCATTTTGGCAGTGCGCTTTTGCTTCGATCGCTTGGTGACTGCTGGACCGCGTTCCTCGTAGCGCACTCCTTGATGCAGGATTAGCCAGATCAGCCGACACTGTCGATGGGCAATCGCTCCAATGGCTTGATTATGTCCCAGGCGCACGACCGACCGGCGATACACAATTTCGAAGATGCTGCCTTTGGTTCTGGCTCCGGCGTTGGCAGACTGATTGAGTAAGCGCCGCATGTGGCGGTTGCCCTGCGGAGAACGGTGGCTGTAGTTCACGCCGGCGCTCTCGTCATCGCCAGGGCAGGCACCGACCCAGGAGGACAGACATTTCTCGGAAGGGAAGGTTGCTGCGGTGGGACCCACTTCGGCAATGATCTGTTGCGCTGAGTCCACTCCCAGACCCGGCACCTCCGCCAGCCGCTGGACGGCATCCTGGTGCTGGCTGAGCAAACTGGCCATCTCCTGATCCAGTTGGCCGATCTGCTGCTCAAGGAATTGCAACTGCTCCAATGCCATCTTCAGCAGCCGGCGGTACACGGGCTTGAGGTCTGTGCACGCACCGAGCGCATCACACAACTGTTCCGGCGTGGCGCGTAAGTTCTGATCGGCCAAAGCAGCCAGAGCCACCGGGTTGGTTTCTCCGTCAGCCAGGGCCTTGAGCATGCGCCGGGCACTGGCGCCTAGCAGATTCGAGACCAAGCTGGACAACTTAATGTGGGCTTCTTCCAGAAGAGACTCCAATTGGTTCTGCAATCGGACTTTATCGCGCGTCAATTGGTACTTTCTGCGCGTCACCGTCCGCCACAAACGCTGCTCGGCATCGGGTACAAAGCTCAGAGTCAATTCCCGGGCCACCAGCCGCTTCACCAGGCGTTCGGCATCTGGGAAATCCCTCTTGCGTCCCCGTCGTCCGCGATTGGATTGCGCTTGCGCCAGGTGCAGCGTTCCCGACCTCCGGCCTGCGCCTTGTTGCTTCTCGCGTATCGGCTTCCAATACCGTTCCAGTGCTTCCCACACGGGCTGCCAGTATTGGGCCGTCGATTCCATAACCACTTCCTCGGCCTCTTGCTCGAGCAGCCACGCAGCTAGCGATCGCAGTTGTTCGGGGTTGCTGCCAAAACGCCGCTGCTCAAAGTGGAACTCGCCGTCGACTTCCACGTCGGACACGACGACGGCCAGCATCTTTTTATGAACATCGATTCCCGCTATCCTGTAGGGCATAGTTCCTCCTGGCCGGGAGCGGAGAGCGTGCTGCGGTTACCTTAACCAGGGTCACGGGCTATCGCCGCTCCCCCAGGGGAAGACAACGACGCCCAATTATTCGCTCAAACAGGCACGCTCCGGATCAGACAAGCTCACAGCCTCAAGTTCTCCAATGTGGAAGCGACCTCGCCGCTCCGGACCGTTACGATCTTACTCTGAGTGAATTTCATACGGTTTCGCGGGCCACAGGCCCTAAAAGACAAGCTCGTCCAGCCAGGCAAGGTCGTCTACTCCCGATGTCCGAATCAGATTGGCGTCGATCAGTTTCTGGTCTTGCAGGCATAACCCGACATGGGAACAGCTGACGCAGCCATTTTGCGGAAAACGAATGCCGCTGTGAAAAGGGAACTGGGCGGACTCGATCTGACCGATGGTGGCGGCCAGCAGCCGACCAAATTCCAATCGCTGTTCTTCCGAGATGGACGTCTTCAGATATTGAATCTCGGGCTGATGTTTCCGCACGAACACAACCAAAGCCACATCGGGAATGCCGGTGATCCAGGAATAGCAAATCAACTGCGGATCGAGAGAGAGCAGTCCGGCGGGTTCGTCGGGATAACGGCTGGACGTGGTCTTCCAGTCCATAACACACCGAACGCCATCGAGTTCACCGATCGCATCGATGTACGAAATGAACTGATTGGCGTTCGGTAGCTCCCGGACTATCTTGATTTGAAGATTCTGTTTCGGATGCGAAACCCGAATGCGATTGTCCCGGGCAAAGCATTCGAGTAAGTGAATGCCTTGACGTAAGAGCCGGTCCCAAGTCTCTCCCTTATTGTATTCAAACCTCGCCTCCCGATATACGCCCCACTCCCTAAATAGGGTGGCGCCGCAGTCGCCCCCGCAGAAATAAGCCTCCAGCGCCTTTTCAAAGCAGCGGCCGAAAATCAGCGCCGCGCGTGTCTCCTTTTCGCGCCATCCATCGAGGTAGCGATACCGATAGCTGCGCGGACAGCGCAGGTAGTTGGCGATCTGGGTAAAGCTATAAATCATCGCCGGTACTCTTGGGTTCTTTTGGATTGTTGGAAATGCAGGAAAGCGCTTCCCACTCAGATTCGGGAGCGAACGAATCCAGGTTTTGGTAGGAATGGCCGTTTAGATTTGTAAAGCTGGTGCGCACCACGCCTCGAAGATTGCGCAGAGCCTTTTCGTCAACCTGATCCCGGTTTAGCAATTCACTGTCATAACCGAAATCGCGGAGAAACCAAGTCAGCTACCAAAGAGCAGGTTCTGTGCAGTAGAGGCGTCCAGAGAATGCCAGTGCTTCATAGGAAGCTGGCTCCAGGATGGAGAAGCGGAGGGAAAGGAAGGGCTTCTGGGGATGCCAACGATAGGAAGCCCGTTCGACGCGGACCAGAAAAATCCCGTCGAGATTCGCCGATGATGCATGATGCTGCGAATGGAGGCCGGGAATCAGGCGCCTCATGACCGAGCCTCCACCTGTTGAGAATAGGAATTTAGTTTGCAGATCAGAGCGTCCCGGTTTTCTTTGGCAGCTGCGGAAAGGTGGGTGATAAAGGACTCGACCAACTCACGACTCGCCCCTCGCAGCGTTTCGGTGCCACAAAAGTCCGCAGCGTAGGCCTTCACCAGATTGGCGTCGAGGTTGTACTGGCGGATCAGAAGGCAGAGCTGATCCCGCAGCCGGGGCTGGCCGTTGCCGTTGGAGGAGTGCATTCCAGCGGGAAGGGAACTAGCGGAAGAGGTCCGCGCACTGGGGAGTGCGCCGAGTTCCTCGACCGAGCAGAGGCCAATCCCATAAGCCTTGCGAAGAGCGCGATTGACGGCACGTGTCTCGGCGATTCGTAGCTCAGCTCCTTGAACCACTGGCGAAATATTCGACGGCTCAGCATCTCCGTAACCGACGAAACCCTTGGAATTGGGATTTGGATAAACAACGGCCCGAAAGACCCACCGAGAGGCAGCGGGATCACACGATGTTTTCACAAGGTTTACTGTTATGCCCGAACAATGCCTTCGCCGTGCCAAACGGAGAAGTCCCGAATGGGTAACGTACAAACGGTTCTCCAGTAATTGAACATCCCCAGCAACAACCGATAGTCCGAGCTTCTGCGACATCTGTTTCAGTGACTGAATTTTTTCAGCATTGATTTGTCCGGGCCAAAGGCGCTTAGCTAGTGCGACATCGCGGAGATATCGACTTTTGTTTTTGGGAAATGGCATTGGACCTCCTTGTCTCATACAGTCACATACAGTCTCATACAATTCACAACACACGTCAAGACGATTGTTGGAACCGCGCTGGGTTTCTCCTACAATTGCATCGAGATGAGAAAAGACGCTCCGTTGGCCTTTCGTATCCAGGCGGATTTGAAAAAGAGACTCTTGAAGCTCGCCAGACAGGAATCCAGGAGTTTGTCGCAGGTCTGTGAAATGCTTTTGAAGATTGGCTTGGATGAGTACGACAGAGAAGGTCACAAATATTTACAGAACTTCTCAGCTTCGAACCGTATTGACGACGAGTGATAAGTTGGCTTTCTCGTCTGGCCTTCACACTTTGGTTTATCCGTGATAAGGCTAATCTGAACGCTTGGCGTCTCAACACTTAGTTTCGCCATCGCGGCTTCAAGTCGCTCTTTGTGCTATGTTTTCGCTGATGGTCCGACGGCCCGTTCCCTGCAAATTCCCTGTTCCGCTTCGGTCATTGGGACCCACGTTGAATGTATTTGTGCGAGAACAAGGAACTTCGCGGCGCATTTAGTCCCAAGCCGAGAAAGAATTCCCTGAAAAAATCCCTGTAAGGCCCGGAGAGGTGGTTCGCCTCGGTGACTCCCTCCTCGGACCGACTGGCCAAAGTCGCATCCACTAAAAGCGTTTCGAGCTGGGAGCTGAAAAGGTAGATTCGCGAACGATCGGTTCCCGAACTGTTCTCGTGGAGATTTGAAGAAAATTACAGAACGAACTCCGGTAACTCCTGAGTTTAATAGGAGATGGCAAAATGCGATGCTTCCAAACGCATTGAATTGTATTGCACACGGCGAATCCAAGTTGCTCCCCAGAGCCTGGAAAAGCGCCAAGCCAAATGACCGCGACATCGAAATTACAGAACGAACTCCGGCAACTCCTGAGCTTAGTATGAGATGGCGAAATGAGATGGTTCCAAATACGTACGTTTGTATGCACACACCGGGAGTGCATTGTCGCCTGGCCGCGTCAGATCAGCGAATCCTATCACTTACAGCGGCAAGTGGCGCCTCCACCCGTGCGCAAGCGCTCCGATCTGGCTGTGTAGCGCAAAGGGATGCCGTGGGCAAATGTGAAGAATTATTCGGTGCGAATGGCGAGGATTTGCTTGCCTTGTACCTTGATTTCGACGCCAAAGGGAGGGCGAATGTCGCTGCCTTGGACGATGGCGCCGCGGATCCAGATGTTGCCTGCGCCGGGAAGATTAGCAGTGACGAGGGGATCGTAGAGAGTGTGGCTGCAGGGATTGCCCACGAGAGGGTGTTTGGCGGCGCGGTAGTCGTAGCCTGTTCGAAGAGCGTTGATGTCGCGGATGTATTCGAGTTCGCAGGCACCGTAAGGGGCTTTGCGAGAGAAGGCCCAATAGCCGGTGACCGAGGTGGGAGAGCCGGAAGGGAGGCGAATGATGGTAGCGGGAACATTTTCGCCGGTAGTCAAATCGGCAATGAAGAAATCGATGGAGGACCAAGGCTCGGCAAGATCGGAAATTTGCGCGATCACCGGATTGGCTTTGTTGGCGTGAGGCAAAAGGGAATTCGGATCGGGGGGAGCGGGAGGCACTTCGAGTTGAGGAGCCGGTTCGACGCGAGTGGACTGCGCCGGCCGGGAATGCGCAATCCAGCGTACTGCCAGAACAACCACCACGCCTAAGATGATTAGGCCGCCGACGAGAGGAAGCAAAACATGGGTGCGAGGGGCGCGCGGCGTGGGTTGGGAAACGCCGGGAATTTGCGGCATTTCCGGTTTGAAGCGCGAAACCGATGATTCATCAGCCATGAGCGGACTCGAGTTCAGCCAAGCTGGTATCGCCGGATTAGCAATGCTGGAGCGAACACTCGCTGCACCGGCGAGTTTGCCGAGGAAGCACCAACAATTTGTCTTCAGGAAGAGCCCGAGCATCCAGGGGGCCTTGCGCCGGGATATCCGGCCCACCCGAAGAGGAATTCCTCAGCAGCTTCTGCGAACTACTGATGGCATTGTACTGACGTGATGGCAGAGTGAGCAAGGCAAACCGGATGGAAAGTTTCCAGATTTGCAGTTGTGCTGACAGGGGAATAAGGCTGGTTGCTGGCGGGCTGAGATTAGCGGTTTGTGAGCATTTAAATGCACGGATAATGCGACAAGGATATAGTGACCGGGGCCCCGAAATCACGGACGAAGGTGCGATTAACGAGTTAGGGTACAGGCTACTCAGGTTGTTCACAACGCTACAGCAGATACTGGGGGACTTGTGTTTGCAGGGCAGAGCGGCCTAGTGTAGAGGTAAGAGGGTGTAACTGGGGAAGTCCGCAGAGATGGCCGGGGACACACGACAAGCCGCGCGCGCCTTTGTTCACAGTTTGAACATTCTGCTGAAATTTGCCCGTTTGTACGAATTCGGGCACGTGCGCACCGCGGCGCAATTTGAGACTGCGTGGAAAGAATTGCGCACGGCGCTGGATCACGGCGGAGACGCGGGCCTGTTGCTGGGGGCTTCCGGGAATCAGATCGTGCTGGATGGCGTGCCGTTAGGCGCGGCCGCGGCGGAGAAGAGCTTTGCGCAACTGCTGACCAGTTCCGGCATTGCCAGCATTCATTTCTCTCCGAACACCACGCAGAGCAACTTTGCCCGCTTCGTGCGCGCATTCCCCAGCGGCAACAACAAGCCCAGCATGCTGGCGGAGCAGCTGAAGAACGCGCTGGCGGGCGACACCAGCATCAAGATCAACGAAATTCGCTACGTGGCCGAGGACGGATCGGTAGCGGGAATCAAAGTGGCGGCGCAATTGACGGCCAAGACGCTGGGGGGCGCCGGCGACAAGTATCGCGAGGTTTTCGAAGATCCGCAGAAAATGCTGCAGTTGATTTTGGCTGCGGAAAGCAGCCGCGCTGGCGGAGGAGGCGGGGGTGCCGGGTTTGGACCAGGTCCGGGTGGTGGAGGAGGCGGTGGAGGCACTGGATCGGGCGGCGGAGCTGGCTCCAGTTGGAGCGGCGGTACAGATAGCGCCGGGAGTTTGTGGGACGCGGGGAAGCCCTCAGGGGGTGGTTCCGGCGGCGGTGGGGGAGGAACCGGCGGACCCGGTGGCGGAAGCGGAACGGGTTCGGGAGGCACTGGAGGCGGCGGCACTGGATCCGGCGGAGACGGTGGCAGCGGTGGGGGGACAGGCGGAGGAGTTGGTGGACCCGGTGGAGGCAGCGGTTTCGGCGGCGGAGGAACGGGTGGAGCAGGAGGCGGAGGGGGCTACGGCGGCGTAGGAGGTACGGGCGGGGGAACGGGTGCGGGTGGCGGCACGGGTGTAGGCGGAGTAGGCGGTGGGGGAGGAGCGCAGGAACCGGGGAAATGGTTGAGCGCGTCGGCGATGTTGCGCGGCGCCATGATGGGCGGCGGCAGCGGGATGGGAACCGGGTTCGGCGCTGGGGGCGGCGAAAGCGGAAACTATTCAGTTGCTGAGGAAGATATCCGTTCCATGATTGGATTGTTCGCGCAACTGGGCAAGGCGCGGAAGGACCCTGAAAGCCGCATGGACGCATCGGGTTTCCAATCGCGTTTGACGGCTCTACCGGTGAGAGCGCAGTACACATTACAGCAAGCCCTGGCGGGATTGGCGGCGCAGGCGCCGATGGACAAGCCCGACAAGCCGATGCTGTTGAAGCTGGCTGAACATGTGGCCATTCGCTTTGCGTTGGACAGCTACGAGCGCGGCGAACTGCGGGTGAACGCCGTGAAGCAGTTGCTGGATCGCATGAACGCAGAAATTGAAGCGTTGCGGAAAATTATGGGCCAGCAAGAAGAGACCATGGCCGCCGCGGGCATTGCGGTGCAGTCGTACACCGAATTACTGGACCAGGAATTCTGGCAGCAGGTTCCCGAAGAGAATAAGAAAGAAGTACTGACGTCGGATGAAGCATGGTGCGTGCCGCCGCGCAACGTGCGCGCGTTTTTGGAAGAGATGCTGCGGCGGGGCGAGCTGAAGACGGTCAACGAAATCCTGACGAAATATGCGGCGTGCGTGGCGCTGGATGCTTCCGAGGCGCGGCGCACGACGGCGATTGGTTTGGCAGACTTGGCGGAATTTTATGGCAGCGGCGACGGCAGCGCATTGATCGATGTGATCCAGCGGCTGGGCAATCAGTTGTCGGTCGAGCGGGAAGCCGACTTGCAGACGCTGGTAGGGGCGGCTTTCGTGCGCATGAGCCAGGAAGCCGGCGCGAAACGCTTTTATCCGGCGATGCAGCAGGCGTTGGCTTCACTGGACAGCGTGGAGGCATTGCGTCCGGGTTCGACGAACAATCTGCGGCAGAGGATTGGCGCAGAAGAGCGCTTGCCGGAGTTCGTGGAAGACACGATGCGGACCGGACAGGTTCCGGATGGATTGCTGGACATTCTGGCATTGATGCCCAAGGCGAGCTTGCAATATGTCACCACCAGGTTTGCCAATTGCGGGTTTCGTGAAGATTGCGAGTTGCTGGGTTCGCTAGTTACTGGATTAGGCGAGGATGCGGTGCATCGCTTGTCGGACACGCTGCAAAATGCGCCGGCCAACGAAGCCACTGAGGTGATTGGGTTGTTGAGCCAACTGGACGCCAGCGCGGTGGAAAAAATATTGCCGACGCGATTAGCGCAATGGCCGCGGAGTTCCCACGATCGAACGGTACGACAACTTTCGAGCGCGCCGGTAGAGGAAAGGGCGAAATTGCTGGTGGCGTTGTACGACACGCTAGACCCGCTGATTCGTCCATTGGCGATCGATGAAATGGGCATGAGCGGACGCCCCGAATGCATCCAGAAGGTTGTGGAGTTGGTGCAGGACGACAGCACGCCGGGATTCTCGCGGATCAAGGCGATTGAGGCGGCGGGGAGATTGCGGGCCAGCGCGGCCAGTCCCATCCTGCAAAGAATTCTGGAGGCCAAGCAGGTATGGCGTTGGGCTTATCACACGGAATTGAGAATCGCGGCAGCGCAGGCGTTGCAAAGGATCGAGCCGGCCCTGGCCATGGAGAAAATCGCAGCCAGCGGATTGGACCGCAAGGAATTGGTGTTAGAACCCACCGATCCGGAGCCGAATGCACCGGTAATCCGGCAGCGCCGATATGCACGGTTGAAGCTGAGCAGGCACGTACCGACGGTGACCACGAATCTGCGAGAGAATATGCGGCTGTCCATTGCGGAATTGAATATGGGCGGGGGAATTGGAGCGGCGGACCGGCACCTGGCGCCGGGTTCGCTGTTGACGCTGAAGATGTCGCATGGTGTGCGGAATATCCGCGCGCAGGCGATCGTGCGAGGGGCACGGCCGCAGGCCATGGCGTTTGAGTTTGTGGAAATGGACTTGGACGAGCGTTCGCGGCTCCGAAAACTCCTGCTGGAGCTGGGGGGCTTGCCGCAGCCAGCATCGGTCAGCAATCGAAGCCGGCGGCAAGGCCGGATGGCGATGTCCAAGTAGTCGTGCCGGGCCGCAATTGACCTGGATTTAAACCTGTCCAGGATAAGCAAGAAACCGTCCCAACGAGCAGGTGCGTGGCACTGCCCAAAAGGCGAGATAGCGTGGCGGCAACATGGGACGACTGTACCATTGTGAGTCCCACCATTGCAGGCCTACCGTACTAGAGAAGGTGTACTTCTGAGGGCTCCGTCGGGACCATCGACGGGCGAAGGTACGGACTGGGATGAAAATGGACCCACAAGCCACAGCCGCCCGCGCGTTTGTTCGTAGCCTCAATATTTTGTTGAAGTTCGCCCGCCTGTACGGATACGACCACGTAAGAACCATCGAACAATTACAGGTAGCTTGGAACGAATTTCGCGTGGCTGTGCCGGAAGACGCGGACGGCGGTCTGTTATTGGGGGCAACGGGGTCGCAATTGCTGCTGGATGGAGTCCCGCTGGAAGGATTGCCCGCGGAGAAACAATTTGCGCAACTACTGAGCGCGGCGGGACTGGCCAGCATACAGTTTCTGCCAAATGTGACGCAGGAAGAGTTGGCCAGATTGGTTCATGCGTTCCCAACCGGCAAAGCCAAGCCCGCGGAATTGGCACAGCAATTGAAGGATGCTATCGGGGATGCACAAGGCGTCCACGTTAACGAAATTTGCTTCGTGGCGACTGACGCCCGATTGAAGGACGCCAGCGTAGCCGCGCAGATCGCGGCCGCTTCGTTGGGGGATGAGCAGGATTCGTTCAAAAAGATGTTGAACGATCCCCAGAAGCTGCTGGAACTGATAGCGGCGGCGGAAGGGTCGAAGTCGAGTGGCCCAGTTACCGCGAATCCTGGCGAGGGAAGCGCCGAGGGAAACGGCGGCAGCCCGGGGAACGAGGGAACAGGCTCAGGCGCAGGTGGGGCAACAGCGGCTGGAAATGGAGCGGGTGTTGGGACCGGGTGGGGCAGCGGGCCGGGGGGAACGCCAGGCGGGTTCGGAAACGGTTCGGGCGGCGCCAAGAGCCAAGGATCTGGTAGCGGAGGAGGGTTCGCGCCAGGAGCCGGGACTGGCAGCTTAGGCGGAACCGGCCGTGGCACCGGAGGTGGAAGCGGGTTCGGCTGGGGAACGGGAGGGAGCGGAAAAGGGATCGCCGGTCTCGGCGAAGCGAGCGACGAAGAAATCTACGCGATCTTGCACGCCTTAACCACGTTCGGGAAGGTGGGCACAGGAGTGAATCCGGCCGCGGCAGCGATGGAGTTCCAGGGAGAAGTCGCGCAGATGCCGGGACGCGCGCAGGACCTGCTGCGCAATGCGCTAGCCGGCATAGCGGAGCAGGGCAAGAACGCAAAGCTCGATCAGAACATGCTGGTGAAATTGGCGGAGCACCTGTCCATTCGATTCGCGCTGGAGCGGTTCGAGCGAGGCGAGGTGAAGGTGAACGCGGTGCGGCAGATGCTGGACCGCATGAACCAGGAAATCGAGGCGCTGCGGACGATCCTGGGCCAACACGAAGACAAAATGGCCGAGGCAGGGATCCTGGCGGAGTCGCATCGCGAAGTGCTGGACCGGCAGTTTTGGGCCAGCGTTCCGGAAAGCGCGAAAAGGGAAGTGTTGTTGTCCAGCGAGGCGTGGTGCATTCCGCCGAAGAACGTACAGTCGTACGTGGCCGGACTGATTGACCACGGGGAAATTGCGGAAGCGATCAGCATTCTGCAGAACTATGCGAGTTGTGCCGACAGCGAGGAACCGGATGCGCGGAAGCGCGCCGCGACGGGACTTTCGGAGTTGGCGGAGTTGTACGCCAAAGCAGACCCGCGGCTGCTGGCCGAGGCGCTGCGTCACGTCGGCGTGCGACTCAGTGTGGAACAAGACCAGGACTTGCAATCGTTGGTGAGCGCGGCGTTCGTGCGCTTGAGTCAAGAAGCCGCATCCAAACGATGTTTCCCGGCGATGGAACAGGCGTTGAACCTGCTAGCCGGTGTGGAGGCGCAAAGACCGGGCATCGCCAAAACGTTGCGGGCCAAAATGGGGATTGAAGACCGGGTGCCAGAATTTGTGGAAGAAGCATTGAGGGCCCGGCGACTCTCCGCGGGGCTCACCGGGGTACTACGGCAGCTCCCACAAACGGCAATGGAACAGCTTGCGGTGAGGTTCAATCGCTGCCAATATCGCGATGATCTGGAGAACATCGCGAATCTGGTGCACGATCTCGGCGAAGAAGCGCTGCAGTACTTGCGCAGCACAGTACGGGGAGGTCCGCACGCGGAAGCAGTAGAGATGGTGGGACTGCTGGTGCGGCTGGATCCGACCGCGGCGGAAGTATACTTACCGGCGCGGATTAAGGATTTTCCGCGAGCCGCACAGGACCGCATGGTGCGGCAAATCGCTTCCTGTGGGGCACCGGAACGTTGCCGGATTTTGTTAGCGGTGCTGGATCATGTGGATCCGCTGATCATGCCGCTGGTGGTTGATGAGGCCGGCATGACCGAGGAACGGGAGGCTCTAGGACGCTTGCTGACGCTGGCCGACGGTGACTTACCCCCCGGTGCGGCACCTTACCTGCGCGTGAAGGCAGTGGAAGCGTTAGGCCGGGTGCAAGCTCCGGAATCGGCCAACGCGCTGAAGCGGATTCTGGAGGCGCGCAAACTGCTTGGGTGGGTACATCCACAAGAGCTGCGCATTGCGGCACTACAGGCGCTCGAGAAACTCGATCCCGAATGGGTGAAAACGTATCTGCCGAGCAGCGGAATCGAGCAAGACGATTTGAAGCTGGCGCCGTTGGAGGTGCCGCGGCACTCGAAGTTTGTGCGGCATCGCCGGCATGCCCGGGTACGTTTGCAGAAGGCAATACCAGCGGTCAGCACAAATCTCAAGCAGAACTGCCGCCTGGACATCAAGACCGCCAGCTTAAGCGGGGGGTTGGCCACCACCAATATGCACCTGGCTCCGGGCACGCAGGTGCAACTGCGGCTGCAATTGGGTTTGCGCAACGTGCAGGCCACAGCGCTGATGCGCGATTACCGCGCCCAAGACATGGCGTTCGAAATTGTGGATATAGGTCTGGAAGAACGCACCAAGTTTCGGAAATTATTGCTGGAAAACATGGCCAAAAACACGCGCCACAAGGAACCCGAACCTACCGCGGCGGCCGGTAAAAAGGAGTTGCCGCAACCGGCGAAAGACGCGTCCCGGCCGCAAGACTCCTCTTTGGTAACCAAATCATAACGGGTCCCTGGTACTACAACAGGGTACGATGGTTGGATTTACCCTGTCCCCACCGTCAGCTTAAGCTACGTCAGACCGCGAAGCCCTGGCCGTTTCACCGCTCCTATACGCCAGAAGACTCTTCGTGAACCGGTTAGAACAGTGTATAAGGCACGACAAATTCGCAGCTTAGCACTTCTATGCGCGGTGGTGGGCTTCGTGTACGTACACGTTGCGCTGGCCAGCGATTCCATTTCGGTTACCTATCCCAACAGCCCACGGTTTGCGGTGCAACGGTTGCCGGATCACTTCGGACTAGGCGCGGTAACGGTGACCTCGATGGCGCAGGACCGCGAAGGGTTTCTATGGATCGGCACGCAAACCGGTCTGTATCGGTACGACGGTGCACGGGCTCAGAAAATGGCGGAAGTGGAAGGGCTGATCGGGCACTACATTGTGGACATGCTGATCGCCCCGGACGGCACCGCCTGGTTCGCCGGGAACCACGGGATTGCGTATTACAGGAACGGACGATTCGAGAGTCTGGCCATTCCCGCTTCGGCGATGCCGCTGGCCAGCGCCACACAGATTTTTGCGGTGGATAGCAACGGGGTGGTATATGCGGTGCTGTTCAATCGCGGGGTGCTGCGCATCGATTCGCACAATCCAGCGCGGAATGATGTGTTGAGCGACCCTTACAACAGCGCAGAAGCAGCCGGAGCGATTGTGCGAGCGGAGGACGATTCGATCTGGTTCACCTGTGGGACGCACTTGGCGCACATCGAAGCAGGTTCGATGAAGGTGGAAGTAGACCGGAAGATTCAGGTTCCCAAAGAACGGGCGGTGGCGCTGGTGTGGGACAGATCGCAGGTGCTGTGGTTGCGCACTGCGACCAAGCTGTGGCGCGTGAACCTCGCAAGCCACACGCTCAGCGCGGAAGGTGCGATTACGGGGCCGGTGGATGACGTGGAGGGCAAGCCGACTGTGGATCAGGCGGGAAGATTGTTGGTGCCCTCGTCGAACGGTTTGTACTGGCAGAACGGCGACGGCAAGTGGCAAGTGATTACGGACAAGCAGGGAATTTCCAGCAACGACATCCAATTCGCGATGGAAGACCGCGAAGGAACATTGTGGATTGGCGGATCCGGAACAGGCTTGGACCGGTTGCCGGGTGTGCATGAATGGAGCGGCTGGACTACAGCAGAGGGGCTGCCTGACAACTCCACTTGGGCAACCCAGCGGGATCACAGCGGCAGGTTGTGGGTGACCACGGCGAAAGGCATAGCGGTTTGGGACGCCGCGCAACACCGCTGGAGGAAAGTGCCGTCATTCGCGGGCAACGCGGCCGCGCAGGTGCGGCAAATGCAAGTGGCTGGAGACGGAGCGGTATGGGCGCTGTCGGTGACCGGGGCGCTGTTGCGAATCAATCCCGGGGATTTCTCCAGCACGATTCACAGCAACTACCGTGGCAGGCCGTTCCAAGCCGTGTACGTGTCTCCGAAGGGTGAAATCTGGGCGACCACGCGGGACCACCTGGTGCGTTTTGATAGCAGTAATCCGAGAGCCGAACCTAAGGACGTACCGGTTCCGCTGAGTTCGGGTACCGACATTCTGTACGTATCCTTCTCGCCGGAAGGAACGCTGTGGGTTACCGGGACGGCGATGGTGTACCGGTTCGACGGGAAGAACTGGCAAACCGTGACGATGCAGGATGGTTTGCAAGGGCAGGCCATCACCAGCATGGCGGCACTGAGCGACCGGGAAGCGTGGGTGGCGTATACCGATGTTGTGGAAGTGACGCGAATTTGGATCGATAACCATGGCAAGGCGCAATTCGAAAATCATTCGTGGGACTGGTTCATCGTCGGACGAGATTCGCACAATCGTGTGTGGTTCGATGGCCCCGAAGGACTGGCGATCCGCTCGCCCAATGGGGAATTGCAACGACTGAATCACGCCGATGGGCTGCTATGGGATGATGTGAGCCCTTGGACCGGTGTGCGCGAAGAAAAAGATGGAAGCTACATGATCGCAACATCGTGGGGCCTGGCGCATTATCGTCCGGCAGCGGATAAGCCCGCGCAACAATCAGTGAACGTGATGCTGACCGGCGTAACCTTGGGTGGCCAAGAGCGCAACCTGAGCGACGAGCCCAAGGTAAAGTCGGCGGACGGCTCGTTGAGCGTGCAGTTTTCGCCCATGATCCTGGGCCATGCGGAAAGCGTGGCGTGTCAATACCAGCTGAAAGGATTGGAGCGACAACCGACAGAAACCCAACAGCGGGAATTGCAATTTGGAGCGGTACCACCGGGCAAGTATGAGTTTTGGGTGCAGTGCGGGGCACCGGGTACAGCGGCGGTGTCGAAAGCGGCGACGTTCCGTTTCGAAGTGTTACCCAACTTCTGGCAAAGCTGGTGGGCGCGGCTGGCCGGAGCGTGTGTGCTGTTGGGATGCTTCTGGGGCTATGTCACACTGCGAACGCGAGCGCTGAATCGCCGGCGCGTGGAGCTGGAACAAGCGGTGGCACAGCGCAGCGCGGAATTGCTGCAGAAGAACAAAGAGCTGGAAGAGATTTCACTGACCGACCCGCTAACCGGGACGCGGAATCGACGGTATTTCTACGAGACCATTTCGACGGATGTCGCGCAGGCGATGCGTTCGCATCTGAAAACGCCAAACACCGGAGAAGCGGCGCCGGCCGGCCAGGAATTGATCCTGATGCTGGTCGATATCGACCGGTTCAAGCGGGTGAACGACGACCTCGGGCATGCCGCCGGGGATCGCTTATTGCAGGAGGTGGCCAAGCGCATCGCATCGGTGATGCGGCGATCGGACGACCTGGTGCGCTGGGGCGGGGAAGAATTTATGCTGGTTTGCCGGACCACCGATCGCGACAATGCGTCGCTGTTGTGCCACCGCGTGCTGGAAGCGATTCGGGAGATTCCCTTTGACGTTGGCAACGGGCTGGAGATTCACAAAACCTGCTCGATTGGCTGGGCGCCGCTCCCCTGGTTGAAGGAAGACGTGGGGCTGCTGTCGGTAGATAACGTGATCGAACTAGCGGACCGGGCGTTGTATCTGGCGAAACGCGAGGGGCGCAATCGCAGCTACGGGATGGTGCCGGCGGTGCACGTGTACCGGTCGGAGAAAAGCGTGTCGATCGAGAATCTACGGGACTGCCCGGCAGAGTTGGTGCAAATTGTCGAGTGATCAAAGCTGGCGAAGGCCTGACATCGTAAATTGAGTGCGGAAGCCGTGATCCCTAAGCCCACCTGCGAATCAGCGAAGCCGAAATTTCACGTCAAGAATGATGCGGCGTTTTGGACTAATATTTGATTCGTGCGCTATCTCCTCGTCACGGTCGTAGTGTTATGTAGTGCGTCGGCCCAAGAGCCGGCTCAGAACATCGGCAAACAATACCAGACGGCGTTCTGTCCCAAAACGGCGGAATTGGAAGTGGCGCCGAGCCGAAAATATTGGTTTGAGGGGACCATTGGCCAGAAGCACGTGCGCATGTATCTGGAGCGCGGAGGCGGCGCGGCGGTGGGGGCGTTTTATGACACTGCAGACTGGAGCCCGTTGACTCTCGGTGGACGCTGGATCGACGAGGGGGAAGGCGCGGTTGAGTTGATTGCGCGAAACGAGTGGGATTTCGAGGGTGGGTCGCTGAAAGGTGAACTCAGCGGGCGGGGCTTATCTGGAGTCTGGTCATCGAGCAAAGAAGAAAGTCAGGTGGGGGTTCACCTAAAAGAAGTGGAGCAGCCGAGGTGCGACGGCAAAGGAGCATGGAAGAGTTTCGAGGATCGAAATTGGCCGATCAGTTTTTCATACCCGGCGTCGTGGCACGTGAGCGTGAGCGGAGACAGCGTCTCTATGGTTTGTCCCGATCCGTCCTTGATGGTGTACGACGGTTATGAAATTGACATAACGCAGAGGCCGGCGGCCAATAATGCGACCACAGATTTCGTGCAGTGTGGCGATAAATGGATCTATGGCTATGCTTGTCAATGTGGAGACGCCAAACGTTGCAAGACCGCGCCGGCTTCTGAGCGTGATGGAATCACGATATTGAATGGCGACGATCGCGATTGGCCGGTGTACTGCCGAGGGGGAGGCACACTCGGGGGTGGCTCCGGCCGTCGCGAAATTCTGACGTTCGGTGACGCGTGGGTGGTGGTGGAAGGCCAGGGCCCGCCCGCCGAGCTGGTAGAGCGGATTGTCGGAACGGCGAAGAAGCGGCGCTGAGAGGGCCTGGAGATGACGGCACCACCGTCCGGGGGCTTGCTGAAGGCGGCAAAGATATGAGGAATGGGAAATGCAACCAAAAGGTTGCGTTAGGAGGGAAGTTGAGGTAATATGCAACCCGGAGGTTGCATATGGCACAGGACCGGATTGAGAAGCGCATCGAGTTAAAGGCGCCGGTGTCGCGGGTGTGGCGAGCCCTGACGGATTACCGGGAATTCGGGGAGTGGTTCCGGGTGAAGTTGGACGGACCGTTTGTGGCGGGCCAAGTCTCCACCGGGCACATCACGTATCCCGGCTACGAGCATGTGAAGTGGGAGGCGCGCGTGCAGAAAATGGAGCCGGAGCGGCTGTTTTCATTTACGTGGCCGCAGGCGAAGTCGCTGGACCCGCGGGAGTATACCGGAGACTATTCGAAAGACCCGACTACATTGGTGGAGTTCCGCCTGGAAAAGACCAAGAACGGCACGCTGCTGACAGTCAGTGAATCCGGTTTTGCCAAACTGCCAGCGGATCGCCGGGACGAGAACTTGCGCAGGAATGAAGGCGGATGGGCCGAGCAGATCAAGAATATCGAGCGCCATGTTGCCGAGAAACCGTAAACGCGGCATTTTGCTAGGCTGCACGAATGCGCACGTGTTCGCCGCGCTGGGGGACGAGACGCGATTGCTGTTGGTAGCGAAGCTCTGCGACGGGCGATCGCGTTCCATTTCGCAACTGACGAGTGGCTCGCGGCTGACGCGCCAGGCGATCACCAAGCACCTGCGGGTGTTGCAGCAAGCAGGGGTGGTGCGAAGCGAGCGCGCCGGCCGCCAGAGCCTGTTCACCTTCGATCCCGCGCCGGTGGAACAAGTGCGAGAGTATTTGGACCGCGTTTCCGCGCAGTGGGACGAGGCGTTGGGCCGGCTGAAAGCGTTTGTCGAGCGCTGAACGCGTCCCAAGTCTAGGCCATGCGCATATCATTACATGGGCGGCTATTCGTAACGGAGGGCGACCATGGGATCGACGCGCGTGGCACGGCGGGCGGGGACCAGGCATGCAGCGAGTGCGACCAACGTGAGCAAAACAGCTACGGTCCCAAACGTAATAGGATCGGCAGCATTGACTCCTACGAGGAGACTCTTCATGGCGCGAGAAAGTGCCCAAGCTGCGAGCAGACCCACGCCGACGCCAAATCCCACCAGTCTCAGGCCCTGAGCGGAGATGAGCTTGAGGACGTGGTGGCTTCCAGCTCCGAGGGCCATACGAATTCCGATCTCATGCGTTCGTTGGCTGGCCGAATAGGAAACCACTCCGTAAACGCCGACGATTGCCAACACCAGTCCCAAAAGGCCCATGACTGCGGCAACGGTCGCAGCCAGTCTAAAGACAAATAATCCGCCTAGACCTTGAACCAGTTGTTGCATGGTGCGGATGTCGTCGATCGGCAGGTCCGGAGCTAATTTATGAACTTGCTCCGCCACACTCTTGGCCAATAACTGCGGAGGAACGGAAGTGCGAAGCTGAAGCATCCGATAAGAGACAAAATTCTGCGCCAGCGGAACGTAAAAGTACGAATAAGCAGTCGTCGATATGAAGAAGTACTGTCCGTCTCCCGTGACACCGACGACTTCAACGAACGGTCCGGCATTGCCCTTCATACTGAAATACTTCCCCAGGGGCTCTTCGTTTGGCCAGAAACGCTTCGCCATGGTTTGGTTGATGATCGCAACCGGTCGCGCTTTTTCGCTATCCGAGTCTGCAAACTGTCGGCCCTGCAGGAGTGGAATCTGCATAGTCTGCAGGTACGAAGGACTAATGCAGTCATATGGGATCAGCGGAGGTGGCTCGTGCGGGGATATGGGGTGGCTTTGCACAAAAACGGGGACTGTGTTACTCGGGCGCGCCATCGGCACGGTGAATGCCGTGCTGGTTGATTGTACACCCGGCATTCTCGCAAGTTCGTTTGCCAGTTCCTGGTAAAAGGCCTTTGTCTGCGCTTGATCGTAGCCGATTTCGTGGGGATCCATAACCGCATTGAGTACATGGTCGGGATTGAATCCGAGATACATGTGTTCGGTGGAATTGAGGCTGCGAACGAAAAGTCCGGCAGCTATCAACAACATCAGGGAACAAGCCAGTTGTGCCGCAGTAAGGAGGCTTCGTACAACTGATTTCCGCCCGGAAGGTGAAGCACCACGGCTGCCTTCTTGGAGCTCCACATTCACGTCCGTCCGGGCGGCCCGCAACGCCGGCCAAAGCCCGACGAGGATTCCGGCCAGAATCGCTGTGCCGGTGGCGTAAGCAAATACCCTCCAATCGAAACTTACGTCCATACTCAAGGTGTAGTTGTTACTGTTTGTGAACACGGAATGCAACAGGGAACCGCTCACGGCAAGGGCCGCTGCTCCCAGCAACAGGCCTCCGGCGCTGCCGAGGAGGGCCATCAAAAGACTCTCTGTCACGATTTGCCGTATGATTCGTGCGCGGCTAGCACCGAGAGCCGAGCGGATCGCGACCTCACGAGTGCGGGCTGTCGCCCGGACGAGCAAGATATTCGCCACATTTGTACAAGCGAGCAGCAACACAACACCGGCGAGAACCAGGAACAGACTGGCGATAACAGGAACAAGAGTGGCAACGAACGCAGCCGGTCGAGCAAACCTCTCCGGAATCACTCGAACCTTGACGCCTTTGTCGGTGTCGGGATATTGAGTCGCCAAGCGATCCGCAATCACGTCAACGGAACTCTGGGCCTGTTCTAACGTCGTGCCGTGCTTCAGCCTTTCCATCACCGTCAATCGGCGGTCGTCACGGGCCGTCCAAGGATTTCCGGAGTCACCGCCGCCAAGCGTCAACGCGCTCAAAGACAGGAAGGCGTCCATATCAAAAGCGAAAATTGTGCCGTGGAACTTTCGGGGCGCAACGCCGATGACAGTGGCTTGTTTTCCGTTCACGCGAACAGACTTGCCTATGACGTGCGGATCGGCGGCGAATTTGCTTTGCCACAAAGAATAGCCAAGAACGACCAATAACGGTTCGCCCGGTTTTTCGCCCTCACCCGGAAGAAACAAGCGTCCGAGGGCCGGTTTGACTCCAAGAGCGGAAAAATAGTTGCCGGTGACAGAAACATAGCCAATCTCCCGCGCGTCGCCGTTGGCGCTGAGGCCGCCTATGCCCCACGCGTAACCGAAAAGACTCGAGAAGGAATCAGTTGCTTTCTGAAAATCGAGGAAGTCTGGATAAGAGAAATTTCCGTTGGAACCCTCTTTCTGCTCGGACGCTAAAACAGTGATCTGTTCTGGGGAGGGGACGGCCAACGGGCGAAGTAGCCACCCGTTCAACACACTGAATAATGCTGTGTTCACACCGATCCCCAATGCCAAAGTAAGGACGACTGTAGCCGTAACCCCGGGGTCCTTGCGCAGCATGCGCAGGGCGAAGCGGACATCGCTCAACAGGGATTCGAACTGAAAGCCAGCGCGTTGCTCGCGGCATTGTTCTTTGGCCTTAACCAGCGATCCGAAGGCAATACGAGCGCGGCGCTCGGCTTCGGCTCGAGGAAGGCCAACGCGTTCGAGGTCGTCAGCGTGGCGCTGGATATGAGTGCGAAATTCGTCGTTCAACTCGTGTTCCGCGGCTGTTCCGTGAAAGAGGGTTGAACTCAAAGAACGCAGATAAGGAAGCAGCTTCATGATTCACTCGGTGCGAAGGGCGACCATGGGATCGACCTTGGCGGCGCGGCGCGCCGGGAGATAGCAGGCGGCCAGAGCTGCCGAGAAGAGCAGCAGGGCCACGAGCGCGAAGGTGAGTGGGTCGGTGGCGCTGACGCCATAGAGCATATTGGCCATGAATCGAGTCAGGGCCAGAGCGCCGCAGACGCCGGCGACGATGCCGAAGAATGCGATCTTTAGACCTTGGGAAACGATGAGGGCGAGAATGTCGTGCCCGGCGGCTCCCAGCGCCGTGCGCACGCCGATTTCGTGGGTACGTTGCTCGACGCTGTAGGACATGACGCCGTAAGTGCCGATGGTAGCCATCGCCAAAGCGAGCAGGGCGAAGAGGCTGAGCAGCAACATGCGGAAACGGCGGGGCGCGACGGACTCGGCGATGATGGCGTCCATGGCGGTCAAGTTCGCCAGAGGCTGGTTCTTGTCGACACTTTGCACGGCGGCGCGAACGGAGCTGGCGAGGGCTTCGGGATGACTTTGCGTGCGTAAGACGAAAGTCATATTAAAAGACGGGTCCTGAAGATAAGGCGTGAATACTTCGGGTGATGGTGCTTTTTCGATACTGCCGCCGACCGTGTCGGCGACGACGCCGACAACTTCCAGCCAGGATTGCGGCGGAGGACCGAAGCTGATGTGTTGGCCGATGGGCTCGCGTTCGCCGAAGGCGATTTGCGCCAGGGATTTGTTGAGTATGACGACGGCCGGGGCATCGGCGGTGTCGCTATCGAGGAAGAAGCGTCCCTTCAGCAGGGGGATGCGCATGGTGCGCAGGTAGCCGGGACTCGCGGAGTTCATGAAGATAGGAGATGGGATGCGAACGGGTTGGGACCCTTGTACAGTGAGCATCCCGGTGGCCCCATTGGGAATGCTGAGGGGGTAATGCGTGGTGAGGGCGGCATCCTGAACCCCAGGCAAGGCTTTCATGCGTTGAAGTGTATCTTGGAAGAAGGTTGCATACCGTGACGCGTGACGGTCGGTGGTTACTGGCCGTTCGACGGTGGCGACTAGCATTCCATGAGGGTCGAAACCCAGTGGCACTTCGCTGAGCAACAGAAAGCTGCGCGCCAAAAGGCCAGCGCCCACCAGCAGAACCAGAGATAGGGCAATTTCACCGGCGGACAACAGTCCGCGCAGACCATGAGCTGTGGGAGCGGTGCCTTGCTGCGAACCGCCGACTCTCAGTGCTTCCTGAACGTAAGGCCGCGAGGCAAGCCAGGCGGGAAGGAAGCCAAAGATCAGGATTACCAGAATAGTGATGGCGGCACAGAAGACCAATATTCGCGGGTCAAGATGGACGTCCGATGGGAGACCCACGGGGATGAGCTGCTGAAGAATTTTCGTGGCCCAAAGCCCGACGACCAAGCCAAGCAGGCTACCCGCGACAGCCAGCACCGAAGCTTCGGTGAGCATCTGCCGGATGAGCCGGGAACGGGAGGCGCCGACGGCGGCGCGCACCGCCATTTCCCTTCCGCGCACCACACCTTGCGAGAGGAGAAGATTGGCCACATTGGCGCAAGCAATTAGCAAGATGAACGCGACAGCGCCGAGGAGAATCAAGAGCAGCGAGCGCACGTTCTGGACGAGCAGGGCGTGCAGCGGGATAACTTCGATGCGGACGTTGGCGCGAAAAGGGCCGGCTTCAGGGGGATACTCTTGGTCCATTCGTTCGGTGATGAGCTGCAAGTCCGACTGAGCTTGACTGGTTGTGGCGTTGGGCTTTAGACGCCCGATCACCGTGAGAGCACTCCAGCGGGGAGACTGCGGAGAGAACACCTGGTCATCGAGGGCAAACGGCGTCCAAATGTCGGCGGCAGGGTAGCGGAGAGTGACGGGCATAACGCCGACGACAGTATAGGCGTCGTCGTCGAGGCGAATGGTTTTTCCGACGATTTGAGGATCGGCCGCGAAACGACTGCGCCACAGCGATTCACTGAGGAGTGCCACGTTGTCCTTGGCTTGTCGACCTTCTTCCGGAAGGAAGGAACGACCGACGACGGGATTCACACCGAGCATCGGGAACAGACCTGTGGTGACGTTGGTGATGTCGACACGAGTGGGTTCGCCCGATCCGGTGAGATTTGCGCCCGAACCACCGCCAAACGCGCCAATCTGCTGGAAAACCTGATTGTGATTCTGCCAAGCGAGGAAATCGGGGCTGATCACGTTGGATGCGCCGTGGACGAAGGGAAAACGCTCGGTAGCCCAAACGAGACTGGAGGGATTCTTATAGGGGAGAGGCCGGAGAAGGACCGTGTCGATGACGCTGAAGATGGCGGTGTTGGCGCCGATGCCGAGAGCGAGGGTCAGAGTCGCGGTGATGGTGAGGGTCGGGGACTTGCGCAGCATTCTTAGGCCAAAGCGCAGGTCTTTCCAGACGGTTTCTAGATGAAAACCGGGGCGTTGTTCTCGGCACTGTTCTTTAGCCTTGGCGGCGGAGCCAAAGGCAATGCGGGCACGACGTTCAGCTTCGGCGCGGGACAACCCCGCGCGTTCGAGGTCGTCGGCGTGGCGCTGGATGTGGAGGCAAAATTCTTCGTCGAGTTCGCCATCGGAGTCGGCGGGATGGAAAAGCGTGGAAAGCAACGAACGCAAATAGGCCAGCGGTTTCATGGCCGGCCCTGGAGTTGTTTATTCATAACGGAGGGCCACCATGGGATCGAGTTTTGCAGCTCGGCGTGCCGGGAAAAAGCTGCCAGCCACAGCGATGAGGATCAAGAGCAGGATGGCGGCTGCGAAACTGAGGGAGTCGGTGGGTTGTAATCCAAACAGTAGCGCGCTGGCAGAACGGATGAGCAGTAAAGCGAGGATAGTTCCAATGGCAACGCCAAGGGCCAGAGCAATGAAAGTACGGCGCAACACAATGGCAACGACGTCGAACCGGGTGGCGCCGAGAGCCATGCGAATGCCAATCTCATTGCGGCGCGTGGCTACTATGCAGGAAATCACGCCGTAAACGCCGATCATGGTGAGCAGTGCGGCGAGCACTCCGAAGAAGCCTGAAAGGGCGGCCATGAGGCGCTCTTCGACGAGGCTATCGTGGATGGCGGTTTGAAAATCGAAGAACTCCGCCAAGACGTCAGGATACTTTTCGGCCAGGCGCGACTTGGCCGCAGCAGCTAGCGCGGCGGTAGGGGTGCTCGAGTGGATCACCATGGTAGTCCAAGGTCCGGGATTAGGGCATTGCGTGGCGGGCGCAAAGGTCATAGAAGGAGTTGGAGCACGCAGGGTGCTGTACCGAGTGTCCGGGATGACACCGACGATTTCGTAGACGGTGGATGGATAGTCGGGCTCAGCGATGGTGCGCAGAGTTCGACCAATGGGATTGGTGCTACCGAAGAAGCGACGGACGAAGGTTTCATTGACGATCGCGACGCGAGGAGAAGATCCGGTGTCCTGCGGGGTGAACGAGCGCCCTTTGAGAATGGAGATTCCCATGGTGGTGAAGTAGTCGGGACTCACCCATGCAAATTTTGAGGCGTCGCGCTGCGCGCCAATTTGCACGTCATGCTCCCAACTTCCGCCCGAGAGGGGAACATTGGTGGTAGTGGCGGCACTCAACACGCCTGGTGTGGACTGCACTTGTTCCAGCAGTTCGCGCTGGTAACCGGCCCAGCGCTGCGCGGGCAGATTGGATTGCCAAAATCCCAGGAAAGCCGCGGTAATGCCGTGTTCGCGCATGCCGGGATCAAGAGTAATCAAATTGCGGAAGCTGCGGACGAAGAGCAAGGCGCCAACCAGGAGCACCAGCGAGATGGCAATTTGTGTTGTGGCCATGAATTGCTGGAAAGAAAGGCGGTCGCGGGCAGCACTGGCGCGGCTACCGGATTTCATGGCGGTTAGCGGTTCCGCGCTGGTGGCCCGAAGAGCGGGAGCGGTCCCGAACAGGATGCAGGTGAGGATAGCCGTAGCGGTGACGAAGAACAAAACGCGCCAATCGGTGGCAAGTTGCAGATTGACATGGTTATCTTGCGTGGAAATTTCCCAGACCATGACACGGCCAAGCGCTTGCGCCAAGCCGATACCAAGCGCAGCTCCGGTCGCAGCGAGCAAAACGCTTTCCATGAATAGCTGACGTACGACGCGGCCACGAGTGGCTCCGAGAGCGAAGCGGACGGCAATCTCCGACTGCCTGGCGCTGGCGTGAGCCAACATCAGATTGGCCAAGTTGGCGCAGGCAATCAGAAGCACCAGGCCAGTGATGCCGAGGAGGAGGTACAGCGAGCGATCATATTGACGCAATCCGCTAACCCCCGTGTCCGCGGGATATGCGGCCAAGCGAAACTCTTTGTACATTTTGACGGTTTCCGCACTGCGGCCGGGAGGGACCGTTGCTTCGAACAGCCCTGGGCTAAGAGCAGCCAACTCCGCGGAGGCGCGGGGAATGGTCCAGCCGGGTTTCAGGCGGCCCATCACGGAAACCTCGAAAACATCGCGCCGCAACCCCTCGGGAGGGATACAGAACGGAAGGGCGACGTCGAAATTGTCGCCGACAATCATTCCGAAGAATTTGGGAGGAGTTACACCAACCACCTCGACAAGCATGTTGTGAGCAACGAACTTGACGCCTTCGCGGAGGTCGCGGCCTCCGAGCGCATTTTGCCAGTAACCGTAGCTGACAACCGCATGAGTTATTGGGCAGGCTCCTTCATCTTCGGGAAGCAGCAGGCGGCCGCGCCAGGGCTGCACGCCCAGCGCCTGGAAGAAATTGGCGCTGACCCAAAGGGCCTTGAAGCGGCGCATGCCGGCGCCTTGGCCGATATAGCGCTGGTTGACACTCCAGGCAAAAACATCGGAGAAAGCCTGCTGGTGTTCGCGAATGGCTTGCCAGAGCGGGCGAGTGAGTTCGCCGTAATCTTGATTGAGGCCCATGCCATGATTACCGCCGATAATGCGAATTTCGGCGAGTTCGTCGGGGTTGCGCACGGGCAAGCTGCGCAAGCGCACAGCGTCGAGCAACTGAAATATGGCGGTGTTGGCGCCGATGCCGAGAGCGAGGGTCAGGGTCGCGGTGATGGTGAGGGTCGGGGACTTGCGCAGCATTCTTAGGCCGAAGCGCAGGTCTTTCCAGACGGTTCCCAGATGAAAGCCAGCGCGTTGTTCGCGGCATTGCTCTTTGGCCTTGGCGGCGGAGCCAAACGCAATGCGGGCACGACGTTCAGCTTCGGCGCGGGGGAGGCCCGCGCGCTGCAGATCTTCGGTGTGACGCTGGATGTGGAGGCGAAATTCTTCGTCGAGTTCGCGTTCCGCGTGCGCTCGACGAGAGAAGACAGAAGCGAGGGAACGTAGATAGGCCAAGAATCTCATGGGCTACTCCGTACGCAGGGCTTGCATGGGATCGATGCTGGCGGCGCGACGGGCCGGGAAAAAACCGCCGATGAGGGCGGAGAGCACCAGGGCGAAGATGGCGATGGCGAAGACGGTCAGGTCGAAGGTGCGCACGCCAAAGAGCTTGTTGCGCAGGATATAGCCCGCGGCAAAAGTGAGCGGGATACCAATGAGCAGCCCGGCGAGAGACTGCATGGCTACGGCCCGCATGACCATGCATATAACGCTGGAGCGATTGGCGCCGAGGGCCATGCGAATGCCGACCTCATTGGTACGCTTGGCCACACCGAAAGAAGTGACCCCATAGAGGCCCACAGTGGCGAGGATGAGGGCGAGAAGGCCGAAGACGGTCATCAATTGCGCAATCATCTGCTGTTGGTCCAATTGATTCTCAACCAGACGGGAAAAAGGGAAGAAATCCATCACCGGCAGGTCTGGATTGATCTGCCCAAGAACCCGGCGGATTTGTTTTTCAAGGTCGGGCACGGGAATCGAGGTGTGCACCACGATGTTCTGCATGTAGAGGGAACGGGTCTCGGTCAGTTCCCCCTCTGGGCTAGTTGTAGGAATGGGCTGAGGAGCAGCGACGAAGTACATAGGGTGAATAGGCTCGTCGGGAGCCCAATAGTTGGTGTCTTCGGTGACGCCGACAATTTCGAGTGAACCGGGATGTTTTTCATCCAACGGCCCGATGTGATGTCCTAAGGGATCTTTTCCGCCCAAAAATTGTTTCACAAACTGCTGATTGACGACGGCAACCGCCTGCGAGTTGGCGGAATCCTGATCGGCGATCGGACGCCCCTGCAAGATTCGGGTACCAAGAGTGGCAAAGTAAGCCGGGCCGACGCGAACGAAGGCAGCCTGGTCGTGCTCACCGTGATGACCTTCAATGTTGATGCTGCCCTCCCAGTTGCGGCCGCTCATAGGGGTGTACATGGAGTAGCTGACCGACCGTACCCCGGTGATTTGTTGCAGACCGTCGCGAATTTGGTGATACAGCGCGTTTAGCTGCTGCGGTTTGTAACCAGCCATCTGGGGGTCGAATTCGACGATAAAACGGCCATCGGTTTGGAAACCGAAAGGTTGATTGCGCATGTTGCGCAGGCTCTGCACAACCAAGCCAGCGGCACAAATCAGGACGAGGGAAAGAGCCGACTGAAGAACCACTAGCGATGGCTGCACCCAATGGCTATGGCCCTCGGTGGAACGGTTGGCAGTCCGCAAGGCGTCCACGGGTTGGCAACGGGAGGTGAGCCAGGCCGGCACCAAGCCGGAAAGAAGCGCGGTCAGCAGCGAAAGCGCAAAGGTGAAGGCGAGTACGGGCCAAGAGGGAGTGACATCGATGGGGACGTACCGATGCGGGAACGCAAGGTGAAGGATCGAAGCAGTGCCATAAATGGCCACAAACAGGCCACCAGCAGCACCGAGTAGCGATAGAAGGAGCGTTTCGGAAAAGGCTTGGCGAATGAGACGGACCTGGGAAGCGCCCAGAGCGGCACGGATGGAGAACTCCTGATGACGAGCAACCGCCCTGGCAAGAAGCAGGTTGGCCAGATTAGCGCAAGCGATTAAGAGTACCGCTCCAGTCACCCATAGGAGGAGCATGAGGCTATCTTCATAATTCTCGCGCATGACGCGGACGCCACTACCACCCGGAGCGAGACGAATCACTTGTTCAGCGAGGTGTTTGCGGTCGTCGTCGGTTAATCCGCCACTGGGACCAAGCAACCACTGCCGCAGCGCGGTGGTCAACTGCGTTTCGATGGATTTAGGTTGCGCATCGGGAGCCAAACGGCCCATGACATTGAGCCAGTGCTCATCGGCGTGGCGGAGCAGGGAGTTGTCGCCGTTAACTACAGGCTCGAAAGACAGGGGGATCCAGACCTCGGGCGGATTGCTGCGCAGGCCGGCACCAAAGAAACCGGGAGGGGCGATGCCGACAATCGTGAAAGGCTGGCCATTGATCGCCACAGCGGCGCCGGCAATGGCGGGGTCTCCGCGGTATTTTTCTTTCCAGGCGCGATAGCTTAATACGGCAACCGCGGACGCACCAGGATGGTCGTCGTCATCGGTGAAAATGCGGCCCGCGAAAGCACCAACGCCGAACATCTGGAAATAGTTGCCGGAGACAAATTCGTTGGTGCGCGATTCGGCGATACCAGAGCCGTGCATGACACGGACGGCGACGCGCTCGGGGCCTGATTGAAAAGCCGCCAAATGCTGGAAGGCCGGAGTGCTTTCCCGAAGATGTTTGTACAAATCGTAGGAAAACAGCGACCAACTGTTTTCCAGGCCGCCATTGACGCAGCACTGTTCGTTATCGCCGACGCGGAAAAGTTGTTGCGGCTTGGCAACCGGCAGGGACTTCAGTAAAACCGCATGCGCCAGAGTGAAGACGGCGGTATTTGCGCCAATACCGAGTGCCAATATCAGAATGACCGTGAGCGAGAAGGCCGGGGTCTTGCGGAGCATGCGGGCAGCGAAGCGCAAATCGCGCCACAGGGTTTCCAGCACAGAGCCAGCTTGCTGTTCGCGGCAGTTCTCCTTGGCCATTTCGTAACCGCCGAAGGCGATGCGGGCTTGGCGCTCGGCTTCGGGGCGAGGGAGGCCGGAGCGCTCAAGGTCATCGGCGTGGCGAGAGATGTGGGCGCGAAGCTCTTCGTCGAGTTCGGCGTCGATTTGCGTGCGATGGAACAGCGAAGAGAGGAGTGAACGGAGATAAGCGAGCATGGTTAGCCCTCCGGGGAACAGGTGGAATGCGCTGAATTGTGGGGGAGGGGAACGACGCCATGTCGATTACCGTTCGACAAGACCCAGGGGTTGAGATCCTTCGGGCGCTGAATGCGCGCCCTCAGGATGACAGGAGCTTTTGGTTGGGCAGTGCACAGGGAGGGAAAGGCGGCAAGATTCGCCATGAGGGCAACGTCATCGCGGTTAGCGACCAGGCTCATGTTCGCTCCGGTTCGGCGGCTAGGGCGGAGGCGATGGCGGCAACCAGACGATTCCAGCCGTCTTGTTCCTGTCGTAGACGTTTGCGGCCGGCCGTGGTGAGTTCGTAATACTTGGCGCGGCGGTTGTTGTCGGAAGTGCCCCAACTGGCTTTAAGGTAGCCCTGGCGCACCAAGCGGAATAAGGCGGGATAAAGGGCGCCTTGTTCGATGAGCAGCGCACCACGGGAGATCTGTTCGATGCGGAGAAGAATGCCGTAGCCGTGGAGGGATCCAAGGGAAACCGCTTTGAGAATGAGCAGGTCGAGAGTGCCAGGAAGGATTTCGGCTTGATCAGGCATGGGCGACTCCTAAAGTAATTAGGAGAGTAGCTCCGGCTCTCCTAAGTTGTCAAGGAGAGAATGGCAATGCGCGGTTTGGCTTCCCTATGGCTTCAGGCGGCGTCCTGATCGGAGGGTGTCGAGGTCCTCGCTGACGCCTTCATCGGGTACGTACCTGGCCGGTGTTGGGAGGCGCCCACGCCGCCCGCGAGACTTCGAAGAGTCTGCATGTGATTGCGTGCTTATCAGCATGGAAGGATTTCTGAGCTAGGCACTTCGCAGTGGTTCCACGGCTAACATGCTTGTAATTGTCAAAGGACTTTGCAAATGAGCTCTTTTGGTGCGGGGTAGCTGGGGGATCAGCGTACAAGAGAACCACATATTTCGACAGGTTTGGGTCGGTGCGCCGGCTGGCGAGTTTTTTGATGCACTCTCGGAACTCAGAAAGATTTTTCTTTCCAGGACCACCTTTGAATCCACAGCGCTCACCTGTTTGTGGCTGGAATCTGGGGGGACGCCAGTAAAATTTGAACTCGACAAAGGCAATCTCGCGTACTCGTCTCAGTACAAGATCGATGTGGTTACATTCAACAAGCTGGTCGATGCCGCGATGAGCATTTGAAAGAAAGCGGCAGAAAAAGTACCGGAACACCCCTTCGGACCATCTACCAAGCGGCACGGTCTTGAGTTCGCGAGGCAGGAATGCCACGGTGTCATTGAACGCTCGCTTAATCAGATTGCGCATCCGCACATGGCCTATGTTACGCCGCCTTCACCATCTCTGCATTCGTCCGAATCGCGTCGTCTAGAATGTAACCGAAGGGTGCAACGTCGCGCCATTTAGAATGTAACCCAACCAAAAGAGGATTTGAGGAGGCCAGGGTTGGGGAACAAAGGGCGATGGGAACTTCTGCGAGCGATCTATGAACGCT
>DASPVD010000116.1:0-29402 GCA_035622555.1 Candidatus Eremiobacteraceae bacterium | reverse complement strand
CAGTTTCCGGGTTGCGGGATAGCGCGATGGCGGAGCTTGGCGGCTGGTGGCCTGGGGCGTTGCCGTCCGCCGGGGCCAAAATACCGGGCGCAAATTCGTGGATGTCGTTTTGCATGGTGTGATCGGTGATCAGTCTTCGGTCATTCGGAATCAGTTCTCAGTAAACCCAAAACCGGAACGCGGTAAGCAAAGAATTGTGCCACGCCGGAAATGTCGCGAAAGCGGGAGCAAGGCTCCCGCACTCCAAATCACCTGACAGCTTCGCCCTCTTTCATTCTTTGGATCTGCGGCCAGGAACGCTTGCGAATGCGATTGAGGGGGAGGGGCTTTCCTGGTTCGACCGCGTCGACTGGGGGAAAGCCCACGGTCCCGAGGAGGGAGTTCAGGAAAGCCCGATTCTCCGCCCGTAAACGGGCATTTTCTTCTTCCAGCATGAGCACGTAGCTGGACTTCCAGAGTTGGCGCAACCCGCTCATGACTAATAGGCCGGTGCGGCCAACTTGTATCCGACGATGTGTGGATGGATTGCGCCGGCAGTAGCAGCGGCCGTGGTGCAGAAGGCCATCGGCACCGTTGCTGCGGCGTTAAACACGTAGTTGGGCACCAGGGTGGAGCTGTCGGTGGTGGTTCCGGCGGTCAAGGTAGTGTTGGCCGAGCCGAACTCGGTGCCGGTGGAATAGCCCAGGGACCAGCCGCCGGTGCAGCCGGTGATGGTGGTGGTGACACGGGCGGTCGCGGAGGTGACCACGGAGCGGGTGGGAATCTTGACGCTGCCCAAGCTGGTGGATTGGCCACCCGTGCTCAGCGTGACGGCTCCCGGATCGATCTGCCAGAAGACCAAGCCGCCGCCGTTCAAGCTGGCGTCGTTGATGGCTTCCTGCACGCCTTGATCGCCGCTGATCACCTGACTGGTGGCATAACTGGGGGAATGCAGATTGGCGAAAGTGGCGGTGAGGGAGGCGCAAGGCACGTTGCCGGTGCCGCTCTGCGGGGAGACCAGCGAGTAGCCCGTAGGCGTCTGCGCGTCGATGGTGATGGGCGGATACACACCGTTAGCCGGGGCCATGGGCTGAATCACGCGGCCGTCGGGCAGGGCCAGCATGGCCGGGCAGGCGGTGATGGTCTGCGAGCCAGTGGCAGCGTTGCCGCTGAGAATGAACGCGCCCCACGCGCTGTATTTGGTGGAATCGAAGACGCCAACGGCGCGAGAAAACTGAGCCGAAGCGCTTTGGGCCTTCGCTTTACGTGGCGCGACCATCCAGAACGCGACGGTAGCGAAGAGCGCGATCAAGGTGATGACTGCGAGAATCTTTTTCATTTGCATCCTCTCGTTAAGATTTGCTTCCCGTGAAATTTGCCGGCGTCGGCCATCAGTCTTGGCAGATGTGCTGATTGATGGCGAAGCGAATGGCGTTTTCGGTGACCAAGCTGACCGATACGCGGCGATCGTGACTGTTGCGATCCGCACCGTCACCGGACTTATCGCGCTCGGTCGCAACGGTGTTGTCCGCGCCTGTTGGGGACAAGCTGTGTTCCGCTGACAATGTGCTTGTGAACATGCGGCTGCACTCTTTGGTGGAGGCTCCTGGAAAGACCGCGCGGCCGGCTGAGCGCGCTCGCGCTGCACGACGGGCGCGAGCGACGTGCCAGTCGCCGGGGCTAGCGGCGGCGGCCACGAAAATGATGCGGGCCTAACTGCTTGCGGGCTTCCGCCTCCAACTTCTGCCGCAGAATCGCTTGCGAGGTCGGATCTTTGGCCAAGATTTGTCGTTCGATCTGAACCTGCAGCGGCACGCCGGGAACAAAGCGGGGAGCTGCCGCGCTAAATTTATCGGGCGGGGCCTGCCCCGCCCCGGGCGCACGGGAGTGTGCCCCAAAGCCGGCGTATCGCACGCCGGAAACTAGTCCGTACCTGGCGGCATCAGCAGGATCGTCGCCGTCCACCTTGCGCACGTCTTCGACGCAGCGTTCATCGCGCAAGAGAGTGGGAAGACAATCGAGCAATGCGCGGCAATTGGCGGTGATGACCCACTGATTGTTCTCAAGGAGCTGGTACATCAATTGCCAGCCGCCAACGCGGTCATCATCGGCCTCGACCGGCCGAGGCAAACCGTTGTGCTCCAGAACCTCGCCCAACTGTTCGGCGATGGAAGCCTCGCTGGTGCGGTGCGAGAACGCATCGGGTGAGAGATAAACCGCGGTGATGCGTTCGTCTTCACTGCGTTCGGCGATAGCCTGCGCAAGCATGCGCGGGGACAGGCCACTTTTTACAAACTTGCGGTAAGTAACAATTTTGGGGAGGCTGTCATTCCCTTCCCTGGCGGCGGTGGACACAAGCGGCGAATAACGGCCTTCACCGGCTGGAACGGCACAGTGCCAGTAGACAGCACTGGGGTGATGGAATCCCCAGTCGACGGCAATCCACCGGGGCCACCACGTTTGCATAGCCATGTCTTCCGGGCGAGCGGTGTGCCGCGCCGGCTCGAAGAGATCGAAATATTGGCCGGAGAAGACGTCCCAGGTGCCTTCCAGGAAGGCGCGGCGCAAATTCTGAGGAAGCGCGTCGAGAGTCTTCAGATAATTGTGGTCGTTGGCGTAAATCGGGTTGTCGGAGATGCGCGCCGGGATGAAATCGTAATCGGCGGGATCGTACTGGTCCGGACGATCGCATCCCGAAGGGGGCACCTTATCGACCCACAAGGCTTTGACCCAGGCATGGCCGATGTTGCCGGGATTGGTGGCGCCAGCCATGCGGGGGCGTGACCCGCGAAGTGGGCAACGATTGCGCGAGGTCAGAAACCGCCATTGGCTCAGCGTGAAATGAGTCAGTTCATCGATGCCGATGAATAAGTACTCCGCACCCTGATACTGGTAGACATCGTTTTCGTTGCGACAGTAGCCGAAACGAGTGGTTGCGCCATTGTTCCAGGTGACGATGTGTTTAGCTTCGTTGTAGCTGGAGTACCACTCGCGAGGCACATCGCGACGAAATTGCGCCAGCAGCGAGCTTTCCAGCTCAGGAAAAGTGCGCCGCAGCAAGAGAGTGTCGCAACGCGGATGATCTTCCGCGATCTTGATGGCTTCCCACAGGAGAGCCTTGGTTTTGCCAGGCCCCGCTGCACCACCGAATAGCCGGTACTTGGTGTGAGAAGCGTGGAAGATCCGCTGACGGTCGAATGGATCGTACCATTTCGTCCAGTTGCTCTTGTCTTGCTCCTCCACACGCCATTCCCGCCGCCCGAACGAAAAGGCTTATACGCCGCGCAGCTTCTTGCCGGTGTAAAAGGCGGCGACGCCGCCGAGCAGAGCGGCTGCGGCAACCCAGTGACGCAGGCTCAAGACCACGCCCAAAATAACCGTGCCGACTCCGGTGATCTGAGCGACTTCACCAGCGAAAACCATTTTTGGATTTGACATTGTTTCCTCCCTGGCTCCTTATGTGTTGAGCTAGCGAGGCAAATTCCAGGTCAACTTGTCGGGCCCGTCTTGTTTCTTTGGCGCAGGCCGCCGGGCGTTTTTGTAGCAGACAGTAAGCAGTTGACCCAGCAAACTTTTGACGTTTTTGTCATCTTCTCCGCGCAGTACGTTTTCGGTGAGCCGGATCAGATCGATCCGGTCGTTCACACGCTCGACAAATCCTGCGCCGTCCTCCGGCAAGACATCGCCGCCCGGGATTTGAGCGCGCTGTTGCGCCAGGTAGTTGGTGGGGCCGTCGCCGTCGCCTGTGCTTTTCTTACCCCGGCGCACTTTTCCGCGGCTCGATTCGTTCATGCTGGAAGCGCAGCCGGCATCCCGGGACGTAGGTTCAGCCAGGACAGCGTCGGGTTCACGGCCCGCGGGGAGTGCGACGGCGGAGTGCGCACCCTCGCCAGCGGGCAATTGGAGTGCCGCGTCAGTCCCAGCCAGATCGGTCGGCGATTTGCAACTCGCCTGCCGACCATGCCGGTGCACTCCGCGGGACGTGCGGGATTCGTTATGAAGGCCCACGTATCCGGAGAACGAATCCATGCTCCGGAATTGCACGATCGTAATGTTCAATGGTTTGATGGCACGCATGGTTACCTCCGCTGGGCTTGCGCTAAAGGACACGGCTGGCCGTCGCCACACATGTGCTCGACCTCGGCAACGGGCTGCTGGTGCACCAGGGCGCCCAGCATCACGCCGAAAATGGCATCGCCGTGTTTGCGGCAGAAGGCGGACCCTGCTTCCGCCCTCCGGGCACACGGAATCCATGCCTTTCGCGTACCCGCGACCGGCTGAAATGCTGCGTACTTGACCATGGGGAGCGGGGCGACGTTCACCGCTTTCCTACAAGGGATTCATAGTTCCGTGATCGTTCCGTGATAGGGGTGCAACAAGAGCCAGCTAAGGTGCCTTGAGGCGGAGGGCCCGAGTAAGACAGACAGAAGCTGGCTAGCTGCCGTTCCTGGTAGGCCTGCCAGCAGCGATGAGCCGAAGCGCTACCGAAAAAGGAAAAGCCCCGAGGGACTCCGGGGCTGAAATACACTTTTCTACGTCAACGTAGTATACCACACGATAAATTTATGTCAAGAGAAATTTTTGGTTTTGCACAATAAATTTTTTGCGGGCTCGGTCCGAGCCGGTAACGTTACCGAGTGAATAGCATTTTACGCTTGACACATGAAGGTGACACGCGCAAACTGATCAAACTCTGATCACCCCTCCCCCAGAAAGACGGCCCAATGTGTCTGTACGCTCATCAAATTAGCTTTACGAGTTCCGCCTGGCATGCCTTGATAGCCGAACCGGCTGACCCATTACGGGCCATTCGGGGGCCGATCGAGTCGCTGGGCGGCAAATTGCTGAACGCCTTCTTTACGGAAGATTCCTACGACGTTCTGGCGATAACGGAATTTCCGGAAAAGGTGTCGGCGGACACGATTGCCATCGGTTTTTATGCTGATGGCGGCGTGGCACGAATCCATTCTTCGGTACTGCTGAGCGCAACGCAGGCGGACGAAGCGAAACGCAAATCCGGCACGCACTCCTATCGGGTCACACCGCGAGAGCGAACCCTGGCCGCGTCAGCATCTTGACCTTCTGCTAGACTTTCACAGTGATTCCTCCGAGCGCGAGTGGCCGGCTGGCCAACATCCGGCTGCACCCCATCAAGTCACTCGATCCCGTTCATGTATCGGAAGCGTGCATTTCGCCTTCGGGCGGACTGGCGCTGGACCGCGCCTGGGCGCTGTATTCGGTTGATGGGCGATGGGTGAATGGCAAACGCACCGCCTTGGCGCATCATATTCGGGCGGATTATTCGCCCGACCTGCGCGAGGTGGCGCTGTCGGTGCCGATGGACCGACGCAAGCTGCCGAGGCGCACGTTGGCCTTCCCCGAGGGCTATGAAGAGGCAGCCGAATGGTTCAGCGTGTTTTTTGAGCAACAAATTATCGTGCGATACGCGCCCGGGGGCTTCCCAGACGATTCCATCGCCAACGGTCCAACGATCATTTCCACGGCAACGCTGGAAGAGGTGGCTAGTTGGTTCCCGGGGCTGTCGCTGGAAAACGTGCGGCAGCGGTTCCGGACGACACTGGAGATCGAAGGGGTGCCGGAGTTTTGGGAAGACCGGCTGTTTGGAGAAGCTGAACGCAGCGCGGTGCGCTTCCGAATTGGCGAAGTGCAGTTTGAGGGGAGCAACCCTTGCGCCCGTTGCCCTGTGCCGCCGCGCGATCCATTGACCGGCGCGAACTTGGACGGGTTCCAAAAGCGCTTCACGCAGCAGCGCGAATCGACGTTGCCGGCATGGTCGCCGCGGGAGCGCTTCGACCATTTCTATCGGCTGGCCACAAATACGCGGGTGGCATCATCACAAGCCGGGAAAGCGTTGCGCGTAGGCGATGCGGTCATTTTTGAGTGAAGTTTTTCAAGGCCAGAATCTACGGAGGGCACGCACAGCCAAGAATGGCTGTGCCACTGGGATGTGCCTCGAGGCCGGTCAGTCCTGGCCATTGAAGTACTTGCGCGGGGGAAACATGCCGCGGCGCAGCAGCTCCTGGCCACAACGACGGCGAATGTCCTCCGACCAGTTGACCCAGGAATGCTCGCTGAGTCCGAGGAAGTGGCGCGCACGGTCATACCTGGCAAGGCCCAGATAGTACAGGCGGAACATAACCATGCGCGAGGCACGCTCGGGATCCTGGAGTGCGGCCTGGCCGGCGAGAGCAAAATCGGCGACCCAGTCTTTCAGTTTTGGGCGCAGATCCGGGCGCCACAAATATTTGGAGTCCTGTTGCCAATCTAAAGCGGCGACGCCGCGCTTGGCTTCCAGAACTTCGCGCGCGCCACGATATACTTCCCAACACACATCAAAGGCCAACTCCGGTTTGACGCTCATAGCACCTCCGCCTGGTTGTGGACCGAGACGAGCGCTGGAGTGGAGCGAACGCGCGGGGACCACGCACTCACAAGAACTGCGCCTGGCCCGAATCTGCGAAACTTCCCTGCCTGGACTGCGCCGCCGCGGGAGAGAGTTATGGCTTGATCTGGTACTCCCAGACCCGCTCGCGGGTGTTGCTGCGCAAGGCCTCGTCACTGGTTCGGTGGCGCTTGTCCAGGTGGAACGCGCCGTGTTGTGGTTTGCGCAGATGGCGCAACTGGGCGGAAATACTGGGTTCGGCGAATTTAGTTTTGCGGGCCAGTTCCTCCAAGGTGAGCCAACAATCGTATTGAGCAGCCAGGAGCATGGTTTGCCGCACGACTTCGAGTTGGGTGGGCAACTTGTCGTGAGGCGACATAGAACGAGCATTCCTCCGCCATTCGTTCATGAGGTCTCCTTCCGATTTGCATGGTGTAGATGTGCTTCCTGGGGAACGCGGGGCGTTGCCAGGGAAAATGTGTTTTCCACAACGGGGCGAGGTGAGCGGGAAAGTTGTTGCTCCTCCGGCGGCTGGGGATTGTCGTCGGGGTCGATAACATCTTGGGAGTCTTCGGGTTCCTGTTCCCAGGCGGACCAGTCGGGATCTTCGTAATCGCCCGCACAGGCGCTGCAAGGCACGCCAGGGAGCAAGCGGGTTTTCCACAGCTTTCCACAGCAAGTTAATTCCTGAGATATCTGCGTCACTGATAACGATGTGGTTAATATGCGAAATGTAGACTGATCCGCTTTCTGGTAGGAGGTTACCGTGTCTCAGTATCGTCCCCCCGCGCCGTGGGAATTTCTGCTGTCCGCTTCGCGGACTACCTTGCAGTCGTATGAGCTGTCGCGGCTCAGTCACGCGGCGAATCTGCGCAAGGAAATCTTGGAATTGCTGGACCAGTACATGGAAGAGAGGACCTCGGCGTTGCTGGCGCGCTGGTTGATCGAGCAGCGGGAACGTTCGGTGATGGCCGCCGAGAATATGGTGACCGCAGAGGTTGCCGGATCGAACGGGCACAGTGCGTCCGATAATGTTTTGGCAGAACATGCTCCGCTGCCACGTACACCACGCAGTCGAAGCTGAGTTTTGCGCTGCCGCAGGCAGACGAGTTTTTGGCAGATTTTTGGCTTGAACGTTGATCGCCGCCAGCGTTTCCCGAGGTATGCCTTGAGATGTATTCCTCCTCGTCGGCATGAACCTCAAGAGTGGCGTTGCTGCCGCAACCACGGAGGACTGTGTGCCAGTGATTCGCGCTTTTTCGGTGTTTTTGCTGATTCGCACCGCCGACCTCAGCAGACTACGTCTCACTAGCTGTATATGAATTAGAGGTCACAGACCGGCGGGATAATGAAGAACATCAGCGACTTCGCGGGCGATTGATCAGCAGGACGAGACTGTAGTTCAGACGCGAGTGCATCGCGTTTGAACGGCAAGTGTTGGCGCGTAACGGGCACGCAAACAGAAAAGCGCGACCGCAGCCGCGCTGGATTGCTTATTTTTGGTTATTCGGATGGTCGTATTCTGGCTTCCGCCGGCTGTTTGGGCGGCTCACCATTGGCACTCTCAAGCATCTGCTCTTTGCGATACACCAGTGCATTGATGTCGTAGGGCGCCAGTTCGAATCCATGGCCGTGGGTAATAGCGTCGGTGGGACACGCTTCCACGCAATAGCCACAGAAAATGCAGCGCGAATAATCGATGTTGTAGACCTTGGCGTAGCGCTCGCTGGCGGAAATGCGCTTATCGGGAGTGTTCTCTGCGGCCTCGATGTAGATGCAATTGGCAGGACACGCGGCGGCACATAGGAAGCAGGCCACGCACTTTTCCAGGCCGGTTTCGTCGCGGTGAAGGACGTGAATGCCGCGGTAGCGGGGCTGAAAGGTCACCGGAGTGGCGGGGTAATTTTCGGTGACGGTTTTCTCGAAAATGGTCTTGAAGGTGACGCTGAACCCTTTGACCAGAGCGACCGCGGTGTCGCCCACTTCTTTGAGCAGTGATGCCATAGGAATTTCAGTCTAGCAAAGGAGGCACGAAGGCGCAAAGCACACCGAAGGACAACGTTGGGGCGTGGCAATGCATCTGAGGCGAAGGAAACGGGGTACGACACTTAGGAGGATGCTGATGCTGCGGCTAGTTCGCTGGGCGATAACGCTCGCAGTTGTGGCAGGTGGGTTGCATCGGTTCATGCACAAGGCATCGTGATATTCGGCGGCTACTCGTATCTGCGCCCTCCGGTAACGGCAGAAGAGCTTTTTATTTGCACGTCGACGGGTTGTCCAAACTCAGCCCTACCGCCAGACTACGTGCTAGCGCCAAACTATGTGACCAACCGTAGGAACTTGAACGGTTTTGAAGTGTCGGGAGCGTACCACATATTGCCGTTCCTGCGATTGACGGCGGACTTCAGCAGCCATTACGGGTCAACGATCAACAACAGCTCCAGCAACGCGCACCAACAGTTCTTCTTGTTTGGGCCGGAAGTGTCGCTGCCCACGTGGGTATCGCCATTTGCACATGTATTGATTGGCGGCTCGCACCAATCGATTAGTGCGGGGACGCTGACGAGCGCGCTTCCGTATAACACCGTGGCGGCCACTAGCCACACGGGGTTCAGCACGGCGATTGGCGGGGGCATCGACTTGAAACTAATTCCGCATGTTTATGTGCGAGCGATCCAGATTGACTATGCGGTGACCCGGCTGAACGGGAACACCCAGAATGATCCGAGGATATCGGCGGGGTTGGTGCTGCACTTGTAGGGGCGTGCGCGGCGCTGGATGCGAACGCATATTCCGACTTTTGCCGCCAAGGGTGCCCGCGCTACGGCCATGGTCGAGATGCTTCGCTCCTCAGTGTGACCGAGCTTTGATCGGACGCGGTTGAGGATAATGTTCCAGCGCGACTACGCCGACTTCAGGGCGGCAATGATCTGCTTGCCGTGGAAGCGCCCATTTTCGATGAAGATTTCGCTGGTATTTTTCCCGCCAATGACCACACCGGCCAAGTAAATGCCCTTGACGTTGCTCTCGAGGGTGTTGGGGTTCAGCTCCGGGCGGCGGGTTTCGGGATCGAGCTTCACGCCGAGAGACTGAATGAACTCGTAGTCGGGATGATAGCCGGTAAGCGCGAAGACCTGCTTGGCGGGCACCAAACGAGGGCCAGCGCCGTCGTCTAACATCACGCCATCGCGAACGATTTCTTTAATTTTGACCTGGAAAATGGCGTGAATCTGGCCGGCCTTGATGCGATTCTCGATATCGGGACGAACCCAATACTTCAGGGAGGCGCCCAGTTCCTTGCCGCGAACCAGCAGAGTGACACGGGCACCGTTGCGGAATAAGTCCAGCGCGGCCTCTACGGAGGAGTTCTTTCCACCGATCACAGCGACGTCCTGAGACCAAAATGGGTGCGGCTCGGTGTAATAGTGGCTGACGTGCGGCTGATGCTCGCCGGGGATGCCCATCTCGTTGGGCAGATCGTAGTAGCCGGTGGCGATCACGACATGTTTTCCGTGATAGCACTGCTCAGAGCCAGTCTCGTTGTGCGTGACCACATTGAAGGCGCCTTCATGGCCGTGGACGGACAACACGCGCTCGTAAAGGCGCAGCTCTAAGCCGTAGTGCTCCGCGCCTTTGCGGTAATACTTGAGCGCCTCGATGCGAGTGGGTTTTTCGCCACCGCAGACCATGGGCAGATCGCCGATTTCGAGCAGTTCCGGAGTGGTGAAGAAGACCATGTTGACGGGGTAATGGAAAATGGAGTTGCACAAACAGCCCTTGTCGATGACGAGCGGGCGCATTCCGGCGCGTTTGGCTTCCATGGCGCAGGCCAGCCCAGTGGGACCGGCACCCACACAAATGATGTCGTAGTTGGTCATGTAGATTCGATTTCTCCCCGATGGTTTCGGTTACTCCGGATGTTAACAGCAGTGGAATAGGGCGGCCAATCCGCGCGGCCGGAGACCTCAGGGTGCGTCTTCGACCTACTGGCTGCCAGCGACGGCCAAAATGGCCAGCAATTCTTGGCGAAAGTTCTCCAATTGCCGGGTGCGCTCCTCGGTGGCTGGAATTTCAGTTTGTTTCCAGACGAAGACGTCGCCGGTGGGCTTCCGCAGGCGCACGCTGAGGTTGCCATTCGCGATGACAGTGGGCGGAGCGAGCAAGCGCAAGCCGCCGTTTTCGACTGGAGTAAGCAAGGCCGCATATTCGCCGCGATGAACGCAAAGCGCATTTTCATAGGGCGGAATGGCGATGGGGCGAATGCCGGCGGTGAAGAGCCGCTCGAGGGTTTGCATTTGAGTGGGCGACAATTCGCGCATCAAGGAAATTATACATTGGCGAGAAGGATGTCATTGCGTCGCGAGATGGGGAAGACGCTGCGCGACTCCGCTAGGAATGACAGTAGCGTTCAGTGGTCAGGAGTTGGCGCGAGACGGAAGGGTGGAGATCCTTCGTCCCAAAAAAGAGGCCGGAGGTGATCAGGCGGCGGTGAAGCCGGCGGTGTCGGCGGCGTCAGAAGCGTCGAGAGGGTCGGCGGATTCGTTGCCTTCCAACTCAGCAAGGATGTCGCGGAGAGTGCGGATGAGCTCATCGCGGGAAACGTGGCTCTTTTTGAATTGCAGGCGGAACTTGAAGGTTAGGTTTTCGGGCTCGTACTGGAAGATGAAGGGTTGTGGCCGCTGCGGACCGCCCTGTTGTTCGGCGCGTTCGCGGCGAGCCTCGTCGCGAGTCAATCCCCCGCGCAGAATACGTGCCAACATCAGCAGCATCTTTTTCTCGCCGTTTTGTTTGGCGATCTGCAGGAGGAGCGATTTAGAGACGACCCCATGCTCGATACACTTCTTGCGAATGGACTCAGGAATTTTGAGTAAAGACAAGGTTTCACTGACGGAGCTGCGAGCGCGGCCAATTTTCTTGCCCACGTCGTCGTGAGTGTACTGGAAACGGTTGGCGAGTTGGTGCAAGCCCTCCGCTTCTTCAAACGGAGTGAGATCTTTGCGCTGGATATTCTCGATGAGGGCGATTTCCAAGGTTTCCGCGTCGTCGGCCATTTTTTCGATGGCGGGCACTTCGCGCAGGCCGGCCGCACGCGCGGCATGATAACGCCGTTCGCCAGAGATGATGTAATAGCATTGCTCGCGTGGGACGAAACGGACCAGCAGGGGCTCCAGCACGCCCTTGGCTTTAATGGACTCGATCAAATCGCTGAGATCGCCCAAAGATTTGCGGGGCTGATCCGGGTTGGGGCGGATCTGATCGACCGGGATCATCCGGCCGACGGCGGCGCCGCTGAAACTGGTGAGGGATTCTACGTAGTGGGCGTCATGCCGCATCTTCAGCGTGACTGGCAACCCGGCTTTCTTCAACACGTTGTACGACCTCCATGGCAAATTTCTTGTACTCGAGCGCTCCCGGAGATTTGGGAGCAAAGGCAAAAATGGTTTCCTTGTAAGCGGGACTCTCTTCCAAGCGAACGTTCTTGCTGATTTTGGTTTTGAACAGCATGTCGCCAAAGACCGAGCGAATCTGGCCGTGGGTGTCGCGAGAGATGTTGGTGCGCTTATCGAAAAGAGTGATGACGACACCGAGCATGCGCAACTGGGGATTGGGACGGGCGCGAATGCGCTCGTAGGTTTCCAGCAAGTCGTCGGTACCTTCAATGGCGAAGTAGGCGGCTTGGATGGGCACCAGCAGATGCGTGGCCGAAACCAAGGCATTAACGGTCAAGATGCCCAAAGACGGGGGCGTGTCGATGATGACGTAATCGAAATTGTTGAGAGCCGGGGCCAAAGCGTCCTTGAGGCGATAGGGAGCGTCGAATTGACCGCTCAGAACGGTTTCGAGCTTCGCGAGGGAGAGGCGACCTGGCGCCACGCTGAGAAGCGGCTCCTTGCTACCCCTGATGACATTGGCAATCGGCGCGTGCGCATCTCCGAGGACATCGAACATGGACTCCTTGATGTCGCCCATGTCGAAGAAGGCCAGAGTGGAATTGGCCTGCGGATCGAGGTCGATGAGCAGGGTCCGCCGTTCCTTTATCGCCAAGCCTGCCGCCAAGTTGATGGCTGTAGTGGTTTTGCCGACTCCACCTTTCTGGTTCGCAATCGTGATGATTGCTGTCATCTAAGTACTGCCTCCGCTTCTACCGCACATTCATCCTTTCAAACCAACCGGGGAAGCCTGAGTAGGCGAATCTGCTCGGCAGAAACAGGACCACAACGCGTTGACAGCAACACGAAGATTCGCGCGGGCAAAGACACTGCGTACGTATTGTTGTTGGATATGCCGACAGACAGGCCCACTGGCATAAGGCTACTGTATGTGGGCCAGGGTTGGACACGCAAGGGCTTTCGTAAAGGGGCAGTGGAAAACTTCCGATGAAAGGCGGGGAAACAGCGTTTCGGGCTTGGACGAGCCGCAGGGCTCCGGGACCCATCGGCGCTGTCCCAGGGAAAGCTGGCCCGCGCTCCCAGAGGGCGCCGACGCGGCAATCAGGCGATGGGGGCGGAGGCGGCAGAATTCGAAGGGGTGGCGTGGGACTCCGGAAGCAGCCAGCCATCCGCGAGGTTCAGGATGCGATTGCCGTAGGCGGCATTTTTCTCAGAATGGGTGACCTGGATGATGGTAGTGCCGGCCTCGTTCAAGCGCTTGAAGAGCTGCATGATCTCCTCGCCCTGGGTGGAGTGGAGATTGCCGGTGGGCTCGTCGGCGAGGATCAGTTTGGGATTTTGGATCACCGCACGGGCGACGCCCACGAGTTGTTGTTGACCGCCGGAGAGCTGGTTGGGGAAAAGGTCCTTTTTGGCGACGATACTGAAGCGGTCGAGGGTGTCGCACACCAGGCTGGCGCGCTCCTTTTGGGGGATATTTTTGTAGGACAGAGGAATCTCCAGGTTCTCGTAGACGGTCAGATTGTCGATCAGGTGGTAGGACTGGAATACGAAACCGATGTTGTACTTGTGAAGCTCGTTGCGCTGCTTATTGTTGAGTTTGTGAACGGGCTGATCGAGGAAATAGTATTCGCCGGTCCAGGCGCCGTCGAGCATGCCGATGATGCTGAGCAAGGTGGACTTCCCTGCCCCGGAGGGTCCCATGAAGGTGACGAATTCGCCAGCGTGGATCTCCAGACTAATGCGGCGAAGGACGTAGAACTTGTTGGGACCGGTATTGAAGGATTTCTCGAGGTTGCGAAGCTGGATGAGTGGCGGCACGAAGGCTCCTTAAAGAAAGTCGCTCATTGAGAGTTTACAGTTAACAGTCATGGGGAAGAAAGGAAGAACAGGCAGTGGGAACTCGGGCGGCCGTAAGGGCGCATCGCGCGCGGACACAGGTCATTGGCAACGAAGTTCGACACAAGGCGTGCCTCTCGCCTTGACCCGGTCGTCGAGCAGGTAGCGGGCCGAGAGGACCCGAAAAGCTACGAAGGCGGGAGAGGAACGAGCGAAGGTTCATGGCTGAGCTTCCGTCAGCATGTTGTGAGTCCGGCAGGGAAATCTATAGAAGGGCACGAAAGGGTTGTCGAGGGAAGGCGGGGCGTCTTCCGAAGCAGTGGTGGCACCGCGGTTGGTCTGGCGGAGTGGCGATGAACCGAATCCGGGATCAGCGGTGCGCCCCTCGGTCGTGGGTGCCGGGAATTCGCCCAAACAATTCATGCGTAGAGCGGGAAGAGGGCCGCTGATGCCGCGATCGAGCAGATCTTCGAAGCGAACGAGGTTGGAGGGTTCGCCGACCGGCAGGGTTTTCAAGGAAACCTCGTTCATCAAGCCGAAAATCGCAGCGGTGGCAGCGAGGGCCAGCCCCAAAGAGAGAAGAGCGATCGCAATAGGCCCAGAGAGATCGCCAAGAGAGCGGCGAGCGTTTTTGACGAAAGCGGGGAGACGAAGGAAGAAATGGCGGGAGCGCGGGATCATAACCAATCCTCCTGTGTGATGGCCACATGAGATTAGCACGGGTCGTGTGGGAATGCCACAGGAAAATGAGCGGGCTGGAGGCGCGGTGTTCGCCTCAGGCCTGACCCGCCGCGGAAGGACAGAATCGCGTTTTTCTGGCGCTCGCCGGGCGAGGGTTAGGGCAGGCGGAGAATCCAGGTGGAGATTTTTTCCAGTGCCAGGGGGGACATGGTTTCTTCGATTTGCGCGTATTCACTGGGAGCACCGGTGGAGGCAGTTTGGAACAGGTGGTTCAGGCCCTGGAGCTCGTCCACCTCATAGTTTTTGTTGCCGCCACTTTGCAGCGCTTTGCGAATGACCGGTAAATTCTGGCTGGGAGGGACCTGCAGGTCTTTTGCGCCGTTGAGGGCCAGCACGGGACATTGGACGTGCTGAAGCGCAGGCGCGGGGTCGTAGACCAGGAAATAAACGAACCATGGCGAGGTCAACAGCTCTACCTGGGCCCCGAGTTCAGGTTCGTTAATGTGAGCCGCCAGCCTGCCACGCAAATCTTTTTGCAGGTCGGGAGTGTCTTTTTCTTCGACGATCAGGGCCAAAATCTGGCGTTCGTCAGCGGCATCTTTTTCGGCTTGCTCTTTGGCTATCCCGCTGGCTTCTTCGATCAACATTTTCTGTTCCGCCAGGATGTCAGCGCCGGGCAGGGCAGAGCCAGCCAGCATTACGATGAAAGCAACGTCGCGGTTGCGGGCCGCGACCATAGGCGCGATGATGGCGCCTTCACTGTGGCCGATCAGGCCAATCTTTTTAGGGTTCAATTCCGGGCGGGATTCCAGAAAGGTCATGCCTGCTTCGGCGTCCGTGGCGAAATCGGCGGTAGTGGCATTGGCAAAGACGCCGGTAGATTTGCCAACGCCGCGGTCGTCAACGCGCAAGACTTCAATTCCCTTCCGCGTGAGCCAGTCAGAAAGGACCAGAAAAGGCTTGTGGCCCATGATGGATTCGTCGCGATCGTGCGGGCCGGAACCGGGAATGAGCAGAACGGCAGGAAATGGTCCGTGGCCCTGAGGAATCGTGAGGGTTCCAGCGAGGGTGTCGCCCTGCAGTTTGTTGGTGTAAGAAACTTCTTCTTCACGATAGGGAAATGGTCTTAAGGGATTCTGGGGTCGTTTGGGCTCCAGCGCTGCCAGATCTTTGGTTTTGGTAAGGGCCAGCGGATAAGTGCTGCCGTGTTGCGTCCAAGTGCCCGTGATGGTGGACAGGTCGTTGCTGATTTTGCCTTGGAAGACACCGTCGAGTTGCTTGAACTCAATTTTCAGCGCGGAGTCGGACCGGGTGGTAGCGCTGGCGGGAATTCCCTTGGCGCCTTGATCCAGGCTGTCGAGGGCGGTCTTGAGGCCATCGGGGGTATTGGTAATGTGGAAGACAAGACGAAGCTTCATGGCACCCAGATCGAGCGCGCCGAACCACACGCCGTCAATATGGGAAGGCACGACGGATTTCTGCGATTGAGCAGCGGACTTCATGCGGGTGAAGGTGAGGTCCATGGCTTCCAGTTGGGTCCACGTGCCCTTGATGGCGGTAGCGTCGCTGTTTACGTCACCGGTGTACTTCCCGTGGACAGAATCAGCGCTGAAGGTGAGCTTGCTGTCATTAAGGCTGACAGCGCTGACGACGAGGCCGTAAGCGCCTTGATCGGGACTGTCGAGAGTGGCGCTCAAGCCGCCGTCCTGGTTTTTCGTGATGTGCAGAACAACGCGAAGTTGCGAGCCACCGGCTTGCAGCGTGCCTTGCCAGTCTCCCGCAACCTGTGGAGCTTTCTTTTGCGCATCTTTGGCTTCCGGCGTTTGTGCTAGAGACGGGAACGCGATTACAGCAAGCATTGGCAAGACCAGCAGGAATTGCGTACGAGGAATTCTCATGGAGTCGATCCTTTCCGATACGTTGAGCAGCAAAAAAGAGACTTCCAGTGACGAATTAAAGCGGGATTTACAGTTCACCCCGCCTTTCAAGCTGTTTGTAGAAAACCAATGAATAGATGGCAGGGATGAGTGCGGCCGCGAGCAAAAGCGCCAGCAAAGGCCAGCCATCGACGCCAATCGCGGTTAGCAACACGCCGATCAGTCCGCCGATTACCAAGGTTTTTGCAGCGAAACGATGCGTAGCGTTCCAAACCCGCTCGTTGGCGATGGCCCAGGGAGTGCGGATGCCAATGTAGAAGTTGCGGCGAATCTTGCCCATGAGGTTGCCCAGAAGAGCAAGGAGCAGGCAGGCACCTCCGATTATTGCGCGGCCTACATCCATGGAATGTCCCAGAGCGCCCCAGATGAGCAGGCCCTGGAAGTAGGCGAACATGCAAACGAGCATCAACATGATTTGCAGGTAGCTGGAGCGGAAGGAGTCCACCTCGAAATTTTTGGGAGAAAGCCAAGGCAGGGCGCGCATCAGCAGCATGATGCCGACCATGAACCCGGGGCCAAACACAAAGAGCATGTATTTGTGGCTGTAGCCGTTGGGCTGGTTGTGCAGATTCCAGTGGGAAGGCACAAAGTCCGGCAGCCGAGGATACACGGCCACGGTGGCGATGGCCACCAGAGCGGTGAGCACAATTCCGATCAGGTAGTATTTCCGGCTCATTGCTTTTTCCCTTTGCTCTTCCTGGCGTCGGAAGACAGTTGCATGGCCCAGGCCAATAAGTCTTGAACCACAGTGGTGTTTAAGCCGTACCAGATTTGCTGGCCTTCGCGGCGACTGGTGATGAGGTCGGCGTCTTTCAGCACTTTGAAGTGGTGGGACATGGCCGGCTTAGTCATATCGAATTTTTCGGCCAGAGCGCCGGCAGTGATTTCGCCGTGGCGGAGCAAGGCGAGGATTTCGCGGCGTGTGGGGTCGGCGAGGGCGCGAAAGGTTTTGTTGGCGGCCATAAGAATTAAGCCTTGGCTTAATTAAACGTCCACTTAAATATACAGCGAATCGGGGCGGCGGTCAAGGAGAGGCGGATGGTGGCTGAGCGGGGCTAGGCGCGAAAGACCGGCTCGAGGGTGGAGACGTGCTTGGTCAACGCGGCCAGTTCGGCGGAAGTAAGTGGCGGCAGGGGGTTAGAGACCAAGTCTACGGCCAGGTCGAAGATATGCTCGTCGCCCGGCGGAATGGCGGCGGTGATGTCCTGGTTGAGAGTGAAGCGCAGAGCGCGGGCAGCCATTTCCCAATCGTCGATGGGTTGATACCAACACTTCTTGTACTTGCGGTCGGATTCTTGCAAGGAAGCGGGCCACTTGCCGAAAGCGAGCGCTTTGAGAGCCATGCGGGCCATGCCTTTGGATTTGGCCTTGGCCAGGATTTGCGGGCCAAAATTGCCGTTTTCCCAGGCATTGACGTTCACGGGAAACAGAACACTGTCGAGTTCGAGGGCGTCGATCAAACGAAGCGCTGCCGGCGCATTATGAGCAGAAAAGCCAAGATGCAGGGCCTTCCCTTCTTTTTTGGCAGAAAAGAAGGCTTCGGCGGCTCCGCCGGGAGCGAGGATCTTGTCCACATCGTCCATAGAAGCGACGGCATGAAACTGGTAGAGGTCGACGTGATCGGTATGGAAGCGCTGTAGGGTTTGCTCGAGTTCGGCGCGAGCGCCCTTGGCGTCACGGTTGGTGGTTTTCTCGGCAAGAAAGATTCTGTCGCGATAGGGGCGAAGGGCTTCGCCGAGTTTGGTTTCCGCTTCGCCATTGAAATACGAGGGGGCACAATCGAAATAGTTCAGACCGCGATCATAGGCCTGGGCGACGCGGCGAGAAGCATCTTCCTGGGGCATGCCACAGACGACGATTCCGCCCATAGCCAGGATGGAGAGCTCGATGCCGTTCTTGTAGGCACGCTTGGGAAGCGGGTTCATGGAGTTGGCGCTCCAGGGAGTGGAGGCGCTGAGGGCGGCTGCGGCAGTGACGCCGAGGAATTCGCGGCGATCCATAGACATGGCAGTAACCTCCGGAGGGCGATTGTAGACGCCGCGAAACATCTCCGCAACCCCGGGAATCCCGTAGCGCTGTTTCGGAGCCAGACACTGTCTCTGAAAGCCATCGCCTGGCTCTTTTCTTTACGTGCATGACCGAAGTGGCGCCAGGGTTGGCAAGCGAGAATGCGAATCATTGAGGATGGGGCTCGGTGCGATAGCCGCCACGACCGGCAGCGATGCGACGGCTAGCAAAACGAAGGAGCCAAGGAGTGAAGCGGGTGACAGCAACGAGAAGCTTGCCATGGCCGGTGATAATGGCTTCGCGTTGGCCACGGGCGATGGCGCGCAGGATTTGGCGGACCGCTTTGCCGGTGGGCACGATGAGCCAAGGGGCCATGGGCTCCCTGGCGGCTTCATGAAAATGGCCCTGATTGTCGACGCGGCGAATGTTGGAGTCGACGAAACCGGGGCTGATCAGAGTCACTTTTACGCCGCTGAGAGCTAACTCGGGCGTGATGGCGTTGGCCAGGGCGCGGACGGCGAACTTGCTCATGGCGTAAGGGGAAGCACCCGGACTGGCGGTCCATCCGGCAACACTGCCGATGAGCACGACATTGCCGTGGGCGTTTTCGATGGCGGGAAGAGCGGCGTAGACCGTGCGGAGCAGGCCGAAGACGTTGGTTTCGAACTGGCGACGGTAGTCGTCGAGGCTGAGTTTCTGGAAAGAGCCGACGATGCCGAAACCAGCGTTGGCGATTACAACGTCGAGACGATTGTAGACGCGCAGGCATTCGGAGACGGCGTGGGGAAGGTCGTCGTCGCAAGTGACATCGGCGGGAATCACCAGGGGGGCGGGTTTGCCGGAGGCGGAGATTCGCTGGGCGAGGGCGTCGAGCAATTCCCTTCTGCGGGCGGTAATGGTGAGGCGGGCGTCGAGCTGACTGAGTTGCCAGGCCAATTCTTCGCCAATGCCGGAAGAAGCGCCGGTGATGAGGATGGATTTGTTTTGGAAGAAGGAAGAGAGCGCAGGCATGGCAGTATGGTACGCCAGGAAAGCGGTCGAGGAGTGGCGAATCGTAGGTCGGGGACCGCGTTGGGTTTTATCAGGAGTGGGATCAAGCCCAGGAGTAGCCTTGCTTGGCGAGGGGCAAGGTGCGGATACGCTCGCCGGTGGCGGCGAAGATGGCGTTGCAGACAGCTGGAAGAATTGGAGGGAGAGCCGGTTCACCGAGGCCGGTAGGTGAATTATCGGTCTTGAGGAAATGGACGTCGATGATGGGTGGAACCTGGTTGATGCGAACGGGCTCGTAATCGTTGAAATTGCCCTGGTTGACGCGGCCCTTCTCGACAATAATTTCATAATTCATGACAGAGCTGAGAGCTTCGATGACCGCGCCCTGAGAGACGTTTTCGGCGGCACCGGGATTGATGATGTGGCTGCCAATGTCGCCGGCAACCCAGACGTGGTCGACCTTCACTTGTTTTTGCGCATTGACATTGAGCTGGACGACTTCCGCGAAATAGCCGCTGTGAGAAAACTGGAAGGCTACGCCCATGCCGGAGCCCGCGGGGAGTTTTTGATGGCCCCAATTGGATTTTTCGGCGACGAGCTTTAAGACGCCGGCCGCGCGGGCAGGGTTGAAGTCGGAGGGCTGGTATGCGGGGTTGTTGACGCGCGGGAGGGCCAGGATGTCCAAGCGGAATTCGACGGGATCTTTGCCGGCGGCGCAAGCGAGTTCATCGATGAAGGATTGGAACACCCAGGAAAAAGCATTGCTACCCGGCGCGCGGAGGGCGTAGGTGGGAATGCCAATAGGCATAAGCGAAGCGCCGAAGAAGAAATTGGGAAGCAAGGTACCCGGAAATTGGTCGCCATTGATGCCGGCGGTGGGAGCGAACTTGCCGTTTTCGCCAAAGCTGACGAAGTGATTGTGCCAGGCAACCACGCACCCGGAAGAATCGACGCCACCCTTGAGGAAATGATAGCCGGCAGGGCGATAGTGATCGTGCTGGAAATCGTCTTCGCGGGTCCAGAGCAACTTGATAGGCACGCCGAGTTCTTTAGAGATGGCGGCAGACTCGACCATGTAATCGTTGGTGAGACGGCGCCCAAAACCTCCGCCAGCACGCATGAGATGCACGGTGATAGCGGAGGGAGGGATATTCAGTGTTTTGGCAACGAGCTGGCGGCCGTTGTCGGGAGTTTGTGAGGGAGACCAAAACTCGAGCTTGCCGTCATGGTAATGCGCCAAACAGTTTTCCGGCTCCATGGGCGCATGGGCGAGAAAGGGGTAGACGTAGGCGGCTTCGACGGTCTTGGCGGCGGATTGCAGGGCGGCGTCGGCGTCCCCATCCTTGCGAAGAACGAGCGTCGGGGTTTGCGTGGAGAGCTCCTGGGCACGCTTGAGGAAGCCGTCGCTGCTTTGCTGGGCGGTGGCGCCTTCGTCCCAGGTGACCTTGAGGCTTTCGCGGGCGGATTTGGCTTGCCACCAGGTGTCCGCAACGACGGCTATGCCGGGCATGAGCCCAAGAATGTCGCTGGTACCGGAAACGACAAAAGCGTGGCGTACACCCGGGAGCTTGCGCACTTCGTCGAGATTGGCGGAGACGACTTTGCCGCCAAAGACCGGGCACTTGGCATAGACGGCCCAGAGCATGTCAGGGACGCGGAAGTCGATGCTGTAGAGATGCTGGCCGGTGACAATGGCGAAGTTGTCGACGCCGGGAGTGGTGTGGCCGATGATCTTGTAGTCCTTGGGATCTTTTAGCGTGACAGATTGCAGATCAGGAGGGGTGAGCGTGGCGGCGATGGCGTTCAGCGAACCATACGTGGCGGTGCGATTGGTGGCGGGATGAAGGACGCAGCCAGAGGAGGTGCGGCACTCGGATGCAGGTACCGACCAGGTCTGGGCGGCGGCAGCAATGAACATTTGACGGCAGGCGGCACCGACACGGCGCAGCGGATCCCAGTTGAGGGGAGTGGCGCGGCTGCCACCGGCGCGCTGCGGACCGTACCTGGATTCGTCCAGATCGGCTTGTTGGATGCGAACGTCCTTCCAGTCGACGTCCAGCTCTTCGGCGATGAGCATGGGCATAGAGGTTTTTACGCCCTGGCCAAGCTCCGGATTTTTGGCGGTGATGGTGAAGATGTTTTCGCGAGAGACGCGCACGAAGGCGGTGGGGACATATTTCTGCTCGGGAGACGCTTGGGCTTGCGCGAGCGAGTCAAGAGGATCGGCGTAATAGGCCAGGATGAGGGCACCGGTGGCGGTAGTGGAGATTTTCAGGAAATTGCGGCGATCCAAGAGCGTGGTTGCCATGGGGCTTCCTTTGAGGACTTGGGAGGAGAATTGTAGCGCGGGCGAACAAAAGCGAAAAGGTCGAAAATGGGGCGGCGTGGCCAGGAGGTGGGGTCGGATCAGGCTTTGACCGCAGAAACGGAATGACTAATTGGGTGAGTACCTTTGGGCTATGTATAGGACCGGATGGGAGGCGTAAGGTGACGATAAGGCGAAATTTGCGACGGAGGTCCTATGAGGCGCTGCCTGCGTGTGTGCTTCCCTGCGGTGATGCTGCTGGGTATAGGCGCGGGCCTAAGGGCTCAAGAGCAGGGCGCTGGCGCTGCGGGAGCGCAGAACACAAATAAGGTGGTTGCGCCAACGCGGAAAACCGATCAGGTGATCACCGACGATCCGATTGCGCTACTGGCGGTGCGCCCGGACGCCGGCAGTGTTGCCGGTGCGACAAAAGCGACAGCCGACGCGGCTTTCACGGGTACAGATCTGGCGTTGTTGGAGAAGCAGATCAAGGAGAAGCAGAGTCACATCGTGTTGCTGCTGCGATTGTTTGTGGACGACGAGAGGAAGTTCGTGACGGATCCGACGAACCCGGCGGTTGACGCAGCAACGAAGGAGCGAAGGAAGTACGAGCAAGACGAGTTGCTGTGGGAGACTGCAGAGTTGGCGAAATTGAAGGCCCGGTGGGAGGAGCTGAAAGCCGCGCGGTAGCCGGGAATTGCCGTTGGATTTGTGACCAGACCAGGACGTTGAGTCAAGTTAGTTGCCACTGCCGTGAGGGGCAGCAGTTTTGCCCTTTCCCGCGAAATAAACCAATAAATCTGTACCGCGAATGGATAGGGCGCAGCGCCGAAATCCTGAGGCACGGCTGCGCCCTGAGAAGGACCTGGTGCGACGCAGGGATGCAACGGTTACTGGTTGGCGGCGCGGGCAATCTCGCCGTGGTGCTCGGCATGAGCCTTGGCAGCTTCCGCGGCGTGATGGGTAGCATGATGATGATGGCCGTTGGCCACGTGGGCGTGGTGAGCGGCCAGGTGATGATCGCCGGCTTCATGGTGGCGCGCGGCTTCGCGATGATGGCGGGCTGCGTGTTCATGATGTTCGGCGGCTTTCAGGTGATGCTCAACTGCTTCTCTGGACATAGAGACTCCTTGAGTTGGCGTTCGAAAATCGGGCGGGCGGGGTAAGGCTGAACCTGAGAAATTACGGGGAGATTAAGGTTCGGTGAAACGGTAGCGCGGACGCACCGGATTCAGTGCAGAGGCGGTGTCACGACAGATCAAGGTGGGTCAAGGTGGCGGCTCAGGCGAGATGTTCCTGGCGGGTGGTAATGCTGGCGATGCGGTCGAGGCGGGGAGTAAAGCCGATACCTGGAGCGGTGGGAACCTTGATGGTGCCGTCGGGAGTGACGGTGACTTCGGGCTGGATGATGTCTTCGTGCCAGTAACGCTGGCTGGCGGTGACGTCGCCGGGCAAGGAAAAATTGGGGAGAGTGGACATGGCGATATTCTGCGCGCGACCAATGCCGGATTCGAGCATGCCGCCACACCAGACCGGGACATTGTGTAGCTGGCACAGGTTGTGGATGCGTTTAGCTTGCAACAGACCACCCACGCGCCCGAGCTTGATGTTAATGATCTTGCAGGCGCCGAGGGTGATGGCGGCTTCGGCCTGTTCGTAGGTGTGGATGCACTCATCGAGGCAGATAGGCGTTTGCAGGTGGCGTTGGATGGCCACGTGGCCGAACAGGTCGTCCCAGCCGAGGGGCTGCTCGATCATCATGAGGTAGTAGGCGTCGAGTTGCTTGAGCAGGGGAAGGTCGTCGTGGCGGTAAGCGGAGTTGGCGTCGACCATCAATTTGATGCGGGGAAAATCCTGGCGAAGACGCTGCACCAGGGCGAGGTCTTTGCCGGGTTTGATCTTGATTTTGATGCGCTGATAGCCGGCGGCGAGTTCCTTTTTGACCGTGGCGGACAGTTCGTCGAGAGAATCTTTGATGCCAATGGAAACGCCGCAGGGGATCTCTTGACGCAGGCCGCCGATTAATTTCCAGAGTGGAATGTTTTTGAGTTTGGCTTCGGCGTCCCAGACGGCGGTCTCGACCGCGGCTTTAGCCATGTTGTGGCCGCGGACTTGTTCGAGGAGGGGCCAAATGTCGGAGGCGGAGGAGAGTTCCCTGCCCTTGAGCTTAGGCCAAAGGAAATTCTTGAGGATGTGCCAGGCGGTTTCGACGTCTTCGGGACAGTAATAGGGATTTTCCGGGGCGGTACATTCGCCCCATCCAGAGACGTTGTCAACGTGAGCTTGGGCGAGGAGGATGCGGCGCTCGGTGACACGGTCCATGCTGGTTTCGAAAGGGGTGACCAGCTGGAGATGAATCTCGCGAAGGGTGAGGGCGTGAAGACGCATGCGTGTGGCGATCCGTGCTTAGGTATAAGGTACCAGTTTTTAGGCGAGAAGAGACATGGCATAGGTGGCACGTGACTAGAAGTCAGAATAGGGCGAGAGGCAATAGTCCACACCAGTGGGGCTGACGCGGACTGCGGTGACGGCGTAGCCCTTGGCGAACCAATGGGTGAACTCAGAACGAATGCGGGACTGCAGATCGAGGAGCGGAGAGTCCGAGGACGCGGCGTTGGCTTGCGGGCTGGCGGATTGAGCTAGTGACGGGGAAGCTACCGAATCGGGCAGAGGGATTGGGAGGTGAACCTGAGCGGGACAAGCGTGGGTTTCGCGGGTGAGGCCGTTGAGGGCGGAGACCACGCGAGGGGAGTCGAGGTGCCATTCGACCAGGAGGCGGTCAGTAGGCATGGCCCGGTGCAACGGACTGGTGGTAACGCCGTAAAAATCGGGGATGTAGCGCCGGGAGATGGCGCCGAGACGATTGATGTTGAAGTAGGCGTTTTTGGTTTCCAGGGGATCGAAAGTCCACTCGATCAGACGAATGCCACGGCGAAGGGCATCCTCGCGCTGGAAAAGTTTGAGCTGGCGACCAATGCCATGATCGCGATGGCTGGGAAGAACCGCGGCCATGTGCGAGTGGAGGTAAGGGGTGTGGTCGTGGAGGCCGACGAACGCCTTGATGAAGCCAACCAAGGTGTCGCCGTCGAAGGCACCCAGGACCTGCCCGCCGGTGTGGTCGGCAATGACGTAGGTGACGTGGGGCTCGGTGTCGAGTTCCGAATCGCCCCAGACGGCGCGGGCAATCCGCACGCAACGATGAAAGTCCTCGAGCGAATGAAGAGGGCGGACGATTATGCCGTTGGCCATGAGAAGGTCGATTATAGATTAGGGAACACTGAGCCAGCATCCTCTGACTAACTTCGATATCAGCTTGCCCGGTGCTTGGGGACGCGTATATGAGCGATACCCGCGTTTTACGTTTGCGAGTGGTACACCTTCGCGCCTAATGGACTTCTTGTGTTTGCCATCACACAAGCGCATAGGTCGGCCGCCACGCCAATCACGACCCTGATATGATTATTTGGGTTAGAACGGACAAAAACCTCGAATGTGGACCACGGACTCGGTGCCCCAGGGTTTCCGTGTGCATCGACCGGCTATACTTGCCAGCGACCTGGCCGCGCTTCGCCCAACTCAAATGCAAATTTAGTTTCTCTTGTGCTTTGTTGTATATGCATGAGACCCCTGTCGATTGCCCAGTAGCCCGTCTCCTTAGCATCAGTTGGAAGAATCACGACTCGTAGATAATAGGCGGCGGCGTTTGGCACACATTTCCATCGAAGCTCAATTTTGCGAGCAGGACGGTCAAAGACACTGCCATTGGCGGGGGAGAGCAGAATGGGCGCGGGAAGGCCAATCCCGGTGAATTCAAAACCGCCTAACGGTTCCACAATGGGGGTTTTGGTAACCGGGTCGCTAAACGCGACACTTCCTACGTAGGGATCGTCTTCAGGCAACGACAGCTTTTTGGACTCGAGCACCCGAAGGCCTACTCTCTTTGCAATAGCAATCGAGTCCGTCATGGATTCGGCGAAATCCATTTGCCTCGACACTGCTGCCCAGTCCCGGCTGTAGGCGATGCGCGTGTGTCCCACGGGAATTTCGAATAGAGATGGGCTTTGCGCACCGAGACGAACATTTCTATGTTCGGTGGACCACTGGCCACCTGCGTCTTGACTCTTTACGACGAATCCGCGGAACCTGCGAGATCTCCACTCGATGCTGGAATAGGTGTCGCCCTTGTAGCTTACGGTGACCAGGACCTTCTCGCAGCTTTGACCGACAGCCGTCTCGGAACCGAGTGGTTTGCTTACTACCTTGGCACCCGGAAGGTAACGAATGAATTGCCCATCTGAGACAGTCCCATACGGGTATTCGGAATACACCTCCAGCAGCGGGATCAGAGCTTGTCCTACTGCATTGTCAAAGCGCACGAAGCTGACAACTTCATGACCAGGCGCAAGTCCTTCCAACTCCAAGCGCACGGAGTGCCCATCGGAGTACATTTTGCCCGTGCGTGATTCTCCGTTCGCCGTGTACGTCACGTCAGACGAAAAGGGTACCAGGGTCTGGCGCGCAAAAAACCGCAAAATCTGCGCAAAACATCAGAGAGACAAGCCGGAGGACGTGAATTCTGGCAGGCACGAGCACAAGAGTTTCCCTTGTTGCACCGTAGGATATCATTCTCGGGAGCACAGCGGGCGAATGGATGTGGGATGTGCGCTGCGCGTGACTGAGGGTGCTGAGGGAATCGAGCCTAGGCTAAACGCTGATGGTAGGCGCGAGAGTGAGCGGGGCTGGAGGTTTGCAGACGCTGGCGGATTCGTTGCAGGCGGGCTTGGGTTTGCGGGCCAGCCTTATGAGACGGGAGGAGAACAGGACGCGGAGGCTGCTGGGGGGTGCCCCGGTGAGCGGCTAGTTGGCGCTGGAGTGCTCTGCGCTTGTCGCCAAAGGTCCACTGAAACAGAGCATAAATCAGGAAATCAATAGCGACGATGCAGAGACCGAGAAAAATCGCGAGCGCCATAGCTATCTCCAGTGCGGAGGGTCCCTTTCTTCCCCACGAATGAAGAATAAGAATGGCGACGCTGAAAAGTCCTGAGGAGTTCGTGAGGAAGTTGTTAGGAAGGTGGTTATTCGCCGGGGGCGCGCATGGTCTTGGCGCGGGCGCGGCGGAGGCGGGCAAAGAACTTGTTGGCGTGGGCGATATCGAGGGAGATTTGGTGCTTGAGTTCGTCGGCGTTAGCGAATTTCTTCTCAGGACGAAGGCGCTTCCAGAAGCGAACCTCGATGGATTGGGGAGTGAAGTTGCCGGAATAATCGAGGAGATGAGTTTCGATGCTGAGGCCGGATCCATTGAAGGTGGGTCGAACGCCGACATTGGTGACGCTGCGGTGGCTGCTGGATTCGCCGTCGAGGACGGTGCGGGTAATGTACACGCCGCGAGCGGGGAGCAGTTCCTGTTCGGGCTTGAGGTTAAGGGTGGGGAAGGTGAATTTCCTACCGGCGCCGGTGCCGCTGACCACCTGACCCGTGAGAGCAAAGGGACGGCCCAAAAGGCGGGCAGCATGGCGCACATTGCCGTCGGCGACCAATCTGCGGATCAGGGTGCTGGAAACGACCTTGGCATCGCACATAACCGGTGTGTGCACCACGACTTCGAAACCTTGACGCATGCCCAGCTCTCTAAGGAACTTCACGTCGCCAGACTGCTTGTGACCGAAATGGAAGTTATCACCGACAACTACGGCACGGACCTGGAGTTGGTTGATTAGAATTTCGTCCACGAACTCTTCGGGCGTGAGCGCAGCTAATTCCCGAGTGAATGGCAAAACCACGGCGGCCTCCATACCGATGAAACCGAACCAGTCCACGCGCTGCTGGTTGGTGGAGATTCGCGGGGGAGCGCTTTCCGGGCGCAACACCTTTACGGGCGGGGGCTCGAAAGTGAGGGCGGTGGAGACGGCACCACTCTCTTTGGCGCGAGCGATGGCAAATTGGAGGACTTTCTGGTGACCGAGATGGATGCCGTCAAAGGTGCCGATGGCCAGAACGCTGCCTCGACCGGAGTGGCCATAGCGAGCAGCCCAGTCCGCGGCGGAGTAGAAGATGCTGATGCCGGTGGCGGGAGTGTGGACATGGACGGAGAGGGCGTCGGCGGCGCGAGCCACAGCGGGAGATTCGGTAGCCACCTCAAGCTGAAGGCCGTCGTAGGCGAGTTGGACATGAGGATAGCCCGCTTTGCGGAGGCGCTCGTTGGTGGCTTCGTGCGGGAGATCGTGGGCGATATGAGTGAACCAGGCGCGATGGGGTTTCAGCCTGTCGATGAGAGCAAGAGCCTGCTCGACGGTTTGGTGCATGGGGTGAGGCACGTCGCGGAGGGCATCTACGATCAGGTCGTCCAAATCTTCCAGCAGCGGGACGCTGGATTCCGGGAGGCGGCTGAAATCGGTCATGTAAGCAGCGCGGCCGAAGCGGAAGCCGAGAACGTCCATTTCGCCGTGAATGAGCGGAACGGGAATGAAAGGAATGCCGAGAAGCGGGAAGGGACCGTCGACTTCGTGAAGATCGACACTGGGGATGCTGCTGAAGGTAGGCTTGTCGTCGAAAGCGTAGGAGAAAACGCGGCGAATGACGCGGAAGGTGTCGCTGTTGGAATAAACGGGGATGGGAGCTTTCTGGCGGAAATTAAAGGGGCGGAGGTCGTCGAAGCCGAGGATGTGATCGGCGTGGCAGTGGGTGAACAGGACGGCGTCGAGGCGATCGAGTTTGGCACGCAGGGCTTGGGTGCGAAAGTCGGGAGTGGTGTCGATGACGACGTTCTGGCCGGAGCGGGAAAGAAGAATGGAGGGACGAAGACGATTGTCGCGCGGATCCATGGATGCACAGACCGGACAATGGCAACCGAGACTGGGAACACCCATGCTGGTGCCCGAGCCCAGAATGGTGAGGCGAATTGGTTCCGCGGCCATGAATCTATTGTACTCAGATGGAAAGGAACGACGGGAGGAGTGTTCTATTCCTCTTCCTTTTCGACGGCCCCGTGGCTAAGGGCCCAATCGACAAAGCCACTCGGGGCATTCCGCACACCTTGAATGTTGGCCCCCTTTACGTTTTGCAGGCCGCGCCACTTTAAGCCTTCGAGGTTGGCGTTGCGCAGGTCAGCGTTTTCCAGGCTGGCGCCCGAGAGGTCGGCGTTGTGCAAGTCGGCGCCGGTCAAGTCGGCTTCATCCAAGATGCTGGACGTTAACGAGGCACCCTGGAAACGGGCAAAACGGAAGTTGGCGCTGCGCAGGCTGGCGTCGGCAAGGTTCGCGCCACTCAGGTTGGCACTGCGCGCATCGGCGGAATCGAAATTGGAGCGGGCCAGATGAGCCTTGGGCAGGCAAACGCCCATGAGAAATGCGTTGGAAAGATTCACACCGATGAGCGAGACGCCGTCAGCGTTCAACTCCTGGAGGGCTTCGATTCTGCCTCCGTTGCCGCCTTTGCCCTCGGCGGAGTTGATGACTTGCCAGGCCTGGTAGTGCTTCTGCTTGAGGCGATCGCCGGATTCGGCGAAATAAAAAATCACGGCGACGAGAATGCCGAACCTGCCGAGATACTCGAGGACCTCGACGAAGCGCCAATTGCTAAGGGCATAGGCAACCCACTCCAGGGCGTATTCGACCAGGGCGAAAGGGATGGTCCAGGAATGACGAATGTCGGAGCGCCACTGTTGCCAGGGGATGGGGCGGTCTCTGCGTATGTAGACTTCCATGGAGGCTCCACTGAGGAGTGAGACATTACACTAGTTGACTGTAACAACCATTTATAGACTATAATCGTGTCCATGAGAGACGCGATCACCCTAACGAATTCGGAGCTTAAGGAATTGACACGGCGAGCCACGAGCCGGACGGGACGGGCCGAAGATGCCCGGCGGGCTC
>DASPVD010000115.1:0-28936 GCA_035622555.1 Candidatus Eremiobacteraceae bacterium | reverse complement strand
CGCAATGGTCCGACGGGCGGCAATCTCGAAGATGTTTTGCTGAAGAAAACCCTGGTGGCCGGCACGGATCCTGTGGCCTTGGATGCCTATGTCGCCAAGGCCTACTGGAACCTTGATCCGCCCGCGCTGCCGTACCTGGGGATGGCGGAGCAACGCGGTCTCGGCTCGCTGCAATTCGACAAGCTGCACACCCAAATCGTTGCGCTGAATTCTTGACCGGCGAACACTTCTTCAATTGTCCCAACACCAATTCTCCTGCCAGCCAAAATGGCTCTCTCGCGCTACTCGGGCTGGCCGGAAATCACTTTCACCTACAAGCCAAAGTGGTAGGTTGTGCCTGTTGTTAAGTACGCGTCGTCGTGATTCATATCACGGCGGCAAGTGGCCCGATCAGTTTTAATCAATCTGCATCGCGCTCAGCCCCACCCGTCGGCTTATGGCGGCAACATCTTCATGCCATTCCAACTCACAAATCCGAACAGGAGGATTGTTTCATGGCTACACTTACCCATCCTCCGGCCCTTAAACAGACCGGAGACTATATTAAAGACGTTCTAGCTATCGCCCGAGCTAAAAACCCCGCAGAACCCGAATTTCTCCAGGCCGTCCAGGAAGTCCTCGAAAGTCTCGGTCCCGCCATTACCAAGCATCCCGAATATCAGAAGGCTCGCATCCTCGAGAGATTGATCGAGCCCGAGCGCGTACTGATGTTCCGTGTGCCGTGGATCGATGATGCTGGCCAGGTTCAGATCAACCGCGGTTTCCGCATTGAGATGAACAGCGCCATCGGGCCGTACAAGGGCGGGCTGCGCTTCCATCCCTCGGTCAATCTGGGCATCCTGAAGTTTCTGGCGTTCGAACAAGTTTTCAAGAATTCGCTCACTACGCTGCCCATGGGCGGTGGTAAGGGCGGCTCCGATTTTGATCCCAAGGGCAAGAGCGATAACGAAGTCATGCGCTTCTGCCAGAGCTTCATGAGCGAATTGTTCCGCCACATCGGCGCTGATACCGACGTCCCTGCGGGTGACATCGGCGTGGGTGGCCGCGAAATCGGCTTCCTTTTTGGACAGTACAAGCGGCTCGCGAACCGTTTCACCGGCGTATTGACCGGCAAGGGCCTGAACTGGGGCGGCTCGCTGATCCGTCCGGAAGCCACTGGTTACGGCTGCGTCTATTTCGCGCAGGAAATGCTCAAGACCAGGAAAGATTCCTTCGACGGCAAGCTGTGCCTGGTGTCCGGCAGCGGCAACGTCTCTCAATACACCATTGAAAAGCTGCTCGATCTGGGCGCCAAGGTTATCGCTATTTCCGACTCCGACGGCGTTATTCATGATCCCGAAGGCGTCAACCGCGAAAAGCTGGCCTTCGTTCTGGAACTGAAGAACGTGCGCCGCGGCCGCGTCAAGGAATATGCCGACAAGTTCAAGACCGCCAAGTACATTCCGCACGATGCCAAGCTCGACTACAACCCCATCTGGACCGTCAAGGCCGATTGTGCCTTCCCCAGCGCAACTCAGAACGAGATCAACGCCAAAGACGCCGCCACCCTGGTCATGAACGGTTGCAAGCTGGTCGCCGAAGGCGCCAACATGCCCAGCACTCTCGACGCCACCAAGCTGTTCCTCGAAGCTAAGATCCTCTATGGCCCGGCCAAGGCCGCCAATGCCGGTGGCGTGGCCACTAGCGGTTTGGAAATGTGCCAGAACAGCATGCGCCTGGCTTGGACCCGCGAAGAGGTGGACGACCGCCTGCACAAGATCATGATCGCCATCCACAAGAGCTCCTTCGAGACCGCAGAGAAATACGGTCACCCGGGCAACTTGGTGTATGGTGCCAATATCGCCGGCTTCGTCAAGGTTGCCGACGCCATGCTCGATCAGGGACTCGTCTAACTACCAATCCGGAAGTACACTTTTCGGCGGGGTGGTTCGCAGCCACCCCGCCGTTTTCACATGCAGCGGGGCTAGTCTATGGAGCAGCAGTCCCTTCACATTCCATTTGCCGATGTGGAAATGCAGTTCGAGGGCTTCGACAACCTGATGCCTTATCGGGTGCAGAACATTCTGCTGGTTTCCAGCATGTATGACTCCTTCATCTTGCGCGAAGATGGCCGCTTGAATGAGTTGCTGATCAGCGAGTCGCAGGATTTGCACCTGCAGCAGATTCCTCGCATCACCCATGTTTCCAACTGCCGCGCAGCCCTTCAGCGCGCCAAGGCCGAACCGCAACACAACCTGATCTTGACCAATCTCGCGGTCGGCGACATGAACGCCGCGCAATTGGCTCGCGCGATCAAGGAAGCCGGTCTCCAGGTGCCGGTCGTGGTTCTGGCCTACGACTATCGTGAGATCAAGCGCTTTGTTGCCAAGAATCCCGCCACAGATATCGAGAAGATTTTCCTTTGGCAAGGCGCTCCCCGGGTGCTCATCGCCATCGTTAAGTACATTGAGGACCGCCTCAACGTCGAGCACGACGCCTCCATGATGGGCGTGCCGGTCGTCCTGGTGGTCGAGGACAACATTCGCTATTACTCCTCTTTTCTTCCCCTCATGTACACCGAGCTCATCTCGCAAACTCGTCGCGTGATTCAGGAAGGCGTGAATCTGGCCCATAAGCTGATGCGCATGCGTGCCCGCCCCAAGATTCTGCTGAGCTCCAACTACGAAGAGGCTTTCGCGCTGGCGGTTCGCTACAAAGAGCACCTGCTGGGCATTGTCAGTGACGTGGAATTTCCTCACGGCGGGGTGTTAAGCGTGGAGGCGGGTTTCGAGCTGGCCCGTAATGTCCGCAACCTAGTTGGGGATGTTCCCATCGTCCTGCAGACCAGCCGCACCTTGTTTCGTCAGCGCGCCTACGATGAGGGCTACTCCTTCTTGCGCAAAGGTTCGCCGACGTTTCTCCGCGATCTTCGCAAGGTCCTCACCCAGCAATTCGCCTTCGGCGACTTTGTCTTTCGCACCCCCGATCGCGTGGAAGTGGCGCGCGCCACCGACCTGAACTCCCTCGAGGAGTGCTTGCGCACGGTTCCGGGGGAGAGCATCGCCTATCATGGCGAGCGCAATCACTTCTCGCACTGGTTCACCGCGCGCACCGAGTTCGCGCTCGCGCAAAAGTTCCGTCCTCGCAAGGTTTCCGATTTTCCAACCATCGAAGACCTGCGCAACAATTTGATCGACTCCATCGCCGAATATCGCCGCGAACAAAGCGATGTGCTTATCGGGGACTTCAAACCGGCGGCATTCCACAGCGGCGGTTCCTACTTCCTTCGCATCGGCTCCGGTTCCCTGGGCGGGAAAGCTCGAGGCCTAGCCTTCGTGCGCCACTTGCTTCACCGTCGCCGTTTCGTACACCGCTTCCCAAATGTGCAGGTCACCGTGCCCCCAACCGTAGTCATAGCCACCGACGTGTTCGACCGCTTCATGGCTGAAAATAATTTGCTCGACTTCGCCATTCACGCCACCGACGACAACGAAATTCAGCAGCGGTTCTTGGAAGGCGTGCTGCCCGCCGCCTTGCTGGAAGACTTGCGCGCTTATTTGGCGCAAGCACGCTATCCCCTGGCGGTGCGCTCCTCCAGCCTTCTGGAAGATTCGCAATATCAGCCGTTCACCGGTGTCTACGAAACATTCATGCTCGGCAACCAGCAGGAAGACTCCGCCCATCGCCTCCATCAGCTCAGCGAAGCCGTCAAACTGGTTTATGCCTCCACGTTCAGCCGCCACGCCAAGGCCTACGTCCGTGCTACTCCGTTCCGCCTCGAAGAAGAAAAAATGGCGGTCATTCTTCAGCAAGTGGTTGGGTCCTTCTTCGGCACACGTTTCTATCCGGATTTCTCCGGCGTTGCCCGTTCCCGCAATTTTTATCCGGTTCCGCCGATGACCTTCGAAGACGGCATTGCCGCTGTGGCGCTGGGCCTTGGCCGCACCGTGGTGGACGGGGGCAAGTGCCTGGCTTTCTGTCCGCGCTACCCGGCACACTTAATCCAGTTCTCTTCTGTCGAGGATGTCCTCTCGCAGTCGCAGACCGACTTCTGGGCGCTTTCGGTGAACCACGTTCCGCAGGAGACTTCTCCTCCGGAGCTGCGCGAGGTGCGCTTTAGCCTCGATGTCGCCGAGCAAGATGGAACGCTCGATGCACTCGGTTCCACATACTCCGCGGATAACGATCGCATCACCGACGGTCTGGGCCGGCCGGGGATGCGCCTGGTCACGTTCGCTCCGATTCTCAATTACGGTTTGTTCCCCTTAGCCGCGTTGCTCGACGAACTGGTGAAGGATGGCGAAAGCGGATTCGGTCAGCCTGTCGAAATCGAATTCGCGGTGCGTTTGCCCCGCCAAGCCGGTGAAAATGCGCAGTTCGGGTTCTTGCAGATACGCCCTCTGGTAGTCGCGCACGAAGTCGAGGAACTACACACCGAGTCTCTCGACCCACAGACGTTGATCGCTCAGAGCACTAAGGTGCTCGGCAACGGCCGGGTGGCAAATTTGTTTGATATCGTCGTTATCGATTCACAGCGTTTCGAACGCGCGCAAAGCCAGGAAGTCGCCGGCCATGTCGCTTATTTCAACGCCAAGCTCGCCGCAGACAATCGTCCCTATCTCTTAATCGGCGTGGGGCGATGGGGTTCCAACGATCCTTGGCTCGGCATTCCCGTAGAATGGGACGACATTGCCGGGGCTGCCGTTATTCTCGAAGCGGGCTTCCGCGATTTCCGAGTCACTCCCTCGCAGGGTAGCCATTTTTTTCAGAACCTCTCGGCCTTTCAGGTCGGCTACTTCACCGTGAATCCCGATCTTGGCGAAGGTATGGTGGACTGGAATTGGTTGGCGGCCCAACCAGCCGAAGAAGAGCGCGGCTGCGTTCGCCATTTGCGCTTTGCGGAGCCTGTCGTTGTCTTGATGAATGGCCGTGCCAGCGCCGGCGCGATTCTGAAGCCGGCCACAGCCGGACCGCACTCCTAAGGGCCACTCATCACGCGCTGCGCAAAGGTCAACAAAATGGTTGTTGAGCTTCTTTCGCGCTCAAAGTTATCGGCGGAATTGCCGCAAGCCCAGTGAATTCGCGCAGGGCACTGCGCGGAACAGCGCTGCGGTTTGCGCCGTCAAGGCAAGCATCGAGCCCGTGAAATGCCTTAACTCCTTCCATTTCACCAGCTTTCTCGCTCCTTGGGCTTTCCTTACCTTTGGCCTTGCTCCTGCAATTTCTCTTAAAGGGAGGGGCTGCCTGTGATCTGCCCCGGACCGAGGAGGGATTATGGTCCTCGCCAATTTGATTCTTGCTGCCGTCCTGGTGCTGGTGATTGGAGCGGTGGTTTTCGCCGCCGCAGTGGGATTTCGCACTTTCCTGCGTTACCGTGGCCAGCGGCTCGTGACCTGCCCTGAAAACCAACAGTCTGCTGCCGTGCGTATCGACTCCGCAAAAGCCACCGCTACCACCTTGATCGGCAAGCAGCAAGTCCGTCTCGACCAGTGCTCGCGCTGGCCCGAGAAACGCAATTGCGGCCAGGAATGCCTCCGCCAGGTAGATGCCGACCCCCTGCACTGCCTGGTCTGGAATATCGTCGCCAATTGGTACAAAGGCAAGTCCTGCGCTTATTGTCAGAAACCCTTTGGCGAGATTCACTGGCACGACCGTCACCCTGCGCTACTTTCTCCCGAACGGGTCGCCAAGCAGTGGAACGAAATCCCGGCGGAGCAGTTGCCCGCCGTTTTTGAAACCCACCTGCCGGTATGCTGGAATTGCTACGTCGCCGAGACTTATCGGCGGCAAAATCCAGATAAGGTATTGAATCGAAAATGGGAGCGTGGAGCCGCCGGCGAGTACACTCCCAAGGAAGAAGAAACGCCTCCTCAGACGCGCGCCGCCGGCCGTTGAAATCGCCACCTGACCCGCTCCACTCCGTGCGGACCTTGACTGCCTTTGTGCTTTCTGAGCCCTATACTGTTGGTTGCCTGCCCCTGTAGCATTCGCGCTCGCTTTTCCAGCCAGTGCAACTTTTTCTCTCCTTCCGGGCGCCCAGCCCCGATGGTAGAGTCCTCTTTTGTTGGAGGAGGCAATGGAGGCACCCAAAAAGCTCGGCACTCATCAGAAAGCGCTTTCCATCAATTTAGATGCCAGCGTCTTCGGCTCTTTTGCGGAAATCGGCGCAGGCCAGGAAGTGGCGCGCTGGTTCCTGCGTGTCGGCGGCGCTTCCGGCACGGTCGCCAAAACCATCTCGGCCTACGACAAGGAAGTGAGCGACGACCTGTACGGAGCGGGCACTCGCTATGTGTCCAAACAACGACTGCAAGCCATGCTGGAAAACGAATGGCAGCAACTGCTTACTCAATTGCAGGTTACTCGCGGTGGCTTCACCAAATTCTTTTCTTTCGTCGACACGATCTCCGCGCGAAATTTTTCCGGCACCAACGATTGCCACGGCTGGATCGGCCTGCGGTTCCTTCGAATGGCCGGTGGCCAGCCCAACGACGTGATCCTGCATGTGAATTTGCGGGATCCCAGCAATCTTCAGCAGCAGGAAGCCGTCGGTATTCTCGGTGTCAATCTGCTTTATGCCGTGCATCACAATCTGGCCAGCCCCGAAGAATTCTTGGCGGGAGTCTTCGAAGATATTAGTCTGCATCGCATGGAAATCGATGCTGTCGAATTGAGTGGCCCGGCATTCGATCGCTGGAACCGGCAAGAGATTCATGCGCTTCTCGTCGCCGGCGATTATGCGCAAGCGGTAGTCTTCCCGGCGGACAACAATTTTCTGCCGGCCAACGAACTGCTCTATAAACGCGCTCTGGTGCTAGCTCCAGGCCGCTTCGGTCATCTCGACCTGCTCAATAAGGATGTGATCGCAACTACGCTGGCTGAACTTCCTCCCGACGAACTGAAGGAGAGCAAAGGAGCGCTGGGTCTGTTTTGCTTGTCGCCCACGCTGGTTGCGGCGGACGCAAAGGCCCTGCCGTTGTCCGAAACCGCGAACGTGGTGGTAGCTTTGCAGAAGCTCGGATACGGCGTGATTCTATTCCGTGCTCCCGAGCTGTACACCATGAGCGCTTTCGCCAATCGTTACACCAAATACCGGATCCATTTTGCCATCGGACTTTCCACTCTGGTGCGCGTCATGGCAGACCGCTACAAAGAACTTGCGGGCAGCCGCCTCGAAGGGATCGCTCGCTTGTTTGTCCAGAATGTCCGCCTGATTGTGCATCCTATTCCCGCCACGGAACTGGAGGCTTGGGTTAGCACAACCGGGATCGCCGGCTGGACTTGGACGTCAAGCGACGGCTTGGTCCACGCTGACCAACTGGAACCGCCTCACCCGCTGGATCACCTTTATAAATATTTGCTCGCCGAATCGTTGATTCTGCCGCGCAAAATCCTGCCCGCAGGCTCTGCGCTCAACCAAGCGCCGCCGGAGGGCGGCAACTTACAGAATGTTCACCGCGCGGGCAGCGAGTAGTGCGATGATCGTCAACGAGATCAGCGATTGCAGCATGGTGCCCAGTTTGGCCCAGCGCGAGAGCACTGCCGTGTCCGTCGGCGAAAATGCCGTGCTGGTATTGAAGGCAAGGAACAAATAATCCACAAAATTCGGCGTCCAGCACGGGTCCCGGTTTTCACGCGCCATTTGCGGAAACAGAAACGCACTCTTTGCCAGCCCGCCCGGACTTTCCCGTCCCAACGGGCCACCCGCATCGAGTTTCCAATACCACAGCGCAAAGACCAGAATGTTCGCGACCCACAATGCTCCCGCGGAACGCAGCATTGCTTTTGGCGTCTCCAGGTGCCGCGGAATCCCTTGCACCAACAACACCAGCGACGCAATCATCGCCAGGGTAATCAATCCATTTGCAGTGAATGTCAAAATTCGCGTCACTTTGTAATCGCCGCGACGCGCCGAGATCGCGATCGGAATCATCAGCAGGATGATGATGGCCAGCAGCAGCCAACCGGGACCCACCGACAACGGCTCCGGCAAAGCCAAATATACTGCGCTGGCAGCCAACATGGCTACGAAGGCGGGCCACCGCGGTTCGCGCAGGCGTTGCTTGTTCATGGTGTCAGGTAAAGTGCTCAGGGTAGTTTAATACAGACACGCCGGCCCTGGCGCGACGCCCAACTTGCGATGAATGAATGCGGCATGCGCAAGTCCCTGCAATCGAACGGTGCGGTCCTACGAGTACCGGGAAGGCACAAACCTCAAATCGCCGTTGCCAGACTAGCGCCCATTTCATAAGATAACCACATTCGCAGACGGGCCAAAGGTCCTCAACCCCATTCCGCAAGCCCCGCCTGCATCAAGGAGCCCCTGTATGTTGCTCTCCCGAGTTGCGCGTGTGGCCCTGTTCATTTTCGCATTCGCCTGGATCTGCGCGGCGGCGCCTGCGCAGGAAGCGGCCGCGCCCGCTGCCGGAGCGGAAGGGCCAAAACGGCTGGTAACGGTGATGAATTTTGACTACGGCACGGTCCAAAACTACGTGCAGCAAATCTTCGGTTCCAACCAGGACATCGGCAAAGGCATATCCGATATGCTGGTCGACAAGCTGCTGAAGGACGGTAGATATCGTTTGGTGGAGCGTTCCGCGTTGGACAAAATCCTGGCCGAGCAGAACTTCTCCAACAGTGATCGCGCCGATACCAACACGGCCGCGAAAATTGGCAAGGTTCTCGGGGTGGACGCCATCATCATCGGCTCGATCACCCAATTCGGCCGCGACGATCAGCACACCAACATTGGCGGAGGCGGTTATGGTCTGGGCAAGTTCGGACTGGGCGGTGTTGGTGAGCACAAAGCCAAGGCGGTTGTGGGCATCACCGCTCGGGTGATCAACGTCTCCACCGGCGAAATCCTGGCTTCGGTGCAGGGCCAGGGTGAATCGACGCGCTCGGGCACTTCGCTCTTAGGTGGAGGTGGTGGGTGGAGCGGCGGCGGTGGCGGCGCACTCGACATGGGCAGCAGCAATTTCGCCAACACCATCTTGGGCGAGGCTACCCACAAAGCGGTCGACGATGTCGGTGGCAAGCTGGACGATGAGGCTGAGAAGATTCCCGCCCGCGTCGTGACCATCTCCGGTCTGGTGGCCGATGCCTCGGGAAACACTTTGATCCTAAACGTCGGCAAGAAAGCCGGCGTGAAAGTCGGAGACAAGCTGACCATTTCCCGGCAGGTGCGCGTGGTGAAGGATCCCGCCACCGGCAAAGTCATCAAGTCTGTGGAAGACAAGGTCGGTGACGCGACCGTCACCGAAGTGGACGACGATTCTGCCACCGCTACCTTCTCCGGTTCTGGACCAGCGAAGGTTGGCGACACCGTCAAAAACTGAGCTTCCATGACCGTTCGTCAGTTCCGGCCAGCCCGCAGCCGTCTTCGCGGGCTGGTTGTATTTTAGGCCGTCACTTTGTTGTATTCTCGCAAGATGCGGCTGGGCCGCCGGAGGATCTATGACTGCTGAATTTAACGTGGGCCAGCATATTGGGGACTACGAAATCCTCTCCATCCTGGGCATGGGAGGGATGGGCAAAGTTTATAAGGTGCGTAACGTCATCTCGGACCGTGTGGAAGCCATGAAAATTCTGCTCCCTGACCTGGGAGCCAATCAGGCTTTGGCGGACCGCTTCTTGCGGGAGATTCGTTTGCTCGCGGCCCTTAATCATCCAAATATCGCCGCGCTGCGCACCGCCATGACCTTCGAAAATCAATTGGTCATGATCATGGAGTTCGTCGAGGGAGAAACGCTTGCCAATCGCGTGGCACGCGCCCCTATTTCCACCGCTGACGCCGTCAATTACTCCGATCAGGTGCTCTCGGCTTTAAGCTATGCCCACAAGCAAAACATCATTCACCGCGATATCAAGCCCGCCAACATGATGTTGACTCCGCAAGGCGTAGTGAAGTTGATGGATTTCGGCATCGCTCGCTCCATAACCGATGGCTCACTCACAACCACCGGCACCACGCTGGGGTCCCTGAACTATATGCCGCCGGAACAGGTCCGCGGCGAGTCCGCCGATGCTCGCTCCGACATTTATTCCTTTGGGGTATCGCTCTACGAGATGCTCACCGGCAAACTTCCGTTCAAGGGCGATTCGCAGTATTCCCTGATGACCGCGCACCTGAACGAAACGCCGCCTGAGCCCATCACCCTTCGTGGCGATTTGCCGGAAGGCCTCAACCAAATCATCATGATGGCCATTGCGAAGGACCCTGCCAACCGGTTCCAGTCGGCCGATGCGTTTCGTGCGGCCTTGGGCACCGTTCCAGTCTCGGCATTACCGGCATCGGGTACCACTGCCGTGACGCCAACTCCCAAGCCTTCGGGAATGACTACCCTGGTGGACACGCCGCACACGCCACGGGTGCCGGCCACGCCCGCGCCGCGCACTCCCGCGCCTGCGCCAGCTCCCACCCCGGCAGCTACGCCAGCCCCACCCCAAACGGTACCGATGACTTCGCCCATGACGCCCTCCGCTGCCGGCGCGGTTCCGCCGCCGGTTGCCCAACCAAGTTCGAGACGCGGCATGTGGCTGGCGATTGGCGCCTTGGTGGGAGTTGGAGTGATTATCACCGCGGGGATGACCATCCCGCGGCGCTTCAAGACACACGCTGACCCTGACAAGGCCATGTTCCCGAGCAATAGCAACTCGGCGAACTCGACGGCCACGACGGATCAAGCAACGGCACCATCCACGGACAATTCCGGCGGCAACGCGGCTGGTTCTTCCAGCGATTCCAAGCCCCTGGTTTCCCTGCAAAGTGATCAGGGCAGCCTGAAGGTTGATTCCAATGGCAACGTCTCTATCGACAGCCCAAAGGGCAGTATGCGCGTTGATGCCCAGACCGGCGCGGTGACTATGTCCGACAAGCCCGCGGCAAAACCGGGCAGCAAACCAACTGCTCACGACATGGCCAGCGGCAATCCAACACCGTCACGCGCCGACGCTGCTGCTCAGGCTCCCGCTGCGCCCGCCGGACCTTCTCCGGAAGACATTGCAAAAATGGGAGACCAGGCGGACAAGCTGAACATCCGCGCACAAACGGCATCACAGAGCCTGGCCACACTGCGCCAGCAGCAGGCCGCCGCGGGTTACAATCTGCGCTCCGACATTGCCTCGTCCGAGCAGCGTATGCAGCTCTATCTGGCTAAGGGAAATGACGCGCTGAAAGCTCAGGACCTCAAGAACGCGCAAAAGTACTTCGACATGGCCGATACCGAAGTGACCAAGATCGAGAAATTCCTGGGCCACTAATTCTCGGCCAATTTCGGAAATGCCACCTCAGTTCGTCAACCAGAAAGAACGGGCAGCCGGCGCTCATCATTCGTCCCCATGACTTAACCGACTGCCCGTTTCGCTCGCTATGTTTCGCCTTCTTGTGCCAGTACTCGGATCTGTTCGGGTTACTCCAGTACGTAAATGTTTTTCTTGGCGCAAATCTCCTTCAGGATTTTCGGCCAAACCGTAACGCTCACTTCGCCAAGATGCGCCTTCCGCAGAATTAGCATTAGTGTGCGCGACTGGCCAATTCCGCCGCCGATGCTTAGCGGAATCTCATTCTTTAAAATAGCCTGGTGATAGGGGAATTTCAGAAAGTCCAGTTGCGCCGACAATTCCAGCTGCTTTCTTAGCGTTTCCGAATTCACGCGAATGCCCATGGAACTAAGTTCATGGCGCCGTTTGGTCACGTGATTCCAAACCAGAATGTCGCCATTCAATCCGTGGCATTGCCGCCCATCAATGGTTTCCGTTGGAGTCACCCAGTCGTCGTAATCGGCGGCGCGCATTTCGTGCGGGTAACCATCTTCCAATGGATAGCCGATCCCAATGATGAACAGCGCCGGGCACTCCTGCAGGATGGCTGTTTCCCGTTGCTTGCGCGGCTTGTCGGGATACATCCGGAGCAGTTCCTCGGCGTGCAGGAACGTCAGTTTCTGTGGCAACCGCGGATATTTCTTCGAACGCAAATCGGGGAACAGTTCCTGGGCATATCGTTCCGCTTCGGTCAGAACCTTCCAGATCTTGTTGACGATTTTCTTCAAAAACTCCAGATTGCGCTGCTCCGGGGACATAACCCGTTCCCAGTCCCACTGATCGACGTATACGCTGTGGTCGTGATCCAGGAAGTAGTCCTTGCGAACCGCGCGCATGTCCGTGCACAGCCCCTCGTCGAGGCGCATCCCGAAATAGCGCAGCGCGGTTCTCTTCCACTTGGTGGCCGCTTGGACGATCTGCGCGTCGACGGGATGCTTTTCGTGGTCGTTCGAGATGTGGAATTGAATGGGAGTGCGCGAACCGTCCCGGTCGAGCATGTCATTCACGCCGCTCTCGATGTCCACGATGAGCGGAACCGTCGCCATGATCAGGTTCAGCTCTTTGCAAAGGTTGTCCTCGATAAACCGCTTGACCGCGAAAATGGCTTTCTGTGTGTCTCTGCGATTGAGCAAGCTGGTGTAATCATTGGGAAGGATTTTTTCCAGTTCTTCGTAGTTGCCGATACCTGGCCCGGCCAGGTCGGCCACTTTTGGATTGATCATGGGGAGACCTCCGGTGCGAGCGTCTGCCTGCGGGAGGAGAGATGCCAGTACATTCGGCACGCCGGGGTGTGATGGCCAGCACTAACCTATGCGCCGGTATTCCGTCCTTTTGAGCCCAACCACCTGCGGAAAATCAGCCGGGTTAGGGGTGGTACTTCACTCCAAATGAGTACGCTCGAGCGGGCTGTCAGCCGAACTCGCAATTTCTACTAAATCGTTTTAAAGTACACCAGAATGGTGCTGGCCAGCACTGGCCCTCCCGCCAATCCTCGCTATGCTCGACACGCCATTAATCCACAAAAAATTCGAGAGGTTCTATGCGCCTTTTAACCGATTTCGCTTTAGTGGGAACGTTCGCCCTTTTCCTGGCTTCGGCGGTGCAGGCCGATGACGCGAAAATTCTGATCAATCAAGTTGGATACTCCGCCAACGGGCCGAAGCACGCTGTGATTCTCGGCAGCTCGCAGGATCAGTTCACCGCCTGCGCATTGAACGACGCTCGCGATCACCACAAAGTGCTGGACATTCCTGTGCAGCACCCCGGCCCGGTGAAAAAATGGCGCGACTGGGATTTCTGGACTATTGATTTCGACTCCTTCTCGATCGAGGGCACTTTCTATCTGGTCTGCACGTCCGGTGATAGCAGCGTGCACTCCTATCCGTTTTTGATTCAGCGCCTATTGCTCGAGCGCAACACGCTGTCCGACGCCATCTATTACTTCAAAGAAGAGCGCAGCAGCGGCCGGATGGATCAGGCCGACCGGCAGCTGCACTTTGACGGCAAGAAAACCGGAAGCCTCGATGCTCACGGCGGTTGGTGGGACGCCACCGGAGATTATGGCAAGCATCTTTCGCACTTATCTTTCTCGACCTACTTCAATCCGCAGCAGATCCCCCTGGTGATCTACAACCTGTTCAAGGGCAATGAATTGCTGACGACTCGCGCTATTCCCGAGACCGTTCGCTATCAGGATCACATGCTCGACGAAGCCATGTTCGGCGCCGACTACTTGGTGCGCGTAAAGGTCCCCGACGGCTCGTTCTATCGCTCCATTTCCACGGGGGGCACCAACCAGGTTCCCGAATTGCGCAAAGTGGCCGGCGAAATGAAGAAGTTCGGTATCTATCAGTCCAGCAACCAGGCCCCCCGCGACATGATCGAGCAGGCCAACAACGATCTCGAATATGAAGTCAGTTATCGCTCCGGCGGTGGTGTTGCCATTGCCGCCTTGGCGATCGCCAGCACCTTTCCCTTCTCAGGTGAGTTTAAGAGTGCGGACTATCGGAAGGCTGCCGAGGATGCCTTCGACTTCCTGGAGAAAAACAATCCGAAGCTCACCAATGATGGCAAGGAAAACATCGTTGATGACTATTGCGCGCTAATGGCCGCCACCGAGCTCTATCGCGCCACCAGGAAGCCCGTGTACAAAACGGCAGCGGACCGGCGCGCCGCCAGCTTAATGGCGCGACTCATTAGCAACGGTTCCTATTCCAATTATTGGCGCGCCGACGATGCCACTCGCCCGTTCTTTCACGCTTCCGATGCCGGCCTGCCGGTCGTCAGTCTCCTTTACTACCAGGAGATCGCCGCACCGGACGTGCAGCAGAAGGTCCGCGAAACGGTCAAGAAATCCTTGCAAGCTCAATTGGCGCTGAATCGTGAAGTGAACAATCCCTTCGACTATGCGCGCCAGCTTACCCAAGATAAGGATGGCAATCGCAGCACCCGGTTTTTCTTCCCGCACAATACCGAAGTGGCGCCCTGGTGGCAGGGCGAGAATGCCCGGCTGGCTTCGTTGGCTGCGGCGGCGCGACTCGCCGCCAAACAGTTCCCCGATGACCCCGAATTCCAAAAGCAGCTGCGCACTTTTGCCGCCGGCCAGCTCAACTGGATCTTGGGACTGAATCCCTTTGATTCCTCGATGATGAATGGCGTCGGGCGCAACAACCCGCGGTACATGTTTTTCGATTCCTGGGAATTTACCAATGCACCTGGCGGCATTTCCAATGGGATTACCGCCGGGTTCAAAGATGAAGACGGAATCGACTACAACCTGACCTACAAGCAGACCGGCGCCGACAATGATTGGCGCTGGCAAGAACAGTGGCTGCCGCATGGCGCCTGGTACATTCTGGCCGTGTGCGCCAGTGATGAAACCGCCAAACCGGCACACTAATTGGCATCAAACAACTCTATTTGGCTCAGCGTATTGCGCGCTTATGTGCCACGATGACTGACCCGTGCGCTGGGGACTTGCCGAATCGCCTCAAACATGCCACAAAGGAACCATCATGACTACCGCACTCGATGTACAGACCTCCAAATTTAAAGCCCTGGGCCGTTTGGTCGGTAACACTCCCTTGGTATCCATTCACTTCCGTTATCGCGGCACGCACCGCGTGTTGTTCGCCAAGTCCGAATATTTGAACCTGACCGGCAGCATCAAGGACCGCATGGCTCTGCGCATTCTGCAGAAGGCCTACCTCGACGGTCAGATTTCTCCTGGCGACACCATTGCGGAAGCCACCAGCGGGAACACCGGCATTGCCTTCGCTGCTATTGGACGCATGCTTGGCCATCCGGTGAAGATTTTTATGCCCGACTGGATGAGCCAGGAGCGTGTACACCTGATCCGCAGCTATGGCGCCGAAGTTGTGTCCGTCAGCAAGGGCGATGGAGGTTTTTTGGGCAGCATCCACATGTGCGAGGAGTTTGCCGCTTCGCGGAAAGATGTGTTCTTGCCTCGGCAATTTTCGAATCTGGCGAATTGTGAAGCCCACGAAGAAACAACCGGCCCGGAAATCTGGTCGCAGCTGTTGTCGGTGGGGAAAAGGCCGCAAGCATTTGTCGCGGGAGTCGGTACTGGCGGAACAGTGATGGGCGTGGGCAAATATCTTCGCCAACAGGACCATTCGATACGCGTTCATCCCGTGGAACCGGCAGAATCGCCAACGTTATCCACCGGATGCAAGGTGGGCAATCATCGCATTCAAGGTATTTCCGACGAATTCGTGCCCGAAATCGTACAGTTGAAGGAACTCAACGAGGTCATCAGTGTCTCCGACGGCGATGCGATTCAAATGGCTCAAAGGTTGGCTACGAATTTGGGCCTGGCGGTGGGCATTTCCTCGGGAGCCAATTTCCTCGCCGCGGTGCAAGCGCAGGAAAGAATTGCGCCCAGCGCGGTGGTGGCTACGGTGTTTTGCGACGACAACAAGAAATATCTCAGCACCGCTCTGATGAGTGATGAACCCAGCAAGCCCGGCGATCTGTCACCAAAAATCGAATTACTGGGCCTCGGCACAGTGGGTCGCGCCTGCGAGTTTTGCCACTGATTCGCCAAACCCATTCGATTTGGCGATTTCGAAATAGCCTCCGCTCATGGCCGGCACATCGCTGTGAACCACTTCGTTGACAAAGCTCATGTCAACCTCTAAACTTACATTTTGTCTACAAAGGGAAAGGTGTGACTGATTGCAATGAGGACGTACGTACCCAAGGGTGAAGAAGCAGATGCGCTCCAAGTGGGCGCGCAATGGTTTGTTCTGGACGCGACCGATAAGGCGCTGGGGCGCTTGGCCACTAAAGCGGCGCGCATCCTGATTGGCAAGGACAAGCCTAGTTTTACACCCTTTTTGGACTCTGGCGACCACGTGGTGGTAATTAACGCCGACAAGATTAAGATGACCGGGAACAAAGTGGATCAGAAAGTGTACTACTCGCACAGCGGCTACCCGGGAGGATTGAAAGCCGTGCCGGCCAAGCGTGTTCGGGAGACTCGACCGGAATGGGTGGTGCGCGAAGCCATTGTGGGCATGTTGCCCAAGAATAAGCTGCGTGCCAGCCGCGCCAAGAAACTGCGGGTGTATCGCGACGCCGCCGGTCTGGCTCGCCACGCTGGGCAGAAGCCCCAGCCGGTCGCCTTTTAAGGATTCCCCGGCGCCGCCGGGTTGCTACGAGCGTTTCCGCACGTTGGTCGTTCCTTTCTAAGTGGTGCCTTAGCGGGGAGCCTTCCGAGCGTGAAGTTTAAGGAATTATGGACTCGTCTCGTCAATTGAGCAGCGTGAGCCTTTGTGAGGAGGAGCATTGAGTACTTCGGAAACGCCCGCAGTGGGAAGCAAGACATGGTTTCACGGAACCGGCCGTCGCAAGGAATCCATTGCCCGCGTGTTTGTGCGGGCAGGCAGCGGCAAATTCACCGTGAACGGCCGGCCGGCGAAAGAGTATTTCCCGAATCATGCGTGGGAGCACGACGCCACCGAGCCGTTGAAGTTCACCAGCCTGTTGGACCAGGTGGATGTGGTGGCCACGGCCAAGGGTGGCGGGGTTGGCGGCCAATCCGGAGCGGTGCGCATGGGCTTGTCTCGCGCGATCAGCCGCTTCAATCCGGAACTGCGGCCGGCGTTGCGCAAGAACGGCTTTTTGACGCGCGATTCGCGCATGAAGGAACGCAAGAAGTACGGGCAGAAGGGTGCGCGCAAGCGCTTCCAGTTCACCAAGCGCTAATCGCCGGGTGCCGCGCATCGCGACGAAGGATCTGCTCGGCGCGTGCGTGGGAGCAGTTTTATGAGCTCTGGCGGCAGGACCAAAATCTTTCCGCCAAGATCACGGCCGGCAAGAAGCCGGCAAGAGGCTGTTGCGGAGCTCCAAGCGTGGCGCTGGTTCCGGCCAGGGCCTCGCGACAGCAGCTACGAAAAGCAGCCAATTACCAAGGAGGGAAAGTGGCGGTAGAAATCACCATGAAGGAGCTGCTGGAGGCCGGCGTTCACTTCGGTCACCAGACGCGCCGTTGGAATCCCAAGATGAAGGAGTACATCTTCGGGGAGCGCAACGGCATTCACATCATCGATTTGCAGAAGACCCTGAAGATGTTCCGCGAAGCCAGCCGTTTCGTGAGCGAAATCTCCAGCCACGGCCGCACCGTTTTGTTCGTGGGCACCAAGCGCCAAGCCCAGGAAGCCATCGCGGAAGAAGCCAAGCGTGCCAGCGCTTACTACGTGAATCATCGCTGGCTGGGCGGCACGCTGACCAATTGGGCCACGCTTCAGAAATCCATCAAGCGCTTGAAGCTCCTGAAGGCCATGACCGAAGACGGCCGCATGGATCAGCTCTCCAAAAAAGAGCGCTCGCGTTTGGATCGCGAGATGAAGCACCTGCAACAGAATTTAGAGGGCATCGAGAACATGGCCCAGTTGCCCGATGCGCTGTTTGTGATCGATTCCAATGCCGAAGAAATTGCCGTAAAGGAAGCGCGTCGCATGGGCATTCCTGTGGTTAGCGTGGTCGATACCAATTGCGATCCCGACATGGTCGACTGGATTATTCCCGGCAACGATGATGCTCTCCGGGCAATTCGCTTGTTCACTACCAAGATTGCCGATTCCGTCGCCGAAGGCCGCTCGATCTACGAACAGTCCCAAGTGGCGGATCAGAAAGTTGCCGCCGATCAGGCCCACGAAGCCGGTGTGGAATACGTCGACACCAGCGCCTACGAGCAGTACGAAAAGCAGGAAGGCGATTTCGTCGAGGGCTCGGAGGCTTTCATCGAAGCGGCCGAGACTACCGTTCCTCCGGACGAGGAAAAGCGCTAACTTTCGCGCACGGCTAGTTTCCGTTTTGGCCCGGCGCTGAGCAACTATCTTACGCCGGGCCACTCTTGTAGCAGCCTTAAGTCTTGAGTTTTCAGCGGTAAGTTCGAAATCGATGGCCGGGAAGCGACAGCGCACATCAAAGAGCCATGGATTTCTCCTGAATGGCATCCTATGGCGCCGAGCCGACTGCGGCGGGCCGCTCTTCAGAAAGGAAGTTTTGGTTGTGGGTTCTGGTCTTACTTAAGACTTTGAACCTATGACTCAAAACTGCAAACCGGATGAGTACAAGTAAACCAGTTACGGAAATACCCGCTAAGCTTGTTAAGGAACTTCGCGAGCGCACCAATGCCGGCTTCAGCGATTGCCGAGCCGCCCTCGTGGAGGCCAATGGCGACATCGAGAAAGCCATCGACGTTCTGCGCAAGAAAGGTCAGGCCGCCGCGGCCAAGAAGGCTGCGCGCGAAGCCACCGAAGGCTTGATCGGCCACTATATTCATGCCGGCGGAAAAATCGGGGTGATCGTTGAGGTCAACTGCGAGAGCGATTTCGTGGCCCGCACCGAAGCGTTTCAGCGCCTCTGTCACGATTTGGCCATGCACATCGCCGCAGTCGACCCGCGCTATATTCGCCGCGAGGACGTTACGCCGGAGATGCTCGAGCATGAGCGCGAGATTTATACCGCGCAGGCGCGCTCTACCGGTAAACCCGAGCAGGTTATTCAGAAAATCGTCCAGGGCAAGATGGAGAAATTCTACGAAGAGACTTGCTTGTACGAGCAGCATTACATCAAGGACGAGACCCAGACCATCGGCGAGATGATCAACGCCGCCATCGCCAATCTCGGCGAAAACATCACCGTTCGGCGCTTCGCCCGCTTCAAGGTCGGCGAAAGTAGCGGCTCCGGCAGCGCTTCCTTCAGCCCCTCTCCCGCTCCCGCCGACTCGGAGCACTAAGGCTTGAAGGAAACCCGTCATCCCGAGCGGAGTCTGCGCAGCGAGGAATCTCTCCTTTTGCATAAAGGAACCGGTATTAGGATTGGCGTTTTTCCGGAATAGTGTCCAAACGCTTCGCACAATAGCGTACGCACAAACATGGCCCCGTGAACCAAAATTCCTGGCACGACGCGCGGGTCACGGATCACGAGTCACGGCTCCTGTGTCCGCCGGCACACCCGCTTTCACCCATTGTTTGCTACAATTTGCAAGGTTTCGCCCAGATTAACGGAGAGACATGCCACCAAAATCGAAGCTGCTCACCAAGAGCGCGCCCAAAACGCCTGCGTACCATCGCCTGCTGCTGAAATTATCGGGTGAATCGCTGCAAGGTCCCAAAGGATTTGGTATCGACAACGAAACCGTCTATGCCATCGCCAAGGAATTACGCGATGTGCATCAGCTTGGTGTACAGATCGCCATCATGGTCGGCGGCGGCAACATCTTCCGCGGCGGGCGCCAGAAGGGTTTCGAGATCGACCGCGCCACCGGCGATTACATGGGCATGCTGGCAACGGTATTAAACGCCTTGGCGCTGCAAGACGCCCTCGAGAAAGTGGGGGTACACACGCGGGTGCAAAGCGCCATCGAAATGCACCAGGTCTGTGAGCCGTTCATTCGTCGCCGGGCCACACGCCACTTGGAGAAGGGCCGCGTGGTCATCTTTGCCGCCGGCACCGGCAATCCCTACTTTTCGACCGATACCGCCGCGGCTTTGCGTGCCATGGAAATCAAAGCGGATGTGATCCTGAAAGCGACGCGCGTGGATGGCATCTACGACGCCGATCCGGAAAAGGTTACCGACGCCAAGTTTTTCGCGCAAATCACCTATCGCGAGGTGTTGCATCAGGACCTGAAGGTCATGGACGCCACGGCGATTTCGCTATGCATGGATAATGGCATGCCCATCGTGATTTTCAACATGCACAAGCCCGGCAATATTCGTCGGGCTGTGCTTGGTGAACGCGTCGGCTCGATCGTTTCACCGAATTAAAGCGATCCATGGTTTTTCCCGTTCTGCGTGGTACGGAACAATGGAAATTGAACGTTAAAGCAACTCTTGGAAATTGAGGATTCAAATATGACCACGATTACTAGCACAAAGGAAGCGCATAGTGTGGCGAGAACACGTATGGAAAAGGCCGTCGAGGATTTTCGCAAGGAGTTGGCCGCCGTTCGTACCGGACGCGCGAATGTAGCCATCCTCGACCACGTGCGGGTCGACTATCACGGTACGCCCATGCCCGTGAACCAACTCGGTAGCGTTACTGTTCCCGACGCAAGCATGTTGGTCATTTCCCCATGGGATCCCAGCGCGGTTCCGCTGATCGACAAAGCCATCCGCGCGTCGGACCTGGGTCTCAATCCCACTAATGACGGCAAAGTCGTCCGCATCCCCATTCCTTCTCCAACCGAGGAGCGCCGTAAAGAGCTGGTGAAGCACATTCACAAAGCGCTGGAAAACCACCGCACCGCCATCCGCAACATTCGCCGCGACCTCAAGGAAGCCATCGATAAGCTGGAAAAAGACAAGAAAATCAGCCAGGACGAACAAAAGCGCGCTCTCGAAGAACTCGATAAGGTCTCGCAAGCCGAAACCAAAAAGGTCGAAGAGCTTTCCGCCTCCAAAGAAAAAGAAGTGATGGAAATCCGCTGACCCTGGCGCAATCGATGGAACCCAGCGGTTTTGCGATTTTCTGTTTTCTGATTTGAAATTTTCGAATTATGGTTTGCCTGCGGCAGTCGCGGCTTTCGCATCGCCTGGAAGCGAAGCCGGGGGCACCAGGATCAGTCGTTGCGCCTGATCGTTCTGCACCACGTGCATGAACGCCGTATAGTCCACCGCGCGATCGGCCAAAATCTCGCGCTTCAGGAAATCCACTCTTCGCGAAGCCACCACCGTATTCTGGGAACTCGAATATTTTGATGTGTAGGTCGCATAGTCGCGCGCCAGCGAAGTGCCCGCCGGCGTCTGCACCGTGGTGCCTTCCGGCAATCGCAACACCATGGACGTTTGCACGTCCAGCGGTGTGCCCAATTCAATTTTCGGGGCTATTTTCCCCTGCGCCTGCGCTCCGGGCAGCTCCGGCAAACCAATTTGCGGCAGCAGTGCGGGAATGCGCACCGGCTTTTTGGACCAGTCCACAAATTTCAACTGCGTCAATTCGTATTCCACCGTGAACGGCTCTTCCGTCGCCAGCGCATCCGAAGCTTGCGCCCTTGTCACCTGGCCGCGAAATCCGTCGGAAATCGCCAGCATCGTGGCGATGTCTTTCCATCGATCCTTGGGCGCCTGATGAAACGCCACGCGCAGCAGCAATTCATTTTCTCCCCGCAAAACGTATTTCACTTTCGCGGTGAGTTCGCCCGTGTCGGTGATGGCCGCGTCCACGCTGACTTTCTGGAACGCCGCAAACGGCAACGTCACCGGCGTATTGACCCACTCCTGTCCAGCGCCATTGGTCACGGAAAAGTCCCGCCGCAACAGCAATGCACATTTCGCTTCTGTGGGCGAGATCATTCCGAACGGCGCCACTTCCACGATGGGATCGAGCCAATACTGGCGCTCTTTGGTCGACCCCAGTATGACCAAATGCTTAAACATGCTCGGCATCGCCGCCGCTTTCTTGTCGCAAAATCCGGTCAGCACCGGGTCCGCCCGCAGATTCACTGAGGCAACCAATGCCGCAAACAGCGCGTATTTGTCTTCTCCGGTGGCATAACCGGAATCCAAAATCTCCGCTGCCGGTCGCGCGCGGAACTCAGACGTACCGAGAGGCAGATCCACGGTATTGACTTGCGTGGCCACAAATCCATAGAGCGCTTTCATGCGCTCCAGATCGCTTTTGCAGTTCCGTGTCAGTGCCGCTGTCTTTTCACGCACCGTATCCGCTATATCGGGTCGGCGGCTCAACTCCTTCATCGATTCTTCGCCGGATTTGGCTTCTTTGATTGGCTTTGCGCCAGGCAGCAGCAATTCCGCCAACCGGGACGACAGGCCTTCCCACGATAAGGTTGAAACTGCCACATCCGGCGATGTCGACGTGCCTGCTGCTGCTTCGCTGGGGATTCCATCTTTATCCGGCGAATACGTGCGCTTCCATTTATAAATCGTGAAGGCGTGCTCAGCGGACCCGGTAATTTCCTTCGCCATCGTTGGCGCGGTAGGACTGATCCGCGGTTCGATTTTCCGCGCCGCGGGCAACTCCAGTTCGTAATGCTCTTCCAGCACTTGTCCTGACCGGTCGAACGTATGCTCCAGCCAAAAGTCCGGCGCCAGCGGCGATTTCGTCGTAGTCGTGATCACCCGATACTCCACCGTGTCGCCCTCTTGCAATCCTAAAATCCGCGCAGACTTCACCCGCACGTCCTGATAGGCGGGAAACGGCGCGACCGCGGGATTCGGAGCATCGGTGACCGCGCTGGGCAGCAGCTCAGACATGCCGCCATTCGCATGAGTCACATGAATCACGGGAAGCTCAACGTTCTGGAATGAACGGTTGTAGTCGAACGAAATTCGCGCGAACTGCTGGGCTCCCAAAATATTGTTGATCCTCACGATGGTGTGAACTTCTTTGCGCGAATCGCCGTTGGCCTCGAAGCGTACGTGAGTTTCCAGCAACTGGATTTGGAACGGAAGCTGTGGCTTCTCCAGGCCTTTTTCCTTTTGTGGGGAGCTTTGTGCAGGCGCCTCACTCGTTGGCTTGTTTGTGGGTTCCTGCGCCCGCGCGATAGTCGTGCAGAACGCCGCAAACACCAGAAGGGCGCAACAAAAGGTTATGCTTCGGGAAAGGATCACCTTGGAAGTTTAGGCGCTCGTCCTGCTCACGGTAAAGTCGGCTGAAGCTACCAGTTTCGGAGTTCGCACCAGCCGTGTCTATAGATGCAGAGGTCGAGAGCGTTTACACCGCTATCCTCTAATCAACGAAGAACCATCGTGCCCAAAACTGCGTTTAAGGGGCATGGTAGAGTGGACGTTTCGGTGATCTGGACGATCCGAGAGGAGAATCGCGCATGAAGACGAGGTTGCCGGGCATTGCCTTCGCGTTCGTGCTGGCGGCCAGCGGTGCGTGGGCCAAAGACTCAATCAAACCGAAAGGCCCCGATGACGACGGCACAAAAGCCGCGCTCACCAGCATTGCCGGTGAAGGTTTCTACGACTCTCATGCCTTTGCTTATCTGACCGAGTTGAGCGACAACGTCGGCGCTCGCGTCACTGGATCGCCGGAAGCCCAAAAGGCGATCGACTGGGGCCAGTCGAAAATGAAATCCATCGGCTTGGCCAATGTGCACGCGGAGAAATGGTCCATGTGGAAGGGTTGGACCCGTGGCAGCGCCTCGGCCGAGTTGCTCAGCCCGCTGCATCGCCAGTTAACCGTGGATGCCATGGGCTGGACCGGTTCGACGCCGCAGGGCGGAGTAGAAGCGGAGGTGGTCACCGCTAATCTGTTCGATTTGGATGGTGAAATCGCCAATGTCTCGCGCTTCCGCGGGAAAATCGTGATGATGGAACCGGAAGGCGTGCCGAGACAGAGTTTCTGGTTGATTTTTGCGGAGTACGGCGATTTTCTCAGGAAGCTCCGTGAGGCGGGCGCGGTTGGAGTCATCGGCGGACAAGGTGGTTTCAAAGCCGAAGGCATGCACCTGACCCACACGGGAATCGTTGGTTTTGCTCAGGACTTTGCCATACCGGTTGTGGACATGGCTATGGAGGATCAAGGCCAACTAGAACGCTTTTTGGCTGCGGGTAAAACTGTGCGGGTCCGCCTGAATGTGCAGAACACCTTCAGCAGCGGTCCGGTAGAATCGGCCAACGTCGTCGGCGACATTCCTGGACGCGAACATCCTGAGGAGATTGTGGTCGTCGGCGCTCACCTGGATTCTTGGGATTTGAGTGAGGGCGCCACCGACAATGGAACCGGCACCACCAGTGTGCTGGCCTCTGCTGAAGCCATCCTCAAGAGCGGTCAGCAGCCACGCCGCACGATTCGCTTCGTGCTGTTCACCGGCGAGGAGCAAGGTCTGCTCGGTTCGCTCGCCTATGTGAAGCAGCACGCCGATGAAATGAAGAACCATGTTGCTTGCATTGTGTTGGATAACGGGCAAGGGCCCATTAAGGAATTTCAGCTCGGAGGGCGCAACGATCTGATCGACGCGATGAAAGCGTTTGTTCAGTCGCTCGACAATATTCGCGAGATTGCCGTCAGCGACAAGCGGGAATTCGACAGCGATACCGGCCCATTTATCTTGGCAGGTTTACCCGCAATCAACCTGGATCAGGATTCGCCCGATTACAAATACACGCACCACTCCGCTGCCGACGCGCTCGAGGAGGTGAAGCCGGAGGTGCTGACCCAGGACGCCACCATCATGGCTCTGACCGCTTTCTGGATCGCCGACCGGCCCGAGCGTTTTGCGGCGCCTTGGCCGCCGGAGCGCACTGCCAAAATGCTCCGGGAGAAAGGCGATTACGATATGCTGAAGGCCTTCCACATGTGGACCTTCGGCGATTTGGGTGCGGAAGGGTCGTCAACAAATAACTGACTTAAATTCAGTTACTTAGCGCAATAGCATGGGTCAGCTCAGCGCCCAAGGCGTCGCTTCCAAGCAGCCCGATTACCACCCCCCTCTTTTCCACAGTTTTCGCCGCCGCTTCCGCAAACAAATTTGACAGCTTCTCCTAACTTCTTTATACTTTGTGTTTTGTCAGGGGGTTACTCCCCGTGTTGTGCGGCCTCCGCTAAGTGGGGGAAGCCTGTTGGAAGGAAATTCTTCGGTCCCAGAACAAAGAACGATGGAATGGGACGGAAGAGCGGCCGGAATGGGGCGCCAGCCCCGAAAAGCCGAGTAAGCCTCTCCGAGTCGACACCGAGAGTTGCATTCTGTCTCTTGGATTGTGTGCGGAGTTTCTTGCTGGTTCTCTCCGGATTCGCAGTACCTTTCAGCGTCAGTGTGTGCTCTTGCGTTTGGTCTGCGCGCCGCAAGAGAGCAGCAATCTGTGCGCAGGAACGAGAGTTTCTGGCCGTAAGTCTTTTGTGATAAGTAACCGTTAGCTTGTTTATTACTTATCACTGGGAAGTTAGCGCTGAGAACTTTAGAAACGAGGAACGACTGTGCCGACGTTTTCGCAACTGGTACGCATGGGAAGAGAAGGGGTTTTTTCCAAGACTAAATCGCCCGCGCTGATGGGCTGCCCTGAAAAGCGCGGCGTGTGCATTCGCGTGTACACGCAAACCCCAAAGAAGCCCAACTCCGCCCTGCGCAAAGTGGCCCGTGTGCGTCTGACCAATGCGGTCGAGGTCACCACGTACATTCCCGGCATCGGTCACAACCTGCAAGAGCACTCCATCGTGTTAGTGCGCGGTGGCCGTGTGAAAGATCTTCCCGGCGTGCGTTATCACATCGTTCGCGGCACTCTGGATGCCGCCGGGGTCGAAAATCGTAAGCAAGGGCGCTCGAAGTATGGAGCGAAGCGGCCGAAAGCCGGCGCCCCGAAGTAGCGAGTATCAAGTAGCAAGTAATAAGTTTCAAGGAGGCCTCTTCGCGGTTTACAACTTGAAACTTACTACCAAGAACTAAGAATTTTTTGGGAGACGCAATGCCTCGTAAAGGATTAGTTAGCCGCCGCACCCAAGCGACCGACCCGGTCTATGGGGAATCCCTGGTCGAGAAGTTCATCTGCTCGATGATGTGGGAAGGCAAGAAGAGCACCGCGCAGCGGGTCTTCTACGGCGCAATGGATCAGGTGGCCAAGAAGACCAACGACGACGCGCTGAAGGTCTTCAAGAAGGCTATTGAAAATCTCAAGCCGGTGGTCGAAGTAAAGACTCGCCGCGTGGGCGGCGCCAACTACCAGGTGCCCGTCGAGGTAAATCCTTTTCGGCGGCAATCACTGGCCATTCGTTGGTTGTTGCAGTATTCGCGGGAGCGCGCGGGGAAGACCATGGTCGACAGGCTGGCCGACGAAATGATCGACGCGGCCAACTCGCGCGGCGGCGCCATCAAGAAGAAGGAAGACGTGCACCGCATGGCCGAGGCCAACAAGGCCTTCGCCCATTACCGCTGGTAGGAATTCTTTGCGACGCTCGCCCCTGGCCATGAGATAGCCGAAGGGTCTGAGACGAGCCGATGTGGTTGGAACTTAGGACTTAAGACTGATTTTTGAGGCTGACGTGAGTGAAGTAGCTACAACGCGGTCAGGGGAGAAAAGGGCTGTTCAAGGGAACATGAGTCGAGCATTCAAACTCGAAGACACCCGCAATATCGGGATCATGGCGCACATCGACGCCGGCAAGACCACGTCGACCGAACGCATCCTGTTCTACACCGGTGTGACCTACAAAATCGGTTCCGTCGATGAAGGCACCGCCACCATGGACTGGATGGAGCAGGAGCGCGAGCGCGGCATCACCATCACCAGCGCGGCCACCACCGCCAGCTGGACCCGCTTCGACAAGAAGTATCGCGTCAACATCATCGATACCCCGGGCCACGTCGATTTCACCGTGGAAGTCGAGCGTTCCTTACGCGTGCTTGACGGCGCCGTAGCTATTTTCGATAGCGTCGCCGGCGTCCAGCCGCAATCCGAAACCGTGTGGCGTCAAGCCGACAAATATCGCGTCCCTCGTCTGGCCTTCGTCAACAAGATGGACAAAATGGGCGCGGACTTCGATCACGTGATCCGCACCATTCGCCAGCGTTTGGGCGCTCATCCTGTGCCCGTGCAATTCCCGCTCGGCCGCGAAGACAATTTCATCGGCTGCATCGATTTCCTGGAAGAAAAAGTGATTGTGTGGCTGGAAGAAACCCTTGGCGCCAAGTATGAGGTGTTCGAAGTCGTCAAGCTGTGGGATCCCGCGTTTGTCGCCAGCCGGCCCGATGTCGCTGCGGCCCTTAAAGGGTCCGCCATCGATAAGAAATTCTACGAAGAGCATCGCGCGAAAGTCGTCGAATACATTGCCGAACACGACGACGAGGTTCTCGACAAGTACCTCAACGAAGGCACGCTTTCCCTTGCGGAGATGCGCAAGTCCATACGCAAGTCCACGTTGGCGATGAAAATTGTCCCGGTGCTGGCGGGCTCGGCCTTCAAGAACAAGGGCATCCAGCCGTTGCTCGATGCCGTGGTCGACTATCTCCCTTCCCCTCTGGATGTTCCGCCCGTCGAAGGCATCAATCCGGAAAATGACCAGACTGTTCTTCGTCGCGCCGCCGACGATCAGGCGTTTTCCGCGCTGGCGTTCAAGATCATGTCCGACCCGTTCGTCGGCCATCTCACCTACATTCGCGTGTATTCCGGCGTGCTCAATTCCGGCAGCTACATCTACAACTCCACCAAGGGCACTCGCGAGCGAATCGGCCGCTTGTTGCAGATGCACGCCAACAAGCGAGTAGAGATTGAAGCCGTTCACGCCGGCGACATTTGTGCCTGCGTTGGTTTGAAGAGTGTCACCACCGGTGACACCCTGTGCGACGAACACAAACAAGTCATTCTGGAGGCCATGGATTTTCCGGCTCCAGTGATTTCCGTCGCGGTTGAGCCCAAGACCAAGGCCGACCAGGACAAGATGGGAATGGCGCTCGCCCGCCTGGCCCAGGAAGATCCCACCTTCCGTGTACACACGGATAGCGAAACAGGCCAGACCATTATTTCGGGAATGGGCGAACTGCACCTCGAGATTATTGTCGACCGCATGAAGCGCGAATTCAGCGTCGATGCCAACGTGGGACGTCCCCAGGTGGCCTACCGCGAAACCATTCGTAAAAAGGCGGAAGCCGAAGGCCGCCATGTCAAGCAATCCGGTGGCAAGGGGCAATACGGCGTTTGCAAATTGGAAGTTCATCCGCTTCCCAGCGCCGATCACGAAAACATGCACGAAATGTCCACCGACGAACTGGATGAGCTGGCCAAGTCCATCGCCGGAGCCGGTGGCAAGTGGCGCTTTGACAAAGAACATCGCTTCCTGTTCATCGACAAAATTTTTGGTGGCGCGATTCCCAAGGAGTTTATTCCGCCAATCGAAGCGGGCATCCGCGAAGCCATGGACAACGGGCCCTTGGCCGGTTTCATGATGGTGGACGTGGCGGCCGTTCTCGTCGATGGCAGTTACCACGATGTGGACAGCTCGGAAATGGCCTTCAAGATCGCCGGGTCCATTGGTTTCAAGGAAGCTTGCACCAGGGCCAAACCGGTTCTTCTCGAACCGATCATGCGGGTAGAGGTCACGACGCCCGAGGAATATATGGCCGGGGTTTTTGGCGACCTGAACTCTCGCCGTGCCCAGATTCAGGGTTCGGAGACTCGCGCGGGCAGCCACGTGATCCGCGTGCAGGTGCCGCTGTCGGAAATGTTCGGGTACGCCACGGATTTGCGTAGCCGCTCGCAAGGCCGCGCCAATTTCACCATGCACTTCTCGCACTACGCCGAAGTGCCTGGCAACCTTGCCGAGGAGATCGTCAAGAAGGCTCGCGGCGAGAAGTAGGTTTGGTAATGGCCGGTGGTTACACCGGCGAGATCGGATTTGAGTTGTATGTTATTGAGCTAAGGAGCAGCAAGCAATGGCGAAAGAGAAATTTGAGCGCAGTAAGCCCCACGTGAACATTGGCACCATTGGGCACATCGATCACGGCAAGACCACCTTGACGGCGGCCATCACCAAGGTGCTGAACAAGCACAATCCCAAGGTGGCCTTCCGGGCGTTCGACACCATCGACAACGCTCCCGAGGAGCGCGAGCGGGGCATCACCATAGCGGTTTCGCACGTGGAGTACGAGACCGCCAACCGGCACTACGCGCACATGGATTGCCCGGGGCACGCCGACTACATCAAG
>DASPVD010000114.1:0-4982 GCA_035622555.1 Candidatus Eremiobacteraceae bacterium | reverse complement strand
TCCTGCGCCTGGCGCTTGGTTCCCACGAAGAGCACAATCTTGCCTTCCGCCGCCAGTTCCTGCACAAACTTCGACGCCTCTTTGAACATCTTCAGCGTCTTCTGCAGGTCGATGATGTAAATCCCGTTGCGTTCCCCGAAGATGTATTCCTTCATCCGCGGATTCCAGCGCTTGGTCTGATGCCCGAAGTGAACTCCCGCTTCGAGCAACTCCTTCATGGTGATGGTAGCCAATCAACCTCCTCTTTAGTCTGCATCCTTTGCGCGCAACGTGCCGCTCCGGATTGCCATTCCCGTCCCCGCGCGCGAGGCCCGGGAAGAATTGAACACCTAAAATCAGCCGCTAGCTAATCTCTCGTCATTCCGAACCGGGTAGCAAGCCCGGTGAGCAACCTGCTTTTCGCTCAGGACTCAGGACTCGCGACTCAGGACTAGCGCTTCGAGAACTGGAACCGCTTCCGTGCGCCCTTTTGCCCGTACTTCTTGCGCTCTTTGCCGCGCGAATCGCGGCTGATCATGCCCTCGCCCTTCAGTTTCTTGCGCAGCTCCGCATTGAACTGCATCAGCGCCCGGGCAATACCCAGCTTCACCGCGTCCGCCTGGCCGCGCACGCCGCCGCCCAGCACGCTGGCGACAATATTGAACGCCGCCGCCGTGTCTGAAGACGCCAGCGGAGCCTTTGCCGCCGACCGCTGCGCCGGCGTAACGAAATACTCTTCAAACGCCCGCCCGTTTACTTTGAAATCCCCGTTGCCGGGACGCAGATACACCCGCGCAATCGCCGACTTCCGCCGTCCCGTTCCGTAATATTGCACCAACTCTGCCATGTTTTAGCTATGAGCTAGGAGCCATGAGCTGGGAGCAAAATATTCTGCTTCCAACTCCGCCCTTCCACTCTCAACCTTTCAAAGCATTCAGATCTTGCTCACAGCTCAGAGCTCATCGCTCATTGCTGCGTTACGAAACCGCCACTTTCCGGGGCTTATGCTCCCGCGTTTCCAGCTTGTAACCCTCAGGCTTTTGCGCTTGATGCGGATGCTTGTCGCCCTGATACACATTCAGCTTCGACAGCATGTGCGCCGCCAGCTTGTTCTTGGGCAGCATGCGCTTTACCGCCGCTTCAATCACCGCTTCCGGCTTGCGCTGCATGCGCTTTTTGTAACTCTCGGTCCGCAGCCCGCCCGGGTATCCCGTGTAATGCTGATACACCTTGCTCTCGGCCTTCACGCCCGTCGTCCGAACCTTCTCCGCATTAATCACGATCACATGATCGCCTGTGTCGATAAACGGCGTGTACCGCGGATTCTCTTTGCCCATCAGGATGCGCGCCACCTGCGAAGCCAGCCGCCCGAGCGTCTGCCCGTTCGCATCCACGACGTACCACTTGCGCACAATTTCCCCCTGCTTGGGGAAATAGGTTGACATCGGAACTCTCCCAGATTGAAAAAGGCTGCGAAAGAAAACCGCTCGTTGATTCTCACGGCGAGGACGCCGGGACCATCAGGCGGGCAACCACACTACTTCCAAAGTCTTAACCATAGCGTACGCGTTGGCCGATTGTCAATGCTGAGTTACATGGTTTGAGCCTTTTAGTGCTACCTTATCCGACGGAGTTGAACGGAGAAATGCCGGCCAAGAAGAAATCCGCCCCTAATCCCTGCGTCGCCCTCTACGACCAACTCATCGCCACCATTCCCGAACTCGAGCGCAAAGGCGATGCCAATCCCTATACCTCGCTCAACGGCAACATGTTCACTTTGCTCCACCAGGGAAGGCTTGCTATCCGCCTGCCCGAAGACGAACGCGAGAAGTTTCTGAAGAAATTCAAGACGAAGCTATTCGAAGCCTACGGCGCCGTCATGCAAGAATACGTCGCCGTGCCCGCCGCCATGCTCGAGGACACAAAGGAACTGAAGAAATATCTGGAAATCAGTTACGCCTACGCCAAGACCCTCAAGGCCAAGCCAACAAAGAAAAAGCACTAAAGCGAAAGTTGCCGCCGCGGAGCGGGCTCTTCATCCTTCAGCGTCAGATCGCCGGCGAATACATGCGCCTGTAGTTGATATTGCCCGGGCCCATCGCTCAGGACAGAATTTCCGATCTCCCCCTTGGGGCTGCCAAACTGACTACCGCTGATGTCGCCGAATTTCACCTTCAAATCCACATGAGCGTACTGCGCCGGATCGCCCACCCCCACCGTGAGGTCGCCTCCAGTCAGGGCCAGGTCCTTGTTGCCGACCACTCCGTCCACCGAAAGGTCGCCGCCGCGCATGCGCGCATAAAGATGCGTGTTCCGCGGAATCGTAATCGTGACCTGCAACTCGTTTTTCGGCACGTGCGACAAGGTGAGTTCCAGGTTCTCTCCGTCGCGCACTTCCTGGATCTTCACCTTCCGCGCCTGATCCAGGTTCTTGCCCTCTGCCTGCACCGTGAGTACGTCGGTGTCCGCGCCGACCACCCGGAAATCGCCGTCATGCAGATGCAGCCGCAGTGTCGCCCCGCTGGCCAGGGGTGCTTCGAAGATCTGATCCCTGAGGTTAACCGTGCGTTCGACGGTTTGTGCGGAAGCGGTGAGAACCAGGGAGAACAGAGCGAAGGTACACAGAAGGCGGTTGATCCGGTTCATTGAAACCCTCCTCAATGCACAGATAGGGTCTGTGACGTACAGAGTCCCATTTGGTGAGCAGGAATTTTAGAGCAGTCTGGTGGCCGGATGCCAGGGGTTGCCAACCGTGTTAACATTTCGGCCCATGAGGGCGGGCGCCTATCTCCGGTCAGGCCTGTTGTTGGCAGTTCTTACGGCTTCTCTTGTGGGCATCGCCGGCGACGAAGCCGGCCAACCCGCGCCCCGCTTCCGCGCCAAAACCATGACCGGCGAGCAGTTCACCAACGAATCCACTAAAGGTTATGTTGTCCTGTTCGAGTTCTGGACCACTTGGTGCAAGTACTGCGAAGCGGAAGCCTCCATGGTGGATGACATCGCCAAAGAATTCAGCAGCAGAGGCCTGATCGTTCTCGCGGTAGACGTCCTCGAACCCGATAAGACGGTTAAGAAATACCTGGCCGAGCATCCGCGCTCGGTCCCAATTGTGCTCACTAAAGACACCAATCTCGCCGCCATGTACAACGCACAGGTGTACCCGATTTATGTCGTGGTGGATCGCGATGGTAACATCGCCGGCGAACAGCACGGCGCAGGTGAACGCGGCCTGCGCAGAATGCTCAGGCGCGCAGGCCTGGAATCAGAGAACTGATCCACTAAAAGGACTGAACACTCCTGTCGGTTCGCTCTTGCTCGGGAGGCATCACATGGACAAGCATCATCTCGAACTCGCATCCTCGATCCTCGGATTCCTCGGAGGTAGCGTCCTCTCTCTCGATGCGCTGTTGGCCGTCCGCCGCACCTACGAAGAACGCGGCGCCGAGGCCGCGCAAAAAGCCGCCAACAAAGCTCATGGCGTGAATGTTGATGCTCAGGGTAATCCCATAAGGTCTGCCTATAAGCTGCGGCTGTGGTTCGCCCAGCGCTCCGTTATTGCGGCACGCATCGGCTTCCTCTCCATGGCGCTCGGGTTTCTGCTGGATGTGATCGCCAAATGGTAGGACTTACAACTACTCTTCCTGGATTGCCAGCAGGTCGAAGTGTGAGGCCTCAGCGAAGTTGAACTCTGCAACCTGCCTTCCGCTGACCGCCCGATACTCAAGCGTGAAAACGTTCGGACGGCATACCACAACAAAATGATCAATCAATGGAATGCAGCAGGTATCATCGAAGGGATGGTGCTCCGGCGCTCGCGTCAAAGTACCATTCTCCAGCGCCTGGTAAATGTCTTCCAGCCTCCTCTGTAATTCGTCCTCGCGCCCTTCTAATTCGGCGAATAAACGTCCCAGTCTCCTGCGAAACCGGCTAGCGGTCCAAAACGTCTTCGCCATGCTGCGAAATCATACGCTTCTCTCCCAGCATTCGCGAAACCACATTCTCCACAACGCTCTCCACGTCCTTCATCTGTGTCGGAGTAAGATGCCTGTCTTCCTGCGGCAAGCTGCGCACTAAATCCTCAGCATGAGCAAAACTGATCGGCTCTTCTAGCAACTCCCGCAAAGAACCCCGAGACGCTTCCATCTCTGCCGAATCGTTTTTCGCGGTGGCGACATTCGGTGCGCTTTGCTGAAGGTGACGTTCGACTTGGCTCCGCAGGTACAAACGCGCCCTCCTCAAAATGGACTCCACCGCAGCCACGCTCAATCCGAGCGTGTTCGCGGTCTCTTCCTTGGATCGCCCTTCGACGTAGTGCAGCATCAATACTGAACGAAATCTCGGCGGCAAGCCTTCGAGGGTCTCGTTCAGCACCGCGCTCAACCCTCCGACCTCAGCGGCCGCCGGTTGGGATTCCGTGAATTTCTCATCATCCTCTTCGACTTCTCCGCGACGCGCTTTTTCCACCTCCTGCCGGAATTCGTTGAGATTCCGAATCACCGTATATCGGCCCTGTGCAATTTCTTCTTTCGCCGCGGCAACTTCTTGCGCCGCCTCGGGGCTTCCCACCTTCACGATCTTCGCCGAATGTAACTGCACAACCCCGCGGCTGCTTACAGAGAACTCAATCACGTCTCCCAGCCTCAGTCCCATCCGCTCCACCACCGCCGCCGGCAGCGTGATCTGGTTTCGTTCCCGCAGGCGGGCATAGCTCACCGACTTCGAAGCAGCCGCCGGGGAGCGCTCCGGTTCGACCGCTGGGGCCGCGGCTGGAGACGAACTCGTTGGCTTCCATGACTGGGCGGGTGGCACTTGCGCGGAGGGCGTCGCCGGAAGCGTCGGTTCGGTTGGCTGTGCTGTTCGCTGCGGCTGAATGGTCGGTTTCCACATGCAAACATATTAGCAGAAATCAGAAATTCTCACAATCAGAAAATCAGAAGTATAGCAACTCATTTATAATGAACAGCTTACTCATACGCCAGCGCATCAATCGGATCCCGCTGAGC
>DASPVD010000113.1:0-5646 GCA_035622555.1 Candidatus Eremiobacteraceae bacterium | reverse complement strand
TGGCTGCCTGTTGAGGATTTCTGCGGACCACATGTTCCCCCTATACCCTAAGACTTCTATCCCCACTGCGGTTCCGGTTTCCCCGGAAATTCCGCTGCACTTCTGCTTTCCGCGAAGTGTGCACGCTATTTCGGGTTGCATTCACCACGATTGTGGCTGTTCTTGCACTACAGACCTCGGAGCCAGGTTGCGTCGCAGCTTACGAGGCGACCGGAACCGAATGCGGGCCGCGTTCAGCTGGTTTGGCCGAGCCGGAGGCTTGCAGGCGCTCTTTCAGCAGTTGTTCCCCACGTGCGAACAGATCCTCCTTCCAAATCCTGCTGGCATCGACGTCGGCCAGGATCGAGCGCTGGGCCTGATATTCCCTGTTCTCAATGCCCGCCTTGCTCTGCAGCATCCGCCATGCCTTGCGGCGCTCTACGCAGAAGAGCACCAGTTGCCGGGAAATCGCCCAGTAGTCCACATCACCGTTGGCCCCTTGAGTTTTGATGTAGACGCCAAAATCTGGGACAAAGGCTCGGTGCTGCGGGTTCAAGTATCGGCGATACACGACATCCTGCTGGGTGATGCGGACGAGCATGTTCTCCAGTGGGATCAGGTTGGCTGCGGTCTCCTTCTTGATCTTCTTGAGGTGATTCCGGAATCGCGCTTCGGTGGTGCACCAATGGGCTACTGTGTAGCGATAAGGCTCGCCGCTGCCTTTGAACTTAGTTTCGTACCAATCAGCTTCGATGGAGGGATTGCCCTTAAGATCGAGCGACTCCTTGTAGGTCTCTCCCAGGCGAGGGTTGAAAATGAACTCGGGCGCGCCGCGCGAATCGCGCACACGTTGGGCCTGGGTGAGCGCCATGTCGTCGCCTACACCGTGTTCGGGCTGGCACGTGGCAAAACACTGCAGAAACGCTGTGCCCCGATACTCCAAGCCGTCTAGGATCGCGCGGTACAACTTCGGGGCATTGGCGATCGAGACTTGGGCGACGAAGGGCGACCCATGCCCGGCGAGGAAGGTCTCGGCGACCGTCTTCTTCTCCGTGCTCTTCCCTTGGGTCGCCACCCCGAACACGTTCATGTCGCTGCCACCGAGCATGGGCGTAGAGTCGGAATTTTGTCCACCAGTGTTGGAGTACACCTGGGTGTCGAGCATGAGGAGTTTGACGTTAGGACGGTTCTGCAGAATCACCTTCGAGGTATTCTGATAGCCGATGTCGCCCATGCCACCGTCGCCGCCCACGGCCCACACCTTCGGCAGCTCAAGCACTTCCTGGTCGGTCATCAGGGCGTCGCTGAAATGGGTGAATTCGTAGTATTCGCGCGCGGTGATGACATTCTCTTCGCGCTGGAGCAGTGCATCGGCGATCCTCTCCGGAATGACAGAGCGCCTGGCATGATCCATGATGAAGCTTTCGCCAAACAGCCAGGCAACTGTGACGCCATCCTGGAAAAGCGAGTTCATCCACGGATAGGGATGGGGATTATTCGGAGGCGTTGAGCCATAGACGGTGTTACAGCCGGTGTGCGCGGTCATGGCCATGACGCACATGCCGTTGGCCAGGCGGCCATCGATGGCCTGCAGGTCCTTGTGATTAAAAGCCTCCTGCCGCATGACCGCCACGATGGCGTTCACCAACTCGTGGTCGGCGATGGAGCCATGCTGGGCAATGCGTGCCTTAGTGTCTTTTTCATCCTCGCCGCCCAGCCCCATGAGCAAGTGGGCGACGGCTTGGCGCAACAGTTCATACTCCTCAGGCCTTCTCCCTTTGAGTACGGCGAGTTTCTGGAGACCAACCTCTTCGAGCTTGGAAGCCTTCGCGCGGAGCCGATCGGCCTTGGCGTGGAAGAGGGGCCGCATGTAAGCCTCCGTGACAGAGGCAACCGCGTGCAGAACACTCTTCTCGCCACAGCCGGCGCAGGCACTGTCACCAGAAACCAGTGCGTCGTAGGTGCTGCGAACCATCAGCATGTTCCGCAGAGTGGCGGTCTTGGAATCCTGCGGACGGGTTTGCTTGTAGAGACCCAGATACTTCTGTGACGTATCTGGCAGGAGACTCAGGAACGCGGTTCCAGTCTCGTGATCGGCGTTGACCAGTTGGCTTTCTGCCACCATCTTGAGGGCTTCGTGTTCACCGCAGGCGGATACGCAGGCGGCACATCCTTTGCACAGATCGGAGATGAAAATCGAGAAGATACCGCCTGCGCCGGGCGTTTTCCTCTCGGGAGTAGAAAAGATGGCGTTCACCTTCTGGTAGGCCATGGGCACGCGGTCGAGGATTTCGAAGAACTGGCGCTTAGCTTTGGAATGGAACCCATCGACCTCGTTCATGACCTGGCGGAGGATCTGAGGCAGCGGCGTCGCGGTATTCTTAGCGACGGCATCCCGCATCATTTGACGTGCGCGCTTCTCGATCTCAGGCAACGACCGCAACATCTTCTCACGCTCGCCGGGATCGCAGACATAGTGCGCAATGGCGTTGTGCAGAAGAGTTGCCATGTCTTGCGAACAGTTGGGCATCGCAGTGTCGGGGCAAATGGCGATACACTCCATGCATTGCGTGCAGTTTTCGGGAATGAAAAGCGGCGTTTTCCGGCGTGCGACGTACTTTGAGGCCGTGTCCCCAGTGCCCGCGGCCATGACGCCGAGCGAGGCATACGGAGAAGACGGCTGGTGGTAGCCGAGACCTGCACGGAACTCGGCGTCAAATGTCGCCACCCGGGTTACAGGCGTGCGCGCCGGCTGGCCCAAGGGCACCGGAGTGGAGCGACCTCCAACCTGACAGCCATCGCCATGACCGTCCACGATTGGCAACAGCGCCTCGCCGCGCAATGAGGATCGATCGGGTGCGTTGAGCTCCCCAACGCGGATCTCGCGGACGCGTTCAAAGCCTTGGGTCATAACCTCCATGTTGGAGTTCACGACGGCCTCGCCGAATCGACCGAACTTCTCCACATACTGTTTGCGAACGACCTTGTGGAACTGCTCCGCGGTGATGCAGAAATCGGAGAGAAGCGTAGAGACTGCGAAGAAGGCACCCAGGAACGCGTTGCCCTGCATGCGAAGTTGAAGGTCAGCACGATCGGTGGCCTTACGTGCGATCTCGAACCCTGGCAACGTGAACACGTGAATTTTCATGTCAATGATCTGCCGACGCGCCCAAAGAGGTAGCTGCTCCCATGCCCGCTCGCCTTCTTCCTCTGACTCCCACACCAGGCTTCCGCCTTCGGATATGCCGTCGAGCGGGTTGGTATGTGTGAACGCCTTCGGATCACAGCACAGCACAACGTTGACGTGCCGAAGATCGCAATTGACGCGAATCCGCTCCGGCGCTGCAACCATGAAATACGCAGTTGGGGCGCCCTTCTTTTCGGATCCGTACTTGGGATTGGCGCTGACGTGAATGATCTCTTTGGGGTTGCCAAAATCATCTACGATTTTGTCACGCTCATAGAGGAGGTCATTCAGATCGCCGATAATGGCGCCCAGGTTCTTGCCCGTCGTGATCGCTCCCCATCCACCGATGGAGTGAAAGCGCACAGCGACGGCGCCCTCGGGCAACAAGGAGGGCATTTCGTCAGACTTTACCTCGTAGGGGTGATCGACGCCCAGTACGAAGAACGACGTTCCGTCGCTTGCGCGCTTGTCATCCTTCCGGGCGCGGGCACCAGTGGCAAACTCGTACGCACCGAACATGTGCTCCGGCCGGAAGTCCCGCGACCCCAAGCCGTAGATGCCAGAGAAGAGCCGCGGCATTTGCTCAACTGTGATCGCAGGTAGTCCGGCGACGCCAGGACGGCCATCGGCCCGCAAGGATTTGTTGAGCGCGGTTCGGATGTCGCGCCCCATCGGATTATCACCGGCCATCGGCTCGTCGGTACGCTCGAGGATAATGACGTTCTTCCTGCCCGCGAGTGCTTTGACCACCGCTGCCTCCGGGAACGGCCGAATCACGTTGAGGTGAATGGAGCCGACCTTTGCGCCTCTCCGCGCGCGCAGGTAATCCACCGCCGCTTCAATGTTCTCCGCGGCTGATCCAAGCGAGACAAATACCGTCTCGGCATCGTCAGTCTTGTACTGGGTGATCAAGCCATAGTAGCGGCCGGTCAGTTTCCCGAATTCTGCGTACGCATCCTCCAGAAACTGCAGGATCGGCTCCGTGAAGTTGTTTCGGCGCGCCGCCACGCCTTGCATGTAGTGCTCCTGGTTCTGCACAGGCCCGAGGAGTACGGGATTGGTGAGATCAATCATCGGCGGAACGCGGCGTCGCTTCGGCCCGAAGAGAATCCGCTGGCTCTCGGTCGGGCAATCGATCATATCGTCCGGCGCTCCGAGGAATTCACGGATCAGTTCCGACTCGTGTTTATAAAAGGTCCGCTCCAGGTGCGAGGTGAGAAAGCCGTCCTGCACGTTCATGCCGGGCGTTAAACTCAGCTCCGTTACGCGGCGCAAGATGAGTGCCTGGTCGGCAGTTTGCTGCGCGTCTTTGCCGAACAGGATAATCCACCCGGTGTCGAGTGCGCCGTAGACATCGTCGTGCCCGCAGTGCACATTGAGCGCGTGCTTGGTCAGCGCCCGGGCAACGACCTCCAAGACCATCGTCGAACATTTGCCCGGAGCGTGGTAGTACTGTTCGACTCCGTAGAGGACTCCCTGGCCGGACGTAAAGTTGACAACTCGCCTTCCGCACACCGAGTGCGCGATAGCACCGCCCTGAGCCGCGTGTTCTCCTTCGGCTTCCACGGCCAGTGTGTTACGGCCAAACACATTCAGGCGGCCCTCAGCGAAGGACTGCTGGTACAGTTCTCCCCCTTCCGTCGAGGGCGTGATCGGGTAGAACACCCCAGCATCCGCGATTCGCGTTTCGGTGTGGTAGGAAACGAGTTGGTTCCCGTTTGCAGTGACCCGTATTCCAGGATAGCGAGGGGTGACGATCATAAATCCCTCCGCGTAAGGACACCTCCAACTGAGGTGTCAGTAGATTGTTTTCTCTGGTACAGTTTGTGTCGCGGTCTACTCTAGCTCAGTGATGTGCACCACATGCTATTGTGACGGTCGGGTACAGGTCACATCGGGAGCCGTTGAGGTCACCGCGCTGGGGCCTGTGATACACACTCGAGACGCACGGGTAGGATCTGAGCATGCGAGCGTGCATGCCACGAACCATCCTCACGGAGCCGTTTGGTGACAAAAATTTGCGAGCTTGATGTCGCGATGAACAATACCCTCTGCGTGCGCAGCGTCCAAAGTACTGGCACAACTTAGTATCCGGTACGTAGCTGAAGAAGAATATAGCTGTCAAATTCTCACTCATGAAGGCGTTCCGGAGACGGAACTTAGAATTCAGCCAGACACAGTCGTAAACACCGAGCAGGAGATCGAGGAAGCCTTGGCACACTTGGCACGGGCGGTTCATCCGCCCGTTTTTTGGGTGTGGATAACGGCTGTGACTGTTGAAAAAGTCCCTCGCTTGAGGCTTGTGGCAATGCAACGTTCAGGTTATAAGCAGGCCAGCGATGCTGCTGTTCAATGCAACATTCGGAGGCCTGCTGCTCATGATGGGAAACCACTCGCGCTCAGAATCGCTGTTTTACTACTTTCGCCTCGAGGATCAGGTTCCTGAAAATCATCTGCTGCGCTTGATCGATCGCCACGTA
>DASPVD010000112.1:0-49026 GCA_035622555.1 Candidatus Eremiobacteraceae bacterium | reverse complement strand
GCTAACGGAAAGGAGCTATTTGCGGTCGGCGCCCAGCCGCGCGCCGAGTTGGTTCGCTATGCCAGAGACTCGAAGCAATTCGTACCCTTCCTGGCGGGAATCTCCGCAGGAGAACTGGAGGTATCGCCCGACGGCCAGTGGGTGACGTACACAACGTTCCCAGAATCCGATCTCTGGCGAAGTAAGCTGGATGGCAGCGAGCGGCTGCAGCTAACATTTCCGCCGATCAATGCTCATGAACCTCGCTGGTCGCCGGACGGGGAAAAGATTTTATTCACTGATTTCCCGTCCAAGATTCTTGTGATTCCTGCGGACGGTGGCACTCCGCGGCAACTCATGCCCTTGGATCACGCAGATTTCGCTGGGGCAGGGGCATGGCTGCCCGATGGAAATTCCATTGTTTTCGGGCGGCACATGGGATGTCCTGTTTTCGACAACTCCTGCTGGGGTATCTATCGACTGGACCTAAAGACGCAAGAGGTGTCCAACGTCCCAGGTTCCGAGGGCATGGTAGCTACCCGCCTTTCCCACGACGGCCACTACCTCACGGCGGTTCTTATAGGGCAGAACAAAGTGATGCTTTATGACCTTAAGGCTAAAAGATGGTCAGAGCTGGCGAGAGGGAATGGCTTAATCGTCTGGTCGCATAACAACCAGTTTGTGTATCTGCACCTCAACCACGGAGCAGACCCGGCGGAAGTGGTGCGCATCAGTGTTCCTGACGGCAAAGTCCAGCAAATTCTCGATCTAAGGGGCGTCAACTTAGGCGGGACCTGGCCTGATTGGGTTAGTCTTCTGCCCGACGATTCTCCATTGCTCATGTTGAACAAAAGTACCGAAGAGATTTACAGACTCGATCTGCAGTATCAGTGATTTCGGACTCTCGTGGGTTATGAATCTTAGAGGCCCCGGTGGCCAATGAGCTTAGACCCAGACAGAGGTAACTCCCGGGAAGTCGCTAGGCTTGATCGGAAATGCCTCGGGCAGAAAAGCGTCCACAGATCGAGGACTGGGTCGGAGGCATTTTCGATAAGCAGACTAGAAGGAAGGCGCTGGCGGTTGCGGGGGACGCGTTGAGCTATGGGGATTGAATAGCAGTTTGGTACCGAGAGAGAAGAGGGTACGTCGTGGAGTGAAGGCATGGAAAGGAGAAGGATGACGTGAGGGGATGGGGATGGCTGCGGGAACGGTTGTGAGAGGCGTGCCTGGTCGCTTGTGCGCAGGGGACGGACACACGAGTGTGTCGACGTGCTGGAGCACGACAGATGGGCAGGTTGGTTGAAGCCTTAAGAAGAATCGAGACGAACGCATAGAGCCAGTTCTGCCGCCGTGAATCTTTGCAGGATGATCATCGCCGCACCGCATGAGGGACACTGCCAAAGCGAATTCGCGCAGGTAGCCGGAGTCGTTTTTGAATCGGCGGTAGGGGAAAGCGGAGTGAGCAGTTGGCGGCACAGGGATACTCGAGCCGCGCGGAATCGGTTAGCGAGAAACCCGAAGTGGCGGATGCGCACGAACGCTTTGGGCAGCACATGCAGGAAGAAGCGGCGCAAGAACTCGCAGGCGCGGAGTTTCATCTGACCGTGCTTGCCGCCGTGGGCATAGTCTTTCCAGCGAAAGGTGACGTGCTCTCCATCAAATGCCAGCAAGCGATGATTGGAAATGGCCACGCGATGGGTGTAGCGGCCCAGGTAGGATAGCCCGCGAACTACCGAACGCTAATCAGTTTGTTTCTTACATCGATGCGATCGGAGAACTGGATGGAGTTCGGTGTGTCATGGACTGGAAGACCACGTCCAGCCGTTATCCCGACGAACCCGCCAGACTGCTCACTCTCGATCCCCAGTTGATTTGCTATTCCTGGATTACCGGCATCTCCGAAGTGGCCTTGGTTGTGTTCGTGCGAAAACATCAGCCCGAAATCCAATATCTAAAGACCTCGATTTCGGACGAACAACGACTGGAATTTGGTCGGCTGCTGGCAGCCACCACCGGTCAGATCGAGTCTGCCCAGTTCCCTTTTCATAGCGGCATCCGTTTCCCGCACAATGGCTGCGTCAGCTGTTCGCATGTCGGGTTATGCCTGCAAGACCAGAAATTGATCGACGCCAATCTCATTCGGACATCAGGAGTAGATGACCTTGCCTGGCTGGACGACCCTGTGGATTAACCGAGGGGCGATGGAAACTCCGGAAATCAATCGACGACGGGCCACATTCGTACTTGGCCGGATCGATGAGATTCTGGCTTGGGACCGCACCAAAGAAAACGAAAAGGACGTGCGCTTCGTGGAGCTGGGAGAGTACCTCTGCGAGGTGCGTGCCAAGCAATACTGGCGTCTTGAGAAGCTGAACTCCTTCGAGGAGTTCCTACAAAAACGGTTCGCGGATTCGCGCCGCAAAGCGTACTACCTCATGGCCATTCATGAAAAGCTGAACCGGATACCCAGGCACGATCTGCAACAGGTGGGGTGGAGTAAGGCTACCGAACTCGTGAAGATTGCTCGAAAAGAGGGCGACAAGTTTGATTGTGCAACCTGGTTGCACAGGGCGAAGGAGATGCCGAAGGAAGGTTTCCGGTGCGCGGTGGAGCGGCACCTGACTGGGAAAGAAACGGAGCCTTGGGAACTGCTCTACTTCAAACTCTATAAGAGCCACCTGCCGGTCGTGGAGAGGGCGCTCGAAGTGGCGGGCAGGATGCTGGGTACAGATAAATCCCGGGGATATTGCCTGGAGATGATCTGCGCCGACTTCCTAGCGGGCGCGGCCATTTCCCCAGATGAGTCCGAGAGCAAGCAGATTCAATGAGTCTTCGGCAAAAAAGGCCTAGGATCAAATTGGATCCGGACGAATATATTTTGTTAAAGAAACAGGTCTTGGAACGAGATGGCTGGCGCTGCCAGGACTGCGGCTCTATGGAAAACTTGCAAGTCCATCATTTGAAACTGCGGAGTAGGCTGGGCAACGACACAATAACGAACCTAATCGCGCTATGTGCTTTTTGTCATGGAAAGAGGCATGGAAAATAACATCACCTAATTTTTTGCAACATCTCCGAACGATCGAATCCAATATTAAATTCGGTGATTCCGTTTGATATCTCAGAATTTGCCACAGAGGATAACTGTGCCGGGCGAGCCAGACTCAGCCAACAATCAGCGCATGGGACAACCTCCTCGACGTCATTATTTCTTCCTTTTCCTTCCGTCAGAGACCATCTTAGAGGCGGTATAGAGCAGTATCGCGCGATCTTCGGCGCTCATGCGGGATAAGGCCTGCCTCATTTTCGAGATATATCTCGCACCTTTGCCGAAAGACGCCCAATCTGTTTTTCCGCGAGGCTCCACGCGTAACTCGGCAGTTTCTTCTTCCGTGTACAAGAGTTGATATAGTGGTACTTCCAGGGCACGTCAAAACCTTCTAAAGTTTCCAAGGCGGGGACCGTATGCCCATTCTCGACCCTTGAGATGTAGCAACGAAGCAAACCCGTCCGCTGCTCAACATCTCCTTGAGACAGCCGCTTCGCTTCGCGCAGGTCGCGCAATCTTGCCGCCAGGTACATAACGCCTCCGTGTACTCTGTAATCGAGCGGCATTCCGCTCTGCGCCTGGAGAGGTAGGACTACCAGATTCTTCTGTTCCGGGAGCACCAAGCTTGCCGCTCGGTGAAGCGGAATCCATCGCCACAGCGATATCGCGCTCAAGACTAGAATCACTGAAGCCACCACGCCGACAGTGAGGATCTTCCTCTGCCGCATCACTCGTGGTGCGAGCGACGCGGTCTGCGTAATCCTCACACCTGACTCCGTCTCGCGCTTGAGCTTCTTCAGGTCGCTGCCCAGATCGGACGCGCTCTGATAGCGCAGATCACGGTTCTTCTCGAGCGCCTTATCGATGATCGCTCCGAGTGCGGCTGGCAACTGTGGGTTCAGCGTGACGGGCGGCTTGGGCGCCTGAGTCAGGATCGCCGTGAAGACTACTGCGGACGTGGTACCTCGAAACGGCACCTGCCCGGTAGCCATCTCGTAAAGGACAACGCCGAATGAAAACAAATCCGTTCGAGCGTCCAGGACTTCGCCCCGGGCCTGCTCTGGTGACATGTATGCGACGGTTCCGAGTGCCGCCCCCGGGGTCGTAAGTTGTTTCTCCGAATCCTCTAGCGTTGCGTCCAGTGAAGCCGTCTCTTCCGCCCAGGCAGTCAGGCTTTGGACTTTTGCCAGACCAAAATCCAGAATTTTCGCGTGTCCCCGCCCAGTCGCAAAAATATTCGCTGCCTTGATGTCGCGGTGCACGATCCCCTTGGCGTGGGCTGCTTCCAGGGCGTCCGCGATCTCGATTCCCAGCGTCAACTGCAACTCCTGCTCCACGGCCTTTCCAGCTATACGGTGCTTTAGCGTGGCGCCGTCCAGGTATTCCATGGCGATGAATGCCCGGCCTTTTTCCTCGCCAATCTCATAAATCGTGCAGATATTCGGATGGTTCAGAGCAGACGCCGCCTCCGCCTCTCTCTGAAATCGCGCCAGTGCTTGAGGGTCTCTCGCTAGATTGTCGGGGAGGAATTTCAGGGCCGCGAATCGGTGGAGCTTCACGTCCTCGGCCTTGTACACGATCCCCATCCCACCGCCACCTAGCTTTTCCAGAATGCGGTAGTGGGAAATGGTCTGGCCGATGAGCGTGTCGGTGTCCGCTACAGTGAGGTCATCTTAGCACCGTCCTAGGGCAAGTCAACGAAGCACCCAGAAACACGAAGCACCCAGAAACACCTGCCAATTTCGGACGGCTTAGTCACACAAACCTGCGAACTGCGTAATTCTGTTTCTAAGTCAAGACTGCGCCCGTTGACCTTCTTGGCCAAACCCGCTACTGTCTTTTTAAGATCCCACAGCGGAGGTTCCAAATCTCTTGTTCGAGGTTCCGCCCGTACCAAACAATTCGCCACAAACCAGTTGTATCTTCCTAGAGCTGGCTGAGATCTTAACGGTAAGTGCCGTTCCATTTAGAAACACTGTCACGCAAATCGCTTTCGCAATAACGTTTCTGTAGCATGATAATGGTCGCACCATGGAGGAATTTCCTAAATGAACGCTAACGATGAGATGTCACGCCGTAGCTTTATCCGTGATGCCGCGATAGCAGGTGCAGCGGTTTCGATTGTTCCGCGGCATGTACTCGGAAGAGGTTTCACGCCGCCCAGCGACACTTTGAATATCGCCTGTGTCGGCGTGGGCGGAATGGGGCGCAGCAATCTGATCAATTTGGCCAGCCAGAATATTGTGGCGCTGTGCGACGTGGACTGGGACTACACGGACAAGAATCTTTCGCGCCTGGATACCGATGTGGCGAACCTTCAGGCACACATCGATCACCCGGACGCCACTCCCGCTACCGGCAGACCGGCGCCGAGAATTGATCCGGAGAAAGCCAAAGCGCGTTTGGCCAACATTTTGCATCTCAAAAATGACCTGATCCCTAAAGCCGCGCGCTACTCCGACTATCGCAAAATGTTGGATCAGCAAAAGGACATCGATGGAGTGGTGATTGCCACTCCGGACCACATGCATGCTCCGATCGCCCTGGCCTGTATGGACCTGCACAAGCATGTCTACGTACAGAAACCACTGTGCTGGTCCGTGGACGAGGCGCGCAAACTGGCAAAACGCGCCGCCGAGACGAAGGTAGCTACCCAGATGGGAAACCAGGGCCGCTCACTTGACGACACTCGGACGGCGGTTGAGTGGGTGTGGTCCGGTGCGATTGGTGAAGTGCGCGAGATTCATGTTTGGACTGACAGGCCAGTTGGGTTTTGGCCGCAGGGCGTGCCGCGTCCAAAAGCCGCGGTTGAGCCACTGGACACACTGAAATGGGATCAGGGCGGCGTAGAGACGCGATTGGCTGCTGCGATGGCTGGTAATTACCCTGTTCCGCAAACGCTTTCCTGGGATTTGTTTCTTGGTGTGGGTCCGGAAGTGCCGTATCACCCCATCTACCATCCGTTCAACTGGCGTGGTTGGACAGATTGGGGCTGCGGCGCTATTGGCGATATGGGCGCACATTTGCTGGATGTCTCGATGTGGGCACTGAATCTCGGCCTGCCTACCTCGGTCGAAACAGTTTCCACTCCGTTCAACGGCGCTTCGTACCCCAGCGCCAGCCTGATCTATTACGAGTTTCCCGCACGCGGGTCGATGCCTCCGGTCAAACTCACTTGGTATGACGGTGGCCTTATGCCGCATAAGCCCGAGGAATTGGGAGATGAGGAGTTGATTAAGGAAGGTGGCGCCATCCTGGTCGGCTCCAAAGGCAAGCTGATGCATAGCACCTATGGCGCTCACCCACGTCTGCTCCCACAATCGTTGCAGGATGCCGTCGGAAAACCGCCCGAGAAATTGGCCAGAATCCCCAACGAGGCTCACGAACTAAACTGGGTGGACGCGGCCAAAGGCAAAACCCAAGCGGATTCGCCCTTTGAATATGCAGCGAAGCTCACTGAGGTCATGCTCCTAGGTGTGGTGGCACTGCGCGCGGGTAAGAAAATTGCCTATGACGGTGCCAACATGAGCGTCACAAATGTGCCAGAAGCCAATCAATACTTGAGCAGACAATATCGCACCGGTTGGTAAGCACTCGCTCGCATTTTGCCCAAGCTCGCGGCGACGGCTAAAGGCCCGACTCAACGCGGTCCTTAGCAAACGGTTAGGGGAAGCCGGGCTCCAGGACTAAACGATCGGTTTGGGGCGGTACTCTCGCGCCCTGGGACACGGTTCGGGCACCGTCAGCTGACGGCCCAGAAGCATACGACAAGCGCAGAGTTTCAATAGTGTTCAACACCAAATCCCGGATGCGTGGGTCCCGGGTAATAGACTCGTGCCCTACTCCGGCTACCTTAACGTTCGCGATAATTTTTGTGTGTGCGGGATCCTCGGCGCGCAGATGCTTCGTAGTCATGAACACCAACACATCATTCGTGTGAAAAATGGCTGCCGACTTTACATTTCGCGGGACTGTGTAGTCGGCAATCCCCACACTATCCACCTGAACCGTTAACTCCACCGGGATGCCGTGACTGCGCAGTTCTCTCGCTAAGCTTACGATGGCCCAGCCACCCATGCTGTGGCCCACCAGGATTACCTTTGGAGAATGCCGCACTTCATCCGCAGTGAGCGGGCCATGATGCGCGGGAAAGTGCTGGAATAGCCAGGCACGTCCTTCATTCCAGGCATATGGCGAGAACGACTTCGCGCAAACGTCAGGGTATGCGTTGCTTTGAAGAAGTTGGCGAATCTGCACCACACCGGAATGCTTGTTATTTGGCGGTTCCAAACCTCCGACGAAGCCCACATAAAGGATGCGACAGTTTCTTGCGCTCGGAGAACCATTCGGGGAAATGGCTGGACTGGTGCCTCGCAAGCTCTCGCTTCCTTGACCTAAAATGCCGCCGGAGAATGACAGTAGCAAAAACGTCGACACCGCGATGCGTGCGCGCCTGGAGCAGAAAGCTTGTCGACGTTGGGCAGTGCAATCGATAGAAGAGGCACCTTGAGTTTGATTGGTCACGGCTTGAGTTCGAGTATTCCCCAATAAGTGCTGGCTTGTTCTCGCATTATATTGGTCTACGAGTTCGGGTCAAGTCGGGACATTCGGGCAGTAGCTGAAGAGCTACTTCAGACGGATGGAACACGTTCATTTCACTTTTGGTGGATAATTTTTCAGCAATTTGTCGATGGCCTTGTCCAGGTTCTTCTGCCTCTTCTCCGGCTTAGCGCTCGGATCCAGGGTTTTAGAAACTGTACCGCGCCAGACCAGCCGGCGGTTTGCGGAATCGTACATATCCAGGTCAAGTTGGCCAACGTGAATGGTTTGAGAGGTAGCGGTGCCCATGCCCACTCCGCCACCCCAGCGCGGTCCATAACCCCAACCGGTGTTATACGCGTTCCATTGCTTTTGAGAACCGATAGCCGTCTGATAGGCGACGTACAAATCGGCATTATCGGCATCGGTTTTTGTCAGACCTTTCTTTGCCAGACCCGCGTCAATGGCTGCGGTGATTTGGCGCGCGGTGATGTCGTCTACTTGCTGGGCGTTCTTGATACTCACCCACTTGTAAGTTTTGAACTTCGAGAAATCAGCGTCCTGATCGTAGTTGTAAGTCACATCTTGCGCGGACACACCGCTTAACCCCAAGCCCAACAGGATGAACAGCACAAAGAGAATTCGCCTCATGCAAGTCTCCTTCGATCGCCTCGCTGGATTGATTCGGGTCCGAGTATACATGTGCCCCTGCATCCTTCCTATTCATATATAGCAAGATTGGCGGACCGGTTCTCGCGCGCGGTTCAGAACAATCCAGGCGTGTCGAAAGGCAGGCCCACATAGTTTTCAGCCAGAGTCGTACAAGCTGCGCGGGAGCTGGTGACGTAGTCCAGTTCGGCCAAATGGATGTTGTGTGAAAAGCTATCTTCATGGGGAAAGCGATGCAACATGGAAGTCATCCACCAGGAGAAGCGCTGGGATTTCCAGACGCGCCGCAAGCAGCGTTCCGTGTATTGCCGAAGAGACTCTGCATTGCCATCTTTGTAGAATTCCACCAATCCCTTTGTCAGCATGCGCACATCAGCCACCGCGAGGTTTAGTCCTTTCGCACCCGTAGGCGGCACGATATGCGCCGCATCGCCCAGCAGAAACAGCCTCCCGAACTGCATCGGAGAAGCAACAAAGCTCCGCATGGGTGTAATTCCTTTTTGCAGAATGGGGCCATCTTGCAATATGAACTCCTCGCGCGTTTGCATGCGGGTGCGCAATTCTTGCCAAATTCGGTCGTCCGACCAGTTGTGAATGTCTTCGTCCGGCCCACATTGCAAATAGAGCCGCGAGATTTCGGGCGACCTCATACTCAGTAGCGCAAATCCCCGTTCGTGGTAGTTGTAGATCAGTTCGTCGGACGCTGGAGCAACCTGTGCCAGAATTCCTAGCCATGCAAAGGGATAGTGCCGCTCATCGATTTGCAGTTGTTCTTGCGGAACCGCGGGACGACAAATGCCGTGAAACCCGTCGCAACCAGCTACGAAATCACAGGACATTTCGTGGGTTTCGCCTTCATACCTGTAATGGATTTTCGGCTCTGATTCGTAATTTTCAATGCCAACCGCCTCCGCTTCGAAATAAATTGGCGATTTGTAGCCGATACGCGCAACGATCAGATCCTTCACAACTTCCTGCTGAGCATAAACGGTGATGGACTTGCCCACCAGTTCCTGGAAGTTGATACGATGCCCATGGCCAGCGAAGCGCAGTTCAATACCCTGATGCTGTAAACCCTCACGCTTCAGGCGCTCACCCACGCCGGATTGGCACAGAATGTCGACGGTGCCTTGTTCTAAGACGCCCGCACGCACGCGCGTTTCCACGTATTCACGGGTGTGGCGCTCCAGAACTATGGACTCAATACCTTGCAAGTGGAGCAAGTGCGCCAGCGTCATTCCGGCAGGCCCGGCTCCGATGATGCCAACTTGGGTGCGTAGTTTCACCATGAGGTTCGAATGGCAGTCAAGAAAACTTGGCGATCACTTCCTTGGGAATCGCTTGCCCTTTTGGTTTCGGCGGGTCACCGGGAACCCGTACGGTCCACACTCGTTTTTCCACGCCTTCGACGGCCAGAGCTTCTTCCCGGAAAAGTCGGTGTTGCACGGTGAAGCTGCTTCGGCCCCATTTGGTTACGCACGAATCCACGTGAACAACATCACCGAACGAGGACGGCGCAATGAAATTGCAACTCGCCTGCACCAAAGGTATCCCCGCGATTCTGTATTTCCGCAGCATTTCGGCTTTTCTTAACCCCAAGGCATGGTGAAAGAGCGCGTTGGTGCACGCGTCGAAATACTCGAAATACCGGGGGAAAAACACGATGCCAAATGGATCGCAGTCGCCCCACTCAATCTGGATCTGTGTCCGATGAATAAGCATGGTTGCTGAGTAATGTGCCGGCCAATGTGCCCTTTCGCGAGTCTATCTTAGACCGGTCTCGGTTGCATCGAATTTGGTCTGGGCTAGTGTGTTTACGGTAGACTGGGATGAGGAAATCGGTCTATCAACATGCCCGACGCTTATATCTGTGACGCGATTCGCACGCCGTTTGGCCGCTATGGTGGCGCACTTTCCGGTGTCAGAGCCGACGACCTGGCGGCAGTTCCCATTAAAGCGCTGGTCGAGCGTAACCCGTCTGTCGATTGGAACGGTTTGGATGACGTGATCTTCGGTTGCGCCAATCAGGCCGGAGAAGATAACCGTAATGTGGCCCGAATGGCTTTGCTGTTGGCTGGATTGCCAAAGGAAATCTCCGGAAGCACCGTGAATCGTCTATGCGGTTCCAGTCTGGAAGCGCTGGCGGTGGCTTCGCGTGGCATCAAGAGCGGTGAAGTGGATCTTGTCATTGCGGGCGGAGTGGAAAGCATGTCTCGAGCGCCGTTTGTCATCGGCAAAGCGGACGCGGCGTTTTCTCGAGGAATGAAGATCGAGGACACGACCATTGGGTGGCGCTTTGTGAACCCCGCCCTCAAGGCGCGATACGGCGCAGATGCAATGCCCGAGACAGCCGAGATTGTTGCCGAAGAATACAAAATAGCGCGTTGTGATCAAGACGCCTTCGCGCTACGCAGCCAACGGCGTACCGCCGCGGCCATGCAGTCGGGACGATTGGCGGAAGAAATTGTGCCTGTGTGCATTCCGCAGAAGAAAGGGGAGCCTCTTCGCGTGATCGTGGACGAGCAGCCCCGGCCAGATTCCACACTCGAGGGACTCGCCAAATTGAAGGGTATCGTTAAGCCCGAGGGAACCGTAACAGCCGGCAATGCTTCGGGAGTCAACGATGGCGCCGGAGCTTTGCTAGTCGCTTCGGAAGCGGCCATGAAAAGCTACGGGCTGACACCAAAGGCGCGCGTCGTGGTCGCGGCGACGGCCGGCGTGGCTCCCCGCATTATGGGCATGGGGCCGGTGCCAGCAAGCCGGAAAGCCCTGGCGAAGGCTGGAATGAACCTCGGTCAGATGGATATCGTGGAACTGAACGAAGCGTTTGCGGCACAGGCACTGGCGGTCCTGCGTGAGTTGGGACTGCCTGACGATGCTCCTCAAGTGAATCCGAATGGTGGCGCCATTTCTATCGGTCATCCTTTGGGAGCGAGTGGGGCACGGCTGGCCACCGCCGCCACATATCAGTTACAGCGCACCAAGAGTCGTTACGCACTGTGCACTATGTGCATTGGTGTGGGCCAGGGGATCTCACTGATACTGGAACGCTCCTAGTCGGAGGGCGCCGGGTGAAGTCATTGTCACTGCGGGAATATGGCCGGGACACGCCAGGAACGCATCAACCAGAAAAATTGACTTGGGATGTACACTTGCAAGGCGATCACGAAACTGTGTTCTTCGAAAACTGAGGCTCGAAGCTTCTCTGTCCCATGATCTACGATCATCTTTTTTCGTTCGCCGAGTTGGAACGGGCACTGTCGGATACTTCACGTGTCAGACGCATTTTGGAGTTTGAAGCGGCGTTGGCAAAGGCTGAAGCTCGCGCTGGTATCATTCCGGAGCGCTGTGCGCGCAGCATTGCGGAGCAGTGCCACACCGAACACTTTGACCTCGTGGCAATCGCAGAACAGACCGCCCCAGCGGGAAATATCGCCATTCCGCTGATCAAGATGCTGACCGAAGCTGTCTCGCAAAAAGACAAAGATGCAGCCCGCTTCGTGCATTGGGGGGCAACAAGCCAAGACGCCATTGATACTGGATTTGTTCTGCAGTTGAGAGACGTGTTCGACTTAATCTCGAAGGACCTCGTACGACTCAGCGAAAGCCTTGTGGCCCACGCCAACGCAAATCGTTCGACGGTGATGGTGGCGCGCACCTGGATGCAGCAAGCCCTGCCAACCACGTTCGCGGTGGTCGTGGCTGGCTGGCTTGACGCCATATTGCGTGACCGCCGGCGTTTGATTGAGATTCGACCCCGCGTTATGGTGCTGCAATTCGGTGGAGCCGTCGGTACCCTGGCCTCACTGCAAAATGCTGGACTAGCCGTTGCTCAGGAGCTTGCCACAGAACTCAAATTGGATCTGCCCACGATGCCGTGGCACACACAGCGTGACCGCATGGCAGAGGCCGCCACCTTTTCCGGCTTGCTTACGGGAACTCTGGGCAAGATTGCTCGCGACGTTTCGCTGCACGCGCAGACCGAAGTGGCCGAGATGTTCGAGCCCCCAGTCCATGGGCGAGGCGGTTCGTCCACAATGCCACACAAACGCAATCCCGTGACATGTGCGACCGTATTGGCCTCCGCCGCACGAGTTCCCGCCCTGGTCAGCACAATGTTGGCAAGCATGCCCCAAGAACATCAACGCGGTCTGGGCGGCTGGCACGCCGAGTGGGAGACGCTTGCCGAGATCTTGCGACTCAGCGCCGGCGCCCTGCATAACCTGGCCGATATGCTTCCCGGCTTGGAGGTTGACAAGCAACGAATGCAACAAAACCTGGAGGCAACCAAGGGCTTGATTTTCGCCGAAGCCGTCAGCATGGCCTTAGCAGACCGCATGGGTAAAATGCCTGCTCATCTGCTGATCGAAGCTGCGTGCCAGAAGGCGCGATCGGAAAATCGGGCTCTCAAAGACATTCTCCTTGAAGAACCGAGACTGCGCGGATACCTGGCGCCGGCGGATCTGGAGAGTCTCTTTGAGCCTCGCAATTACCTCGGGAAAGCGGAGGAATTCGCGGTAGGTGTTATCGCTCAAGCTCGCGAGTTTCCAGCCGGGGGTTAACCACGGAGGATCCTGGTTATGCCATTCGCACATTTGCCCGACGTGATGATTCATTACGAATTCGACGGAGACGCACACTCGCCAGTCCTGCTGCTTTCGAATTGTCTGGGCACGAACATGCGCATGTGGGATCCGCAAATGGACGTGTTTGCCGAGCATTTTCGAGTGCTTCGCTACGATACTCGCGGCTTGGGACGGTCCGGTGTCACACCTGGTCCTTATACCATCGAGCGGCTAAGCCGGGACGCCCTCGGGCTTCTCGACGCGCTACAGCTCGATCAGGTTCATTTTTGTGGTCTTTCGATGGGTGGGATGATCGGCATGTTCCTTGGAACCAATGCGGCCACGAGATGCAAGAAAATTGTGTTGTGCAATACCGCTGCCAAGATTGGCACCGCAGAGTCGTGGGAGGCCCGGATCCAGGCGGTACAAAATGGCGGCATGAAAGCAGTCGCCAACTCGGTTATTGAACGCTGGCTCAGACCCCAATTCCGCTCTTCGCATCCGGGAGAGACTCAGTGGGTACTGGCGATGTTGGAGTCGGCAAACCCGCAGGGATATGTGGCAAATTGTGCGGCAGTGCGCGACACGGATCACCGGAATACGGTGAAAGACATTCATGCGCCATGCCTGGTAGTGTCGGGTACACACGATCCGGCGACCACGCCAGCCGACGGGCAAGCACTGGCCAAGGCGATTCCCGGAGCGCAGTACGTGGAACTTCCCGCCTCGCATCTCTCCAACATCGAGGCACGTGACGATTTCAACCGCCAGATTGTGCAGTTTCTTCTGTCTTGAGGGAGCGCTGGATGGACGAACGAAAGCGTTTTGCAAAAGGGATGAAGGTCCGACGGGCTGTTCTGGGTGATGCTCATGTCGATCGCGCAGAAGCTAATAAAAACGATTTCAACGCCGACTTTCAAGACCTGATCACCCGCTATGCGTGGGGCGAAATTTGGGCTCGCCCGCGACTATCGCGAAAAACCCGTAGTCTGCTCACCATTGCGATGATGGTGGCGCTGAATCGAACCGATGAGCTTCGCATGCATCTGCGCGCCGCTACAAACAACGGTGTAACCCGGCGGGAAATTCAGGAAGCACTGCTGCAAACCGCGATTTACTGCGGGTTGCCAGCGGCCAACACGGCATTTCATATCGCCGAGGAAGTCTTTCGAGCCGGCAAGGAATAGCATGCGGCTCAAACCATAGCGGGAACCTGGTCGAGCACTTCACTGACCCAGCGTACCGAACGCAAGTACAAGTCCGGTAGAAGCTCTTCATGCAGGCCAATGTGCCTGGCGGACTGAGTCAACTGCTCCCACGAGCCGGATTCGTAGTCCAGCACCACTTCAAACACCGGACGATAACGGCTCGGCTTACCCAGCAGGGCTTTTCTGATTTCCTGGTCAACAGGAATCTCGGGAGCACTTCGGCCATAGGCATGTTCAGCAGCGCATCCATTACCGATAGCAAACCGACCAGAAACAATTCATTGGTTTCGCGCACCATGCCAATTTTCTTGCCCACCAGCTCACAAAACATGGCTCGCAACAGGGGCAAGCGCAATAGACCGTCGGCCACATGGTCGCCGAGGGCCGCAACACTCACCAGCGAGATCCATTTGCGCATGGCTCGTTCGCCCAGAAGTGCGATCGCGTGAGGTATGGAATGAACCTCCGTTTGTAAGGCAAATGCGGCAGAATTCAGGTAGCGCAGTAGCCGATACGAGAGAGACACATCCCGGCGAAAAATCGACGAAATTCTGTGAATGTCAAACTCACTGGTATTGGCGGCCTGCAGTAGTTGTATATATACCGTCTTGTTCGCAGGAATGCTCCGCCGAGCCACAATTTGCGGACGACAAAAAAAATAACCTTGGAAATAATCGTAGCCAATCCGCAAACATTGGCGAAACTGTTCTTCGGTTTCCACCTTTTCGGCAATGACGGGAATGTTCTGTTGGTGACACAGATTCACCACGCGCCCTTGTTCGGGAAAAGTTGTGAGCAAAACGTCAATTTTGACGAAGTCCGCGACCTGTAAGAGCGGGCGCGTTTCGGGCAAATCGCAATAGTCGTCCAGAGCCAGCCGGTATCCTTGTTTCTTCACGCGATGACAAGCGGCCGGCACTTCCTCATCCGGTGGTATTGTCTCCAGAATTTCTCCGACGATCGGATCTTTGGGTATCAGCGTGAGATAGTCGCCCAGTAAAAAATCCCGGGTGCAGTTCAGGAACGTAGGAAGGCCCTCGGTTATGGTGCGCATGCCCATCAGGAACAACTCGTCCATGGCTTTTTCGGAAACGGGGCTCCCCGGAACCGGAGAACAGTAATTCTCAGGCCCGTAACGCGACAGCAGTTCGTAGGCGAAGAACTTTTTGTCGCGCGTAAGGATGGGTTGACGGGCCAGAAACCGGTTGAATACCTCTCCTGGACTCATACTGTAAACGCACGCAGCGCGTTAGTGGACACACGGCCTTTCCGAGCAACAGAGATGCCAATGAACGGCGCCAACCAGCCGCTCACGGTCGTCGTGGAGATCCTGGGTTTATCAGTGTAGTGCGATCATGTAGCCCGAAGGTGCCGGGCGTTGCGTGGTCGGGAAGAACCCGGGGGCAAACAAATAACTGTTTCGCTAAAGCAGGTTGTGTTCCCAAGCGAAACAGTACCTTAGTCGTTGAAAACGTTGGCTCGCAGCGTGTACGAGCTAAGAACCTTCATATAGTTGCCGCGTTCGAACGCGCTGGGATCCGGGACCGCCTCATGGCTCATGCTCCCGCACATTTGTTGCACCGAGCTGTACTCATGCTCGTCCAGCCAGCGATTCAGCTCGGTCAACACGTGCGCGGCATGGTGCACACCATTGCGCAGTAGCGCGGAAGTCATGAAGGCAACTTTGGCTCCTGCCAAGATGCATTTAATAACGTCCCGCGAACTGTGAACCCCGCCAGTAATTCCCAAGTCTGCCCGGACGTGGCCGCAGAGTATGGCAGTCCAATGCAGACGGAGTAGCAGTTCTTCAGGACGGCTAAGGGTCAGGCTCGGAGAGATCTCCATGTGATCGATGTCGAAGTCAGGTTGGTAGAACCGGTTGAAGAGAACGATTCCATCCGCACGCGCTTCATCCAAGCGGACGCCCATATTGGCGGGGGCACTCAAGAAGGGCGAAAGCTTGACCGCAACAGGAATCCGAATGCTCCGCTTCAGCTGGCGAACAAGGTCTATCTGGTCCTGCTCGACTTCATTTCCACTGATTGCGGGATCACTGACCACGGTATAGATGTTCAGCTCAATCGCGTCGGCCCCAGCCTCTTCCATTAAGCGCGCGTACTCAAGCCAGCCGCCCTTCGAAACTCCATTGAGGCTCGCGATGACAGGAATCTGCACCGCCTCTTTGGCATGACGGATCAATTCAAGATAGCCATCTGGTCCAAGATTGTAAGTCTGCAAATCGGGGAAAAAGTTGGTGGACTCGGGAAAGCTTTCCGCGCCACGGGATAAATCGGACTCGACGCTTAAGCTTTCCAGCTGCAGTTGCTCCTCGAAAAGAGAAGGCAAAACCACGGCCGCCAAATGTTGGTCTTCCAGGCGCTTGATATTATCAACCGATTCGGAAAGCGGCGAAGCAGAAGCCACCAGCGGTGACTTGAGACTCAGCCCCAGAAATTGTGTGGAGAGATCACTCATTCCTCTTCCCCTCCCTTTTTTACTGGCTCAGACTCCTTGTCTTCCGGAGCGATGTGCGGCGATTCCGAGCGGCCGGCCATAGCGGCACGGTTCGCATAGACACGCCATTGCCGCTCAACGTCGTCTTGAGCAAGCTTTAGCAATTCGCGGGCCGCCTCTGGTTCGCTGCGAACCAGCATAGTATAGCGGGCCTCCTGGTAGGCATACTGCTTCAAAGGAATGCTGGGCGCTTTCGAATCCAGAATAAATGGATTCTTACCTTCGAGCCGGAGCGCGGGATTGTAACGCATGAGTGGCCAGTAGCCACTTTGGACTGCCTTTTTCTGCTGGTCCAGACCCAGAACCATGTCGTATCCGTGGGCAATGCAATGGCTATACGCAATGATCAGTGACGGTCCATCGTGTGCCTCGGCCTCTAAAAACGCCTTGATCGTGTGCGTATCATTGGCGCCCATAGCGACTCTGGCTACATACACGTAGCCATAACTCACTGCCTCCATGGCCAGATCTTTCTTAGCAGTGTGTTTGCCGCCGGTCGCAAATTTCGCCACCGCAGCACGGGGCGTGGCCTTGGACATCTGACCACCGGTGTTGGAATACACTTCCGTGTCCAGAACCAACACATTGACATTGCGACCTGAGCCCAACACATGGTCGAGGCCTCCGAAGCCAATGTCGTAGGCCCAACCATCCCCGCCGACCAGCCAGATGCTCTTCTTTACCAACGAGTCTGCGACTGCTCGCAGGGCCAGCGCCTCCGGGGTGTTTAGGCCAGCGATCTTCTGTTTCAGTTCAGCAACACGTCGGCGTTGCTCCTGAATTCCAGGCTCCTTCGATTGATCGGCCTCGAGTAGGCCTTTCGTCAGCACCTCACCGAGATGGCCACTCAATCGTGTTACCAACTCCTTGGCGTACTGGTTTTGCTGATCGACAGCTAGACGCATACCTAACCCAAACTCAGCGTTGTCTTCAAAAAGCGAATTCGACCAGGTTGGTCCGCGGCCATCCTTGTTCTTCGAATATGGTGTTGTAGGAAGATTGCCGCCGTAAATCGACGAGCACCCTGTGGCGTTGCCAATCATGACGCGGTCACCGAACAGTTGGGTCAGCAGCTTGATATAGGGAGTTTCGCCGCAACCCGCGCAAGCACCAGAAAATTCAAACAGCGGCTCTAACAGCTGGGAGTCCTTTACCTGTGAATGGGAGATACGGTCACGCTCGAATTCGGGTAACGACAGGAAAAACTCCCAGTTGACGCTCTCGGGCTGGCGCAAGGGAGCTTGTGGCTCCATGTTGATGGCCTTATGTTTCACTTCGGTCTTGCTCTTGGCTGGACACACTTCCACGCACAATTTGCAACCGGTGCAATCCTCGGGCGCCACTTGTAACGTGTAGCGCAGCGTCTCAAACTCGCGCCAGCGAGGTTTCGCTGATTTAAAAGTTTCCGGCTTATTGTTAAGCAGCGAGGAATCGTATACCTTGGCGCGAATCACGGCATGAGGACAAACCAAGACGCACTTACCACACTGAATGCACAGTTCTTCGTCCCAAACTGGAATTTCCTTGGCAATGTTGCGCTTCTCCCACATCGCTGTGCCTGTGGGGAATGTTCCATCGATGGGCATAGCACTGACAGGCAGTGAATCCCCATTGCCCGTGATAATGGTTCCCAGAACATTGCGAACGAACTGCGGGGCCTGTGGCGCAACCGCCGGCAGCATGTCGAAAGTCGCGCTGACCTTGTCCGGCACCTTGACCTCGTGAAGGTGTGCCAGCGTCTGGTCGACCGCGGAGTAGTTTTTCTGCACCACCGCGTCGCCGCGCTTCCCGTAGGTTTCCAAGATCGATTTCTTGATGGCCGCAATAGCTTCCTCGCGCGGCAAAACACCGCTGATCGCGAAGAAACAGGTTTGCATAATGGTGTTGATACGGCTACCCATGCCGGCTGCGCGCGCTACGCTGTAACCGTCAATTACAAAGAAACGCAGTTTCTTATTGATGATGGTTTCCTGAACCTGGCGGGGAATGTGCTCCCAAATATCTTCGGGGCCGAACGGAGCGTTCAAGAGAAAGGTCGCTCCGGGTTCCGCCGCCGCCAAAACCTCGATGCGGTCAAGAAACTGGAATTGATGACAGGCTACAAAGTTCGCCTTGTTGATCAAGTACGTCGAGCGAATGGAATCAGGACCGAATCTCAGGTGCGAGACCGTGACTGCGCCTGCTTTTTTCGAGTCATAGACGAAATACCCTTGGGCGAAATTGTTGGTTCCCTTACCGATGATTTTGATCGAGTTTTTGTTAGCGCCAACCGTTCCGTCGGACCCTAGCCCATAGAACAAGCCGCGGACGGTCCGTGGATCCTCCGTTGAAAACTCCGCGTCGTAGTTCAGGCTCGTGTGGGTGACGTCGTCCACAATGCCAACCGTAAAGTGATTTTTGGGCTGGGGCCTCTTCAGTTCATCAAGCAGGGCTTTCACCATCGCCGGTGTGAATTCTTTCGAGGAAAGCCCGTAGCGCCCTCCAATGATCTTGGGGATGCGCGCACTGGGACTGGTCGAATAGCGCTCCATGTACGCGGTCACGACATCTTGATATAGCGGCTCACCTAACGCGCCGGGCTCTTTGGTGCGATCCAGAACAGCAATCGATTTCACCGTGGCGGGAATAGCCGCTAAGAGCACATCTCCCGCAAATGGCCGGAACAAACGTACCTTCACCAAGCCGACTTTTTCGCCGGCCTTGCTCAACGCGTCTACTGCTTCTTCCGCCGCACCCACGCCGGAACCCATCAGGATGACCAATCGTTCTGCGTCGCCCGGACCGTAATAATCGAACAGGTGGTAGTTGCGTCCCGTGTGTTTGGCAAAGCGGTCCATAACGTCTTGCACGATGGTTGGGCAAGCGCGGTAATAGGCATTACACGCTTCCCTGGCCTGGAAAAACACGTCGGGATTCTGGGCGGTGCCACGTAGAACTGGCCGATCCGGCGTCATGGCGCGCTCCCGGTGTTGCCGCACATATTTATCGTCAATGAGCGCGCGCAGGTCATCATCGCTGAGTCCGTCAATCATGTTCACTTCATGCGAAGTACGGAAGCCGTCGAAGAAATGAACGAAGGGCACGCGTGACTCCAGGCTGGCGCCCTGCGCGATGCAGGCAAAATCACTGGCTTCCTGAACTGAGTTCGAAGCCAGCAGCGCAAACCCTGTGGAACGCGTTGACATCACGTCGCTGTGGTCGCCGAAAATCGACAGAGCATGCGTCGCCAGGGTGCGAGCCGCCACATGGATGACCGCTGGGGTCAGTTCGCCGGCGATCTTGTACATATTCGGGATCATTAGCAGCAGGCCCTGCGACGCGGTAAACGTTGTACCCAGCGCTCCGGCTTGCAGCGCTCCGTGCAACGCGCCGGCGGCACCACCCTCGCTCTGCATTTCAATTACGTCGGGAATGGCTCCCCAGATGTTCTTCTGGTGTTCCGAGTTCCACTGATCTGACCACTCCCCCATGGGCGAAGAAGGGGTGATGGGATAGATCGCGATCACTTCGTTTAGACGATACGCGACCGATGCGGCGGCTTCATTGCCGTCGACGATGGACATTTTTCGACTCATTCGATTTCTCCGTCCAACAGATGTGAACTAAATCCATGAGCTACAGTCAATTAGACTCGACACAAGCTAGCATAAAATAAGGGGAAATCCGCGCCTGTGACGCGCATCACGCCGTTTCTCCAGCTGCTGCTTTGCCCAAGATTGTTGCTTCGCGACTACACGCCCTCATCAAAACTGATATCGGGCGCGGGCAGTTGGTCGCCATCTTTGGCGATCCAGGCGTACAAGGTCGGCAACAAAAAAATGCTCATCACCAAGTCCGAGATCAGCCCACCAACAATGACAATCGCGAAGGGTCTCTGTGAGTCTGACCCGATGGCGTGCGACATGGCCGCCGGCAGTAGTCCTAAAGTAGCCACCAGCATCGTCATCATAATCGGCCGGAGGCGCAACACCGCACCCTCGACGGCAGAATCTTCGATCGAGTGGCCCCTGGCTCGAAGTTGGTTGATGTATTCCAGCATGATCACGCCGGTCTGCACCGACACCCCAAACAGTGCTAAGAAACCTACGCCAGAGGAAACGCTGAAATGGGTTCCAGTAACCAGCAGCGCTAATAGTCCGCCGATCCGCGCCAGGGCCACGTTGGCCAGAATCAGCAGCGCCCATTTGAACGACCGAAACATGGTGTACAGAATGATAAAAATCAACAGCACCGTTAGCGGCACGATCACGAACAGCCGGGCTTCGGCGCGCTTCTCGCTTTCATATTCGCCCAGCCACTCGATGTGGTACCCCCGCGGCAGTTGCACCTTCTCATTCACTTTCTGGATGGCTTCCTCTACGGTGTCGCCGAGGGCGCGGTCTCTGACGCTATACTTGATGGCTACATAGCGCTGGTTTTGTTCGCGGTAGATTTCCGAGCCGCCGTCGAGCTCCTCGATTTTGCAGAGTTGCGCCAGCGAAACACGCTCGCCACTCGGAGATAACAGACGGATGTTCTCGATGGCTTGGCGGGTGTCGCGATATTGCGGAAGATAACGCAACACCAAATCGTAGCGAGCTTCTCCTTGCAGTACCTGAGTGAGCGGGTTGCCGCCAACCGCGGTCTGGATCGCATCCTGCACATCGGCCACATTGATCTGGTATCGCGCTGCTTGTTGGCGGTCTACAGATACATTGAGCTCCGGCTGGCCTAGCACTTGAAACACACCCAGGTCCTGTACTCCGGGGACCTGTCGCATAACGTTGGCGACTTGGTCGGCCTTCTCCTCGAGCACTCGCAAATCGTCACCAAAAACCTTGGTGGCCAGCTGTCCCTTGACGCCGCTAATGGCCTCTTCCATGTTGTCGGCGATCGGCTGCGAGAAACCCCAGACTACGCCGGGAATGTTCTTCTCTAGTTCGCGGTCCATGGCGGCAATAAGCCGGTCCTTGTTCTGGTCGAACACGGGCCGCCACTTTTCTTTTGGCTTCAGGTCGACAAAATACTCGGTATTGAAGAAATTCGTGTGATCGGTGCCATCGTCGGGGCGACCCACCTGGCTCCAACATTGCGTTACCTCAGGAAACGAGCACAACAGGATGCGCGCCTGATTCGTGACCCGAATACTCTCGTCAGGCCCTACGCTGGGAGCAAGAGTGCCCCGCACCCACAGCGCGCCCTCGTCCAAGTGCGGCAAGAACTCCGAGCCAATCACCGGTCCGAACCATAAGTACAAGCTGCAAGCGAACAAAAACACCGCGGCGCCCACGGTGACCAGGCGATGTTCGACAGCCCAGCGCACCGCATGCCGATACTGCGCGGTCAGCCAAATCACGAAGACGTTGCGCCACTCTTTGGCTCCTCGCGCAAAGAACAGCGAGGCCAGGCCAGGCGTCACCAACATGGAAAACAATAAGGCGCCGAGCAAGGCAAATGCGACCGTCCAGGCCATTGGCCGAAACAGCCGGCCTTCCACTCGCTGCAGAGTGAAAATGGGCAAGTACGCGGTGATGATGATGGCAATAGCGTAAAACACCGGGCGCTGCACCTCGTGCGCCGCCTCCCGGATGCGGTCCATCGGGGTTTTTTGAAAGTCCTCGTCCCTGTGGTTCAGGTGGCGCACGATGTTTTCCACCATAACCACCGCGCCATCGACGACCATGCCGAAATCCAACGCGCCTAGGGATAACAGATTGGCGGGAATCCCTTTCAGCTTCAGACAGCCTGATGCAAACAACAACGAGAACGGGATGGTCAGCGCAACGATCAGCGCGGCGCGGACGTTCCCAAGGAACAGGAACAAGATGAACACGACCAGAAAAACGCCCTCGGCCAGGTTATGCAGCACGGTATGCGTGGTGTGGTGCACCAAGTCGCTGCGGTCGAGAAACGGAACCACTTTGACTCCGGGAGGCAGGATGCGCTCGTTTAGTTGTTTGGTCTTTTCGTGGACGGCCTCAAGTGTAGTGTCGGCGTCGGCGCCCTTACGCAGCAGAAGCGTTCCGGAGACCACGTCGTCAGCATCGATCAGCGTGCCATCCTCGCGACGAACGGTTTTGGCCGTTTGCCCTAACCTGATCTTGGGCCCTTGCTCGACCACCGCAATTTCTTTAACGCGCAGCGGAGTGCCGGTCTTCGTATAGATGACGGTGTTCTCAATGTCTTGTACCGTGCGTACCAATCCGACTTCGCGAACGTTGATTTGCTGAAGCCCGGTCTGAATAAAACTGCCGCCGGCGTTGACGTTATTGTTGGCAAGCTGCTGCTCGACTTGGGATAAACTCAATCCGTGCGACACTAGTTTGTTGGGATCTAGTCGGACTTGGTATTCCCGGGTAGGGCCTCCGAAACTCGAGACGTCCACCACATTCGGCACCGATTTGAAGTTCTTTTCGATAACCCAGTCTTCAATGGATTTCAGCTCCATGGCATCGTAATTGGGATCGCTGCTTCGCAGTGTGTACCAATAGAATTGGCCAACCGGGCTCCAATCCGTGCCCATCTGCGGTACCAGCCCAGGGGGCAGAGTGACCAGCGTGAGCCGCTCCAAAACTCTTTCGCGGTTCCAGGCATTGTCCTCTTCGTCGTCGAACACCATCTCCACGAACGAAAGCCCAAACAGTGAAAAAGATCGAAGAGTGGTGACGTGAGGAATACCGTTCATGACAATCTCTATAGGCACGGTGACTTGCTGCTCGACTTGTTCGGCGGAAATGCCTGGCCATTGGGTGATCACGTCCACGTAGTTGTTGGCGACGTCCGGGTAGGCTTCCACCGGAAGTTGGTGAAACGAAATGGCTCCCCAAACAAAAATGACTATCGCTGTGGAAAGCACCAGGAAGCGATTGTCCAGGGCAAAGTCGACCAGTCTGCGTATCATTACTCTTCCACCGCGTTTTGTAGTACCAGCGCGTCTTTGATCACCTGATCGCCCGGATTCAGCCCAGAAAGAATTTCCTGCTGATTGCCCGGCAGAATGGCGCCCCCGACTACCGCGACACGCCTGAAGCGGCCCTGTCCCAGCGGCACATAAACCCAATCCCGGTCATGTAAATGAAGAACCGCTGAGGCTGGCACCTCCGCATGTGTCTGCGGCTTTCTGCCGTAGAACGTTGCTGTGGCAAACATCCCGACGCGCATGATTCGTCCAGGATTTGGCACCTCTAAACGCACCTTCGCGGTGCGAATATTCGGATCCAAGATCGGGAGAATATTATCGATCCGCCCCTTCAAGACTCTTCCCGGATAGGCGTTCAGACGAATATCCGCAAACTGCCCCACCTTCACCGCATCCAGATCATTTTCGTAGACGTCACACATGATCCAGACATAGGAAAGGTCGGAAATGGTGAATGGATTTGGACCAGACAGTCCTTGTGCGCCTGCAGCGTTGGTCACCTGCTGATCAGTAATCACGCCCGAAATGGGCGCAACAATATCCACGATTCCCGAAGGATTATCTTTGTCAGCTCCCAGCAGTCTCAACTGCTCCAAGGCCGTGTCCAGATCAACTGTGGCGTCATTTTCCGCGTCTTCGGCTTGCTCCAGCGCACTTTTAGGAATTGCGCCTTTGTCATACAGAATTTTCGCCCGTTCATACTGAACTCGCGCCAAGCGCTCATCGTTGACTGCCTTCAAATAAGTTTGATAAGCGCCGGATACGTCGTTGCTTCTGACCTTTAGTAGCACTTGCCCCTTATGAACCTCGTCGCCAAGTCTGGCCTTAATCTCGACCACGCGTCCGGCAGCCAAAGAAATAACCGGCACGGCTCGAGCGATATCAGGGTTCACAACGCCGGTCACATCCAATGTCGAAGGCGCCTTGTACTCCACTGCCTTGACCACTGGAAATTGATCCGGATGGTCGACTTTAAAGTTGTTGAGATTCATCTCCTGTTCAACTTGGAAGGGCGGCGGTGCCTCTGCATTCGGATTCGGCTTGTTCTCTTTACAGCCGGCCATCCCTGCACCGGTAAGCAAGCAAATCGCCGCCATGGCGGACAGACCGCTACATTTTTCGCTCATTGAATCACCTCCCGGCCGACCGCCAGGTTGAGCTGCGCTGCCGCCGTCAAATACGCGCCAACCAGATTTGCGTAGTTCATCTGGACGCTGCGGTAGTCATTCTCGGCGTTGAGGAAATCCAGCAAAGAAGCTCCTCCGTGTTCGTACGAAAACTTGATAGTGTCGCGCACCTGGGTAGCTTCCTCCAGGTATTTGGCTTTGTAGGGCCTTAGCAAAATGATGTTGCTGTTGACCAGGGCATGCGCGGAGTCCACGTCGCTGAACACCTGGGCTTCTTGGGCGTCCAGCAGCTTCTGGTTGCGATCGATATCCAGTTGCGTGCGCAACTTTTCTCCCTGATTGCGATCAAAGATGCGCAGTGGAATGCTGAAGCCGACACCCACGTACTCGTGTATTGGCGGCGTATAGTTTAAGTAGTCGCTTGAGATCGTCGGGAATGCAGCATCGACATTAATGGTCGGATCCGTGGATCCATTCGCGACCGCGAGCTGATGATCCGTTTTCGATTTATCGAGGCTCTGCAAGGCTTCCTTCAAGTCGGGACGATTATCCACAGCGGTCTGGCGGTATTGATCTAAAGGCGCGAGCTGGTCATTAAATTCAAATAGGCCAAGTACATCGAACTGATCGACAGGAGTGCGATCATTTAAGAGCATCAACAGCTGAATTTTGGAGGTTCGGAGATTGACGTCGGCGGTCTGCACGTCAGATTCAAACTGGACCCGCTGGAGTTCCAAGCGATCGAAATCAACACGGGCAAGATCGCCGGCATCGAAGCGATCCCGACTGATCTTCAGCACCCGATCCCAGTATTCCAAGTTATCGGTGGCAACGCGCAAAATCGCTTTGGCTTGCAGCACGCCTACGAACGCACCGCGCAAGTTGAAAATGAGGTTTCTCTCCAAATCGGCCTGGCCAGATACCGCAATGCCGGTGGCCTTTTGCGCACTTTGTAATCGCAACTCACGCTTGTGCTGGCGTTCGTGAAGATAACTGACTGAGGCATTCAACACCACCTCGGACAACGGAGCTTTCGTCGTCGTAGCTATCTGGTCGAGGCCGACAGAGGCCTGAGGGTTCGGCCTGAGGTACGCAGTGGTCTCCTCAGCCTTAAACTCCTCAATCCCAAGCGCGCCCGCGCGCAAGGTGGGGTTGTTCGCTTCAAATCGGTTTTTCACTTCATCCCAAGTCAGCGGCCTTGGCGCTTGAGCGTAGCTGCCAGGCACCCACAACAACAAAACGGCTAAGCCTGCACCCCTGAGAAAACGGCACATGAATCTACCCTCATCCTTGACGTTGGTCATGCGGAGCAACGTGGCGAGCCAGTTCCCGTTCCGTCTACAGGATCAGCGAATACCCCGCATCGTGGCGCGGGTAAATGCCCTCCGTGACGATAGCCGCCCCGGCCCGAAAATATATAACAGCCCGGTAAAGGAATGATTACGACAGTAAGTGCACCAATTCGAGCTACTGCAAGTCATTGCGAGTGAGCAAGGTGCATCCCTCGCCGCACAACGAACCTCCCTAGCATACACGCGCCGCACGGCGCTGCAAACGAGGGAGCGACGTGACACGCATCACACCGGCGTGTGACGCCTGGCGCGGCACCCCGTTCATTCCACAGCCTACCCTCATCCAGTAGCTTTGTCGTTTTGTTATATTTATATGATGAAGCTGCAAGGGCACCTTCTGTTTGCGGTGGCCAACGTTGCTTTTGCTCTTGCCGCTAGCAACTAACATGTTTTTCAAGCATTTGAGTGGCTGAAGCGCTCAATGATGCGCTAACAAGCCATTTCAGGAGCTGCACGCATGCCCACAACCTTTCCAGACATGACGCCAGCCGGTTCCGCGGGTTTGCGTGCCGTTCATGTTTACACAATCGCTGCGCTGTGTTTGCTGTGCGGCCTGTGTGTGGGCTATTTTGTTTTGGGAAGGCATGTGGCACGCGGTGCTGGACCGAGGACCGCGTCGCCGGTTGCGACTGCTTCGGCAACCACGTTACCCGGCGGACATCCCAAACTGACTTTGGATCAGATGAAACAGATGGCGGATCTCCAAGCGTCCAGTCTGATTGAAAAGTCCAAGAGTGATCCCCAAAATGCTGCGCTGTTGATTCAGATCGCCGGGATCTACCAGGCCGCGCACCAATTTCGGGATGCCTCAGGTTATTTTGACAAGGCGTTGAAGATCGACCCAAAGAACGCGTCAGCGCGGACCGAGCTGGCCTCCTGCCTTTACTACTCGGGTGATGTTGACGGCGCTCTGTCGCAACTGACTGAAACGCTGAGATACAGCCCCAACAACGTAAACGCGCTCTTTAATCTGGGGATGATCAAGTACCGCGGCAAACATGATAGCCAGGGCGCGATTTCCGCTTGGCAGAAATTGCTAAAAAGCAACCCCAATTTGGACCGCAGGCCAACCGTGGAACAGTTGATTGCCGAAGCAAGGGCCAGTATGGGGACGAAGAACTGAACGATTCTCAAGAACGGGGAACAGAACGTGACAGAACTGAAGCCCATGGGAAGCACCGAACTAAAGACAGTGAGCAGTACATATTGGAGCAGGAAACAGGCGTTTGCACTGGCCTTGTTCTCTTTATTGTTAGGCGCATGTGGGGGATGGCTCATTCGCAGATCGTTTGCAGGTCAGGTGCCGCATCCTACGGCGGCCCCAAATGCAGGGGCTCACGCCGGGATGGCGTTTGCTCCGAGCGGTTTCAGTTCCATTCCCGCAGCTTCGACTCCGGAACTGGAACAAGCTGCGGATAACCAAGCCGGTCCCCTGTTGGAGCAGTTGAAAGACGATCCCCTGAACGCCGCCCTACTTGCGCAGATTGGCAATGTTTACTACGACGAGAAGCAATACCCGATCGCCATCGATTACTATGAGCGCTCTCTGAAATCCGGGCCCAATGACACATCGGTGCGAACCGATCTGGGCACGGCGTATTGGTACACGGGCGATGCGGATAAAGCGATCAAGGAGTTCCGGCAAGCCCTTGTGGATGAGCCGAACAAAGCGAACGCGCTGTTCAACCTCGGAGTTGTGGAATGGAAAGGCAAACACGACGCGACGACAGCAATAGCGAACTGGCAAACACTTCTGGCGACCAATCCCGGCTTCCAGGCACGCGCGAAGGTGAAAGAGCTCATCGCCGAAGCGCAAGCCTCCACGTCCCAGAAACCGTAATGTAAACATGTCTGGCATCAAAGTCATGAAACCGCATTTCCGGCTCGTTCTGCTTCTGCTTTCAGCTTTTTGTTGCGCCATCGCTGCGGACGCGCAAGACTCGCCTAAAACAGAATTTCTCTCCTTTGAAGAAGCGCGACCGGTACTGCAAGCCATGCAGGACAAACTTCCGAAAGGCTTGAGCAAATCTGGCGTGGTGACGGCGAACGACTGGATGCGTTGGATAAACAGTGAGGACGCGGACATTCGCGCTCGCCTGGATCGCGGCGAAGAAGACACGCTGATAAACCTGCTGCGCTTCGGCGTTACCTACACGAGGGAATATCGCATCGACGACGAATATTTGTTGCACTACGGACAAAGTTCGCTGGTGAATGCGTTCGCGCAGAATCGAGCTAACGACTTGATCCGTGCAATGAGCGCGCCGAACGCCAGCGAAGGCTTGGCTCGCATGCGCACATTTCTCGAAAAGAAAGGCTACTCCTTCAAGACGTCGGAAGAGCGGCAGAAAATCAAGGCCTATTTGCTTGCGAACCTGGCGCGCATGCGCGATGAGATTGTGCGCTACACAAAGGAGGTTCAGCAAGGGAATCAGTTCCAGTTATTTCAGGACCGCGGCATATCACTGGATACGAACCTTTGGCCGGATTTCCTAATTCATCTGCATTTGGCAGACATGCTGAAGAAACGGCTGCTCCGGCCCGGTTCGGTGTCTCGGATTGCGATTGTTGGGCCGGGACTGGATTTTGCAAATAAGGAAAATGGTAGCGACTTTTATCCCTTGCAGACGATTCAACCGTTTGCAGTGTTGGATTCGCTGCGGCAACTGGGCTTCGCGGATTCGGCGGGCGTGGAAATTTATACGCTGGATATCAGTCCTGACGTCAATTTCCACATTGCTCGGGCAGGCAAGGCCGCGGCTGCAGGAAAACCGTACACCGTGCAATTGCCGTGGGATATTGCAGCGAGGCAAACCCCGGAATATCGCCAAGCCTTTGTTCAGTATTGGCGGAAATTGGGTGCGAGCATCGGAGAAACGGTTCCGGCGATCGCTGTTCCTGGGGGCGCAGCCGGGACGACGCAGACGCGAGCGGTGAAGATTCGCCCGGAATTTGTGTTGCGCATCACTCCGCTCGACACGAATATCGTATTCCAGCACTTGCTGCTGGCGCCCGACCAAAGGTTCGATCTGATTATCGGCACCAATGTCTTCATTTACTTTGGCACGCTCGAGCAGGCACTTGCACGAAAGAATATGGCATTGATGCTCAAATCCGGCGGATACATTCTTTCTAATGACGAACTGCCAGGCACGCCTGGGGATGGTTTGTTGGATTCGCTAAAGACGTCTCAAATCGTTGCGCGTAATCCCGACAGAACCGAGTATATGTTCACCTACGAACGCAAGTAAATCGGGGAACAAACTTCGGATCTCAGTCTTTGTTACACTCAAACAGTCGCTGAGCGCTCAACCTTACAGGCTGGAAGCTCTGAAATGACTCAGGTTAGTAAATTTCATCAATGAGTGAACATCCGGTCAAAGCCATTATCGTGGGAGCTGGACCGGCGGGGCTGACGGCTGCATACGAATTAAGCAAGCGGGGACAAACCGTCGTAGTGCTGGAACGCGACCCAGAATATGTCGGTGGGCTCGCGCGGACCGTCCCGTATCGGGGGTATCGCTTTGACATCGGAGGCCACCGTTTTTTCTCGAAGTCTCAAGAAATTGAAAATCTGTGGAAAGAAATACTCGGCTCAGATCTGCTGGAGCGGCCGCGGTCGTCGAAAATTTACTACCGAAGGAGATTTTACTCGTATCCTCTGCGGCCGCTGGAAGCCCTAATGCAACTGGGTTTCGTCGAATCCGTGCTGTGCCTTTTGTCCTTCGTGCGTGCACTGGTCGCGCCTACGGCGAATCCCAAATCGTATGAAGATTGGGTCGTCAATCAGTTTGGACGACGGCTCTACCAGATCTTCTTTAAAACATATACGGAAAAAATCTGGGGAATGAGTTGCAAGGAGATTTCGGCGGATTGGGCCGTCCAAAGGATTCGGGGGCTTTCGCTCGGAACGGCAATCAAGCACGCCCTGCTGCCAAAGCCTCTGCGAAGAAAGCACGCTGCCGTCATTAAAACCCTGGTCGATCGGTTCCATTACCCGCGATTAGGACCGGGCATGATGTGGGAGAAATGCGCTGAAAAAGTCCAGCAGATGGGAGGTCAGGTTCTGCTAGGCAGAACAGTGGAATGCTGCAGATTCCAAGATGCCGATGGCAGTTGGACAGTTTCGGCTCGTACCACTAGTGGAGGAGTGGAAGCATACACCGGTGGCCACCTGCTTTCGTCAATGCCTATCAGCGACTTAGTCAGCATGATCGTACCCGAGCTGCCAGAGGCCGTAAGACGATCTGCAGTAGCTTTGCGATACCGCGATTTCATTACCGTTGGATTAATTTTGCGCGAGCGGAATCAACTCAAAGATAATTGGATTTACATCCACGACCCAGGAGTCAAGGTCGGGCGCGTGCAAAACTACAAAGCTTGGTCACCAGAGATGGTAATAGACCCGAATTATTGCTGTTATGGCTTGGAGTACTTCTGCTTTGAAGGCGATGGGCTATGGAATCGACGGGACGAGGAGTTAATCGCCTTAGCGAAACACGAATTAGAAACACTAGAACTCGCGGAGTCTGCGGACGTGATTGATGGATGCGTGATGCGGCAGCCAAAGGCGTATCCTGTGTATGACGAACTGCACAAACAACACATTCACGTGTTACGAGAAGCTCTGGATGCGAACTTACGCAATGTTTATCTTGTTGGTCGAAACGGGATGCACAAGTACAACAACCAGGACCATGCCATGATGACGGGACTGTTGGCCGCACGGAATGTCCTGGCGGCTGAGAAAAAATATGACGTTTGGGCCGTGAACGACGATGCCAGCTATCACGAACCCGACATCTCTCGCTGAGATGCATTGCAAAGACATAGGTACGCTTCGCGGGCGCTACCTGTGCCTTTTGACCTGCGCCGGTCCTGTGCCTTGGTGAACGTGCTGATGGCAGGTCAACGCACAGGTGTTGGTGGCGCGATTGTAAGAGATGGCAGTTGTTCCGTTCGGAGCTACTAGGTTCAAATCGAAATTAACGAGTCGTTCCCCAGAAACTGTTCCGCTGATAGCTCCCATTCCGTGAGCCGTATGGCATGTCGAACAGCTAAATCCTGCATTAATGTGCCGGGCGTGTTCTGTAAAGCTCGTGTTGGCTATAACCTGTTTCAAGTCGTGGCACTTTCCACACAGCGCGTACGGTCCATTCACCGAAAGGTCAGGTTCTGGGAACAGATTTGTAATTGGCTGGCCGGGCGCTGGCGCCTGACTCATCACATATTGCCGCTCCAGAATATGCGTCCACTTCGATCCGTGGGGCCCGTTAGGACCGGCACCCCCAAACTCACGATTGTCGTCACTGTTGTGGCAGTCCGTGCAGAATATTTGAGTGCCCATGGCACGTCCCGGTGTTACGCCATCTTCATTTAGCATAAAGGGGCGCAGACTTGGTTGGGAATATGGGCTGTTACTGACGTGCATCACAGGGTGGCTCGAAGTGGCCTGGAGCGAAAACTGCGGAATGACGTTCAATGGATCTGCCGCCGCCACCGCCCACATGGGCAAATAGCCATACGTAGTTGGCACCACCGTCTTTCCCGTGCTGGTTCCATGGCAACGCAGGCAATTCTCATATTGATTCACGGCAGGGTTCAGGGTCGTGATGCTATCAGTCCCGCTGATGCCCTGCACAGCGCCCTGGGAGGGTCGAATACCCGGAGGTGGAAGAAATGAAGTCACCTGAAGTGCGGCATGTGGATTATGGCAATCCACACAGGTGGAGTGACGGTTCTGGTTTAATAGCACAGGTTCAGCTTCGTCATGCGAGCCCGCTGCAGTGTAGAAGGGATGGCCGGCCTTCGCAAACTCTGCAAACACATTTGGGAGGGCCGGAGACATATTGCCGCCCGCGCCGTGACATCCGGAGCAGTCGTTTTCGTTTTTGCCGCGCAGTAGCCGTGCCGCTCCTGGCGCGTTGTGCATCATGTGGCAGGAAGCGCACCCGTTCAGCGCCACGCTGTGATAGGCCCCGAGGATTACTCCGGACTGACTTTCAATCGTGTTCGCAGCAGTGGCGTGTATGCCATTAGTCCATCCAGCTAGGTAATTCGTCAAATGGTTTACCGTCCGGTTCGCCGATGTGTGACAGGCAAGACACAGTTGGCCCCCAGAGCCATCCCGCACTAGAAAATCTCGCGCCACCAAATCCGTGGCCTCCACGTGTGCGTTGTGGCAGGTCGTGCATTCGATGTTGCCGTTGATCAGCTTTACTGCTCCGCTCGGATCGGCCGTTACTCCGGAATTGTAAAGGGTTGGTACCAAGTGTGGGGAATCCTTTAGCGGCAACACCAAGCTGAACGGATGCGAACTGGACAGGTTCGTTCCAAAATTATCTGCAGCAGTCATGCTTCCACTCATCGGGAATTTCCCGTAAGCCACGGTCTGCCCAGGAGCGATACTTCCATCGTGACAGCTCAGGCAGAGATTACTGTCGCTGCCCAACAACGGTTGCGGTTCGCCCGTTTCAACGTATGTGGTGCTTGTATAAGTCGTATAAGTTTCTGTCGTCAGCGTTTGATTCCACAGCGGCGCTTGTGCACCAAGTCCGGAATGCGGTGCATGGCAATAGAGGCAGGGCGCACTAAGGCCTCCCTTTACCGGTGAGGGTCCACCCGGGCCCAAGTTATGTTGCCCCAGTACATCTCCACTGTACTGCTGCCCCTTTATGGCAGTTCCGACAAGCAGGAACACAGCGATGAGCCAGCGTGCCTTCATTGCGCTCGTCCCGCAGCCGGCTTGCTCTGCCCGAAATAGCGGAACATCTGTATGCGGTGGTTGTAAGAATCCACGACATACACATGGTCTTCGTGATCGATGAACAGCCCCGTCGGCAACTGAAAGTCACCGAATCCAGTTCCCCGCTTGCCGAAGTAATACAGCAGCTCTCCTCGCCGATCGAACACCTGCACGACGCCCGACAGTCCCTCGGCTGTGTAGAAATGCCCCTCTGAGTCCAGGCCCAGTCCCTTCGGCCGGAACATTCCCCCTGGCCCTTCCCCAAGATGCCCGATGGTGTACTGGAACGTCCCCGAGCGGTCCAGAACCTGCACTCTAAAATTCATCGCATCCAATACGATCAGGTTGGGCCCATCGAGCCTTAAATCTGTGGGGAAATTGAACTCGCCGTCACTTGAACCATTCTTGCCGATCTTTTGCAGCACGTTCCCTTGTAAGTCCATGACGAATATCACGTTCCGCCATGTGTCAGACACATAGATACGCTGAGCGACGGAGTCCACAGCAATGCCCGTGGGATGTTTGAAGTAGCCTTCCCCGTGTTTCAAGCTGCCGATGACCCGGCTGAACTTGCCATCGGGTTCAAACACAAAAATTTTTCCCAGCTCAGAATCCGTGACGTAAATTCTGTCCAGCGCATCCACCGCCACGCATTGTGGCGTGGTCATGGCCTCTTTGGACTTGTCCTTGCGGGAAATGAACTTGTACTTCCGCTCTCTAAGATCGAAGATGTGCACGCCGTTGGCGCCAGGATCGGTCACGATGATGCGTCCACGTGAATCGGTGACCACGTCGAATGGTCGCAGCATAGGATGAATCGCGGGTTCACCGACGACGACGTCCAGCATTTTCTTGAAAAAGCCCCGTTTCGGCCGGACGTCTTTTTCACTGCTGAAGGCGCCCTCAAAGACGAGCTTCCGACCACCGTCGAGCAACAAGACCGGAACCGTCACCTGGCGCACCTTGGCATCGTGCCGAGAAGGTCCAGCACATAGCGGTAGTGCCAGGCTCAGAATCGCGAGCAGCAGACCGAGCCCGATCTTTCCAGCGCTCCGCTCTACACATGCTAGAAGGCTTTGAACCATCTCGATAACCCGACATAGTACGTAGATAGCAGACTTGGAGGCAAACCGGTCGCACTGAATCCCTGAAGCAGGCGCGTGTACCCTGCGTCGAAATATATCTTGCGTACTTGATAAGTCAAATATGCGTAAGCCTGGGAGGAAGTGTTATTCGAGTTAACCAAAGCTCCGCCTGTATTGCTTCGAGAGTTGATATAAGCGCCGCTGAAGGTAAGACCACGGATGGGGGTACTCCCCACGCTCACCGAGTAAGTTCTCCCCCCGTACAACACCGTGGGAACCACGACGGGCGGGACACCTGGCGGCAGTGGCGTGACACCTGTAGATGTGAGCAAACCATTTCCGTTGGATTTCGAATATGCTCCGTTAACGCTCAGCCATCGGCCTGCGAGGCCGGTTGAATAGCCTTGCGTGACGTTGCTGTATGCCGACGATTGATCCAGTGTGCTTTTGGATGCGTTGGCCGCGCCATTCCAATATATGTGGCGGACGATCCGACGATTCACAGAAACCGAATAGCTGTAGCCCGAACTCGTGTAGGCAATAAGAATTGTTTGGGTGTTCCGTGAATAACCGACATTGCCGCTCAGATTCCATTCGCCAATTCTCCGGATGTAAGTCGCGTTGGCAAGTAATCCAAGATGCGACCCCTCCCCAGTCCCAAAGGAACTCTCCGTTACTGTAGCCCCTGCGGAGAATTGTCCTCCGAGTAGCTGGTGACCATAAAATATCGACCCGCTAAACGCGTTGGAACTGTAGGAAGTCCCCTCGAATGATTGCTGTTGATGCGAAACCATTCCTTCCACATACATACCCGGCAAGACTGCATACTGCGCGTTGCCGAATAAACTCCAGGAATGTGACGGCGCTCCGCTGATGGATACCGGAACGGCAGCACCGGTGCCCGTCACTTGTTGAAAGATAGACCCCCAAAGATTGTCATTATAATTGCCACTGACCGTGGTAGTGAGCTTACTCGTCGCCTTGATGGTTAAGCCACCGTTGACAACGTCGGAAGTCTCAGAGTCGTTCAACCCCGAGAAGTTGTAATTGGTGCCGGTTCTTATAAAGTTGACCCACGTATTGCCATCTCCGTCGACTGCTCGGGACATATTAAACGTATAGGTGGTTGTGTCCCCTGTCGCCTTCTCCAAAACGGTCCCAGGCAGAATTTGCGGGAAGATCGAGTCGGTATCCAAATAGTGGATCCCTCCATTTAAGTGCCATCCGTCGAGGTTGTAGCTAGCTGAGCCGAATACTGAGTGGAAATTACTTGAACTCTCTTGCTGAGTACCATACAAGGAATAATTGCTGCTTCCTTGTTGGTACGCAAAACTGAGAAAGGGGAGGTTCGTGAGATTGGCGGACCAACCCACTCCGAAGTTCTGTGTATCGCCGTTGGTCGCGTAATTGACCAATCCAGGAATTACATAGTTATTCGTTGTGCTATTGTATACTCTCGAGTAATTAAAGTAACCAGGAAACTGCCCTCCTCCAAAAACATCCGCGGTCGCGGTCACGCCCGAACTGTCCGTGATCGATTGGTAGCTGGAATTATTACGAGATTGATTGTAGAAAGGCACCACGTCAAAAGAGAGAAACTGTGGGCTGTAAACGGACCCACCCAAATTACCTACACCGCCGAAGATCAGTCCGTGAGTATCCCCTCCATTGTTCATTATGCTTCCTGCGTATCCGGCACTAATGCTCCCTTCCAGGCTGAGCTGTGTCTCACTCCCTACCTGCATTTGCGCCCGAACGGTTAGGTTATTGAGCAGCAATTCCGCAATCACGAATCCTAACACCGGAAGCCAAATTTTGTATGCTCGACCGTACATTCCACTACAGCTCCTCGATCTTTGCACTCCGTCTCAGGTTTGCATCCAGTTCGCGACGCAATCTTTCGCTTTTCTGTTGGCGCATCTGGTCGCGCAGAGCCTGCGATACTTCATCAAACGATTGTGTCCGTGCAGGAGTGTGCGCATTCAAGCGAATGATGGTGTAGGCTCCCTCCGCTTGGATTAAATCGCTGATCTGCCCAAACTGAAGTTTCGCGGCGGCTTGCAACACTTCCGGAGGTAGATCCTTCGCATCCACATTCTTGTGGTGACCCATCATCACCCGGTAATCGTCTTCCGAAATCTTCTCTGCTAGGAGCCCGAAGTCCTCAAAACTCTTGGTGACCTTCGCTTGTCGGAGCGCATCCTCTGCGCGAATCCGCATTTCCTTCGATTGCTCTGGGGTCGGCGCCGGTGGATTAGGTTGCTGTCTGCTGGCCCGCACAGGAGGCATAATCGTGATGGTTTGCAGGTCATAAGACTCGGGGAGCTTAAATTTTTCCAGATTCTTCACGTAGAAGGACCTGACTTCGGCAAGCGACACCTGCGACTTATCGGTCACTTCGGTCTTCAGCAGATCTTCGATCAGTAACGAACGCCCAATTTTCTCGCGCAGGACCATATCGGAATTGCTGTTTTCCACTTGAAGAAATTGCCGAAACTCCTGCTCCGTACCAAATTGTTTGCGGAACTGCTTTTCTGCTTGAGTCAACCGCACTGGTGAGACTCTCATCTGTCTCCGCTTCGCTTCTTGGTACACCAACTCCTCAAACTCAATCATCTTCAGTGCACCCTGGCGAATATCGGGCTCCAGGGCCGTCGGGAAGGTTCCGTTATGTTGCCGCGCATAGGGGAATATCGCATACATCTCGCGGAGTAGGTCTCCTTGCGTCAGTACAGCCCCGTTCACGCGCGCTACAGGTTTGGCCAGTGCAACCAATCCGCCGCTGCTAGTTGCCGGGTGCGTCTGGTGCGACGGGAGCGCTTCCGTATCTTGGGCCCGTATGGGCAGTGCCACAGTCAGCAGAAGAGCGATCAAACCAATATTGCGCCTCATATTCCCTCTGGATCTTTTTCTGGCTGTCGGACGCCTTGCTACTAGTTGAAATCTCAATTTGATTCGTTACCGACGTTCTTAAGTGAGCGGGGGAGAGGACCGCATCCTCCCCCCGCTATGGGAAAAGTGTCAGGTGGTTGGGATGGCTTGGCCGTGCATTTCGTTGGATTCGCCGCCATGGCAGGTGCGGCAGAATTGGGCCGCGCTATTGCTGGTGGGAGAATTTCCCGGATCATACCAACCGCGCACAAAGAAGTGCGTCTTTTTGATTCCAATTGTTGGCCCGGCGTTGAAATACTGCATGTCATGCTGATCGTGGCAGGTAGTGCAAGTGATCCACGACAAGGACGTGGTCGCCCCGCCAAAACCAGGCTTGGTGCCCGGAACTTTGACTAGATTGGCGATGGGACCATAGGTGGTCACATCAAAATAGTCCGTCAGGAATTTTGAACTGGCCGGCCCGGTGAAGCTGAAACTGCCATCCGCGTTAATGGTGCAGTCCCAGTTGTATGGACCTCCGCAGCCAGGGTTCGCGCTTTGTCCAACTGGGTGGTCGTTCTGGTAATTTCCAGGGGTCGTGGTGTCGTTCCCGAGAAGCGTGGGCGGATTGAAAACGGCCGTACCGATCGTTACCGTTTCCACCGCAGTTCCCTTCATCATGCCGACTACGGCGACGTTGCCATCGTGGCAGCTCAGGCATGCGGCGATAACGAAAGTGCCGTCTTGCGCCGAGGCGGGAAGCCCAGCAGCTGCTACGGGGTTGCCGCCAACAGTGACGGCGGTCGTCCCGTAGTTTGGAATCGTGACAGTTGCTCCGCCAGCAAACGTGAAGGTCTGCCCATAAAGCGGGCTTAGATCTTGGCCCCAAAGAGCAAGGTTGCCGCTGTTGGGACTAGTCTTTCCTCCGTTTCCGGCAGCGCCGCTGTGCGGTGCGTGGCAGGCGACACAACCACGACCGTAGACGTTGTGAGCGCCGAGCACGTCACCGGTCGGAGAGGTGATTTGGGCCGAGGCGTAACCCGCCACGGCCAGAACAAGAACTAGAATTAGTACTACTCGCGTCATTTGGTTAATACCTCCAAGTTTCAGCTTTACTTCTTTCCTGGAGCGAATCACTACGTTGTTCCCGGATGCATGTACCGTTAGAGACGTATTGGGCTTGATTCATCGAGGAACGGAATTGTGGGAAGTTTCACCGCCTTTCTCCGGCGTCGAATCTGCAGCTTTCGGCGCTGGCTTGCTCTGTTCCGTCTCGCGACGGGATCTCTCGGCTGCGGCCTCCGCGTCCGTCACGTAACGAAACACTTGGACGCGACCTGGAAACTGTTCACTTGTAATTACCCAGTTCCTCTGTTTGTCATAGCCAAGCCCGTATAGGGCCTGAAATTGGCCAGGAAAGTTCCCTTGCTGGCCAAAGTAAATAAGGAGCTGGCCGTCCTTATCGAAAACCTGTACTCGGCTTTGAATTTCATCTGCCACCCAGATGTGGCCATCACAATCCACAACAATTCCTTTGGGCCGGGCAAAGTGACCCGGACCGTCGCCGGCGCTCCCGAATTCGCTGATGAAACTTCCGTCGGCGTCAAAAATCTCCACTCGATTGTTCAACGTATCTGTGACGTACACGTTTGCTTCTCTATCTAAAGCCACATTCGTAGGCAGGGAGAAATCCCCTGGACCGGTGAGCGTGTGCTTCTTGCCGGCAGTGCCAATCCGCCGCAGCAACTTGTAACTGTCCGCGTCGAACACCAGCACTTGATCTTGCTGCGTATCCACCACGTAGGCGAACCGATTTGATGTATCCAGAGCGATGCCGGCGGGAGACACTAATTCGTCACCGCCAAACGATGCCTCGATCTCGTGCTTTGCGTTGAATACGAGGACGTGGTGCATCTTTGAATCGGTCACGAACAACCGGTCGTTGTCGTCCAAGGCCAGGCCGTTGATCAAACCGAAGTGTGCGTCGCGATTGTTCTTAATGAGCTCGAGCGGTTCGTCCTTCGCGCTCGGAAAAATGAAAACTGCTCCTACGGCCTGATCCGCAGCGTAGATATGACCTTTCGAGTCCGCAGCCACGCCATAAACGCGGAGCAACTGGAACCCGACTTTCTCCCCTACGCCCTTGATCTGAGCATCCGGTTGTGGTCCGGCCAAACGGTCCATCCACGACTGTTTTGGCTTCTGTTTGTTCTCGAGAGCCGCCCAGTCGATTGGCTGGCCGGTCAGAATATTCTCAAACTTGATTCGCGCAACAGCGGGCGGGTTTGGCCACACGATTTTACTAATATCGAACGCAATTCTCTTGGGCTGTTGGATTTGATCGGACCCCTTGGCATTCTTATTCTTCTGTTGCGCTTGCGCAGGATCAGCGCCCAAGCCAAACGCCACCAAGCCAGCTAAAACTAGGGGCAGCCATCGATATGGCTTCGGATGCGTGTGTTGAAGACTCATGCAATCCTCTCCTTTCATTTCAGCGGCAGCGTTCCTTCCTTATGACAGGTCTTGCAGAAGGCCATGTTTGCTTCCTGGTCATTCACCAGCAGGTCCGGCTTCGCCGAAGAATGTGGCTGGTGGCATGTCAGGCAGGTGAGATCTGCCTTGGTGTTTGTCTTTGTGTTGTAGGCATTGGCTACTGGGTGCCCCTTAGTCGGGTGCCCGAGGTTGTATCGAAGCGGAAGAACTGGCACCCTGTTCAGCGCGTCTTCAGGTATTCGTACTTTCCCGTCAAAGATGGCCGCCAGATGCTGCTCTTCTATCCTGACTGGCGGCGGTGCGTCCGGTCCGTGGCACTCCAGACAGAGCGTATTCACATCCCTCACGCGCAATAACTTCTCGTTGTCGTTTCCGTGCGCCTCGTGGCAGGTGCCACAGCCCGTCTCGAACGCTGGGCGATGGACATACCTCTTCTTTCCCTGCTCCGCCTGGTCTGTGTGACAGCTCAAGCAGATGTTCACTGAGTCGGTCTTCGGCAGCCCTGGATATTTGCTGGCATGCGGTGAGTGGCAGTCCGTGCAGTCACCCGTCGCTCCCGGGTGCTGGACCTTGGCGGACTCAATCTGCTTGGCCTTTTCATCGTGGCACGTCACGCAGAGCGCCTTGATGCTCGCTTGGGTCAGGACCACCTTCCCCTCTTTTGCCGGTTCGTGGCAGACTTCACACTGTTTGTCTGCGAATGGCCGATGCATGAACGTCGCCATTAGTTTGGGCGCGTCGGACTGGTGTGGGTCGTGGCACCGCACGCAATCGGCCGTTCCGAACGGTTGGTTCTGATGTGCTTTCTGAAGCTCCGCATCTTTCGAGTCATGACAATCAATACACAGTGCTGGTGTTGCCTTAATCAGGTGAAAATCAAACTCCTGCTTTCCGCGCTCGCCCGTTCTATGCGTGACGTGGCACGTCTGGCAACCCATGTCCAGTGCCGCGTGTCGACTGCCCGCCGCAGGCACGCTGACGCCGATAGCGTGGCAGCTTAGGCAAAGATTGTCCTTGTCGGTCGCTCCACTCGTTGGCTTCAGCAGTTGGTACTTGTTATCGGATTCGTGAGGATCGTGGCACTTGAGGCACTCACGGGCCGCCGGTTTGTGAATCCGACCCGTGATCTCCGCTGGATTTTTGTCCGCATGGCAAGTGAAACAGAGAGCATACGGCGTGGTGGTGATGAGCTTCACGCGTGTAACGTCCTTATTCACTCGAACTTCGTGACAGCTTGTGCATCCAGTTATAACTGCCGTGTGAACGTGCTTTCCATTGGCCTTATCTGCGTGGCACTCCAGGCACGTCGCAGAATCCACATTCTTGTCGAGCGGTACGGGATGGATGTCCGCAAATGCCGGCGCAGTCAATATGCCCGTCATCAACAGCACAAAAATTAGGTGCTCGGCAAGCAGAATGTTGCACCGAAAATGGTCCAAGCTAATGAACATCCTGGGCTCCACGAGCGGTCAAAGCTCGAGCGGCAATGGGTTCTGAGTTCTGAGGAATTGCGAGAGAGTTGTGCTCCGCAACCAGCATCAAGGCCGCAGTCAACGTCACAGCAACAACCAGAAATAGAGTCAAGTAGGCGATCCGGTGGGAGCGACTTGTTCTAATCACCAGCATGCCAGTTCCTTCCAGGTCTCTGCCTGTTAAGCGAGATCTCTGTTCTTCTTGTCCGCGGTTGGGGTGACGCCCAACAACAATGCATCCTCTGTACCGAATGAGCACAGGCCAAACCAGGAAGGGTATGTGATCTAAGCTGTAGTGATTGCTATAATTTGCAACAGGTCCCGTTGAGAAATTCAACAGCACTGCCGACCGGGAGTCCCGATTTCTGGGTCATATACCCCAACCGGTTGCCAAATCACTCACTCCCCCACATCGAAGAACAAACGGGTTATGACTTCCGGTGGCAAACGGAAAGCGAAAGTTAGGTTAAATGGAATCCACGTGAGAACGATGTCAAACCCGCCAGACCATTGATTAAGTTCGCCTCACCAACGGAAGATGCTCTCGAAAATCGATGTGCTGAACTTCAAGGTCCTGAATCCGGCCAACCTGAGAACGCCAAGCAACGCCAAGCTCGCTAGGAGGAGGAATCTCGTGGGAGGGCAAAGGTGTGAGATTTGGAACCGATCTACTTCCTTGCGTGGACCCGAACGTCAAACCTTTCCCGGAAACTAGCCCAAAAAGTCACACTCAATCACTACGTCAAAATCAATATACGGTGCTTGCTATGTCGTGAATGACAGTGAGTGTGTTCGAAATGATAGTGACGCAGATATGGTGGTGGGAGGTGGTCATGTATTTGGCGGGCGAGACTTGCGCGAGGCTAAGCGGCTATCTCAACGGTGGAGAATGGTCATACGGTGCCAGTGTTAGAGACAGGGGAAAAATTTTCACGCACGCTTGAGACACCGCTATGCCAGCTTTTCTACACCAGAGGGCAAGCTGCTCCGTTACGGGTATCGCCGCAGCTTAGCAAACAAGACTGGGCGTCCTCTGGTAAAGGCGCGAGATACTTTCCAAAAAGAGGCAACCTCTATCCCGCCGCCGAAGATCGCCCTGCACTGCTATTTACTGCTTCCAAGGTGGTCTCGGGTAGGGGAAGACTGACCAAATAGAGAGTGCCTCGCGGTTGCGATGTAAGGGTTAAGTCTGGATTCAGACCGAATCTGCACTGGAAGTCATTCGAGCGAATCACACTCTTGAGGAATTCGGGCCCAATTCCGGGAGCGTCGAAGAAGCCTCCGTCGGTAGAACACAAAGTACGTGCCAATCCATATAATTTGCAATGACCCGTTAAACGCTGACCCTCTCTTGGCAGGATTCAGGATCGCACTTGCAAGACGGCTGCTCCAGAAATCGCATCGGTTTTCAGGGCATTCAAGGCGAGATTTGCGTCGCGCAGCGGGTAAAGTTGGATATGGGTGCGAACCGGAATCTCTGCCGCCAATTTCAAAAACTGCCTGCCGTCTTCTCGGGTGTTGTTCGCGACGCTGCGAATCGTACGTTCTTGATAGAGCAAATCGTAAGGAAACGAAGGTATGTCGCTCATGTGAATGCCACCCAAAATCAACCGGCCGCCTTTACGTACCGCTTTCAAGGCCGCTGGGACAATTTCTCCCGCAGGTGCAAAAACGATGACCGCATCCAATTTCTCGGGAGGTGCTTCCAGAGTCCCACCTGACCATTTCGCTCCCAACTCTTTCGCCAGAGTCTGGTGCCGCGCATCGCGAGTCGAAACATACACATCCACGCCCCAATAGCGCGCCACTTGAATGGCCACATGTGCCGCGGCACCGAAGCCGTAGAATCCCAATTTCGATCCACGTTCCAACTGAGCCAGACGAAGGCAGCGATAACCGATGATTCCGGCACAAAGCAGCGGCGCGGCGTGCTCATTGGCAAGTCCCTCCGGGATCGGGTAGACAAAATCCTCCGGCGCCACGATCCACTCGGCATAGCCGCCGTTCACGGTATATCCGGTAAAGAGCGGGGCGTCGCACAGATTCTCTTCTCCACGCCGGCAGTACCCACAAGTCCCATCGGTTTTGTGCAGCCAGGCAATTCCCACACGCGCGCCCTTCGAGAAGCGGCCGGTGCGCGAAGCTGTTTCCTCGATTGTTCCGACGACTTGATGTCCCGGAATTATGGGCGACAGCTTAGGTGGCAACTCACCTTCAATAACGTGCAGATCGGTGCGGCACACTCCACATACCTGCACGCGCACAAGCACCTCTCCGGCGCCAGGTTTGGGTTCAGGAATGTCGGTGAACTGAAGCGGATTCTTCTCGATTGCCATGGGTGTGCGTAGCAAACAGGCCTTCATGGCTCGACTCCAGATGCTGCTCGGCCCGCACACCCAAAAAGAAGGCGGCCAACACACGTGTTCCAGGCATAATACCGCTAACAAACATCGAGGGGAAGCACTTTCGGTCCATCGCGCATGTCGAATGGCGAATGGTGGTTTCGCAATCGCCGCGAACCTATGTTGGTTATTTCCGCAGCACTGGGATGCGTGTCGCCGGCGGAGTATTCCGGCTGCGCTCGCAGCGGATTACGCCATCGATCATCACCATGCCGATTCCCGGCAGGTCTCCGCATTGGACGCTCTCCAGGAGGTTCTTGCCGGCGGAATGTTGCGGGGCGTCCATGAAGACGAAGTCGGCTGCGCGGCCAACCTCGATCAGTCCGCCATCCAGATTGCGCATCCGAGCGGTATTCCCGGTGGCAAAGCAGAAGGCGATTTCCGCTGGAATTTCCCCCAACGAAGAGAGTGCGGCGACGACACGGATTATTCCTAATGGCTGCACGCCGGAACCCGCAGGCGAATCGGTCCCAAGAATCACGCGGTGCCGTTGATTCAATTCCCGCGCGGTTCGCAACGCGAACAGGGCCGCGCGCTCATTGCCATTGTGAACAATCTCCAGCGCGCGTGACGACTTCTCGCATAGTTCCCGAATCTGCGCATCGGGCAACGCGGTGTGGCCGCCGTTGACGTGACCAATCACGTCGGTATCCGCGGCAAGGACCACATCTTTGTCGATCAGACTCGATCCAGGAATGGATGGCCCGCCGGTATGAATGGTGCTTTGCATGCCGTACTTTCGGGCCCACCCGACCATCTCGCGCGCCGTGGGTCCATCTTTCACACTACCCAAGCCGACTTCACCGAGCAGTTTCACGCCGGCGTTTGCCAGCGACTGGAAATCCTGCTCCGTCATTCCCTGTTCGAGCACGGGCGCACCGGCGAGCACTTTGACACCACTGGGACGAAACGAGGCAAACGCTCGTTGCGCCGTGATGGCGAGCGCTTTCAGACCGACGATGTCCTTGGGCCGGCCGGGCAGATGCACTTCGCCGGCGGAAACCATGGTGGTGATTCCGCCGTGCAAGCAGCTGTCGATCCATCCCAACTGATTCTGCCGTGGCGTCCAGTCGCCAGCGACCGGATGCACGTGGCTGTCGACAAGTCCAGGAACCAGCGCGGTTCCATTCGCATCGATGATTCTGGCAGCGCCTGCGCAGTCCAGATCCTTCTCTTTTCCAATGGCGCTAATCCGTCCATCTTGGACCACCAGCGCATCGGCATTAAGAATAGGATTCCGCAGATCGCCACTGAGCAGCAACCCAATGTTGCGAATGATGAGTTTCCCCGAATGCTCAGGTGTTGCCGCTTGGTCCACCGACATGTCGCGAACCTCCAGCTCCGCAGAGTATGTGTCCGGAGGTGCGCCATTTTAACGGAAAATTGAATCGTCCGCGGCGGCGAGCCATGCACGTTCGACCAACTCCTGGCGCTCGACAGGCAGATCATCGGGCCTTTCCCACAACTCTTTAGCCCCTAAAGCACTGTGGGAGGACGTTGAGACAACGGTTTCGCTACGCATTGAATCATCAAGTCTTAATCAGTGGTGTTATATCAACGGCTTAGCCAAGAAGTTAGGAGGGAACAAATGCCACGAGCCTGTACAGTCTGCGCGCACGAATCTCGCGAGAGGATCGACAAAGCAATCGTTTCCGGCAAATCGAATCGAACCATAGCGAGCCAATTCCGACTTACGCGGGCAGCCGTTCAAAGACACAAAAAGCACGTGGCCACCGCTCTCGTAAGTGCTGCGACTCGGCGCAACGAAACCTTGGGGACGACTTGCTCTCCGAAATGTCGCGTCTAAAATCAAAAATCTGGAACATGCTCGAGTCCGCCGAGTCCAAGCGAGACCGCGTTGCCTTCGCGGTTATAGCCCGAGAGCTTCGCCAAACCATCAGTGCATACTTGGAACTCTCCGAACGCGCAGTGGCATCGGGTCAAATCGTGAGGCCGCACCCTTCGCCGTGTCCAAAGTGTGACCCCGAGGAGTTCCAACGGCTTTGCAACGAAGCGGTCAGTCGCGCGCTTGGTGTCACTGGAGAATTCACGCCGTTGGACAACCGGACGAAGCAATTGGCGACACCTAACGGCGGCTATGCCGGCGACGACAGCGAATTGCCGATCCTGCCTTAGCGGCTCCGTGTGCGAGAAGCAAAGCCGCCGCAAGAACTGAGACGCAGGAATCGCTCTTGAGCGCATGTGATCTGTTCCTTCGTTCCATGGCTAAAGCGCTGGTCAGGCCCCCCCCAACGCAATTGGGAAGGAAATTGAAAAACATCACGCGCGACCAGCATGCTGATTCAAAGTGGAAAATATACGAAGGTTTCCGCGGGCACAGTTTCAGCAATTCATCGAGGGAAATATCCGATGGCAGGGTGTCGCTGATGCAAAAAACTCGACGTCCCGCCGGCGAAATGCGGCAGCGTAGCCGGGAATCAGCTTCCAGTGGTAGGACTCCGGGCACAGGCAAACGATTAGCATTTCTCGAACACCATCAATATGGTACTACCCGCGTAGCGGTAAGCCGGCAGAAGCATCAGCAGTTGCTTCAGCAGCCTGACGCCAGGATTTCGGCCCAGCAATTTATCGTCGGCTTCGGCCACAACCAGTCGAAACCCCCACCGCTTCACCTGGCGAATTATCTCATACGACCATGCAACATACACGGCATCGACGTCGTAGACAAACGGCTGAGTGAAAGCGTCTGGCTCTTCCACGATGAGGAACGGAGACGGACCGCCAAACATGCACAGGATTTGCCGGATGAGCCGCATGCCCGTGTAGCGCAACCGCCAAAGGGCGCTCCGCGACCTGGTGAGAAGGGAATTGGGATACCAGAACGGAAAATCCCAACATGGACCCAGGAGGATTAGCCTCCCTCCGGGTCGAACTATCCGTGCCATCTCCGATAGCATCTGAACTGGATTGGCCGAATGCTCTAAGGCGTAAGTCGCCAGCACCACATCGAAGCAGCCGGTCGTAAATGGCAGCGCCTCCGCATCACCACACGTCAGTCGCAGGCCTTGTCGCTGCACGTGAAGCAGGCCGTTTAAGGAAAGGTCGGCGCCGAAATACTGTGCGCGCTCCAGCAGCCACACACAATTGGCCCCACGCCCACAGGCGACATCCAGAACTTTGCTACTTACGGGAACGAATGAGGCGCGCGGGTCCGTAACTCGGAATTAGTCGCGATTTCCTCGGTTACGTAGCTCCAATACTCTTCCTGAGCGTTCCAAAATTCCCTTAACCGGTTTTTCAACAGTTTCCGTGAGCGTGCCAACACTTAATGTGCCCTGTAAGACCCGCAGAAGATTATTCCGGGCGCAGCATAGCGGTAAAAGAATGCTGCGATTTTGACTGCGAGACTCATTCCAGTTCGAAAGTCATTATACACATCGCATAGTATGCCGCCCCGTGGCCTCGCTTTGGCGATCTCGAAGAGAGCGCGCAGCCCGCGCAGTATCCTTGTTTCGAGCATCAGACGTTGAGCGACTTGCTGGATGCGAAGGCTGTGAGCTGGCGCTATTACGCGCCCTCCGCGGGCTCCATCTGGACCGCGCCGGATGCCATTGAGCACATCTGCAAGCCACAAACGGTAAGCGGCACGCTGACCTGCACGGGGCCTGACTGGTCCGGGAGTGTGGTGATTCCGCAGACACAAGTGCTGACCGACATTGCCAACGGGCAGCTTGCGCAAGTCAGTTGGGTGATTCCCGACGGCGCCGCCTCGGACCACGCGTTAAGCAATGACGGCAGCGGTCCCTCCTGGGTCGCGAGTATCGTGAACGCCATTGGCAACGGCCCATATTGGGCGAATACCGCGATCATCATTACCTGGGACGATTGGGGAGGGTGGTACGATCACGTCGCGCCGAAAGTAATCAACGATGGCGTGAGTTGGGGATCAGGCTATGCGTACGGCTTCCGTGTGCCCCTGATCGTGGTGTCGCCTTACGCGAAAACCGAGTATATTTCGCATACCACACACGATTTCGGAAGCATCCTGAAGTACATCGAGACCACGTTCAGCCTGAACTCGCTGGGCTATGCAGATGCGTATGCCGACGATCTTTCGGACTGCTTCAATATGACGGAGCCCCCGATTTCTTTCCAAACGATTGCGGCACCGGTGGGGGCCACGCAATTCCTGGAGAAGAAGGGTCCGGCGGTAGACCCGGATGACGACTAGCTGGGCAATAAGCCCAATTCAATACCCATGTTTGAGAGAGCCAACACTGTTAAAGATTTTCGAATTTCCCGACGCAATAGAAAAGGGTGCCACGCGGCGATGATTTTGATTTCCGGTCTCCGCCTTGTCTGACAATCTCTCCGCGCTTCTGCCCTTCGGCGATCAGTTCTCCCGCGCGGCGGCTGGCCCGCAAGCTAGTGGTTTTCCCACTCGATTTTCCGAAGTTGGGAGCCGGCCTGTCTTGGTGTAAGAACTGGCCGATTCGTTGACTTGCCCCCGGTCGCAACCTCCCCAGAAACTCCGATGTCTCAGGCGGCGTGAGCTTCAACAAGACGGAATCCAAGCTTGGTGGCCTTCCACTTGAGCTGCTTGATCTGTAGTTGGCGGTGTTGCGCTTGGTAGAACGGCGCTCCTTGGTCCACGTATTTGATCCCGTAGCGAAGCATGCGGTAGACCAAGCGGGCGAGCTTAGCAGCCATGGCCTTGATCGCAATGGGGCCACCCAGCTTGGTCCTTAGGCGACGGAACTGCGCGCCAGATAGGTATTGCTTAGCCGCAAGGTGCAGGCCGCCATCTTTAAAGCGATGGTCACCCTGTTGTTGGTTGGCAGCCGCCCCTTCCCAATGATCCTGTCACCACTGATGCGATTGTCCGGGCACAGGCGCAACCAGGAAACAAAATGGTCCTCGGTCTCCCATTTGCTCATATCCCATCCAGCTTCGCTAAGGATGGTTGTCGCGGTCATGACATCGATGCTGTCGATCCGGGGCAGGTCCGTACCGCTCATGCGAAACAGCCCCTGGCGCAAATCGAACTGTGGCGTATTCCCCTTCTTCTTCCTGCGTCGTCCCTTGCGCTCTTCTTCCGGCAGAACGGCTCCCTGACTGCGATCCTCTCGCTGCTGGAGATACTGCGCGAGTTGGTGATCGCACTCGGCCATCTGCTTTTGGCAAAACTCGTAACCATCCTGTTCCTGCTTCAGCAAAAACAGCAAATCTGGTTGCCAGTTGCCTTCCAGACTTTGTGCGATCTGCTCCTCGCTCGCTTTCACCCGAAGATCTCGCAGCGCAGCCAGCTTATGGGGATCCCGTTCCCCTCCCAGAATGGCCTTAATAATCGCTTGTCCGGTCATCCCGCTCACATCGCTCAATACATTGGCCAGCTGAAGATTCATCTGCGTCAGCGCCTTCTGCATCCGCTGGACGTGTCGGCCCGCACTGCGCACTAGATCATTCCGTTGCCGCCAGTAGGTCCGCATTCTGCGAATCTCCTGCGATGGTCGAAACGAATTTCGCAACAATCCATAGGTGTGTAGCTTCATCAGCCACTGACTCTCCTGTACGTCGCTTTTGCGCCCGGGCAGATTCTTCGTGTCTCGGGCATTCACCAGGTACACTTCGAAACCTGCTTGCTCCAGAATGTCGTATACGGCGATCCAATAGACTCCGGTAGATTGCATCGCAACGGTCCGGATCCGGCATTGCCCCAGCCACTCGGCCATGGCTGTCAATTCTCCAGTGGTGCACCCGAATCGTCGCACCGCTTGGCTATCGCGCGTCGATGGTACCGCTACGTAGTGGGCACCTCCAAGCTGAGGTCTTGGCTCTGAATCTTGCGCGTCAGCTCCCGCCGTTGCTTGCGGTTCATTTCCTTCCAGTGGTTCGTTCGAGGTTTAGGGATCTCGTTTTTCTCCGGTGCCTTGGGTTTCATGCTAACCTTCCCCAGGGTGAATTCAACAGGGCCCGGCCCGGGTGGCGAAACTCATCCAACCTCCCCATCGGGGTCGGGTCGTTCTCCTTTTTCAGGACAACACCCGCCACCATCCACACAATCGCCCATACCGGAGCCACGCTAAGATTCGGGCAG
>DASPVD010000111.1:0-3751 GCA_035622555.1 Candidatus Eremiobacteraceae bacterium | reverse complement strand
AACAGATCTTCGCGATGGATTTCGGTGGAGGCTCCTGCTTGTTTTCTCTGTTGCATTCCAGCCCATGACGCCAGCCCACGATCATCCCTGTCTGCACGTATTTGCAGGTAGTTGGCAGTCTCCCGCAGACTTCTAAGTTGTTGTACGTGCAGATTGACCTAGGTCTGAAAAGGCTGGCGGCGGCGGTTCGACTCCGTCCCTGGCCACCATATATTTCAATGGTTTAGAAAACCCCGCAAAATTTCACACCTGTGATTTCACACCTGTGGCTGCTAAGCTACTAACGTTGGCGAACAAAACGCGAATACGATAAACTGCCCGGTGTGGACGAGGGGCGCAAACGTGTTTTGTTGGTCGCAGCAAGTATCCTCGCAGCCCGCAAGCTGGCTCAGTTTGACGGCGGGAAGAGAGTCCCAGCCACAATCAGCGCAATCCACGACGCCGTGCGGTGGGCCGAAGAGATCATGAAGGCAATTGACGATCGGTGGCTTGCTGGTCGATAGGCCCGCTCAACAACCTTGTGCTGGACCGGAATCCTGGATTCATCGTGCAAGAGCACTGACGGCTGCGCTCCTTTCTTCCGTGTTTCGCAGCCGTCGCAGCGAAGAGAAGTGCAACAGAATTGATAGCGGAACCATGTACACCGGGATCAGCGAAAGCGGAAATAGGGCGATAAGTGTGTTGGGGTGATCGAAGGACGCAACCTGAAACGGGGAAGGCGCGGTCAGGAAGCCGGTCGTGACGGCGATCACCAGGTCGGCGATTCCCAGTAGATTCCAAAGGCGGACACGACCCGCAGCTCCCTCTGACGAGCGACCATATGCCTTTGCGACCACAGGGGCGAACAGTCCTACGAAGAAATCGCCGAGTCCGGCTGGAAGGGCAAAGAGCGCCGGCAGCCTCCCCGCCGCGTACAGAATCAGGAAAATCAGTCCCAGAGTGCGATAGAACTGGATCCCGACCAGCCATTCGTTGGGGACGACCGCAAGCGTGCGGCGCAACAGCGGCCACGTCCAAAACAGCAACACGCCAACTACGATAGGAATGAGAAGCGCATACTGAATCGTAGGAAGTCTGCGAGCAGCACCTCCATACCACCCTGCTAAGGATGTCCACATCGCGGCGATGAACCATGCCACGAGAAGCGCCGAAATACCCCAAAAGGCTTTGGCGCGTTCTTTTTCCGGCCACGCCGCGCGCTTGAGTGCGCGGCGCAGCCCGAACAGCAGCGTTGCGATGGCCGCGATACTGCCAGTTACCACATAGATGGTTAAGTAGCTCGGAATCGAATCGTTCATGGCCTTGCCTCCACTTCGAGTCGTTTTCAGTTTCGTAATAGATGCATATACATCTATATCCGATGCGTAAAAATATTGCTTAGCCGGGCGAACGGGTGCATCTACACTTGTTCTATGGATTCACAATCACGAAAACGGCGACATGAACATATGGCGACTTTTGTGAGGCTGCCTTGCGCCTGTGCAAATCTGCGGCGGACAACTCGTCTGGTTACGCAACTCTACGAACGATCGCTGCGGCCGGCCGGCGTCACGGCACCCCAGTTCACGCTGCTCCAGGCCCTTAAGCTGGCGCCCGGGATCTCGCAAAAGAATCTGGCCGAACTTCTTGGTACGGATAGCACAACTCTCACCCGCACGCTCGCTCTCCTTCGTAACCGGGGATGGCTGAATGCGAATCCCGGAGCAGATCGTCGTGCGCTGCGTCTGGGACTTAGCCAAGCCGGAGCAAGACAATATGAACGAGCTTTGCCCTATTGGCAGTCCGCTCAGAAGCGCCTAAAGCAGGTTTTGGGCGAGCAAAATTGGAACAAGGTGAACGATGCAGTAGTTCACGTAGCCGAAGCAATCCAGTGATCACGAATCCGGGAGGAAGGTGTTTAGGGCATGTTCCGCGCAATGGTGGGAGAGGCTGGGACACCGTGCTAGCATCATTGTAGTATTGGATTTTCGCTTCCTGCTGAAGCTCCAGATCCAACAGAAGCTTCCTTTCTCCATGCGGGACAGCAACGAAAAAGGAGTTCTGCATGGCTATGAACGACATCGGTGTGGCGCAGGAAAAGGACTATTCCACGGACAGCGAGATGAATGATCCCATTCCATCCGGCGTGCATTCCGCGCAGGACGTAGACGATTTGCTTGCCGCCATTCGCACCCGTGGCCTTGACGTGCTTGAAGGGGAGCCTCAGCTACCCTATTCGGCTGTAGAACAAAGGGTTGCTGGAGAACAAGACGAAATTGATGTCAACCCGGCATCGGGCGTTCCTGAGGCGGCCAACGATCCGGTGCGCGTTTACCTGCGCGAAATGAGCGCCTCGCCTCTGCTCACCCGTGAAGGGGAAGTGGAGATTGCCAAGCGCATCGAACGCGGACAACTCTCCGCGTTGAAAGCGCTTTCACGCTCGCCCATTGTGGTCCACCAGGTCCTAATCATTGGTGAGGAGTTGAAACGGGACCTACGTTCGATTAAAGAAACTGTCGTCTTCGATGAGGAAGACATCACCGAGGAGATTCTGCGGAGCCGCGTCAAGGAGGTCACGCGCCGCATCGACCAACTGCACAAGCATTACAAAACAGCCCGCCGCCTGGCGGAACAGCTTGTGACTGTCCCAGCGGATAAGAAGGTAGGCAGATACCGCCGCTGCCGATCCCAGCTGAGCCGCGAGATAGTTAGGATTTCGCTCATCATCCGCAACCTCGGCTTTACCCCCTCGGAGCGCAAGCGCCTGACCGACCGGGTGAATAAAACCATGGAAATCATGCGCTCGCTTGACCGCCAGCTCGGTAACGTGGAAAAGAAGATTGCGAACACGTGCAGCGAGGAACTCAAGAAGAACTACCGCACCACGCAGCGACAGCATCGTGCCGACATGAAAAGGCTGGAAAGCGATGCCGGCATGACATTTGCGGAACTGCAGCGCATGCAGCGCGAAATCATCAAGGGCGAGATGGACGCGGAGCAGGCAAAGCACGAGCTCATCGAAGCCAACCTGCGCCTCGTGGTTTCCATCGCTAAGAAGTACAGCAACCGCGGGCTTCAGTTCCTCGATCTGGTCCAGGAGGGCAACGTCGGCCTGATGAAGGCGGTGGACAAGTTCGAGTACCGCCGCGGCTACAAATTTTCCACCTATGCCACATGGTGGATTCGTCAGGCAGTCAGCCGAGCGCTTGCCGATCAGGCGCGCACCATCCGGCTCCCGGTGCACATGATCGAGATCGTCAACAAGCTGGTTCGCGTCTCCCGGCAACTGGTCCAGTCGCTGGGCCGCGAACCTGCGTCGGCGGAGATTGCGAAGCAGATGGACATTCCCGAGGCGAAGGTGCGCAAGGTGCTCAAGATCATGCGGGTGCCGATCTCGCTGGAGACGCCCATTGGCGAGGAGGGGGATTCTCACCTCAGCGACCTCATCGAAGACCGCGCTGGAACTTCGCCCGCCGAGGCGGTGATGAACGTAAACGTGAAGGAGCGGACTGCACACGTGCTGCGCACTCTCAGTCCGAGGGAAGAAAAAATCATACGGATGCGGTTTGGAATGGAAGACGGCTCGGAGCACACACTGGAAGAGGTCGGCCGAGCGTTCTCCGTCACTCGGGAACGCATTCGCCAAATCGAAGCCAAGGCCCTGCGTAAGCTGCGCCATCCATCGCGCTCCCGCGAACTCAAGTCATTCTTCGATGACGTACGTGAATAAGCCAGCTAAGTGGGCCCACAACCAAGCTTCATTCGGCGGACA
>DASPVD010000110.1:0-52097 GCA_035622555.1 Candidatus Eremiobacteraceae bacterium | reverse complement strand
TCGGCAGCGTGACGATCACCCCGTCGATCGCCGAGGCTTGCGAACGAAACAGCTCGGCGCAACGTTTGGCTTCCTCGTGTGTTTCCACCGCCCCATATTTGCTTTGTTCCGGGGTCAGCGCCACCACCTCAAAACCGGCTTGCCGCAGCACCGCCAGCATTTCTTCGCGGCCGCTCTTGGCCAGATGGTCGGGAAAAAATCCCCGGTTGCCCACAATCAACCCCATGGTCATCTTTCGCTTGCTTGCCATGTTCAACCCCGTCTCTCGAGAAGCGGCTTGGTAGTTATTCAGCGTAACATTCATTTTTGTGTGTTTCCTTGACCGTAGTAGGCGTTCTTGCCGTGTTTGCGCAAAAAATGGCGGTCGTGCAACGCCTTCCCAATGGAATCCGCTTCGGCGTTGATGGCGATCGTCAAATAGGCCATGCGCGCGACAGCTTCCAACATCCAGGCATTTTCCGCAGCCTTCTCCACATTCGTTCCCCAGGCAAAAGGGCCGTGATTGGCGACGAGCACCGCGGGAATGGCGGCTGGATCCAGGTTTTTGAAGGCGCGGACAATCACCACCGCGGTATTTGCTTCATACTCGCCATCGATTTCGTCCTGGTTCATGGGCTCGGTAACGGGAATAGGACCATGAAAATAATCGGCGTGTGTAGTTCCGAAACAGGGAATCGGCTTGCGCGCCTGGGCCCAAGCAGTCGCATATTCGGAATGGGTATGGGCGATACCGCCGATCGCAGGGAAGGCCCGGTACAAGGCAGCATGAGTGGGAAGGTCTGAAGAAGGACGCAATTTGCCTTCGACGATTTTGCCGTGGAGGTCGGTCACGACCAGATCTTCCGGGCGGATTTCATCGTAAGGCACGCCACTGGGCTTGATGACCAACAGGCCTTGTTGGCGAGCGACGCCGCTGGCATTGCCGAAGGTGGATAGGACCAAACCACGGCGAACCAAGTCCAGGTTGGCTTGCAGCACTTCCTGCCGCAGATCCGGTAGCAGCATTCAGCCTCGACCTCCGCGCAGCGGATGGGAGTACTTTAGCGCACCGGATCGCGATACGGATGTGACGGTGGCCAAAGCGAAGATAAATTATCAAACCACGAAGCGGCCCCGGGCAAAGAGGGGTAGCACGCGCGGCGGAGGAATCCCAGTAAACGTTTACTACGATACCCCTTTGTTGGCCAATTGTAAAGTTAATCCGATCAGCATAATCAATGGGCGCAGTCGAGCCGCCGACGGCCATCGGAAGCTATTCCGATAGCGTATACTGAAAGCACCACGCATAGGCGGTTCGAGAAGAGAGGCTTGTGGACATACGCGATGTAGCCAGGCGGGCCAGAGTGTCGACCGCCACCGTGTCCCGCACGGTCAATCAAGTGGCGACGGTTGACGCGCAGTTGGCGAAGCGAGTGTGGAAGGCGGTCGAAGAGCTGGGATATTATCCGAACCGATCCGCGCGCACATTGGTATCGGGACGCAGCCGCGTTTTTGGATTGATCGTTTCCGAGATCACCAATCCATTTTTCCCAGAGATCGTGCAAACCTTCGAGACGCTGGCGGTGGAGCAGCATTATGAAATTCTGCTGACCTCGACGATCCACGATTCGAAGCGTATGGAACTAGCGGTCCGGCGGATGATTGAGAGCCGAGTGGACGGCGTAGCTATTCTCACGTTCGGCATGGAAGAATATTTGCTGGAGCACCTGCGTTTCCGGAATTTGCCGCTGGTGTTTGTGGACGTGGGACCAAAGGCGCCACGGGTGAGCAACATTCGGGTGGATTACGCCGACGGCATTCGCCAGGCGGTGCAGCATCTGGCGGCATTGCGGCACCAACGGATCGGTTTCATTACCGGCCCGCTGAAATTGCGGTCGGCGCTGGCGCGGCGCGACGCTTTCGAAACGTCCATGCAGGAGATCGGATTACCGGTGGATCCACAGTTGGTAGTGGAAGGCAATCATGGCCTGGACGGAGGCAGGAGCGCATTGCGCAGGCTGACGGAGTTGCGTGAACGTCCCACTGGTATTCTTTGCTCGAACGACATGACGGCGATCGGGGTAATGAGAGAGGCGTTTGAGCTGGGAATCAGGGTGCCGCAGGATTTGTCGGTCATCGGATTTGACGACACTCGAATGGCGGAATTCACGATTCCACCGCTGACCACGGTGCAAATGTCGCAATCGGAATTGGCCAGGCTGGCGTTCGAGGCGCTGCTGAACGAAGTGAAGCGAGAAACGCCGGTACCCGAAGGCAGCGAATATGTTCTGAAAACGCGCCTGGTTTTGAGAAGTTCCACGACGTTTTCCCCGCCGCAGAACGTGAACAAGTCGGGAATGAGCACGCGAGGCGCCGCGAAACGCCGGTCGCAGCGCTAGACTCCTGAACCCTTAGGTTCCGCAAACGGAAGTTGACCTGTATCCATCAACAAGATTAGGAGACCGATCATGGCAACAACCACGGCGAGCACGGGACGCACAGCGGTGCGCGGACTTGGGGAGATCGCGCTGCGGGTCAACAATCTGGAGGCCATGCAGAAGTTCTACGAAGAAGTGGTCGGCCTGGCGCTAATGACCAGAGTCCCAGACTGCGCGTTCTTCAGGATCGCCGATGGGTTCGGCGGACATACGCAGGTACTCGCGCTGTTCGACCGTTCCAAGAATCCCGGGTATAGCGAGCCGGAGGCAGCGAAGTCCACCATCGACCACATCGCGTTTGAGATACCGCTCGCCGATTTCGAAAGCGAACTGAAACGGCTGAAGGCGCTTGGACTGCAAGTCGAGACTACTGGACATGGATGGGTGCACTGGCGTTCGCTTTATGTAAACGACCCCGAAGGCAATCAAGTGGAATTCGTGTGCTACGACCGCAGTGTTATAGTGAGCGCGAACGCAACAGCCAATTGCGCAGTCGCTGACCAAACGAACTTTGAGGCTCCGCCATAGGTCCAGCAGGCGCCGCGGACCAGCGAAATGGTCTCGTGAAGCTGCGGTTGATGGTGATATGGCGTGGGCATGCGTGGGGACCGTGTTAGGAGTGAGGGATGCCCAAGCTGAGTGGCGGGATTTTGATGTTCCGGAGGTGCGAGCAGGTGGTGGAGTTTTTTCTGGTTCACCCCGGAGGGCCGTTTTGGCAGAAGAAAGACGTTGGCGCGTGGTCGATTCCTAAAGGTGAGTACGATCCGGGCGAGGATTCGTTTGAAGCGGCCAAACGAGAGTTCGAGGAAGAGACCGGAATGAAAGCGCAGGGGACGTTTCTGCCACTCGGCGAAATCAAACAACCGGGCGGGAAAATCATAAGCGTGTGGGCTGTGGAAGGGGATTGCTCAGCCGACGCCATCCACAGTAATACATTCTCGATCGAGTGGCCGCCGAAGTCGGGCCGAAAGAAGGAATTTCCAGAGATTGATCGAGCGGCATGGTTCCGTTTAGAAGAGGCGCGAGTGCGAATCGTAAAAGGCCAGGTGGGATTCCTGGAGCGGTTGATGTCGCAGCTAGGCTGAGGCAACGGTTGAGTAAGACGGATTGCGGCTGAGATTGCGTTGTGGGATTACTGGGGAACCGGGCGGAGGGATGAGGAATGGTAAATTTCCTCGGCCCGTTTTAGTGCTTCGTGGATATTCCGGCAGATATTGCCGGCGCCGACGTGGCGGTCGAAACCGCTTTCGCTCATCAATGCGGCGGGTTGCGGCCTGGCACCACAGACCAGCATGGTGCGGCCACTGGACTTTAGTTCATCTGCAAGCTCTTCCAGGGCGGCAATGCCGGTGGCATCGATAGCGGTCATATTGCGTAGCCGGACGATGACGATGGGAGGCAGTTGCTGGAGCTGCTCGGTAACCACAGCAAGCTTATCGGTCACTCCGAAAAGAAAAGGACCGTGGATGCGGTAGACCGCGGCATAGGAGGGGATTTCTTTGTCCTGCAGAATGTGGACGCGGCCATCCTTTACATAGTCTTCGGTTACCTTGCTGACTGTGGTTGTCTGCGAAATTTTTCGAATGAAACTAAACGCAGCGAGGATCATGCCTACTTCCACGGCTACGGTGAGGTCAGCGAAGACGGTGAGAGTGAGGGTGATGATCCAGACAACGATGTCGGCCCGGCTCAGCTTCAGGATTTCGGGAATTTCCGCCCAGTCGCCCATGTTGTAAGCGACCACAAACAAAATGCCCGCGAGCGCGGAGAGCGGAAGGTTCTTGACGAGCGGCGCGGCGAACAGGATGACCGCGAGCAGGGTAAGGGCATGAATCATTCCGGCTACAGGGGATTTGGCGCCGGCCCGCACGTTGGTTGCGGTGCGTGCGATAGCACCGGTAGCGGGTAATCCGCCAAACAACGGAGAAAAGATATTCGCAACGCCCTGGGCCATGAGCTCGACGTTGGGATTGTGCTTATCGTTGCTCATCTTGTCTGATACAACCGCGGAAAACAGCGATTCAATGGCACCCAGCATGGCCACGGTGACCGCCGGCGACAATAAATGCAGCAACAGCACGGGCTGAAGTTTGGGAACAACAATGTGCGGCAGGCCACTGGGAATACCGCCGAAACGGCTGCCGATGGTTTCTGCGCCGATGTGGAAGAGAGTCACTATCGCCGTGGCGCCGAGACAAACGATGATGGCACCCGGGACTCTTCTAAAAAACCGGGCGCAAACGACCATAACCAACAGCGATGCCACGCCGATCGCGGTGGCGGCCCAATGGAGCGTGTGAAAATTGGCGGCGATGGCGCTCATGCGATGGAAAAAATCGCCGGGCACATGCTCCATAGTGAGGCCAAAGAAGTCGCGTATTTGCGTGCTGGCAATCAAAATGGCAATGCCGTTGGTGAACCCTACAACCACCGGGCGAGGGAAAAACTTGACCATCGCGCCGAGCCCGGTGATGCCCATCAGAACGAGAAGAACACCGGCGAGCATGGTGCAAGTGAACAAGCCGTCGATCCCGTAGCGGGCAATGATGCCCAGCACCACGACGACGAAAGCACCAGTGGGGCCGCCGATCTGGGTTTTCGATCCACCCAGCGCGGAAATGAGAAAGCCGGTGACGATCGCACAGTAAATTCCGGCTTGCGGTGGCACACCGGAGGCAATGGCAAAGGCCATGGCTAGGGGCAGGGCGACGAGTCCGACGGTCACACCAGCAAGCAGGTCATGCACGAATTTTTCGAAGGTGTATTCGCGAGAGAGGATGACAGATTTGGGCAACCAGGCGTCGATGGTTCCGTTCATTTGGAGGGGCGCAATTACGGCTGGTGATTACTTTAGCAGCAGCCAGATCGCACCAACATGGATAGTCGGGATCAGTTTCGGATACCGCAATAGAGCCGCAAGCTGGTGTTGATGCGTAAGCGGGTTAACGGGGGCCACTTTTCGCTGGCTCGGGAGATGCGCAACACGGATGTCAGGCTTCGCCCCACCGCAACTTGCTGCGAAGGATTTCGAAATAGGTTTTGTTGGGAGGATGAATCAGCTTCAAGCGTTCGGCAGCGCGGGTGATTCGAACATGATCGCCGAGCTGAAGAGGCACACCGGTTTGACCATCCAGCGTCAGGAAGACCGAATCGGAGTTCTCACTCATGCGCAGTTCAATTGTGGATACATCCGGCACGACAATGGGCCGGTCGCTCAAGGTGTGCGGGCAAATAGGAGTAATCAGAATCGATTCAACGGCGGGATGCACAATGGGTCCATCGGCAGACATGGAATATGCGGTCGAGCCGGTGGGAGTAGCGACAATCAGACCGTCGGCGCGATACCGGCAGACGAAACCGCTATCGATGTAAAGCTCCAGTTCGATCATGCGGGCAAGAGTGCCTTTATGGACGACCGCCTCGTTGAGCACACGCTGTTGGGTCAAGGCATTGCCGTTGTGGGTGCGTTCGGCTAGCAGCATGACGCGTTCGCTGACCGGTGCGCAGCCCTGGAGGGTTTGTTCTAGAGCCGGGTACAGCTCCTCGAGAGTAAAGCTGGTCAAGAATCCCAATCCACCCAAATTGATAGGCAGGATGGGAGTTCCGTGCGGGGCGGCTTCGCGGGCGGCGGCGAGAAGAGTGCCGTCGCCGCCGAGCACCAGTAGGAGATCGGCCTGCAGTGCAATCTGGTGGCGGGTTAAGCCAGCATCGGGGCGATGGACGGCATTGGCGGTTTCGGAATCGAGCAGTGTGGTAATCCCGCGCAGTTGCAACCAACCCAGCAGGGTGGGAACGACTTCCGCGAGAATGGCGCGGCGCGGCCGGGAAAAGATGCCAATCGTTTTGTAGCAAGCGGAGAACGCCATGGATTAATGGAATTCTATCCTAGCCTGTAGGCTTTCTGGCATGAAGAAAGTACTCCTGATTGCCTTCCGCTCCTGCAAGCTGGCTGGGCGAGTGGCCCAAAACGTTGAGCCTTAGCGACTCCGCTGCCAAGCGAACGACGGAAATGGCCTTTTCGTGGAGTTCAGGATCACGCACGATTCCGCCTTTGCCCACATGGGCGCGTTCCAGTTCAAACTGCGGCTTGACCAGAATCAACAAGTCGGCACCGGGCTTGGCACACGCGCAGGCGCCCGGAAGGACCTTTCGAACGGAAATAAAGGAGACATCGACGACCACGAGGTCGACCGGTTCGTTCAGGTCCACGGGCGTCAACTCGCGGGCATTTTTCCGAATGGCCGCGACGCGCGAATCTTGCTGTAGTTTCCAGGCAAGTTGGTCAGTATTCACGTCGACAGCGTAAACTCGCGCGGCGCCGTGCTGCAACAAACAGTCGGTGAAGCCACCGGTAGAAGATCCCACATCCAGACAGACGAAGCCGCGAGGGCTGATCTGAAAGTCCCGCAAGGCACCTTCTAGTTTGAATCCGCCGCGGCTGACATATTTCTGGAGGCGGCTATGCACTTCGATGCGCGCCGATTCGGCAATTGTCGAGCCGGGCTTTTGGGCTTTTTGCCCGTTGATTTGGACTTCACCGGCCAGGATCATGGCCTGCGCTTTCTGGCGAGAGTCTGCTAGGCCGCGCTCGACCATCAAGAGGTCAAGGCGTTTGCGGGAGGAGCTGCTGTTCATGGAAATGCGGCGATTATGTACGGCGGCGGACGAGATACTCTGCGATGGTTCGCAAGTGATCGGCCCGGGCACCGAAAAGTTGCAACTCAGCGATGGCTTTGGCGGAAAGCTCCTGGGCGATTTGATGAGCGCGTTCCAAGCCGAATACCGCGGGATAGGTGGCTTTCTGCTGCTCGGCATCTTTTCCGGCGGTTTTGCCGAGTGCCGCGGAGGATTCTTCGACGTCCAGAATATCGTCGGTGACCTGGAAGGCCCAGCCGATGGTTTCGCCGAAGCGGCGCAATCGCGCAACGTCGTCGGCCGGGGCACCGGCGCACAAGGCGCCAGCAGTAACCGAAGCGCGAATCAGCGCGGCGGTTTTGGAGCGATGAATGTACTCGAGCATCTCCGGAGCAATTGCTTTGCCTTCGCTTTCCAGGTCCGCGACCTGGCCGCCCACCATGCCATTCACGGTACCCGCCGCAGTGGCAATTTCAGTGGCCATGGAGGCGCGGCGATCGGCGGGAACGGGAGCGGCGGCAATGGTTTCGAATGCGAGGGTCAAGAGGCCGTCGCCGGCGAGGATGGCAATGGCTTCACCAAACTTTCTGTGAGAGGTGGGCTTGCCACGGCGCAAATCATCGTTATCGAGAGCAGGCAAATCGTCGTGGATTAGAGAATAGGTGTGGATAAATTCCAGAGCGCAACCCGGATACAAGGCGTGCTGGATGTCCGCGTCAAACATGCGCGCCGATTCCAGGCAAAGGACCGGGCGAATCCGCTTGCCGCCGGCAAAAACTGAATACCGCATTGCCTGGTGAATCGAGGTTGGCGGGACCGATTCGCTGGGCAGCAAACGATCGAGCTGGGCATCGACGGCCTGGCGGTCTTGTTCAAAGAAAGGGGGAAGTGTCATTGGGATGCAGGGCGTTTGCGGAGAATCGAGAGAGTCAAGATTTGTTCTCGCCTTCGGGCTCAAAGGGCTCGGCGGTCATTTTTCCATCGGCTTTTTTCAGCAGAATTTCGACTCGGCCTTCGGCTTCCTCAAGCTGTTTCTGACATTCGCGGGAAAGCTCCACTCCTTCCTCGAACAACTTCATAGCTTCGTCGAGAGACAGCTGCGGACTCTCCAGGCGGCGCACCACTTCTTCCAGACGCGCCAGGGAGCGCTCAAAATCCGGTTTCTTGGGCGGTTCGGGTTTTTTTGGTGCTGGTTGGTTCACGCGATTCCTCTTGTGTGGCGCGCCGGTAGAAAGCGGAATACGGGCTTGAATGTGCGCCGCGGCATCAAATGTTGGTGGAAAGCTAAAAGCATTCTAACAGGTTGCCTGGAAAAAGTGGCTGGTCCTCATTCGAAGCAAAGCGGGAGAGCGAGAATCACTGTATGGCTTGTCCGCCGGGCTTGAGTGTCAAAGTGTGCTTCTTCACTTTTGCTTCGGCAGCATCAGAAAACGGGGAGTAGATGGCTTTGCCCTCAAACCAATAAGGGAACTGGTCGCGATAATGTTCGCTGCCCGGCTGACCGGATTGGCCGCCGGTAATCAGCATGATGGAATCGTCCCAATCGGAGAGATCGGCTACGAATCCTTCGGAAGGCCCATGATGGCGGGTGGCGGCGCGCGGACTCCATTCGGTTCCCGATTGCGGCTGATTGGTGATGCTGAGCAGCAACTTCAAGACACCCTGGTGACCGAGAGGATGGAGCATGTCCAGGTAATTGAATTTTTTCCAGGCCCAATCGTTGGGATCAGACTCGCCAGTGCGCTGTTGCAAATTCTTGACCGCCAGATCGGCAGCAGCGCTAAGCAGCTCATCGTAGTTTTGGTAGTTCGCAGGGAGCCATCGGGCGGGACGCTCGGTAAGGATGCGCTGGAGAAAAGCGACGCGGCGCCAATGGTATTGGTCCATGTCGTTGCCGAGATGAGGCTGGAGAATGAGTTCGAGGGTCTGAAACAAAGTGGCATTCAAAAAGCTAACGACCGGGGAATTGGCGTCAGCCAGACCATTCCAGTTCTTGGCGTCTTGAATCAACTTTTGAGCGCGAGAATCTTTTGGTGGGGCCACTTTCGCGGCGGCGACCAACTGTTCGGCAATAAACACGTGGGGATAGCTGTAAGTGTCGGTCTCAATCTTGAGCATGTCTTGAGGGCGCAAATCGCGCTTGTCGTGGAGCAGGTCATAAATGCGCGCGGTCCGGTAGGGTTCCTCCCAATGGTCGGTGATGTACGGCTTGTAGTTGGGACCCACGACACGCGCGTTGGCAGTGACAATCAACCCGCTCCCTGGATTGAAGACCTGCGGAAGCTGATCGAAGGGGATGTAGCCGGTCCATTCGTAATCGTCGGTATCGCCGGGGACGGGCACTTCGCCATGTCCTTTTTTGCGCACGGGGACACGCGCACCGAGAATATAGCCGATGTTTCCGTCAACATCGGCATAGACCACGTTCTGTCCGGGTCCCCAGATGCCTTTGAGAATTTCGCGGAATTCGCCCCAGTTCTGTGCCGAGCCGAGCCAGTTGTAGAAGTTGCAGAGCGCACTGGGCTCCAGAACCGTCCAACGCATCGCGTATGCCTTATCGCCGTCGTGGTACACCACGGGGCCGTGGCGGGTAACCACCAGACGCAGATGCTGGTCGGGCGCGCCTTTCACTTTGATGATTTCGTCGTAGACGTCGGCCTTCTTCCACGCTCCATTGACGCGATACTCATCGGGATTGGCGGGGTTGAAGGTTTCGATGTAGAGATCCATAACGTCGGCGCCGTTGTTGGTGAAGCCCCAGGCAATGCGGTCGTTGTGGCCAGCCACAACCAGAGCCGCACCAGGCAAAGCGAAGCCTTTGACGTTCCATCCCGGAGCGGTGAGGTGAACCTCATACCAGATCGGCGGAAGGGTCAATTCCAAGTGCATGTCGTTGGCCAGCAGCGGCTTTCCGGATGCGGTGTGCTCGCCGCTGACCACCCAGTTGTTGCTTCCCAAGGAATGACGAATATCCCGAGCCGATTCGGCAAGCCATATCTTTGCCTGCTCGGCCAACGTGGAGGTTAAGTCCACGGAAGGGGCAGCGGTTGGGGACGGTTCCACTTGAACACTGGCCTTCACGACGTCTTCCGCATCGGTGTCATCATCACCGTCGGGATCATCGTCGGAATGCGCGGCAGCCTTGGGGTCTTTCGCGGTAGTGTTGTCCCCGACTACGAAATGATCCATAGCGGCGTCAGGACTGTAGAGATCCTTGGCCAATTCCGGTCCAACCTTGGCGGTGACGATTTCGCGTCCTTTTTCTTCCTCGCGGGTGTCGGTCAAGGTGCGATACATGTAGCAACCGAGGGCTAGCGAGTCGCCCGGCTGCCAGGGCTGGGGTTTGTAGTTGAACAGGGTAAATTCGATGGGCAAGCGATTGAGGTGTTGCTGGGCGTACTGATTCACGCCCCGGGCGTACGCTTCCAACACGCGGCGGAGTTCCGGTTTCATCATGCCGAAATCGCGGTCGGCGGCGCGGCCGCAATTCAAAACGCGGAAGTCCTTATCAATTTTTAGAGTGACAGGGCCGAGGACCTCGGAAAGCTGCCCGCGAGCGGCCCGGCGCAGCAGGTCCATCTGCCAAAGGCGGTCCTGGGCCATGACGTACCCTTGGGCCTCGGCCAAGTCCTCAACGGACTGAGCACGAATGTGGGGCACACCCCAATTGTCGCGTTCCACGGTAACGGGCTGCTGCAGACCGGGGAGAGCGACGGAACCGTCGAGCTGGGGCAACGGTCTGTAGACGAACCACCAGATGGCTGTGGCCACTACAACCACCACCAGACCGGTGATCCACAGCAACAGCCGAAGTATGGTTCGCACCAGGGAGAATCACTCCTTCGGGAAAGTCCAGTCTAGTGGAGGCAGTTCCGAGGTGCAACTTGGCCGGTAGAGCAGTGGAGCGCAAGGCGAACCAAGAGGCTGTGTAACTCTCGACTCACGGAGCGGGGCAAAAAAAACTGATGGGGCGCCTGCTGCTACAATCGCACAGGGGCCATCAAGGGATGTTTTTGTTGCGTCTGATCGGAGTGTTCGTGCTGGTGGGACTCAATGGCTTTTTTGCCGCCGTTGAGTTTTCGCTGGTGGCGGTGCGCATTTCACGAGTGCGGCAATTGATAGCCCGCGGAAACGCGCAGGCGAAAATCGTGGAGCAGTTGCTGGGAGATTTGCACCGGGTGGTTTCGGGCGTCCAGGTGGGCATAACGCTGACCAGCCTGGCGATTGGCGCGCTGGGCGAACTGACGGTGGCCACGCTGGTGCAGAGTGTGATGCCGGCCCACGGCTCACCACGAGCGCTGTTGGCAGTGCACGCGATGGCGTTGGCCATCTCCTTCCTGTTCTTGAGCGCGCTGCACGTGGTTTTAGGGGAGCTGGTTCCGAAAACGGTGAGTCTGGCGCGAGCGGAACGCGTGGCGCTTCTGGTGGCGCGCCCGTTTCTTTGGTTTTTGAACACGTTTCGATGGGGGATCGACTTTCTGGACGGCGCGTCCAGCGTGATCGTCAAGGCTCTGGGCATCATGGCGCCTTCGGGCCACGGGGTCGCGCACTCGACCGAAGAACTGCAGATTCAAATCCAACAGGCGCGGGAACGCGGGTTGCTGGCGGCAACCGCGGAGAAGTTCATTCTCAGCGCGATTGAATTGAGCCGACTGCAGGTGCGGGAGATTATGGTGTCGCGTCCGGACATGCACACGTTGCCGGTGGAGGCCAGCCTTGATGAAGTGATGCGCATGTTCGCAACCACGCAACGCTCGCGCATCCCGGTGTACCGCGACAGCATTGACCACGTGCTCGGGTTCGTGCACATCAAAGACATGCTGTGGGTGTTGCTGGACCGGGAACGGCGCCTGGAGGAGCAGTTGCCGGCGCCTCCGGCGTTCGATCTTCGGCGGGTGCTGCGAGAAATTCTGATTGTGCCGGAAACCAAGCCAGCGAGCGAACTGCTGATGGAGTTGCGCTCGCGGCACGTGGGCATGGCCATGGTGGTGGACGAGTTTGGGAGCATCCTGGGCCTGGTCACGATGGAGGACCTGCTGGAACAGTTGGTGGGGGAAATTCACGACGAGTTCGACGTGGTGGAGAAGCCGCTGACGTTGGCGGACGGCGCGATTATTTTTGATGGCGCACTGAATGTGCGCGATCTGGACAGCCAGTACAACATCGTCCTTCCCGAAGACCCGGCGTATGCGACGGTTGGGGGATTCGTGATGGATCAGCTGGGGTTCATTCCGCGTGGCGGGGAAAGCTTTGAGTTTGGCAATTATCGTTTCAGCGTGGTGGAAATGGATGGCCGGCGGGTGGCGCGAGTGAAGATTCAATTGAGCCGGCCAAAAGAGGCGGAAGCCAGCGCCGCAGCGGGATCCCCAGCGAGCAATGCGGTGGTGGCAGTCGCGAAGCCGCAGCCGGGCGGCAAGACAAGCTGAGTGGCGACGATGGCGCGTTACTTACTTCGACGATTGCTGCTGACTCTGCCGGCTATCTGGCTGGTGCTGACAATGGTGTTTCTGCTGATTCACATTGTGCCCGGCGATCCCGTGGAACAGATGCTGGGCGAGGGCGCCGCTCCGGGACAGGCGGCACAATTGCGGCACGCACTGGGGCTCGATCAACCGCTGTATGCGCAGTATGGGCATTACCTGGGCCAGATCGTTCGCGGTGATCTTGGGCAATCGTTCAAATTTCAGGCGCCCGTGCGCCACATCATTTTCGAACGCTATCCGGCCACGCTTGAGCTTGCGTTTCTGGCGTTGCTGGTTTGCGCCGCGATAGCGATTCCAGCCGGGGTTCTTGCCGCACAGTGGCGCGGGTCAAACGCCGACCGCTCGATTGGAGTATTCACGCTTCTGGGGCTGGCGGTTCCCAATTTTGCCCTGGGGCCGCTGCTGATTACGTTCTTCTCGATCCAGTTGGGGTGGTTGCCGGTGTCGGGGCGGGGCGGAGGGTTGAACTACGTATTGCCCGCGGTGACGCTGGGAGCGGCGCTGGCGGCGATTCTGACGCGCATGGTACGCAGCTCCATGCTGGAGGAGCTGTCCAGCGATTATGTTCGAACAGCTCGGGCCAAGGGGCTCTCCACGGCAACGGTTCTTTTGCGGCACGCGTTGCGGAATGCATTGATTCCGATCATCACCATACTGGGCTTGCAGTTCGGGACGCTGTTGGCCGGAACCATTGTCACGGAGACAATTTTTTCCTGGCCGGGAATCGGCCGGCTGACGGTCAACGCGATTTCCGCGCGCGATTATCCGCTGCTGCAGGGCTGTATTTTGGTAATTGCGCTTTCGTATGTGCTGGTGAACTTGATCACCGATGTTTTCTACGCTTTCATCGATCCGCGGGTGAGGCTGTCGTGAGCAGCGGCGGCGCGTTGCGAGAGTTTCTGCGGCAAAGCATGCTGGCGCGCATGGGTTTCGTTATCGCATGTTTGATGGTAATTGCGGCGGCGTTTGCGCCGTGGATTGCGCCAGACAATCCGGCCTCGCAGAATCTGGCGGGGCGGCTCGAAGGACCGTCGCTGTCGCACTGGATGGGTACCGATGAGCTGGGCCGGGATATCTTGTCGCGAGTGGTTTATGGAGCGCGGGTCTCGTTGTTCGTGGCGGTGTGCGTAGTTGTGGGGTGCGGGGTGACGGGGCTGACGCTGGGAATGCTGGCGGGTTATCACGGCGGAACGCTGGACCGGGTGGTGAACCTATTGCTGATCAATGCGTTTTTGTCGTTTCCGGGAGTGCTGCTGGCGATCGCATTTGCCGCATTTTTTGGCCCAGGGATTGGCAAAGTGATTTTGGCGCTGATCATCACCGGATGGGCGGGTTACGCGCGCTTGGCGCGAGCGCAAATCCTGAAAGCGAAAGAACTGGAGTTCGTGCTGGCCGCTCGTTCGCTGGGCGCGTCACACCTGCGCATCCTGCTGCGGCATCTTCTCCCCAACATTCTGCAGCCGGTGCTGATCCAAGCAACGATTGGGGTGGCTGGGGCTATTTTGGCGGAAGCGACGCTGAGCTTTCTAGGTTTAGGGGTGCTGGCGCCGCTGCCGAGTTGGGGCGCGATGCTCAATGACGCACGGAATCATCTGTTCGACGCGCCGCACATGGTTATCTTTCCAGCTCTAGCCGTAGTGTTGGCGGTGTTGGCGTTCAATCTGCTAGGCGATGCTTGGCGGGATTGGTTGGACCCGCGCACACGGTCGCAAATGGCCGCACTGGACCAATCGCGTTGACCCGCGGGAGCGAACACGCGCGCGCTGTGGGACTATCGAAAACGAGTCTGGTGCCTTGTTAGGACGCAAGCGCTTGGCTTAACTCAGTATGACGGCGTCGCTGGGGAGCGGCGGCTACTTCTTCGTCAGTAGCACCGGGGTGCCACGTCCGATGCCCAGCGTTTTGGAGGCGTTGCCCTTGTTTACGGCAATTTCTATATATCCACTCGATCCGATATAGGCCACCGGCTCTCCCGGATTGCCACTGGCAAACATCAACACCATGCGAGTGACCGGATGATTGCCAACCTGCAGGTGGACTTCCCCCTTTTCCACCGATTCCGGGGACAAATCGTCGGCACGGAAATTGGTAACCAAATTTCCAAAGCCGTCGACTTTCAACACCACACCCTTGAGCAGGCCCTCAGCCTCTTTCGGCTTGGGCATGGCGAACTTTTTGAAGTCGTCAATCGCTTCACCCATGCTGGCGGGCTGCCAATGTTTGGAAAGCCAGGCGGCCACGGGCGCAAACACGTCGCGCCCATGGAAAGTTTTGCTGACAGGCTGCAGAAAATAATGTTCGCTGGTCAGGTGGCGGACCACAACATTCTGCTCTTTCTCGTAAACACCGGAAAGCACGCCATTATCGGGAGCAATGAAATATTGGTTCTGCCCGCTGACCAGGATGGGCCGGCGTTCCGTGCCTACACCCGGATCGACAATCACCACATGAATGGTGCGGGGCGGAAAATATGAGTAGGCTGAAGCAATTGCGAGCGCGCCGTCCAGCAGATCGTAGGGAGTGACCGCGTGGGTGATGTCAACGATGACCGCTTCCGGGTTGATTTTGAGAATGACACCCTTCAAAACACCCACCAGATGGTCATTGGTGCCGTAGTCGGTGGTCAAGGTGATGATTGGATTGCTCAAGTCGGTCTCCCTCTCCGTTTGGTGCGTGTCAGGCCGGCGAGGTGGAGAGGCGCCCCGCATCTTTGACGCTAGCGGACCCTGCGGCACGAATCAAGCGCGCTCGGCTGCAACCGTTCGCAATCGCCAACTCCGATGCAGGAGCATTTTGGCAGGCCGCAGGGAATCGTAAATGCCAGGAAGCTAAAGGTTGTTAGCGGGGAAGTTCCTGGTTAACCGCCAGAACGGGCACATCGGCCTCTATTTTTTCACTGAAGCGTTCGATCGCCGCATACAATTCGGCGGGACGCACGGGTTTGGACAAGTAGCAGTCCATTCCGGCGGCGAGACATTGCTCCTGGTCTCCACGCATGGCATGGGCGGTCATGGCAATGATGGGGACGTGCCTTTCTGTGTGCTGTTCTCTGGCGCGTATGGCCGCAGTGGCTTGGTAGCCGTCCATATCGGGCATTTGCACGTCCATGAGAATCAGGTCGAACTCCTGGCATGCTGAAAGATCGACGGCCTCGCGACCATTGGCCGCTAAGGCCACTTGGTATCCCCGTTTTTCCAGGAAGCGGATGGCGATTTTCTGGTTCACGACATTGTCTTCAGCCAGCAGGATACGCAATTTACGGCGGTTTTCCGGAGGATGCGGAGCGACTGCCGGCGTCAGCGGGTTTTGCATCGCTCCTTTGCTTTCCGACGGGACCTGCTGCGAAACCTTGAGTCTGAAGGTGAAATGGAATGTGCTGCCAACGCTCAACGCACTTTCCACCCAGATGCGCCCGTTCATTCTTTCCGCCAATCGTAAACAAATGGCAAGTCCCAAGCCCGTTCCGCCATAGCGGCGGGCCATGGAATTGTCTGCCTGGGAAAAGGACTCGAAAGATGACTTTCTGCTTATCGTTGGCAATGCCAATTCCGGTACCCTTCACTGACAGATGCAGGTGCGACTCGTCGCCGGCGCGGATTGCTGCTCCGTGTTCAGTGAATTTGATGGCGTTGCCGATCAGGTTGAGGGCGACTTGGCGGACACGGCCGGGATCTCCAACGACCGTCTCGGGCACGTCGGGTTGTACATGGTAGGTCAGGCGCACATTTTTCTGCTCAGCGCGCAACCGCAGGGTGTTGAGGGCATCGCCCAGGGTCTGACGAAGATCGAAGGGAATGGCTTCCATTTCCAGCTTATTGGCTTCGATCTTGGAGAAGTCCAGAATGTCGTTGATGATCGAAAGCAGGGCTTCGGCCGACAGGCGCACCAGGGTGAGACTTTCGCGCTGATCCGGCGTCAATTCGGTATCCAGCACCAGTTCGGTCATTCCCAAGATACCGTTCATCGGAGTGCGGATCTCGTGGCTCATGGTGGCCAGAAAAGCGCTCTTGGCCGAATTGGCGGATTCGGCGGCCTCTTTGGCGGCGCGCAGGGCGGCCTCGGATTTGCGGAGTTCGCGTTCCGAGCGTCGCAAGTCGGTAATGTTGCGAAAGCTCCAGACGCGCCCGATATTTTTGCCTTCTAAAATCTGCGGTTCAGAGTGGCGTTCGAACACCCGGCCGTCGTGCAGTTCGATGACGTCCTGGCTAACGTTAGCGTTGCTGGCAAACTCCTTGAGAACTTCACGCATGAACTGGCGCGGGTCTTGTAGTTGGCCGAGCGCAACCTTCAGGAACTGGCTGCCGTTTTTCCAGCTTACGGGGGCGTCGGGAGCGTTCCACATCTCTGCAAACTTGCGATTGAGGGTGACGATTTTGCCTTGACGGTCGGTAACCAGGATGCCGTCGGCGGTGGATTCCAGGGTCGCTCGAATCACCTCGGTGGCGGAACGGACGCGCCGGCGCAACAGAGCAGCCCAAGCCAAGGCTCCGAATATGGCCAGGAGGAGCACAGCAACCAGGGCGGCGGTCCGTTGCAGATTCCACCAAGGAGGCAACTGGAGCACCACCACATCGGCGGGTGAACGCAGCAGCAACCGGAAGGTGTTGGGGACACCGTTCTCATCCAGTTCGATAGTGGCCACGCCAGTGACCTCGAGTTGGCTGCCCTCCATGAGGGTGGCGAAGGTATCGGCGCGGCCGTTTTCGGGAAAGCGGGCCTCAAACACCACGTTGCCATTTTGCAGTAACAACGCGCGATCGCCTTCGTTCGTTGCGGAACCCATCAGGCGTCCGCGAACGCGAATTAACTCGGCATTGTGATTGCGAAAATGAAAATTCTGCACTTCGCCCTTTAGGGCGTTAATGGGTGTCAGTGGAATGGGCACGGGAACGGAGGCTTTACCAGTGCGGCGGTAGATGGCATCATGCAATTCTGGGGTATAAGGGCCAACCACGGGGAAGCCGACAATGTCGACTTGATCGCCCGGTTCGAGCCAAGGGACGGTTTGTGCGGTGCTCACATACAGCGAAGTTGCTTGATCCTGAATGAAAATCGCGCTGCCCGGACGGAACATGGCGACGATTCCCCGCACTTGAACGCGCTGTTCGAGTGTACTTTTGGGGTTGAAGCGCAGGATGTCGTTGATCGGGCGAACCGGGGTGTCGAATGGGTCGGCCAGCGCGGGTTCGAGAATCTCCAAGCCGGCCAGATTTGGGACGTGAACGTAGATCCCCACGAGTTGATTGTTAACGTTGAAATCCGCGCCGCAGGGACCGCGCAACCTGACTTTGGCGGAAACCAGAGTGCCAGGGACCGCCGCCGGATAGTTGGGAATTCAGCCGAGTATGTGGCCGCCGTCGATGGCTACGTCCATATTCAGCACATTGCCATCTTTCCAAGTGCGATGGACGATTCCTTCCACTTCGACGCGCACGCTATCGTCCATGGTGGAAGCCATCGCGTGATAACTGACGCGCTTGGGAGTGGGCAACGGTGCGCGGCCCAACACGGTGAGATGTGGTGTTCCGACCTGCGGCGCGAAGTCAGGTTGTTCGGTCACTCCGGTAACTTCGACGAGGTCTCCCGCCGATACCGGAACATTTAGCGGTGTGGTTTGGACGTTGAGCCAAATGCCGCCACTATGGTCGTGCACGAATAAGTCCTGGCCTTGCGGGTCGTAGTAGGTGACTACGGCGGTCAAACGCACGGGGTAATGGCGATTGGCTTCCGCGACAGACAAGCTGTGAATGTCGGCGGCTCGGGTGATCAGGCGGAGAGTTTGCTTAGCCTGAGTTGGATAAGCGGGTTGAAGCAAGCCGCAGGAACACGCCAGTAGGAAGAGCAGCGCCGGAGCTGGGCGCGCGCTTGTTCCCCTGAGTGTTTTCGCGGATGGCAACGGTCCTCCGCACCGGTTCGATGCGCGGTCATGTGGTGCAAGTGCGGTGCGTCCACACGATCAGCAGTTGATTCCGGGGGATGCACGAGGATATCCAAAACCGTGGTCGTGCTTCGAAGATAAGTGCCGCGCAGGGAGAAGGTTAGTGCGACATGGTGATGCCCAGCGACGCGCAGCTGTGTCAAAACGGGGCATGAGTCGATTCGGTTGGGCTGAAAGCTGCTACGGCTTGATCGGCAAAGGGTGATTCCGCTGCCATGCGGGCGCGTTTCGCTTGGCGCTATGTCTTGCGTTCCCCTAGTGGCCATCGTACGATCTGAAATTGGTGTGTCGCGGGGATTTTGCTCTGTTTCGTCCGGTGGCTTCGGGTTCCGCGGATTCCACCCGTATCGGTCTCGAGCAAGGAGAAAGTCTGCATGAAATCGGTGGTGGTGGTGGGTGCGCAGTGGGGCGACGAAGGGAAGGGCAAGGTTGTCGATTATCTTGCCGGATCGTTCGACTATATCGTGCGAGTAGCGGGCGGTCACAATGCCGGGCACACGGTGATCATCGGGAAGGACCGCTATGTTCTGCAGCTGATCCCGTGCGGGATTTTGCGGCCGAAGCGGCACGCGGTGATTGCGGCGGGGGTGGTGATAGACCCAGCCGCGCTGGTGGCGGAAATCGAAACGTTGGGCAAAAGCGGCGTGGACGTGAAAGGCCGCTTGCACGTCAGCAATCGAGCCCATCTGATCTTTCCCTATCACCGCGAACTGGACCTGGCGGCGGAGGCGGCCCGCGGCGCCAATAAAATTGGGACGACCTCGCGCGGGATCGGCCCGGCGTACGAGGACAAGATGGCGCGGCGAGGGTTGCGGGTGGTGGACCTGCTGGATGCAGCGCTGTTCCGGGAGAAAGCAGCGCGGGTGGTGGCGGAGAAGAACCAGATAGCTCAAGGCGCGTACGGAGCGCAACTGGACTTTTCGCAGGAAGTCGAAGGCACGCTGGCGCTGGGCGAAAAGATCAGGTCGTACATCTGCGACACAGCGGAACTGATCAATCACGTGCTGGACGAGGGCAAATCGGTGCTGTTCGAAGGCGCGCAAGGCACCATGCTGGATATCGACCATGGCACGTATCCGTTCGTTACGTCGTCGAATGCGACTGCCGGCGGAGCCACAACGGGGGTGGGAATTCCGCCGACAAAAATCCGGAGTGTTTTGGGCATTTCCAAGGCGTACACCACGCGGGTGGGAGGGGGTCCGTTTCCTACGGAGATGCCGGACCTGGAAGCGAAAGAAGTTCGCGAACGCGGCAACGAATTTGGGGCGGTGACTGGGCGTCCGCGCCGGTGCGGCTGGCTGGACCTGGCGGAACTGCGGTACGCCAAAATGATCAATGGTATTGACTCGCTGGCGATCACGAAATTGGACGTGTTCGACACGCAGCGGGAGATTCGGGTGTGCACCGGCTACACGTACAAAGGATCGCCAATTCATGAAATGCCCGCGTCGGCAGAAGAGTACGATCGGGTCTCACCGGTATATAAAACTCTGCCGGGGTGGTGCGACAGCACTTACGGGGTGAAAGACGGTGGACAACTGCCGAAAGCCGCGCTGGATTACTTGCGGTTTGTCTCTGAATTCCTGCAAGTGGAAATCGGCATGATTTCCACGGGTCCCGAACGCGACGCGACCATAGTGCCGCCCGGCACGCTGCTGGCTCGCTGGCTGTAGTGAATCGCTGCCATGCTTTCGTACGCCGACGCGCGCCAAGTTGTGATTGCGGAGTCTAAGAACCATGCCGGAGCGCGCCCGACGGTAACGCTGAAGATTTCCGACGCTTTGGGCTACATCCTGGCGCAAGAAATTCGCTGCGATCGCGATTATCCACCGTTCCACCGTTCCACGCGGGATGGATACGCAGTGCAGGCCAGCGAAGCGAACGAAGGCGCCCGATTGCGTTGCGTGGGGGAAATCAAAGCCGGGGATACGGTTTCCGAAGCGCTCGAATCCGGGACCTGCATACAAATCATGACGGGGGCGGCTGTTCCACTGGGTGCGGACGCGGTAGTGATGATCGAATTCACGCGGCGCTCCGGGGACAGCATCACCTTCGAACGGCCAACGCAAGTCGGCCAGAACATCGTTCGCAAGGGAAGTGAAGCGCATGCGGGCGATGTGGCGTTGCAACCGGGAACGCGGCTGGGATTTGCGGAATTGGCGGTGGCGGCGCAGGTGGGCGCAAGCAGTGTTCGCTGTCACAAAAAACCGCGAGTGGCTATCTTGTCCACCGGGGACGAAGTCGTACCGATCAGCGAGACGCCTGGTCCGTTCCATATCCGCAACAGCAACACGGTGTCGCTAACGGCGCAAGTCCGGCTAGCGGGCGGAGAACCGGTGCCGCTGGCGAACGCACGGGATCGCGTGGAGGAGTTGTCGGCGAAGGTCGAGCTGGGGCTGCGCGAAGACATTCTGGTGCTGTCGGGCGGAGTGTCGATGGGGAAGTACGACCTGGTCGAATCTGTGCTGAAAAGCATGGGCGCAGAATTTTTCTTTGATGCGGTAGCGATCCGGCCGGGAAAGCCCGCAGTGTTTGGGCGCTGCGGCAGAACGCTGATTTTCGGGCTACCCGGCAACCCGGTTTCGACCATGGTGACGTTCCAGTTGTTGGTGATCGCCGCGATGGACGTGCTAAGCGGCATGGAGGCGCGTCCGTTGCCGCTGGTCGAAGCGACACTGGCGGAGAATCTGCGGGAGAAAGCCGGTCTGACACACTTTCTGCCGGCGCGTCTGGATTGGCCGGGGTCTGTTCCGCAAGTTCGCGTGCTACGGTGGCAAGGTTCGGGAGACGTGAGCGCGCTTAACCGTGCCAATTGCTTTGTGGTGGTTCCCAGTGACCGTCCGGACATTGCCGCGGGCGAGAAAGTTTCCGTTCTGCCGCGCTTGGACGTACTCTAAGCGGTCGCGATGGCGAGACTGTCCCACTATGCGAAGCGCGGTGAAATCGCCATGGTGGATGTGTCCGCCAAAGCGGTCAGCACACGCACGGCGAGAGCGCACGCGTTTGTGGGAATGACACCGGGTGTGGTTCGCGCAGTCCGCAAACTGAAAAACCCCAAGGGGAACCCGCTGGAAATTGCCCGGATTGCCGGTATTGCGGCAGCGAAACGCACAGCGGAGTGGATACCTCTTTGTCATCCGATAGCCATCACTCACATTGATGTGACCCCACGGCTATGCAAAGATGGGGTGGAATTAGTGTCCCAGGTAACAGCGACGGCACAGACCGGGGTGGAAATGGAAGCACTGGTGGCCGTTAGCTGCGCTGCCCTCACGGTTTACGACATGTGTAAAGCCCTGGACAAAGGAATGGAGATCAGCGCGGTGCATCTGCTGGAAAAGACCGGGGGCAAGAGCGGGGACTATCACCGCGGTTCAGGGAAACCGGCGGGGAGAAACAGGCGATGAGCGCGGCCACCGGAAAAACCGTCAAACTGCTGGTGGCCGAAGATAATCCCATGGTGCGTGATCTGGTGGCCAAAGGGCTGGAGCCGATCTGCGAGGTAGTGGTGGCGGGGGATGGGGCGGACGCGCTGCTGAAGGTGATCGACGAACCGCCCGACGTGATTCTGTGCGATTACAACATGCCGGGGTTGAATGGGCGGCAACTGTTCGAGAAATTGCGTTCGCGCGAAGCCACGCGCCACATTCCGTTTCTGTTCATGGCCAGCCGCGCGGACATTGAAGAGCGGCTGCGTCCGTTGATTGAGGGAGCCGAGGATTTTATCGCCAAGCCGTTTCTAGTGAAGGACCTGGTTCGTTCGGCCAAGAAGGTAGTGGATCGGTTACACCTGGAGAAGTTGCAGAAGCAAGCCTCGCGTCCGGGAGTGATCCAAGGACGCTTGGAAGAGATGAGCATGATCGATTTGCTGCAATCGTTGGAAATGGGACAAAAGTCCTGCCGGTTGGTAGTGCAGAAGGGCAATGAACGAGCCGAGCTGTTCTTTGCATCGGGGCAATGTCGCGACGCAAAGATTAATGATCTGGCCGGGGATGAAGCCGTGCTGAAAGTGGTTTTGTGGACGGAAGGCGAATTCGAAATTGATTTCAATGCGGCCAATGCTTCGACAGCGACCACCACGACGCGCAGCACCACGGGATTGCTGATGGAAGCGATGCGCCTGCTGGACGAAGCGAACCGCGACACCGTCGGCACGGGCTGACCTGGCCGTCCAAGTCAAATCACTTCACGCGCCGTCAATCGTCAATCCAGAAGTGTGGAGGGGAAGAATTTCCATCCTCGCGGGATACGTCTGTATTTGGCGCAGCTTCCGAATTGAGAAAAAGTGGAATAAGCTTTTCTCCTGAATTGTGTGGCTTCAGGGGTGGCGTTGTGCACGGAAGGTTTCGGGCGCAGCGGTTGTAATTGTGTGGGCGGAATGGGAGATAGGATGAGCTGGAACAAAAACGACCGGGAATTAGGGATGGACCGGCCAATTCGACGGCGCGATTTTCTGAATGGCGTGAGCGTGGCGATTGGAGCGTCGTTGGTCGAACCAGGCAGCTTCTGGGGACAAGTTTTTGCTGATTCGGGCAAACCCTACGCGCCCGAGAAGCAAGCTGGATACTATCCTCCGGGGAAGACCGGAATGCGGGGAAGTCACGATGGTTCATGGGAAGTGGCGCACGCGATGCGTGATGGCAAGAGGTGGGACAATCCCGCACCGGAAGCGGACTCTTACGATTTGATTGTGGTTGGCGGGGGAATCAGTGGATTATCGGCCGCTTATTTCTGCCGGCAAGCGCGGCCAGAGGCGAAAATCCTGATTCTGGACAATCATGACGATTTTGGCGGGCACGCCAAACGAAACGAATTCCATAGTGGCCAGCGGTTGATCATCGGTTACGGCGGCACGCAAACGATCACCGGTCCGAACCTGTACAGCACTCAGGCCAAGCAACTCTTCAAAGACATTGGGATTGAAGTGCAGCGGTTCAACAAATACTACGACCAGAATTTTTATAAATCGCGAGGCATGGGGCAGGCTGTTTTTTTCGATAAAGAGACTTTTGGGGTGGATCGATTAGTTCCCGGATTTTACCAGACGCCCTGGCAGGAATTCCTGGGGAAGACGCCACTTTCATCCGTGGCCCAGAAAGATATCTTGCGGCTGTACACGGAAAAAGTGGACTACCTGGCAGGGATGAGCGCGCAAGAAAAAAAGGATTATTTGGCGAAGACCAGTCACAAGAACTACTTGCTGAAGAACGTGAAAGTGACGCCTGAAGTAACCACGTTTTTCCAAAGCTCCACGTACGGGCTGTACGGAGTTGGCATCGATGCGGTTCCCGCCGGGGATATGGCCGGGCTCGGTGAACTGCCGGGCTTCGCGGGATTGGGAATCACGGATACGGATGGGCCAGGAATAGGGCTGGAAGTGACTCGGCAGGACCATGAGCCATACATTTATCACTTCCCGGATGGCATGGCGTCGGTGGCGCGATTGCTGGTGCGCGCGCTGATTCCCGGGGTCGCAGCGGGAAACACCATGGAAGATGTGGTGCTGGCGAAGTTCAATTACGCGAAGCTGGATGAGCCGGGTTCGGCCGTACGCATACGATTGAATTCGACGGCAGTGCACGCCACCAACAGAAAAGATGCTGGCGGAGGGGTACAGGTAACCTATGTGCGAGGGGGGAAAGCGTACTCGGTGTTCGGGGAGACGTGCATTCTGGCGTGCTGGAACATGGTGATTCCGTATATGTGTCCAGAAATGCCGGAAGCGCAGCGAGAGGCGCTGGCGTATAACGTGAAGGTTCCGCTGGTGTACACGAACGTGCAGCTAAGAAATTGGCAGGTGTTCGACAAGCTGAAGGTACACGGAGTGCACTGTCCCGGGGCATTCTTCTCCGGTGTGGAAATGGATTTTCCGGTGAGTATGGGAGGGTATAAGTTCACGCAAAAACCCGAGGAATCCTGCCTGCTGCACATGCAATACGTGCCGGTGGGGCCGGGATCGACGGCGCGGGAAATGCAACGGACTGGGCGCATGAAGTTGCTGACGATGAGTTTCGAGACGTTCGAAAGGAATATTCGCGATCAGTTGGGGCGGATGTTGGGCAGCGCCGGGTTCGATCCGGCCGTGGACATCGAAGCGATCACGGTGAACCGCTGGCCGCACGGCTACGCGTACGAATACAACTCGCTGTACGATCCGGTGTGGGCGCCGGGGCAAGCACCGAATGAAATCGGGCGGAAGCCGTTTGGCAACATCCACATCGCCAATTCCGATGCCGGGGCGTTTGCGTACACCAACGAAGCCATCGATCAGGGGTATCGCGCGGCGCACGAAATTATTTCCAAGAAGGAGCGGACACCGGCCGCCGCGGTGAAATGAAGAGACGCAAGGCGAAACTCGAGAAGGGCAACGAGGCGCGGCGGGCGGCGCGGAAGTCCGGTTTAGCGCCGAAGGCCACGCGCGTGATTGCGGATAAGCGCCAGAAGCCACCAAAACACAAACAGGACTATCTGAAAGAGGTGGGAGAACCTTAAGTTGTCGTCAGGTCCCGACCGGACCTAGTTTTTTGAGGTTCATCCAGGTTTGTAAGCGGGAACGCTTTCGTTTGGCAGGAACAGAGACACGGCGGAAATCTTCTGCCGCTGCGCGAGTTCGCCGGCAATGTTCTCCAGAGCAGCCTTGTCGAAGCCGGTGCAGGCCACTTTTACCTTCCGATCGGGATTAATGAGAAAGACCGTGGGCACGTTGGTCAAGCCGTAGGCGTTGGACACGGGATAGCCGGGATCGTCGAGCAGAGTGGGAAAGGTTACGCCGTAGGCTTGGTTAAATTCCTTGGTGCTGCGGGCGTCGTCCTGAGAAATGCCGATGACCGAAACATTCTTGCCGAAGCGCTCAGAAATTCGTTGCAGGAAAGGGAAAGTGAATTGACACACCGGACAGGAAATCTTAAAGAATGCAGCGACCACGGGCCCGCGTTCGAGCAACGAGTCCAGCGAACAGGATTTGCCATCCAGCGCTTTGAGGGAAAAGCCTGGAGCGGAACTACCAGCTTCCATGTTCGTCAAGGGCGCCTCCCGCGTGAATCGCCGAGCGATGCTGTGCCACCACGTCACGCTTCTATTTTAGCGTAAACGCCAGTGGAATGCGGGGATGCGCCGCAGGATTCAAGAAGGTCCATTCCTTTCCAGCAGAGTCCGGAAAGGAATGGACACGAATGGGTTTCGGTTACTTTGCCGCCGACGATTGCTGGGCGGCATCCGGTTGGATTTGCAGAACCTGATGACCAAGGTAGATTGCGGTCAGCGCGCGTGTGCCATCCGGCTCAGCGATGGAGCCGTAGCCGCCCTGGCCTGACGGAGAATTTTCCTGGCTCAACTGAGCCGGGAAGGTGGCGACGTTCTCGTTGTTGCGAAACAGCTTGACTTGAACGGTGGGCCCGGTGCCTTCCCACTCGACTTTGTAGTTGCCTGGATCCAAGGTCTTGCCCTCGACCGTGAGTTTCTGCTGGAGCTTGACGGACCCTTTGTTGGCAGCTCTGGCGAAAGCGCTTGCAGACAAAAGAAGCGCAGCCCCCAAGAGCGCGACGAATATTCTGGACGTTTTCATGAACAACTCCTTTTGTATATTCCGCTCCGGGCTGTGCAGGACACCGGCACCGGCCGCAGAATCGGTTTAATTTTGTTATGCGGGATTAGACGGGAGCAGGGAATGCGAAGTTACTAAGTCAATGCTGGAAATGTCTGATGGCTTGCAATCAGGATTTCGATGTATCCGGCGAGTGGTTGATGGCATCCAGGTAGGCCGACCAAGCAAAACAGACACAACGATCCTGCGGCAGTGAATCACGGAGGAACGCGATGCCAGAACGCGCGTCAGGCCTGCTGCCATTCCATTCCACCTTGTAATCGCCGGGAGTGAGGGTGTGACCTGCCACGCTGAGCGTATCGGTGAGGTGCAAAGTACCTTTATTAGCCGCCCGAGCGTAGCCAGCCGACGCGAGCAACAGCGCGGCGCCGAAGAGGGTGATCAAAATTCTCGAAAGTTTCGTTAGCGACTCTCTTTGATGTCTCGATCCGTCCCACGATGCAGGACACAAACACGTGGCCAACGGAGTCAAATTTAATTTGTTCACTAACAGTTAGACGTATGAGCGCGAGCAGTCGCTGCAGGAAACCGAACTTCGACGCAGGAATTGATGCGTGGAAAGAAGGTCTAGGGGATTTCCTGTAGGGTAAGTCAGTGGATGGTTTTGGTTTTGCGTTGCATGTAATCCATGAGCAGATATTGGCCCAGAGTATAGGGAGTGGTGAAGTACGCCTTGCCTTTGCACATCTGGGTGATTTTCTGTACGAACTGCACCAGGCTGTAATCGGAAGCGAGCATGAAGGTGTTGATCATAATGCCGGCGCGCTTGCACTTGTTCACTTCCTCGAGGGTTTCACTGACGACGAAGGGGTCCAGGCCGAAGGCATTTTTGTAGATGCGGCCATCTTCCAGAGTGAGCGCGGAGGGCTTGCCGTCGGTAATCATGATGATCTGGCGCATGTCTTTGCGCTGGCGAAGGAGGATGCGTTGGGCCATGCGCAGGCCTTCGCGGGTGTTGGTGTAATAGGGGCCGACTTGCACGCGAGCCAATTGCGCCAGCGGGATTTCCTCAGCGGAATCGTGGAACAGAACCAGACTGAGAGTGTCGCCGGGATATTGGGTGCGAATCAGGTGCGCTAAGGCCAAGGCGACGCGCTTGGCGGGAGTGAAGCGGTCTTCACCGTACAGAATCATGCTGTGGCTGCAATCCAGAAGCACCACGGTGGCGCAGGAACTTTGGTATTCGCACTGGTGAACCATCAGGTCGCGATACTGCATGTCGATGGGAACCTTCGCGCCTTCGCGGCGGATGGCGTTCGAGAGCGTCTGACTGATGTCCAGGTTGAGCACATCGCCGAACTCGTACTGGCGAGAGATGCCGCCGGACTCGACACCGGTGGCAAGATCGCGAGTGTCGTGGCGGCCAAAACTGCTGCGGCCTAAGGAGCCCAGCAAATCGCGAAGCGTTTTGAAACCCAAAAAATCAATGGCCTTGTCGGTAATTTCGAAGCGCGCTTCGGGGATTCGTTCGACGGGCTGGCCCAACTGGCCGCCGGGAGTAGTTTGAGGAGGAGGAGTGACCTGGGGAGGCTGCTGGGGATTGATGAAACCCTCTTGGGTGAGGCGTTGGATGAGCCTGTCGATCAAATCGCGCACGTCCGGATTATTCAAAGCGCCGGGGTCCTGCAACAATTGCCGTAGCTCATCGCTCATGGAATTGTCGGGAGTCAGATCACCTTCCTGGAGGGCGCGCAGGATGGCATCGCGCAGGGCTTCCATGGACTGGGCGGCATCGAATTCGGATAAGCCGTAGTATTGCGATTCGAAACCGCTCTGGAGCAGGAAGTCGCCGAGGCGCTTCATGAGCTCGTCGAGATCGATTTCATCGACGGGCTCGCCGACGTATTTCCCGTATTTGACGATCTTCATCAGGTAACCTCAAAAGCCAATCACAGCGAAGACCCTGGACAATTAATTGTACGTGCGCCGAGGCCGATTGGGATTGTCGCGGTCGCGGGGCTCGGAAAGGCGCTGCGGTTTTTCGGCATAGAAGCCGCGCTCTTCACTGCGCCCGACGCGACGATGGGCCCAAAGGCCTTCGAGGATCATCTCGGCGGCAGCCGCCGCGGCGGCTTCATCCTTGCGATTGGCACCGAGCTTGGCGATATGCTCCATCAAGCACTGCACCTGACAAAGCTGCTGGAATCGCCGGTTGGCGGGAACGTCATCGGGAATTTTTAATTCGCCACCCGCCTCGAACCACTGAATCACCGGCTGAAAGCTGACCTCTCCAAAATGCTTGGTAAAGACACGGCCAACAGCGGTGCGGATCAGCTCGCGAGCGATGGTTTCCGCGCCCTTTAGTTCGCCTTCGTATTCCAGTTCCAGTTTGCCGGTAATCGCGGGAAGCGCCGCGTAGACGTCGGCGATTCTGGCCACGCCATGGGTTTCCCCGGCTCGAGCGGCATGCTGCTCCGCGCTGCTGACCACGCTCTCCAGAGTGGTGATGGGTAGACGCTGGCTGACGCCAGAACGGCGGTCGACGCGCTTATCTTCGCGGGCTTGAAAGGCGATTTCCTCGACCACCTGGCGAAGGTAATCCGGCACATCAATTTTGATGTGCGAATCGCGCTTGGTCCAGGCTTCCTGGCTGGTGATGGTCATGCCTTCCTGGATGGTAGCTGGATAGTGGGTGCGGATTTCGGCGCCGATGCGGTCCTTCAGAGGGGTGATGATCTTGCCGCGCGCGGTGTAATCCTCGGGATTGGCGGTGAAGACCAGAAGAATGTCCAGAGGCAGACGCAGCGGATAGCCCTTAATCTGAATGTCGCCTTCCTGCATGATGTTGAACAGACCCACCTGGATTTTACCGGCGAGATCGGGAAGCTCATTGATGGCGAAGATGCCGCGATTGGCGCGGGGAAGCAGGCCATAGTGAATGGTCAACTCGTCGGAGAGGTCGCGCCCGCCGCGAGCCGCGCGGATGGGGTCCACGTCGCCAATGATGTCGGCAATGGTGACGTCGGGAGTAGCGAGCTTCTCCACGTAGCGCTGGTCGCGGGGAAGCCAGGCAATGGGGGTGTTGTCGCCGTCGGCGGCGACGCGTTCGCGGCAAGAGCGGCAAATGGGGCGAAAGGGATTGTCGTTGATCTCGCAGCCGGCGATCACGGGGATATCGGGATCCAGGAGCTGAATGAGTCCACGGAGGATGCGGCTCTTGGCCTGCCCGCGAAGTCCCAGAAGGATGAAATTGTGGCGCGACAGGACGGCGTTGACGATTTGCGGAATCACACTGTCTTCGTAGCCGTGAACGCCCGGGAACAGAGTTTCGCCCCGCTCGATGGCCCGCAGCAAGTTGCGGCGGATTTCGTTCTTGACCGGCAGGGTGCTGGAGCGGGCGTCAAAATCGGGAATGCGCTTCAACTCACCGATCGTCTGCGGTTTGGAATGACCTGCCGAATGCGATGAAGTACCCACGTTCATGGAGCCCCTTATCCGCGGATCGATGTAGCAGACCCGCCCACCACTAATTCAAAGCGTGCCCGCTGCCTGATTTACGAAGCCGCTCAGCGTCCACCTTGTGTAGATGCAGCGCCCACTCGCGGAGATACCTAAGCAAGCGATCCTGGCGTTCGGCTTCGGAACGCAGTTCCAGAATCTGCTGCTTCCACAGAAGATCCAACGGCAGGGAGCGAGCGACGGCGAAGGAAAGCGATTCGGGAGCACCCTGGCTGAAATTGGTGGGCATGCCGGAGAACAGCAAGGTGTGGCACACCTCGTAACTTTCGACGAGTTTGCGGGCGTTTTCCGGATCCAGCAGGGAATCTTCGTCGTCAAGATAATCGACGCTACCTTCGAGCAAAGGATCATCGGTGCACAAGGTCACTACGCGATAAGGATGGCGGCCGACGGTCAGAATGTCCATGCGCCCATCTTCATAACGCCGGGTGACCTCCAAAATCTCGGCAGTGCAGCCCACCCGGGCGACACCATCCGGGCGCGCCAATAAGATACCAAATGGCGCTTTGCTATCCAGACATTCGCGGACCATGCGGCGGTAGCGCGGCTCAAAAATGTGCAAGGGAAGAAGTTCGCCGGGAAAGAGTACGACGTTTAGAGGGAAGAGCGAGATGCGATCGGGTCGCATGTGTCCCGGGGGGAATGATACCAGAGCGCGCAAGAGGAGAGTCTTGAAACAGCCGATGCGGAAAGACCAAGGAAGATTGACGGGCAGCTAAGCTTTGGCGGCGTTGGTGGAATTGCTGGCGGACCGCGAACGAATGGTGAAACGGATATTGAAAAACGGCGCGGACGCCAGCACGCGCTGGAAGTCCGCATCATCGGCGTAGCGGCGCTTGGGAACGCGGCGCGCCAGGATGGTGAAGTCCAGAGGATCGCGGCGAAACGGGTACGGGTTGATGGTGAAATTGCTTTGACCCGTGGGACGAAGCTCCCAATCCACTTCGTCGCCGTTGTCGCTGGTGGGGACGGCCTCGATGACCGCATCTTCGGCGGCGCCGAGGCAGAAATACAAGGACAGGCGGTCGAGCGCCTCGATGCGCTGCGCGTTGGCTTTGATCAATTTTTCGTCGGTGAACGGCTTGGTGGCCGGGTTGTTGCGCAGATCGACTTTCAAGCGAAGCTGCTGCAAGCGCAGGCGCTGCACGAAGTCGTTGGCCACGTGCTGTTCCTGGGACTTCACATATTTCGCGGAATAACCGGGAATGGTGGCGCGACTGCGATCATACAGTCCCATGCAGTGCGAGACGACCAGCAGGCCCGCGTACAAATCGACTTTGACCACCCGCTCGATGCCGCGCTGGTACAGGAAGATGTGCTCTTCGGTGGGCACGGTCATGAAGCTGTACGGAGCGAAGGTGCGCGGATCCACACCCGGGGCCAGCTCCCATTCGTGCCAGCCATTATCGTGTTCGGAAGCGGCCAGGCAGAAGGAGTGGAACGGTTCGGGGCGAGAGAAAGTGTCGTTGCCCCATTCCCGCGCAAAGAAGCCGGACAGGAAGGCGTGGTCGGTCTGGCGAATCACTGTAATGGGGTCAGTCTGTTGGAGGATCAAGAGTTAGCCTTTTTGGCGTAGTGGTACTGGATGGTAGCCATTATCCACGGAGTTGCGGGTGGTTTCCAGTATCACAGGGAGGTGTTGACCGCTAAAGTCACTGGGAGTTGCGTCATCGGAATGACGGGTCGCGAGGACATAGCATAAGATGGGTAAACTGGCGTAGTGACCGTGCGGGAGTGGCGGAACTGCGGGTTGTAGCTGATTGAGACCTACGTGAACGAAAACCTGAAAGTAATTAAGGTCCTGCACCAAGTTGTGATGGTTGTTACCGCGGTTATTGTGGCGTTCTTTTTGAGACCAGACCAGACGCACCAATACGAGGCTGCCATTGACGAGCTTGCCGCACTGAAGCAGGTTTCCTATGGAAGCTGGTCCAACAACGTCGCTAAACAATTCAAACCTGAGAATGACCGAAACGAGAAGTTTCTTTACAGCGTGGTTCGACAAGCTGGAGTGCCTGTACAGGCGAATTTGCATATCGGAATTCCCGTTTTCGGAGACCAGTTGCCGTTACCGACTTCGCGGCTTCTCGATTTAGACACATTCCTGACCAGGACTCAAAAAATCGGAGCCTTAAAATGGACAAGCGACCGCGAGAAAATTCTCAAAGAACTGGCAAACTGGAAGGCTAGTCGAAGCCCTCAGGCGAAGGTCATACAATTGAGTCTGGGTTTTAATTCTGGCTTACAATATCCAGACGGCTCACCAATGTTGGATTGGATTAACCGTTCGCCGTCCGACGTTTTGGGCTTGACGCTTTATCTCCAAACCGATGAATCAAGCCTACAGCCGGGACACATAAATCTCCAATACTCAATAACTCCAAAAACAGACTTTTTTGCGTCGGATTGGCTACGAAATGACATGTTTGGCCAAAAACTAATCGACCCGAAAACGGGTGTGGTTTTTCCTCACTCGAAAGTATTTTGGCATCAAATCAATCAAGACAGCCCTGACCAAGCTACAGTCTTTCTTCAGGGGGAACTAGCTGCAAGCACCCGAGGCACTTTGTCTTTCTTTGGTATTTCTGTCGAGCGAAGCCTAGCTGTTTTGGCGGGACCGATAGTAACTTTCTGCGTCCTTCTATTTCTGGTGTTGCACCTTAGACATTTCCGCTCTTTGAATTTAGATCCGAGCGAAATTCGCAAATACCCTTGGGTCGGGCTTTTTCGAGGGTGGTTTGCCGCAACTGTGACGAACATCTCAATACTTGTTCTACCCGCTCTTGCGAATACTTGGCTCGTTTACAAGTTCGGGCAGCTTAGCGAATTGAGTACCAAAATTGGTGCTACGGCAACTGTACTTCTGGTCATCGCGGGAACAGTTGCTGTAATCGACGTACGTAAAATTCGCAAACAAACCCCCGGCAGAATTGGACACGCTTAGCCAAAAGAATCAAGCAGTTGACTGAGAGAAAGAACGGTGAGAATTTGGTGAGAGGTTTCCTAAGCCTCTCATCTAAGTCGTAGAAAACAAAAGGGCGGGAGTGGCGGAACTGGCAGACGCGCAAGACTTAGGATCTTGTGGGGTAACACCCGTGGAGGTTCAAGTCCTCTCTCCCGCACCAGTAATGTGAAATCACGCAAATCCCACTAAAATTGAGCCGGAACTCCGAGGCTGAAGGATTTCGATCCTTCACCCACGTGCAGGTTTGTGCTAAGAGCTGCCGATAAGCCAGCCGGTGATGAAGACTAACACGCCGCCGACGATGACCTGGAAGGCGGCTTGGAGGAACGGCGTATCCATGTAACGGTGGCGGATGTAGCTGATAACGCCGAGCTCGACGGCCACAACCGCGGCGGCAATGCCGGTGGCCAAACGAAATTCCGGGATCAGGAAAGGCAGGGTGTGACCAAGTCCGCCGGCGGCGGTCATCAAGCCCGTGACCGTGCCGCGAATCCACGGCGAACCGCGGCCGGTGAGCGAGCCATCGTCGGAAAGCGATTCGGCAAAACCCATGGAGATGCCGGCGCCGATGCTGGCGGCCAAACCGACCAGGAAGGCGTCCCAACTTTTCTGGGTGGCAAACGCCGCGGCGAACAAAGGAGCGAGAGTGGAGACGGAGCCGTCCATCAGACCCGCAAGGCCGGGCTGAACGAATTGCAGGACGAAAAGGCGTTTGTGGGATTCTTCCTCCTCAGAGCGGGCTTTCTCGGTGAGATGCTTTTCTTCGTACTCGCTGGCGGCGCGGGTGTGCTTTCGTTCTTCATCGGCGAGCATGTTGAGCAATTCGCGGGTGGGCACATCGGAAGTACGGCTGGCGGAGCGGGTGTAAAAACGGCTGGCTTCCATTTCCATGATTTCGGCCTGGCGACGGGCGACCTTGACGCCGAGAGGACGCATCATCCACACCGGGCGGCGCTGCAAGAAGCCGCGCACATCTTCACGGCGAATCGGGGGAATATGGTCGCCAAAACGGTGGCGAAACATGTTGAGCAGGCGGTCGCGATGGACGGCCTCTTCGGCCCGCATCTCTTCGAACATTTCGGCGGTGCTGGGATAAGACTCGCGAAGAGCATCGGCGAACTCGCCGTAAATGCGCCCGTCCTCTTCTTCGCTGGTAATGGCTAGGGCTAGAATCTCGCGTTCGGTCAAATCCTTGAATTTTTTGGGCATGGTTAGGTGGTCCGGAGGAAATCTGGAGGAAAGGATGGCATAAAAGGAGGAGGGAAGTCACGCGCAGGGAGAAATGTGAAAAGAATTGCGAGGGGCTGACGGTGGACGAGGCGGATTCAGATTTGCGGATCGATGGCAAAGGTGAAGACCGCGCTATGGCGCACTTTGCCTTGATAGTTAGCGGAGCCGAGGAAGGCGTACTCTCCCGGAGGCAGGGGTTGGCGTGGGCTGATCAAGAAAGACCGGTGGTCGCCGTAGGGCAGCACATCGCACAGGACTCTGTCCTTATCAACATCCGGCCCGGTAGCGTATAGCGGCCACCTGGCAAGCTCAAGTTTGCGCTTGTGCTTTTTGCTGTTCACGTGGAACAGCCACACGTACGTTCTCATTTGGTCTTCCGACGCGCGCAGGTCTTCCGCATGGTTTCCGGAAAGGCGGATCACAAATTCCTGGGGCTGAGCCGGTTTGATTCGGAACGAAGAGTGGGGACCGGGAAATTGGACTCCCGCATTGGTATAGCCAGCGAAATAGATGGCGAAGAGGTTGTTGCTGACCCATGGCAGCGCATCCCCTTGTTCCAAAGGGGAGAGTGTTCCGGTTGTGGGATCGGCATAGTAGTACAGACCTGCGTTCGGAGGCTCTTGCAATTTGCCGGCATCGGCGAGCAGTTTCGCTGTTGGGCACTCGCATTGAGGTTGGGCGATGGCGCGAGAGAAGACACCGAGGGAGCTCCCGAAGATCACCAAGCCTGCAGCGCAGAAGAGTTGACGGAAGGAAAGGATACGATCCATGGGGTCCTCCATGGCCGGGCTGTTGTGGCGCGGATTGCCCGGAAGTTTGCCGATTAGCCTTGGGTCCCGAAGGTTGGACGGGCGCAGGTGCGCGTAGGTTTCGCGCTTTCGTAACCAGAACGTCGCAGGCTGGTGTACGGAGGCGTGGAGCGAAAACTGTTGACAGCGTTTGGGCGCGGCGTATGCTACAGCGACCACACGTAACGGAAATCCAGAGGAAAACTAGCTGAGTGGAGGCAGCCAGGGTGCCGGGTACGGCATTTTGTCGAGGGCGGCGGGTCAATGGAGAGAGGCGAGCGCGAGGTCTCGGTGAGCACCTTGGAGGAGAGCAAGAGCGTCGGCTCGCAAACTGCCATCAGAAGTGTCGTGGAAATAGGCATTAACGTCGGTGACGACAGCATTGGGATCGTGAAGGAAAAGGGCGCAGAAAAGTATGGTGGCAAGGCGTCTGCGCTTGACGCATCAGCGTGCGTTCCCCCCTCAGGGGCGGGGAATGCGGACACCCAAGAGCATTGGCGGAGATGGTACTTTCGTACTACCATGTTCAAAAGGTGGCCTACTTTTCTCCGAGTACGGTCTCGCTATGGGTTTTCGGCGCAGGCCTCGATAACCTTAATCCCGTCAAGAGTTAGGAACCGAACGGGAGAGGTGAAGGCCATGTCGTCCGCACTGGAATTTATGAACAAACCAGGTTCAACGCCCGGCGCTAACGCGGCGCGCGTGTCACATACCGAACGGCGCTCCAGCCGCCGTTGCAAAATCAACCAGTTGATGCGGATTCGGCCATCGGATCCGGAACGCGATCCGTTCGAAGATATTCGCGGATCGTTGAGCGTTTCGCGCAACGGCGTGTTTTTCCAGTCGAGCGAGGCCGGATACGAAGTGGGTATGCGGCTGTTCGTGTCCATGCCGTATTCGAAGGAGCCGGCGGCCATGACACACGAATACCTGGCCGAAGTCGTCCGCCGGGAACCGCTGCCGAACGGGCTGTTTGGCGTCGGGTTCAAGATCCTGATGGAGATGGGGTTGCAGGGCGGATACAGCGTCGGCTACCACCAAAGAAAGTAACAAGCGGGATTCACGACAGATTTTCGGAAAGCTAGAATGGCGGACAACGAAAGGGCGTCCGCCATTTTTTTGCGTGTGCGACCCCGGTGGGGACGGACAGCGCCAGCCCGCAACGCACGGGAGCAGGCAAATTGACGGTGAAAGATTCAGAGTACCGTGTGACAATGCGGTAGTTCTCTCCGCAGCAGCGGCCGGAACAGGCGGACCGGGTCAGCCAGAATCGAGGCGTGCCAATGAGACTGGCACCCGCAACAAAGGCTCCGGTAGAGAGCTTCCCGGTGGTTTGCCTGGGCGGGTCTGCCGGGGGGTTATCGGCCTACAAGCAAATCCTGCGGGAACTACCGGCCGATTTCAACATGGCCATTGTGATTGTGGCCCACCGAGCGAGACAAAACGCGATGTTCCTGGTGCCACTGCTGGCCAAAGTCACAACAATGGAAGTGGTGGAAGCGAAGGAAGGGATGCGCTTGCAGCCTAACCGGGTGCATGTGGCGCCACCGCAGAAGGCCATCACCACAGACGGAATGGTACTGAGGTTGAAGCGGACGAAAGTGATTGGCTGGCCGACGTCAATTGATGCGTTCCTGTTCTCGTTGGCAAAGCAATGCGCCTCACAGGCGATCGCCATCATTCTGTCGGGGATGGGCTACGATGGAAGCGTGGCGTTGCAGGCGATCAAGGATGCGGGCGGAGTGACGTTCGCTCAGTCGGACGCGAGCTGGGGAAGCATGCCACAATCGGCGGTCAATACGGGGCATGTGGATTTCGTGCTGACGGCCAGCGAAATCGGCAAGCAGTTAGCCATGATGAGCGAAGAAAGCCAAGCGGCGAAGCAGCGCAGTTGAGAAGTGTGGGAACGGCGCGTAACGTGTGCGGAGTGAGGAACAAAATCCGGGAGCTTAACGTCCAACGTATATAGTAGGTGTTCAGGAATATCCCAGATATTCCGGACAGCTCGATGACCGAATGGATCGAAGCTCTCGGGCAAGACCTGCGCTACGCTGCTCGCGGCCTGCGTAACAGTCCCAGTTTCACTGTGGTCGCCATCCTCACCCTGGCCATCGGCATTGGCGCCAACACCACGATTTTCAACGCCATCAACGCACTTTTGCTCCGCCCACTTCCGTATCCCGACCAGGATCGCTTGGTAAGAGTGTCACTCTACGACCCGAAATATCCGCGATACGACGGACCCGTTTCCTGGACGGATGTGGCGCATTGGAAAGCTGCAACCGACGTGTTCGAACAGATTGAGGCCACATCGGGACCCGACATCGTTGCCATGACCGGCGGGGGTTTTGGAGAACGAGTGGCCGTGCTACATTTCAACGCGCTACTCCCCTCAATGCTGGGCGTGAAAGCGTTTTTAGGTTCTATGCCGACGGATGAGAAGGCCGAAGCAACTGGCTTTGGAATCAGCTACGAATTTTGGCAGCGGCATTTCGCGGGAGATCCCCACGTTCTTGGCCGGCCGATTTTTGTGGACAACGGTTCTGCTCCGATTATGGTGGTGCTTGATGCCGGCTTTGATCTGTTCCAGACCGGGCCTCCCGATATTTTCATGTTTGAGGCGAGTACGAATCCCGCCGAATCAGGACTTGGAGATCCGCGGTGGATGCTGGCGATCGCCAAACTGAAGCGTGGCGTCTCCATCCAACAGGCACAGGCGGACATGGACGTGGTCGAGCAGCACCTGGCGCAAGCGTTTCCGGACGAGTACAAAGGCATGAGCGTTAGGGTTGAGCCGCTGAAGCAAGGGTTGTTTGGCTGGTCTTCCAACTTTCTTTCCGTGTTACTCGCGGCAGTGGGGCTCGTCCTGCTCATCGCGTGCGCCAATGTCGCCAATCTCCTGCTGGTGCGAGGTGACTCGCGCCGCAAAGAGATGGGTGTCCGCGTGGCCTTAGGGGCCGGGCGGACTCGGCTAATTCGCCAACTGCTGACGGAAAGCCTGGTGCTTTTCTGCGCGGGTGGTTTGGGCGGACTGCTGCTCTCCATTTGGGGCATTAAGTTGTTCGATCTGTTGTCCCCCAGTTGGCTGCCGCGCACTGCAAATGCCCCGATGGACGTACGAATCTTGCTGTTCACGTTTGGCATCTGCATTCTGACTGGGACGGTCTTCGGGTTGGCGCCGGCTCTTCATGCTTCGACAAACGACGTGAACGAAACCTTGCGCGGTGAAGCACGCATGACCGGTTCCGTGTCGCGTCATCACACGCGAAATTTCCTGGTGATCGCCGAGGTCGCCGTGGCGCTGGTGCTGCTGCTCTGCGCGGGCCTGATGATCAACACCTTGACCAGGATCTTGCAGACCAATCCCGGCTTCACTGTGGATCATCTCGTCACTGCCCAGGTCCGCCTGGCAGGAGACAAGTACGTTGACTCGACCAACGTTGATTTCGTCGCGATCCGACCCTCTGTGGCGCTTTTCTGCCGGCAGCTCTTAGAGCGGCTGCAAGCTCTGCCCGGTGTGGAGGCTGCCGCCTTTGTCGACTGGCTGCCGCTGGCGGAAGACACGCAACACGCGCATCCGGCTTTCCGCATGCCGGGGCAAGCGCCATTCTTACCTGGCGAGATCTCAGCTATGAACGTTGATTCCATCAGCCCTAACTATTTTCAGGTGATGGGCATTCCCGTACTGCGGGGCCGCGGCATCGACGAGCAAGACACCGAAAGCGCACCGTGGGTGGTGGTCATCAACGAAACCATGGCCCGGCAATTCTGGCCAAACCAGGATCCGCTCGGTCAGGTGATCACCTTTAACGATTCTCCGGATGAAAGGCTGCGGCAAATCGTCGGCATTGTGAAAAACGTGAAGGACTACGGGCTAGCGCGAGACCCGCTGCCACAGGCTTTCATCTCATACACCCAGTTGCCGGTGCGCATTTCAGACTTTCACGAAGCGCGATTGCACAAAAGCGTGGTGGTGCGCTCGCGGTTTGTCTCCAAGGAATTGATGGAGAACGTGCGCAAAACCATTGCAGAACTGGCGCCAGACTCTGCAGTGTTCGGCGTCACTACGGTTGAGCGAACGGTTTCCGCTTCCGCAGGAAAATGGCGCTTCTTGTCGCAGTTGCTGGGACTCTTTGCGGCGGTGGCGTTGCTTCTCGCCGCTATCGGGATTTACGGCGTCATGTCCCATTCCGTCAGCCAACGCAATCATGAAATTGCTTTGCGCATGGCGCTCGGTGCGCAACCCGTGCAGGTGCTTAGTTTGGTGTTGCGCCAGGCCACGACCCTGTCTTTGGTAGGGGTGGCGATCGGAGTGGCCGCGTCGTTTCTGGCTACCCCTTTGCTCGCCAGGTATCTTTACAGCGTGAAGCCTCACGATGCGTTGACTCTCACGTTGGTGTCAGTGCTTCTCGTGGCGGTGACGTTTCTCGCCAGCTACATCCCCGCTCGACGCGGGACTAGGATCGACCCCATGCAAACTCTGCGGCACGAGTAAGTGCGTCCAAAGGGAGCCGGTCGAAACAGACTTCAGAAACAAAAAAGGCGGTGGCACGAAGCCAGCCGCCCTTTTTGCGTTTGGGGGTTGGGGAAAAGCGAAGCCGTCAAGAAGTGCGGCCGAAAGCCTGCATGGCCCTGTGACGCAACATGCCGAAATGCCGGTTCAGCGGGTGCTTGCGTTCCAGGAAGCTGAAGACCGGCGAGCGGCGAGGGGTAAGCTTGGCCATGGCAATGTTCAGACGAATGTCGCGGCGAGCAAATTTCATTCCGGCGATGAGCGTTTCGCGGGCGTCCTCCTTGCGTCCGGCGGCCATATAAACTTCAGCGAGATTGAGATACAGCTGAGCCTGATTGCGTTTCATGCGCACGGCAGTGTCGCAAAGGCGCTCGGCGTCGGCCCAGCGCTGCTGGGTGCGAGCTAGCGCGACGCCCAGGTAAGACATGTAGTAAGGATTGCTCTTTTCCATATCGGCGGCGCGCTTGATGTGTTCGAAAGCCCGGTTGGCGTAATTGTCGCGGAGGTAGGTGAGGCCGGTCTTGAATTCGCGGAATGCTTCCGTATCCATCATTTATTCCACCTCATAGGACGGGAAGATTGCCCCGGGAAGGTGAAAACTCCTGGGAAAGCGGCAAGCTGCCGGGAAGACGAGAACCGGCGCGGAAGATGATAGCCGTGGGAAGCTGCCACTGGAGTTTCGCATTTCTCGGTAGAAGTAAAGCTACGGTTTCTGGGCCGGGGAATCTACTGACCGGAGGGCCAGTCTTCGTTCAAGGGCTTGGGGTCCTAGGGAATTTTGGGGTGCAGAAAAAGGAATAGTGACGAGAGTGCGTTGAAAAGTCTAACTCATTGGATGCTCTAGCCTTGGTTACTGTGGTGATGCTTGGTTCGGGAGCAATTTGTCGAGATCAAAAAGCTATCGAGGCTCAAGGCAAGCAAGCCGCCTCACTCTTGAAAAGACAACGGCAGGGCTGGCCGGCGCAGCTTAGACGCGGGCGTGGGCCACGACCGAGGGCAAGCGCGATTCGTAAATGGGGAAGCGCGCGGCCAGTTCCGCCACTTGTTGGCGAACCTTTTGCTCTACGTTGGCGTCGCCGAGATGCGAGAGAACCTCGGCCACCCAACCGGCGATGAGCTGCATCTCGGGTTCCTTCATACCGCGGGTGGTCACCGAAGGGCTGCCAAGACGAATGCCACCGGCTTTCATGGGCGGCAGAGGATCGAAGGGGATGGCGTTCTTGTTGACGGTGATGCCCGCGCGGTCGAGGGCTTGCTCAGCATCGCGGCCGGTCATGCCGCGGGAATGAACTTCGATCAGGAAGAGGTGATTGTCGGTGCCGCCGGTGACGATGCGGAAGCCTCGGCTGGCGATAGCGGCGGCCATGACTTTGGCGTTTGCGACGACTTGTTTCTGGTACTCCTTGAAGGAGGGCTCCATGGCTTCCTTCAGGCACACCGCCTTGGCGGCGATGATGTGAACCAGGGGACCGCCTTGGGTGCCGGGGAAGGTGAGCTTATCGAGTTCCTTGGCGAAAGCGGAGCGGCACAGCACCATGCCCCCGCGTGGGCCGCGAAGGGTCTTGTGGGTGGTGGTAGAAACGATGTCGGCGTGCGGCACCGGGCTGGGATGTAGGCCTGCAGCTATCAGTCCAGCGATGTGCGCCATGTCTACGAAGAAAATGGCGTCGACCGATTTGGCGATGGCGCCCATGCGTTCGAAGTCGATGATGCGCGAATAGGCGCTGGCGCCAGCGACGATCATTTTGGGCTTGTGGGTGTGGGCCAGTTCCTCGATTTCGCTGTAATCGATCTGCTCGGTGTCGCGGCGGACGTGATATTCAACGAACTTGTACATGCGCCCGGAAAAGTTGAGCGGGTGACCGTGGGTGAGATGGCCGCCGTGAGCGAGAGCCATGCCCAGGACGGTGTCGCCGGGCTGCAGCATGGACATGTACACGGCGACGTTGGCGGAACTACCGGAGTGTGCTTGCACGTTGGCGTGGTCGGCGCCAAACAGCTCTTTGGCGCGATCGATGGCCAGTTGCTCGACTTTGTCGGTGAACTCGCACCCGCCGTAGTAGCGCTTGCCGGGATAGCCTTCGGCATATTTGTTGGTGAAGACCGAGCCCATCGCTTCCAGAACCGCTTCGGAGACGAGGTTTTCCGAGGGAATCAATTCCAGGCCGGTAGCCTGGCGGCGAGCTTCTTCTTGCAGCAGGGTGTCGATTTGCGGATCGACCAATTGGAGAGGGCGCTTCATTCGTTCGTTTGCGTCGGTGGTCATGACTGCTCCTGAAGGAACTCCAGAAACTGGCGACGATTTTTCGTCTGTTTGGGGATTTTAACGGAGTGCGCCAGCAACCGCAATGCAGCGCGGCAACGGTCCATAAAGCGAAAAGGAATGGAGTGGATTTACGGAGCTGATGGCGAGTGGACTAGAAGCCATGCACCCTTAGAAGGGAAGGGCAGCAACTTTTCCTTGCTCACACATTTGCATTTGGGGTCTTATAGTATGTGGCTGATTCCCGAAACAGCAAATCTACTTAACTGAGGATAAATGATGGCCAACACATACGCGGATAACTCACTCAGCATTGGAAAGACTCCTCTGATCAAACTCAACCGGGTGACCGACGGCGCGAAAGCAACGGTGCTGGCGAAGATCGAGGGGAGAAATCCGGCGTACTCGGTGAAGGACCGCATCGGGGCGGCGATGATTTGGGACGCGGAGAAGCGCGGGGTATTAAAGAAGGGAATTGAGATCGTGGAGCCGACCAGCGGCAACACCGGAATCGCGCTGGCGTATGTGGCCGCGGCGCGGGGGTACGGAATCACGCTGACCATGCCGGAAACCATGTCGCTGGAAAGGCGGCGGGTGCTGGCGGCGTTTGGGGCCAAGTTGGTATTGACGCCAGGGCCGGAAGGCATGAAGGGGGCGATCAAGAGAGCGACGGAAATTTACGAGTCGGACAAGAACCACTATTTCCTGCCGCAACAATTCGACAATCCGGCGAATCCGGAAATCCACCAGAAGACCACTGGCCCGGAAATCTGGAACGACACCGATGGGCAGATCGACGTGCTGGTCAGCGGAGTGGGCACAGGTGGAACCATCACGGGAGTCTCACGCTATATCAAAAACACCAAAGGGAAGAAGATTCTTTCCGTGGCGGTTGAGCCAAACGTCAGTCCGGTGATCACACAAACCATGGCGGGCCAGCCGGTGGTGCCCGGACCGCATAAGATTCAGGGAATCGGAGCCGGATTTGTGCCGAAGAATCTGGACCTGAGTGTGGTCGACCGGGTGGAGCAGGTCACCAACGAGGAGTCGGTGGAGATGGCACGGCGCCTGACGCGCGAAGAAGGCATCCTCAGTGGCATTTCTTGCGGGGCGGCTGCGGCGGCTGCAGTGCGGCTGGCGAAATTGCCGGAGTTCGCGGGGAAAACGATCGTGACCGTGTTGCCCGACGGAGGCGAGCGGTATCTCTCCACGGTACTTTTTGAGGGCATCGGGTAAAGCGGGGAGTCAAGAAACAGCAGAGCACGGCGACGAAAGACCGCGCGGGGATGCGCCGCGGGTTCCTAGACGTACATCGAAATGGTGTGAGATCCATGACCATGACAACGTCGAATCACGAATTGGGTTCTTTGGCGAAGGAGTTTCGTTGCGCGCTGGAAGAGCGGCTGGCGGGAGATAGCAGCGACCAGTATCGTCTGGCGTCCAAAGAGGGCGTCGGTGAGTTTTGCCGGCGCTATTTGGAAGGACTGTTCCCGTTGTACTACACGCAGGCGCCGAGGGAAGCACTGCTGGGGAAATTTGTTGAGGAACTGGAAGCGCAGCTGGGCGAACAGATCGCGCGAGCGATGCGGTTCGATTGCAGTTGTCGCGGGGAAAAAGCGCCGCGGGACCTAAAGCGGTCGGCGGAACAAACCGTAGCGGAGGTTCGGAACAGGATGCCGCGTCTGGCGCACCTGCTGGCCACGGACCTGCAGGCGGCGCTGAAGAACGATCCGGCAGCTAGCGGGCTGGAAGAGATTCTGTTGAGTTATCCCGGCGTGGAAGCGATTTCGGTGCAGCGGCTAGCGCACGAATTGTACAAGTTGCGGGTGCCGTATTTGCCGCGAATCATGACCGAACTGGCGCACAGCCGCACGGGCATCGACATTCATCCCGGCGCGACCATCGACGATTCCTTTTTCATCGATCATGGCACCGGCGTAGTGATTGGAGAAACCGCGACGATCGGCAAGCATGTGACCATGTATCACGGTGTGACCCTGGGGGCCTTCAATCCTACCGCGCGCCGCGACAATGTTGGGGAGTTGGTACGCGGACTGGCCAATAAGCGGCATCCCGACATTGAGGACCACGTCACCATCTATGCCGGCGCCACCATCATTGGCGGGGACACGCGCATCGGCCACCACAGCGTGATTGGCGGGAATGTCTGGCTGACGCATTCGGTTGCGCCATATAGCCGTGTGGCCATGCGCGAGCCGGAACTGGTGATTCGCACCAATGCCAAAGAGTCCGACCAGGAATGGTTTTTGGGCAGTGCGATCTAACAGTGCCGTGCGATTCGAATGCATTGATCATTTTTCCCAGTCAACATCCGTAAACTGAAGAGAGATCCTTCGCTATGCCTCCTTGCCCCGCCCACCGCAGGCGGGCGCAGGCACACTCAGGATGACGGGCCGCGCAGCTTCATGACCCGCAGGCGTTGCGTTGACACTGGGAATGGGTGTCCGTTACGCTCGAATGCTTGCCTACTGCAGCGGAAACGGATAGGACATGGCTGACGAGAAACTGCCGACCAGGGCGGAAGATTTTGCGGAGTGGTACAACCAGTTGGTGCTGCGGGCGCAATTGGCGGACTATGCGCCGGTGCGCGGATGCATGATCGTGCGCCCTTACGGGTGGGCGTTGTGGGAGAACATCCAAGGAGCGCTGGACCGGCGATTCAAAGCGACCGGGCACCAAAACGTCGCGTTTCCTTTGTTCATCCCCAAAAGTTTCATCGAAAAAGAAAAACATCACGTGGAAGGGTTTTCGCCGGAACTGGCGGTGGTGACCATAGGCGGCGGGGAAGAACTGGCGGAGCCGCTGGTGGTACGGCCCACGTCGGAGACGATCATTGGGCACATGTGGTCGAAGTGGATTCAGTCATACCGCGATTTGCCGGTATTGATGAACCAGTGGAACAGCGTGGTGCGCTGGGAATTGCGAACCAAGCTGTTTCTGCGCACCTTGGAATTTTACTGGCAGGAAGGCCATACCGCGCACGCTACCCGCGAAGAAGCGGTGGCGGAAACGCGGCAGATGCTGGACGCGTACGCGGATTTTGCGGTGAACGACGCGGCGATTCCGGTGATTCCGGGGGCGAAATCGGATTCGGAGAAGTTCGCAGGCGCTGATACCACGTATTCGCTGGAAGCCATGATGGGAGACTGCAAGGCGCTGCAGTTCTGTACTTCTCATTTTTTGGGACAGAATTTCGCGCAGGCATTCGAGGTGAAGTACCTGGATCAGAACGGGGCGCAGCAATTTTGCTGGACCACGTCGTGGGGACTGTCGACTCGTGTGATTGGCGCGATCATCATGGTGCACGGAGACGATCAGGGGTTAGTGATGCCGCCGCGGATCGCGCCGACGCAGGTGGTGATTGTGCCCATATTCCGGACCGATGAGGAAAAGGCCGTCGTGCTGAAGACCGCCAAGGAAGTGAAAGCGGAACTGCTGAAAGCGAACCTGCGCGTGACCTTGGACGAACGCGAGGGTTTCAGTCCGGGATGGAAGTTCAACGACTGGGAAATGCGCGGCGTGCCGGTGCGCGTGGAGTTGGGACCAAAGGACGTGGCCAAACAGGCGGCCATGCTAGCCCGGCGGGACAAACCCGGCAAGGAAGGAAAGGTCAGCGCGCCGCTGGCGGACTTGGCCGGGACCATCGAAAAACTGCTGAGCGACATTCACCAGTCGATGTTCGACAAGGCGCTGGCCTTCCGCCGCGCTAACACCCACGAAGCCAAAAACTACGCAGAGTTTCAGAAGGCCGTGGAGACCGGATTTGCCTACGCCTATTGGTGCGGCGGCGGCGAATGCGAGGAGAAGATCAAGGAAGAAACGCGCGCAACTATGCGGTGCATTCCGTTGGATCAGACCGCGGTGCTGGGGCATCCGGTGGCAAGCGCTTCGGCAATTTGCGTTTATTGCGGCAAACCCGCCAAAGAACGGGCCATCTTCGCGCGGGCCTATTGAGGGCGTAGCCGGCGTTCGAAAACGGGACCCGGCGAATTGGCACAATCGGAAGGACGACGCACCACGTCCCTGCAACTCCTTAGACCCTAACACTAAAGCTAAGTGAGCACGCGAGATACGGGCGACAACGTTACCAGGGAAGAACACCTGAACGCGGCGATGCTCGACAGCGTGGGCCGGCGGTGCTAGCGTCAATTTATAGACGGAAATCCCAGCCGCTTGGCCGGACGCCGGCCTTGGCGCACGAGGTTGCCTTGGTGAAACGGAAACTGAGCCGTGCCCGTCGAACGGAACAGGGCGAAGGCAGATTGAAAGCGCTAGTGTATTTTGCGTTCCTGATTGTTGCGGTATTTGTGGCCATCAAGGTGGTGCCGCTGTACGTGGCCGATTATCAACTGAAAGACAAGATGACCGAGACCGCCAAGTTCGCCATCGTGAACCGCTACACGCCCGAGCAAATTCGCGACAATATCTTCCACACCATTCAGGACTTAGACATTCCGGCCAAGCGTGACGACGTGAAGGTGGAAAACACCAGTCATGGCATTGCCATCAGCGTGAACTACACCGTTCCTGTGGATTTCTTGGTTTACAAAACCGACATGAACTTCGCGACGTCCTCCGAGGGCCGCGACTACATGAAGTAGCCGGGTGCCGGGTCCCACATCAACTGCCCTGGCGTTGTACTTGCGATTTTGTTTCCGCTTTCATAGTGCGAGACAATAGATAGCTGGCCAGCTCTGGGGGACTTCTTTGCGATTCCGCCTTCAAAAGGGTTTCTGGACCTCCGCGTTTGGGCTGGGCCTACTTGGGTTCGTAGCGCTGTGTGTGCTCACTGCCGCCAGCGTCTTCACCTTCTATTACGTCAAGTATTCCCGGATGATCGATACGCGGTTGTCCGGGCCAATCTTTCAGAACACCACGCAGATCTTCTCCGCGCCGGAGCAGATCTCCACGGGCGAGGCCTGGGGCGTGGACGACCTGGTGTCGTACCTACAGCATTCGGGCTACCGGCCGCAGGCCGACAACAACGCCCTAGGGGAATACACGGTCGAGGGGAACGTGGTGGAGATCAAGCCCTCGAAGTTTTCCTATTTCGCCGGCACGAACGACTTGTCGGTACAGTTTAACGGGCGCACCATTCGGTCGATTCGGCCACTCTCGGGCGGCCCGGATATGGGGACGGCCGAAATCGAACCTGAACTGATCACGAATCTGTTCGATAGCGCCAGGGAGAAGCGGCGTGTGGTGAGTTATCACGACCTGCCGCCGGTGCTGGTACAGGCAATTTTGTCGGCCGAGGACAAACGCTTCTTCGAGCACCCGGGGTTCGACTTCATCCGCATTTTTGGGGCGGCTTGGGCGGACATTCGGCACAGCCAGCACATTCAGGGGGCCAGCACCATTACCATGCAGGTGGCGCGCACCTACTTTCTGTCCACCGACCGCACCTGGAAGAGGAAGCTGGCGGAGGCGATGCTGTCCTTCGAACTGGAGCAGCGCTTCAACAAACAGCAGATTTTCGAAATGTACGCCAATGATGTGTACCTGGGGAATCGCGGAAGCTTCGGCATACGCGGTTTCGCGGAAGCGGGCGTGGCGTACTTTGGCAAAGATCTGCGGCAGCTTTCGCTGCCGGAGTGCGCGTTCCTTGCGGGGCTAATCCGGGCGCCGAATTACTACTCGGTGGCCGACCGTCGTCCGGAACGGGCGGTGCAGGCGCGCGACCGCGTGCTGGCACAAATGCTGGAGAACAAATTCATCAGCGAAGCTGATGTGCAGGATGCCAAGCGAGTTCCATTGAAGCTGGCGCGTGCGTCGGTGACCGGGAACGAAGCTCCGTATTTTGTGGACATGGTGAAGGATCACCTGCTGGAGAAGTACTCGGAGCAGGAGCTGCTGAGCACGAATTACCGTGTGTATACCACGTTGGACCCGCAGCTGCAGCGAGCGGCGGCCGCAGCGGTGGAAGCGGGCATGAAGAACGTGGATGCGCTGTTGGCCAAGAAGTACGAGCGGACGCGCAAGACGAAGACGAAGGGCCAGCAGGAAGGCGAGATCATCCCGCAAGCGCAAGTAGCGCTGGTAGCGCTGGACCCGCACACCGGGGAAATCAAGGCGCTGATCGGTGGACGCGATTATGGGCAGAGCCAATTGAACCACGCGCTGGCGCATCGCCAGCCGGGATCGGTGTTCAAGCCGTTCGTGTATGCGGCAGCGTTCAACAATGCGGTGGATGGAGGGCAACCGCTGGTCACCCCGGCAACCACCGTGGATGACGAGCCCACGGTGTTCGAATTCGATGGCCAGGAATACACGCCGAACAATTACGGCGAAAGGTTCATGGGCAAAGTGACGGTGCGGGAGGCGCTAACCAATTCGCTGAACGTGGCCACGGTGAAAGTGGCGGAAATGATCGGCTACGGCCGGGTGGTGCAGATTGCGCGGCAAATGGGTTTGTCGCCGAGTATCAAGCCGACGCCGGCGGTGGCGCTAGGCGCGTATGAATTGACCCCGGTGGAGGTGGCTGGGGCGTACACCGCATTCGCCACGATGGGAACACGAGCGGAGCCGACGTATGTGGAGAGTATTGCGGGCGCCAACGGAAACGTGCTGGAGAAGAACACCCCGACGAACAAGCTGGTTCTGGATCCGCGAGTAGCGTATCTGGTGGACAGCATTTTGGTCGATGTAATCAACAAGGGAACCGGCGCGGCCGTACGGGCCAAGGGATTCACGCTGCCGGCCGCAGGAAAGACCGGGACATCGCGAGACGGTTGGTTCGCGGGATTCACGAATAATCTGGTTTGCGTGATCTGGGTCGGATTCGACGACAATCATGACTTGGGCCTGACGGGCGGAGCAGCGGTGGCGCCCATGTGGGCGGATTTCATGATTAAGGCGACCGCGTTGCCGGGCTATCGGAACGTGCAGCCGTTCGACAAGCCGGAAGGGGTGGACTCGATCGTCATCGACGCGGATACACTGGAGATAGCCACTCCGTCGTGCCCGGTAACGCGCGAGGAGGTGTTCATCGCCGGGTCGCAACCTACGCAGTTGTGTGAACTGCATGGCGGGCACAGCGCCGGGAATCCGGTGAGCTCGTTCCTTTCCCACATATTTGGCGGCGGCTCGCCCAAGACGCCGCAGGCGGCCAATGCGGGCAACGGAACGCTGAACCAACAAGGGCAAGGCGGCGAAATCAACGGCGACCCAAACAGTGTGCAACCAGCCAAGGCGGACGAAAAGAAAAAAGGGCCGCTGCAGAAGTTTTTTGGTATCTTTGGGGGTAAGAAGAAGAAGGATCCCGATAAACCGGATCGGGACAAAGGAGATTCGCCATGATTAAGAACCACTTGGCGATTCCGATCGGCTTCTTTCTGTTAGCCACCCTGCTGTCACCAGCCTGTACGCAGAGCAAAGCAGATACCCCTCAGGAGCAAGAACCGACGGCCAGCGGCACCCAGGAGCAGCAAAAGCCGCCGCTGTCGGATGAGGATCTGGCGCGGTTGTACCTGATTCGCAAACAGTACCGGGAGGCGCAGGATCTGTTTCATAAGCTGACCGTGCAGGAACCGAAGAATGCGGTGTATTGGAATGAACTGGGCATCAGTTTTCATAACCAGGCGGAGCTGGACCCGGCGATGAAGTGCTATCGAAAATCCACCAAGCTGGATCCGCACTATGCCGACGCACAGAACAATGTGGGCACGGTTTTTTACGAGCAGAAGCGGTACTCGCGGGCGATTCGGGCTTACAAGAAGGCGGTGGAGCTGAGGAGCGATTACGCGGGTTTCTATCTGAATCTGGGCTACGCGTATTTCGCGGACAAGAAATACAGCGACGCCATTGATTCGTTTCGAAAAGCCTTGCAAATCGATCCGAACGCCTTCAACGCCGCTCGATCGCGCAGCGGCACGATTGTGCAGGACCGATCGGTAAGCACCGACCGGGCGCGCTTCTACTTCCTGCTGGCCAAGTCGTTTGCGGAGTCGGGCGACGTGGAGCACTGCGTGATTTATTTGAAGAAGGCGCGGGATGAGGGATACAAGGAGCTGGACGCGGTGAAGTCCGATCCCTCGTTCACCAAGGTGATCAAGGACCCGGCGGTTCTGGACGTGCTGCAGTCGGATAAAGCCGCCGACGCTGTTCAGCAACAATAAGCCGTCTGAAAATACGATGCGAAGCAGATAGAGGCGCAGAGGTGTGGTGTGCGGGAACGACACGCTCACGGCCGGAGCGCACCGAGCCGCACAGGTTCGCTCTGTTACAATGGGCGCAGAATGACCGCGCGTCTTGTTGGCAAGTGCAGGCTGTGGTTGCTGGCCATGTGTATTTTCAGCGGGGCCGGCCTGGCTTTGGCGCGCCAACCCGCCAACCGGGATGCCGCCGCACGTCCCGCCGTGCCCCAGGAAGGCTTGTTCCTGATCTTCCCATTTGAGAATGCCGGAGCCGACGCGAAGCTGGATTGGATCGGGGAAGGGCTGGAGGAGCTGACCATCCAGCAGCTTTCGGCGGCTGGCCAGCAGGTTTACTCGCACACCGGGCGCATCAACGAGATGGATCGGTCGGGCCTGCCGTCCAGTTCGAAATTGAGCCGAGCCACGATGCTGCACATCGGGCAGGAACTGGACGCGGATTACATCGCGTTCGGGAACTACGCTTCGGACGGACAAACCATCACCATCAGCACCCGGCTGATGCGGGTCAATCCGGTGGCGCTTCTTCCGCTGGTGGAGGAACGAGGCTCGCTGGATAATTTGATGGAGTTGCAGACCAAAGTGACTTGGGAATTGTTGCGGACCAGCGATCACAGGTATCCCCTGAGTTTCACGGAATTTTCCAAGCTACAGCAACCACCGAGTCTGGCGTCATTCGAACAATACATTCGCGGACTGCTGGCCAGCGACGATGAGACGCGCTTGCGGGAACTGAAAGAAGCAGCGCGATTGGAACCCAACTGGCCGGAACCGGCCTTTGCCATCGGTGAATTGTATTTCCAAAGGAACGATTGCGGAGACGCGTTGCCGTGGCTGGCGCGAGTGCCACCGGCTCACGCGCGCAGAATGGAAGCCACATTTTCCACCGGGGTTTGCCGGTTGCGATTGGGCCAGCCTGACAAAGCCGAAGAAGTGTTCAGCGACCTGAATGACAGCGTCCGCCAGAGCCTGTTGAGCGGCGCGGAACTGCCGGAAATTCTGAACAACGTGGCCATCGCCCGGGCCCGGCAAAACGATTTCGCTCCGGCGCAGACGGCCCTCGGAAGGGCTCGCGACATTGATCCCGATGAAGACGATTATCCGTTCAACCTAGGCTTGCTGGCGTTGCAACAGAAGGACCTGGCGATGGCGCAAACCCATTTTAGCGAGGCCGTCGAGCGGGAACCGGACAATGCCGAGGATTTGGCGTTCCTGATCTACACGTTGGACAAACAAGGCAAAAAAGCGGAAGTGGAGGCGAAACGCGAGGCCGCCGAGGAAGCGTTTGGGCCCAAGGCTTTGCCGCTGCTGAAGATCGACGCGAAAAATCCCGACTCGCTGATCAAGTATCAGCGCGTGAAAGCGGAACTGGACACCATGTCGCTTCGCCTGGAACTGGAGAGCCCGCAGATGCAGCCGAGTACCGGAACAGACGCCAGCACGCGGGCCAACGGAGCCGTCGGGCATATCCGGCGAGGGGAGCAGGAGTCGCGGTCCGGACGTCTGGACGTGGCGGAAAATGAATTTCGCGCGGCACTGGCCATTGAGCCGAACAACGCCAGCGCGCACCGGGAATTGGCGGAGATTCACCGGCGAAGGGGTAAACTGGAAGAAGCGGCCCAGGAACTGCAGCTATCGCTGGCCTCGCGTGATTCCGCGGCGGTGCGCACCACTCTGGCACGCGTCTATTTGGAGCAAAAGAAGACCGATCTGGCGCGGCAAGAGGTGCAAAAAGCGATCAAGCTCGCTCCCAATTATCCTGAAGCCAAGGAACTGCTGGACCATCTGGAGAAGAGCAAAGCCACGGGAGGCACGCCATGAACGCTCGTGGAAATTGGCTGAAGCCAAAGTATCGGATGGCGATAGGTTTGTTCGCCGCTCTTTTCGTGCTGTGCACCCTGACATTATCGAAAGCTGCGAAGGCGGACAATCCTGCCGGGCCGTTGGTGTTGGAGCTGAGACTGGATGGGGAAGTCGAGCCGATCCTGGCGAACTACATTGATGAAGGAATCACCGACGCAGCCCAGCGCCACGCCGCGCTGGTGCTGATCACCATGGATACGCCGGGCGGGCTGAGCGATTCCATGACGGAAATCATCCATCACATCCTGGACTCAGCGGTGCCGGTGGCGGTGTATGTCAGTCCCGATGGGGCGCGCGGAGCATCGGCGGGATTCTTGATTCTGCTTTCCGCGGATATTGCGGCGATGGCACCGGGGACTCGCGCGGGCGCGGCCACCCCGATCCTGCTGCCGGGTTGGGCGTCGATGCCGATGGACGAGGTGCTGCGGCGGAAGATCAACAATGATGCCACGGCGTTTCTGCGCAGCATCACCGACAAGCGCGGGCGCGACACCAAACTGGCGGAAACCGCGATTACCGACGCGCGAGCGTTCACCGCGCAAGAAGCGCTGAATGGGCACTTGATCGACCTGATCGTGGATGACAAGGCCGAGTTGCTGCGCGATCTCAATGGACGGGAGATCACCCGGTTCAACGGGAAAAAAGAAACGTTGTCGCTGCAAAATTATCGGTTGCAGGAGTTCCAGTTGTCGGCGCGAGAACGGTTCCTGGCGCGGATTGCCGACCCGAACATCTTTTTTCTGCTGCTGATTATTGGGGCGCTGGG
>DASPVD010000109.1:0-65829 GCA_035622555.1 Candidatus Eremiobacteraceae bacterium | reverse complement strand
ATTCGGCGGCAACGGAATGGATTTGATGAACGCCACCAAACTGGCCAGTTGCGTAGCGTTTAATCCCTCGGAATGAAACAGGAACTTGGCAATCCGCGGGCCACACTGCGTCTCCAGGTCCGGGTTGTGGCCATTCCATTTGTACGGCGCGGTTTCCGCGATGCCTCGCAGCGTGCGGTTGGCCACGCGATCGCGCCCCAACTGCGGCGTCTCCAGATTCCAGGCCACCCCGTCGATATGGTTGTCCGGATGACACGTGGCGCAGGCGAATTGTCCTTGGAAGCAGAATTTCGAGTCGTGGAAAAGCTGCTCGCCCTTGCGCAGCGTGGTGATTTCCTTGGGACCACCCAATGCAATACGCCGCGCAATTTTAAACTGGGGAATATCGATCACCGTTAGGCTGTCATCCAGCCGATTCACCACGTACGCCGAATGCCCGTCAGGCGCAACGACTACGTCCGTGGGATTGGACGGTGTCGGCAAACGATGCACGACCACTTGCTGCGCCGAATCCAGGCGATTCGCGAGCGTGTCGGCGGGAACGCTGCGCAACCGCCGCTCCAGCAGTTTCGTGTCTATTACCGAAACGGTCGCTGCCTCCGCATGGGTGATCAACGCATAGCGGCCGTCTGGAGTGAACGCTGCGCCGTCCGCGCCCGCGTAATAGCTGTCGATGTTGTCGAGGAGGATTTGCGTCACTTGGGCGTGCGCCCTAAAGTCGTCGCTAATTGTGCTTGCTGGCCGCACGACCGCAACGCCGTGGGTCACAATCCAACCGTTGGCCACCTGAATCAGTGGGTTCAAGTTTTTCGGCCGCATAAACGGCACCAGCAAATAGCCGCCTGCCGCGCCGGGCGTTTCGGCGATATGCCGCAACTCCAGAACGTCGGGAATCAAAACACGTTCCATCACCGTTTGCTTCTGCGTGTCGATGATCATCAATTCGGAAACAGGCGATTCATCGGCCCCGGCAAGATGCGGCAGCAGGTTCGACACGTACACGCGACGTCCATCGCGCGAAAGCTGCACGTAATGTGGTGAACGAAACGCGCTAAGCCGCTTCAGTTCTGTGCCGCTGCCCGCATCAAGAATGGACACGTCATTGCCAATGCTGTTCGCAACGTACAGAGTTTTTCCAGTGTGGTCGGTGGTCAGTCCTCGCGGTCCCCATCCTGTTGCCAGCGTTTTCCGAACTTGCAAGCTCGTGGTGTCCAGCACGCTGACGGTGTCGCTCCATTCATTGGAGACATATAGAGTCTTGCCATCGGGTGAAACCGCCAAATCCTTGGGCTTGTGCCCAACCTTGCCTCTTTTCACCACGCGCTGCGCCAGTACGTCCACCGCCAGCACAGAATCGTCGTCTTCGCAAACGACGTACAACTTGGCGCCATCCGGCGAGAACTTCGCGGAAACCGGGGTGAGGTAGTGATCAGGCGCGCCGGCCGATGAGGAGGAAGCCAGTTGCGCTTGGCCCATGCGTGTCGGTCCCAGGATCGCGGCCAGGACAAAAGGCATGAGCAGCGCCGAACGAAACGCTCCTCGGAAAACACGCATGGGCAAAGCCGGTTTCATCGTGCTTTGCCTCCGGTCGTGGGAGCCGGCCGCTGGCCTGGTTCCCTAATCGTCAGAATTTGATCGGCCTTGACGTGTTCCAGTTTCTGCATGGTGCCACTGGGCCAACGAATCGTGAGTTGATCAACCTCGGCATGCGAGCCAAGCCCGAAATGAGGCCGAGGATCGTTCTGCGAGAGATAGCCGGACTGCGGCACGTTTTCGACGACCTGGTGGAGCTCCCCAGCGTCCGCCTCGATGCGAGCGCCAAAGCCGTCTCGATTGCTGAGAGTGCCAACGAGCTTCAGGGTCAACCAATGGTTTTGTGGACCGATGGGAGGCTTGGCGTGCAGCAGCATGCCGTTTCCGCCAAGCACCACAATGAACGCGTCGGTATAGCCGTCGTTGTCATAGTCGGCAAAGCATGCGCCGCGGCCAACCACTTTTGTCTTGAAGGCGCTTCCGGCATCCGCGGAAACGTCTGTGAACGTGCCATTGCCATTGTTTCGCATCAGCAGCGGTTCCATCGGCACCAGCCAGTGCAAGCCGCCATTCACGATAAATGCATCCTTCCAGCCGTCATTGTCGAAATCCAAAAACGCGTCGCCCCAGCCCACGTATTGCCCGCTCATCTGCGCGATGCCCGACTGTAGTGTGGTGTCGACGAAAAAACCCTCCTTGAGGGAATTGCGGAACAGCCGGTGATAGCGCATGTCGGAAACGAATAGGTCCAAGGCCCCATCGTTGTCGTAGTCCACAAAAATCGGGCCCATCGCCGAAGGCGTATCGCCATTCGTGCCGTAGGCCACCCCCTGATCCACAGCTACGTTGGTGAAGGTTCCATCATGATTGTTGTGATACAGGTAACTCTCCATCGCGTCATTCGCGACGTAAATGCCCGGCCAGCCATCATTGTCATAGTCGCCCACGGTCACACCCATGGCGCGGCCGGCAGGATTGGCGATTCCCGCTTTTTCGGACACATCCGTAAAGGTCCCATCGCCATTGTTGTGAAACAGGCGATCGGCGTCGCCCTCATAGTCCAGCGGCCCGGCGAACGCTTCCGCCGAATAGAATGGCCGCTTGGAATTGGGGTCGAACTTCAGATAATTGCCGACGAACAGGTCCAGGCGGCCGTCGCGGTCATAATCCAGAAAAGCCGCGCCGACGCCGAAATGGTTGTTCTGCACACCGGCCGCTTCGGTCACGTCGGTAAACGTGCCATCGCCATTGTTGTGATAAAGAATCGCGGAGTTCCAGTTGGTGACGTAGATATCTTCGAAGCCGTCGTTGTCGTAGTCGCCCACGGTCACGCCCATGGCAAAGCCTTTGCCGGCGACGCCGGCTTGCGCGGTTACGTCGGTGAAGGTGCCGTCTCCATTGTTGCGATAGAGATGGTTGGTCGCGTTCAGCCCATCAGCCTTGGAGTGATTGGTCGCGCCGTCGATGTAACGGCCGCTCAGCACATACAGGTCCAGCAGGCCATCGTTGTTGTAGTCCAGCCACGCGCAGCCGGAGCCCGTAGACTCCATGATCGAACTCAACTTCTGCTCGCCAAAGGAATGCCGGAAATGCACGTTGGCTTTGTCGGTGACGTCTTCGTAAGCAGGCCATTTGCTCGCTGCGGCAATCTGCGCTCCGGGCCGCGAACCGTGAAACTGCCCAAGGCTCACCACCATCACGCCGAAACCCGCCAGCAACAGTGCGGCTAAGCGGCATGACCTCCAGTTATTTCGCCTGTGTCGTTGAGCCATGATTCCTGTCTCCGAGAGCTGTCGGGGTGTCGAAGCGCCGCAACGTTTGCGGCCAGTGATTTTCCGGTGCTACCGCTTTGTCTCCGTGACAACCCGTACAGCCGCGTTGTTCGCCCGGCCGCGTCCAGATCCAGCTATGCTCTTCGCGGATGACGTGGCCATTGGAATCCAGCAATGCAAAGCGCACCGGCCAGTTCGCCGGCGTCTCCACGAAAAACGATCCGTCTGCTTCCACCGGCGCGTCACCCAGCGTCCGCTCCTCCCCACTCGAAGGCGTCAAAGCGAAAACCCGCACGCGCGAAATGGGCGTGGCAATCCGGCCTTGGGCTTCGTCCGCTGAACTGTAACTGTTCAGCGAGATGAAGTTGCCGGTGCTGGATGCGGCGTTCAGTGTGTCCCAGTAGTGCTTGGGAATCGCTCGAGGGGTTATCGCTATGGGCTGAATGCTGGAAAGCTGTGGATCGGCGTACAAGCGCGCGCCTGCTGTGCCAGTCTTCAGATCGAAAAGGTACAGGTCGAACCTGGCTGTGCCGCTCGCGCTAAGCTTGGCGACCACTAGCTGCTGTTCGGAAATTTGCCGCGCCGATTCGAATGCCCCTTGGTGAATGCCCAGAGTGGTCGCATGCGGAGCGCCGCGTACGATTTGCACCAGTTCACCGTTCGCTGCGGCGCCAGTTTGCGGCTTGCGCACAAACACCACAGAACCATCGCTCAGCTCCTCAGCTTGCGATTGAATCGATGCGTCGCTGTGGTCGCAACGGAAAGATTCCAGCGCCGTGCCATCCGGGCGCAACGTGTAGAGCATGCGAGTGGCGCTTTTTTCGCTGGCCACCAGCGGCCAAGGCGCCGACGCGACGATTCGGCCGTCTCGCAGAACGGTTTCCAATTGAAATGGCGCATCGCCGAAGGTGATGCGGTGCAATTCGGAACCGTCGGTTTTCGCAACCGCGAGATACGACCGCAACTGTTGTCCCGCGCTAGGCTCTACCGTGATAGCGATTTCTCCGGCGGGCAGGTAGGCCGGCCGCAAACATTCCTCGCTGCAATGCGTGATCTGGCGCTTGTTCGATCCGTCCGCATCCATTTCCCAAACCTGCCAGCGTTCGTTCCGTTGTTGCTGACCCGAGTAGAGGATTTTTACGCCGTCAAAGCTGACTTGCGGATCGGCGGCGGCGAAAAATCCGTCTGTCAGGCGACGCACGGTGGGGCGTTGCGTGGAAGAATTCCATCTCACAATCGCACTGCCTTGCGGAAAACGCTGCGCCAATGGCCCCGCCACAATTTCCGCGGTCTGGACAAAGACAATATCGGGAAGATTCGCGGTGCTGCTGATTTGCCTCTTCGCTGCAACCGTCTGTGAGCAGGCAGATCCGCGAACAAAAATGAAAACGACCAGGAAGGCAAGGACACAACAAACCGAAACAGCAACCCGCGTTTGACCCAGACCCTGGACCACCACCCACTCCGTTTCGGATTTTCTATGCGATAGCAACGAGACGATCACACTTCGCGGGTACAGTGAGGACCTACGTCTTGGCTATACTCGACGTTGTGAGAGGAGCGAACGTCTACCTTCACTTAGCCCCAGGAGGGAGTAACGGACAATAATACGAAACCATTATTTGGGGTGAAATTGTGATGCGGGTCACGACCTGCTGTGTGCAATGTCACGATTTCCGCGCCATGTACGTGCTGATTCCGTATGTTTTCCTCAAAATCTGTACTATTTCTACCGCCGGAAACAACATTCGTTCCACCACGGAAACGGGAGAATACCGCAGGTATTGCCAGCTCGTGCTCAACCCTCTCGATAAGCCATGCACTCGCCGAAACTCCCTGCTCGACAGAGGAACATCTTCAAAGCGGAACGCTTTGCCGCGGACTTTCGTCTGCAACAGGTACGCCAGCCAATTTGCCGGCGCCATTTTGTAAACCGAGCGGCCATTGTCCTCATATTCGAGAACGAATCCCGTCTTTTCTAGATACCGCCGCACGGTCTGGCGAGTAAAGAAGTACAGATGGCGGGGAATGTCTTCGCCAAACAGGTGGCGCGAAGCCATGCTATGGAAATTGGTGACCAGGAAAACGAAGTAGCCGTTTTTCTTCAGGACTTGCGAGGCCTTGCGAAAGTACGCCAGAGGATCGTGAACGTGTTCGAGCACCGCCCATGCCGTCACCGCGTCGTAGATCGGCTCAGCGACCGCTATGTTTTGAAATTCCTCGCGATAGATCCGGAATTCGGAACTGCCAGCGGTGTGCCCGGATACTTCGACGCCTTCGACCTGCCATCCTCGCGATTTCATGAACCGCGGGAAATCGCCGCTGCCGCAACCGACGTCCAGCAATTTCGTCGTGCGTCGCAGTTTCTCCAAATCACGCAAGTAGCGCGCTTCCGCACGGAACCGTCGAAGCAAATACTGCTGAAAACCCCCGGAAGGAGGGGGCTGGTAATACTCGGGTGGATAGTATTTGGGCATTTCGGCGAAGCTGGGACGGGGATTGACGAATCCCAGGCCGCATTCGTTGCATTCCACGACGGTAAATCGCTCGTTGGGAAAGAACCTGGTGTCGGGCATCTCGTACACCGGTGTGTGTCTGGTGGAACCACACAAATTACACGCGACGTGTTCCAAACATTCCCCTTTTCCTGTTGCGTTTAGCCAAGCAATTAGGCGCGTCACAACTCGCTTCGGACCTGCTACTGGTTCAGCGAACTTTGTACCTTCCTGGCGTATTCCTTGGCCTTGGCCATCGCTGCGGCCTGGTCCACCGTCATGAGTTTCCCATCTTTAAGTAGGACCTTCCCGCCCACGACGACTGTCTGCACTTCGCTGGCTTTCAAGGTATACACAATCTGCGAATACACGTCGTACATGGGCACCGCGTTCGGCACGTCCAGATTCAAGATCACAAAGTCGGCCTTCTTGCCGGGTTCCAGCGACCCAATCTGCTTCTCCATGTGCAGCGCGCGCGCTCCCTCGATGGTGGCCATTTCCAGCGCGCCCTTAGCCCCGAGTGCGCGTGGATCGACGCGATAAGTTTTTTGCAGCTTCGCGGCCAGGTCCATCTCCTCCATCATATCCAGGTCATTATTGCTTCCTGCCGGGCCATCCGTGCCTAAGCCCACCCGCATACCTTCGGCTCGTTCATCCACAACCGGTGCAACGCCGCTGGCCAGCATCATGTTGCTGGATGGATTGTGCACGCAGCCGACCTGTCGATCCGCCAGGATTTTCATGTCTGTGTAATTAACCCAGATGCAGTGCGCCGCCAGCACATCAGGTCCCAGAAATTCGATGCGTTCCAAATACTGAACCGGAGTTGCTCCATTTTGTTCCAGACTGTCGGTCAACTCTTTCCGCATTTCCGCCATGTGTATCAGAATCGGCGAGTGATACCGGCGAGCCAGTGCCGCGGACTCCTTCAGCGTTTTTTGTGAGCACGTGTATATCGAATGTGGCGCGACCGAAGCGTGGATTAGCGGGTCGCCTTGCCATTTCTTTAGGAATTTTTCGGTGTACGCCACCATTTCCGCCAGGTTCTTGTTGTCCGGCGCGGGAAAATCGAGCCAGGTTTCCCCGAGGAAACCGCGCAATCCCGCGGCTTTCACCTCGTCGGCTTCGGCATCCTCGAAGTAGTACATGTCCGCGAAAGTGGTGGTGCCTCCGCGAATCATCTCGGCCAGCGCCAACCGCGAACCCCAACGCACAAAATCCTCCGTGACGTTTTTCGCCTCGGCCGGAAAGATGTATTTGCGCAGCCAATCGTCCAGCACCACGTCATCTTTTAGCCCGCGCATCAGCACCATGGGAATGTGCGTGTGGCCGTTGATCAAGCCGGGGATGATCAGCGCGCCCTTGGCGTCAATGGTCTGTTTCGCAGTCACTCCCTTCATGGAAACAGCAGCCAGCTCGGACGAAGTGCCTACGAACGCAAGGGCATCCCCGTTCACGGAGATTACGCCATCCTCGATTACGCGTCGCGCTGGGTCCATGGTGACGACGGTGGCGTTACGTACCAGAAGGTCGAAGCTGACAGCTTCTTTTGCCGCTTGGCTGCACAGATAACCCGGTGAAGCCAAAACAGCGGCCGCAAGCACACAGCAAACGGCAAAGGCTCGGGGAAATTGCGGGGATTTCTGCATCATGAAAAGTTCCTTCCCTGGGTGGTATCAAAGATTGGAAGCATCGAACGGCTTGGGAAACAAATGGCGCATGGCAATTGTCTCGGTAGCTCCCTGCAAGTTCGAAAGTATCACCGGCACATCGCCACAGAACTCCCAAATCAACTGGCGGCAAGCGCCGCAGGGCGGGGTCAGCTTGTCGGTATCGGTCACTACGGCGATGGCGTCGAATTTGCGCTCACCTTCGCTAATGGCTTTGAAGATGGCCACGCGTTCCGCGCACACGGTCAGACCATACGTGGCGTTCTCAACGTTGCACCCACCATAGATCTTCCCGGAACTGGCCCGCAGGCCGGCTCCGACTTTGAAGTTCGAGAATTTGGCGTGAGCATTCTCGCGGGCACTTTTAGCGACTGCGATTAACCGATCATACTCAGACACGATTCCCTCCACAACGCGGACAATGCACACAAAGAGGCCTCACTCCGGAACTCGCTGCGGAATGACGAACATGACCTGGCTTCATAGCGCCGAAGCGATATCGGGAATGACGGCGCGAAGCAGTCCAATGAACTGCCCTTTGATACGCTCCGCGGTCTCCAGCACTTCTTTGTGATCCAGAGGCTGATCCAGAATGCCCGCAGCCGCGTTGGTCACGCAAGAAATGCCCAGCACGCGCATTCCGGCATGGCGCGCTACGATGACTTCCGGAACCGTCGACATGCCCACCAAGTCGGCTCCGATCGCACGTAAATAGCGAATCTCGGCGGGAGTTTCGTAACACGGTCCGGAAAGCGCGGCATAGATTCCCTCGCCAAGATTGATGCCGAGGCGGCGGCCCTCAGCCAGTGCGAGTGCCCGGAATTTCTTGTCGTAGGCATGGGTCATATCCGGAAAACGTGGACCGCAGAGCTCGTCGTTTGGCCCCAGCAGGGGATTTACGCCTTGCAAGTTGATGTGGTCACTGATCAAGACCAGGCGACCTTGCGTGAAATCTTGTTTGATCCCCCCGGCCGCGTTTGTCAGGATCACAGCTTGCACGCCCATGCGCGAGAAAACGCGTATCGGAAACGTAACCTCCTTTGCGGAATATCCCTCATACAAGTGAACGCGCCCCTGCATACCGACCACTACTACGCCATCGACGGTGCCGAGTACTAATTGTCCGGCATGGCCGATCGCCGTCGACCGTGGAAAATGAGGAATGTTGGCGTACGGAATCCGTACCGCATTGGCAAATTCGTCGGCGAAGCCACCAAGCCCGGAACCCAACACCAGCGCGATTTTGGGCCGCAGCTTCGTTTTTTTCTGAATGAACTTCGCTGCCTGATCGGCGCGCGCGAATTCCAGGCTTGGACGCGGGGGGGCTTTCGGCTTTTTGCCCGCGGTCATGTCAGGATTCCCACAATACACGCCGACATCAAATTGGCCATGGTTCCGGCCAGCATGGCGCGAATGCCGAATTTCGCCAACTGCCCGCGCTGCTCTGGCGCCAACGCCCCAATTCCCCCGATTTGGATGCCAATGGAACTGAAGTTCGCGAAGCCGCACAGGGCGAACGTCGCGATGGTGAACGAGCGCGGATCCAGCGCCCCTTTCATCTTTCCCAGTTCCGCAAACGCCACCACCTCATTCAACGACATGCGTGTGCCGAGCAGATTGCCGACTGCTGGCGCGTCTTTCCAGGGAATGCCAATCAGCCAGGCGATAGGCGCAAAAATCCACCCGAAGAACTGCTCCAGGCTTTGCGGAAACCACACAATGTGATGGTGGACGCCCGCGATCAGATAGTCGACCAGCGCCAGCAAAGCGATAAACGAGATCAACATCGCGCCCACATTAATGGCCAAGTGCAACCCGTCGGACGTGCCGCGTGAAAGCGCGCCCAAAAAATTGGCTTCTCTCTGCATTTCTGGCATTTGCACTTTGCCGGCCGTCAGCGGCTGCTCGGTTTCCGGCACCAGCATTTTGGCCATCAACAAGGTGCCCGGCGCGGTCATGATCACGGCAGTCAACAAATGTTTGGCTTCGATCCCAGAGGCGATATAGGCCGCCATGATTCCGCCGGAAACGTGCGCCATGCCGCAGGTCATCACGGTCATCAGCTCCGATTTCGTCAGATTATTGAGGAACGGCCGGATAGTCAGCGGCGCTTCGGTCTGCCCCATGAAAATGCTTGCGGCAATATCCAGCGACTCGGCGCCGCTGGCGCCCATGACTCGGGTCATTACCCAAGCGAAAGCCCGGATAAACAGTTGCATCACTCCAATGTGATACAGGAACGCAAAAACTGCGGCGATAAAGATGATCGTGGGCAATACTTGAAACGCGAAAATGAACCCCAGCGACGAATGCTGCACACCCAGATTGCCGAAAACAAATTCCGAGCCCACAAACGCGAAGGACAGCAGCTTATTTACCGCGTCGCCCAAAAATGCGAACATTTCCCGCCCCAATGTCACGTTCAATACAAACACCCCAAAAGCAAACTGCAGCCCCAAGCCCCACAGAACCGTTTTTAGCTTGATGGACCTGCGAGCAGTGGAAAAAACATAGGCGAGCCCCACCAACACGGCCATACCGAGCAAACCCGTAAATCTGCTCATTCCGTCTCCTTATGTTTTGCCCCGGCGATCCGAACAACCTGGCGTCATCCGCCAATAACCTGGCGAATCAGCGGGGGCATCAGCGGCGCCTCATCTCCAAAAACAAAACTGTCCTCGATCAATTTTTTGGCTTCCGCCAACCTGGCACCGGAATTGTATTGAATTGTAACCAGCTTTTCGCCTGACGTTACGCGATCACCGATGCGTTTGTGGAATTCCAGCCCGACCCCGTGATCGATGCGATCTTCCTTGGTATTGCGCCCGCCTTCCAGAATGGCCAAAGCCACTCCAAAATCCCGGCAATGAGTGCCGCAGATATATCCGGATTTCGCGCTGAACACATCGCTGCGGTACTTCGCGCCGGGCATTAACGAAGGATTCTCGATGACACCGGCATCTCCGCCTTGCAGCCGGATGCACTGGCGCAAGCGGTCCAGCGCTTTCCCCGACACGATCATCTGCTCCGCAAGGTTCCGGCCTTCCACCACCGAAGTTGTGCGTTCCCCCAGATAAAACATCCAGGCGGAAAGTTCCACGCTGAGTTCCCGCAAGTCTCCCGGTCCCTTCCCCTTCAATATGTCGATCGCCTCGATCACTTCGTTGGAGTGCCCGGCCATGCGACCGAGCGGCTGATCCATGCCGGTCAACAGGGCCACACATTTCTTGCCCATGCGCCGCGCCGTATCCACCATGATTTCCGCCAGCCGCACCGCGTCTTCGGCATCGGCCATGAACGCGCCCGAGCCGGTCTTTACATCCAGCACCAGAGCGTCAATGCCCTCGGCCAGTTTCTTGCTCATGATCGAAGCGCAGATCAGGCTGACGCTCTCCACCGTGGACGTAGCATCGCGCAACGCATAGATTTTCTTGTCCGCGGGCGCAATCTCGGCGGTCTGGCCAATCAGCGCCAGTCCACACTCCTTTAGCACCCGCCGGAATTCCGCCAGCGAAAGCGCGGTGTTGAATCCGGGAATGGCCTCCAGCTTGTCGAGCGTGCCGCCAGTATGGCCCAGTCCCCGCCCGCTGATCATCGGAACCGCCAGGCCGCCTGCCGCGACAATGGGCGCCAGAATCAACGAGGTTTTGTCCCCCACTCCACCGGTGGAATGTTTGTCTACTTTCTGCACCGGAACATCGAAGTGATCGACGATCTCCCCGCTGTACAACATCATTTCCGTAAGCGCGATGGTTTCCGCACGCGTTAGCCCGCGAATCCACGCGGCCATCAGCCACGCCGCCATCTGATAATCGGGAATCTCCCCTTTGGTGTAGCCGGCCACCAAGTAGGCAATCTCTTCGCGGGTATGTTCCCCGGAATCGCGTTTTTTTCGGATGAGGTCGACGGCGCGCATGCCCTTGGGAGTGAAGGGCGAGACTAACATTTCACGGAAACTACCGTCAACGAACCCCGCGCTGTCCTTTGCATTCCTGTTGCCGTCATGGTCACTCTTGCTGATTCTTTCGCGCTGGTATATTTTCGCGACTTAGCACTTACACAGGAGCAGGTATGTCCAAGTCACCCCGGATTGCCGTGGTCGGCAGTGCCAACACCGATTTGACTACCTTCAGCGATTCGTTTCCCAGACCGGGAGAAACAATTTTTGGCAAGAGCTTCGATCTTGGATTCGGGGGCAAGGGTGCCAATCAGGCGGTCGCGGCGCGTTATTGTGGCGCCGACGTGCTTATGGTCGCTAAAGTGGGCAACGATCTCTTCGGCGAAGCGACCGTAAAGAACTTCACGTCCATGGGCATTGACGCTACCCACGTGCGCATTGTGGATGGGGTTTCCAGCGGTGTTGCGCCGATCTTCGTCGAGCCCAACGGGCAAAATCGCATCATTGTGGTCAAGGGCGCCAACGACACCTTGAAGCCCGCCGATGTTGCTGAGGCGGCCGGCGCCTTGCGTGACGTCGATGTAATCATCTTGCAGTTCGAAATTCCCCTGGAAACCGTCTACTACACCGTACAGTTCGCGCGCAAAAACAATGTTCGCTGCATTGTGAACCCGGCGCCTGCCCTGCCGGTACATATCAGCGAATTGATCGCGGCGGATTATTTCGTTCCCAACGAAACCGAGGCCGAAGGGATTACTGGCCTGCCGGTACATTCTTTGGACGAGGCCAAAATCTGTGCCGCTTGCTTGTTACAGAAAGGCTTTCAGAAGGTGATTCTCACGCTTGGCGCTCGAGGCGCTTTGCTTGCCGGCGACGGTTGCGCTGAATTGATTCCCCCCTTCGCCGTAACTCCCAAAGACACCACCGGGGCCGGCGATGCCTTCATTGGGAGCTTTTCCGTGTTTTTGGCCGAAGGTCTGCCCGAGAAGGAAGCGCTGTTGCGCGCCAATCTCTACGCCGGACTTTCGACCATGCGCGTTGGCACACAAAAATCATTTCCAAAACGCGCCGAATTCGAAGCGGAATGGGCCCGCCGTGGCGGAAAGCCGTAATCGGCGTTTTCCGCCCATTCCTGTTGGGCGCTCTGAAGTTGCGGATTCGTCTGAAATGGCCGTTCAAAGCTGTTCCGCAAGTTGATCGGGTAGTGAGGAAGCATGCTAAGGAGCAAAAATGTTCGTTCTGCAGAGTTACCCGTGGGCCGTGGTGTTCTGCGTGATCACCATGTTGTGTTGGGGTTCGTGGGCCAACACCCAGAAGCTGGCCAAGAAAGGTTGGCGCTTTGAACTGTTTTATTGGGATTACACCATCGGTGTTTTGCTGCTCACCCTGATCCTCGCTTACACTTTGGGAAATCACGGCACTGCCGGTCGGCCGTTTATCGAGGATCTGCACCAAATGTCCAATGCCAGCTTGGGATCGGCGCTGCTCGGCGGGGCTATTTTTAATCTAGCGAATATCCTGCTGGTAGCGGCCATCGACATTGCCGGCATGTCCGTAGCATTTCCGGTAGGTATCGGCATCGCCCTGGTACTGGGTGTGGTGCTGAACTACATCGCCGATCCCATCGGCAATGCCGCCTTGCTCTTCACCGGCGTGCTGCTGGTGGTGCTGGCGATCATTCTGGACGCCGTGGCCTACCGCAAACTTCCGGGATCCGCAGCCGGGGTCAGCACCAAAGGACTGGTCTTGTCGGTTGCCTGCGGCGTGCTGATGGGCTTTTTCTATCGTTTTGTGGCGGCGTCCATGTACCCGGATTTCACCCACCCGTTGCCGGGCAAGGCCGGTCCCTATGCCGCCGTGTTCGTGTTCGCGGTGGGAATTTTCCTCAGCAACTTCATCATCAACACCTTCATCATGAGAAAGCCGTTTGTGGGAACGCCGGTAACCTACGCCGACTATTTCCGGGGCAGCCCGGGCACGCACCTAACCGGCATCCTGGGCGGAATGATTTGGGGCGTGGGCATGTCGTTCAACATCATTGCCTCCGGACGGGCTGGGTTTGCGATTTCATACGGATTGGGGCAAGGCGCCACCATGGTTGCCGCGCTGTGGGGTGTGTTCATCTGGAAAGAGTTTCGCGCCGCTCCAGCGGGAACCTGGCGCTCGCTCGCCGCGATGTTCGGCTGCTTCGTTGCCGGTTTGGTTCTGATCATTCTGGCGCGTATGTCGTGACTTGGCGAATTTCGTTTTAGGGGGCCTGTTTCTTGACACAAACCACACTGCATTGGCCAAAACCGATTGGCAGTCCGGTGCTTGATAGCATCCGCTACGCCATTGAATCCTCTCGCGATGTCCAGACCCATTACGACAAAATTGTGGAAGTCGCTTCATGGATGGCCTATGAAGAGTTGCCCATGCCGGAGTTCGTTCTGCCCTTCGGAGTCGGCCGGGGCAGTGCCGATGACGCCATCGATTTCATCATGGTGGCCAATACCATCGATACCGCGTTCACCGACTTCACCAGCCACGTGAAATTTCAAGTGGACTACGGCGGGCAGCACTGGTCCGACTCCGATGCGGAGTTCGCCTGCATCAAGCGCGCCGTCGACAATGGCGTGCCTTTTCTCGACGGGCAGTACCTTGCTCGTGTCACCCGTCCGGAACTGAGCAAGGTTTTCGAGGGCAACATCGAAATCCCCATGCTCGATGAAAAGCTGGAAGTGTTGCACCAAGTGGGCCGCGTGCTGCAGCAGAAATACAGCGGGCGCTACCATAATTTCGTGCATTCCTGCTCGCCCAAGCTGTACGACAACGGCAATGGCCTGATTGACCGGCTGGTCACCGAATTCCCCCGTTTTAACGACGTAAGCATGCTGGATGGGCACGAAATCAAGTTCTACAAATTGGCGCAGCTCGGCGTTTGGATGCTGTATTCCAGTTTGCACAGTCAGGGAAAGTTCCGGCTCGACGATCCGCAAAAAATGACCGCGTTCGCCGACTATATCGTTCCGGCGGCGCTGCGGCTTCACGGCATCACCAGTTACTCGGAGCGGCTGGAAAACACCATCAATTCGCACCAGCTTATTCCCCGGGATTTTCGTTGGGAGATCGAAATTCGCGCGCATTGCATCTACGCCACCGCGCTACTCACCGAACAGATCAACAAGCTTCGTCCCGCGGACGCCCAGGTGATCATTCCGCAAATCGACGCGCGATTCTGGACGCATTTCCACACCACCACGTGGCCGCATCACTTGACGCGCACGATCATGTACTAGAGTTTGAGCGAACCAAAGCAAGAGAAAGGAAAATCCGTATGAAATGGTTCTACCGGGTGTGCATGTTCGCGGCATTGTTTTCGGCCGTTACGACAGCCGCGCACGCGCAAGGGAAACGCAAAGTCATCATCGATCAGGACGCCGCAGGTCCCGGCGGCACGGACATGCAATCCATTCTGGCGCTGATCAATTCCCCGGATACCAACGTGTTGGGAATTACCGTGCTCACCGGCGACGAATGGCGCGATGAAGAAGTGCAGCACACCTTGCGCTTGATGGAAATCATCGGCCGGCCCGACATTCCGGTCGTCCCGGGCGCTGTGTTTCCTCTGGTAAGCAGCAAGGAGTACATCCAGCGGTGGGAGACGCTGCACGGAAAATTGGTGTATCAGGGCGCCTGGAATTTCGCGCCGCCGGGAGCCAGAGTTCACGGTCCCTACGAGGTGCCGCCCATGCCGGAAGGTACCCCGAGTATCAAGGCGTCCACGGAAAATGCCGCGAATTTTCTGGTGCGCATGGTTCGCCAATACCCGCATGACGTGACCATCTATGCGGCTGGCCCCATGACCGATCTGGCTATGGCCATCGCGCTTGACCCACAATTTCCCGAACTGTGCAAGGGACTCATTGTCATGGGAGGCAGCATCAATCCACACACCGATGATCCGGAGTTTGCGCTCTCGCCTTCCCACGAATTCAACTTCTGGATGGATCCTGAAGCTTCCCATGCGGTGCTGCACGCCCACTGGCCGCGAGTTGTCGTGACTACCGTGGACATTTCCGTCAAGACCCGCATGGAAAAAGACCTGATCGACGAGATTCGTAAGAGCCCGGCACCGGCCGCGCAATATGTGGCCAAGTATGCTCACGCCAATTTCTTGTGGGACGAGTTGGCCGCCGTGGCCTGGTTGGACCCCACCATCATTACAAAATGGAAAAAACTGTACATGGACGTAGACACCGATCACGGCGCCGGATATGGCAACACCCTGGTCTGGAGTGAAGGAAGGCAGCCCGGATTGGGGGAAATTCTCGCGAATGTGCAGGACGATCTGGACAAAGCCAGGTTCTACAGGGAGTATGTGGAATTATTGTCGCGACCCACACCCGGCGCAAACAACGGATCCACCAAGTAATCTGCGAAAAATTGAAGGTCGTGAAATAAAGCCCGGTCAGCGTCCGTAGCAATTAATGTGCAGGCTGGGCGTTTTTCTCGCGTCCTTGGGGCGCGGTAATCTTTTTAGTGTTGATCGGATGTGCGGTCGCGATCCGGCCTGTCTGGCGAACTGCCCCCATTCCTCAGGCTGCACAATGCCCGCGCAACATGGGAAAATTGTGTTGGAGGGAGCATGGGCAACAGCCTGATTGAAAACGTTTCCGACACCGCGTTTTGGATCGCCCATTATCGCGCTGTCGAAACCCAGCGTGCCGATGCGCTCTTCCGCGATCCACTGGCCGGACTACTTGCCGGCGAACAGGGTAAAAAAATCGCGCAAACCATGCCGATGCGGTTCCTCACCGAATGGGTGGTGGCCCTTCGCACTTGCATGATCGACCAATACATTCGAACAGCGGTGGCGCAAGGAATCGACACGGTTTTGAATCTCGGCACCGGATTGGATGCCCGCCCCTATCGTATGGAATTGCCCGAATCGTTGCTTTGGGTGGAGGCTGATTATCCGGGAATGATTGAGTACAAACAGTCCCGGCTTGCCGGCGAGAGCCCGCGATGCCAACTGGAGCGTGTGGCCGTGGACTTGGCGGACGACTCCGCGCGGCGGCGTTTGCTTGCCGACATTGACTCGCGAGCCAAAAAGCTGCTGATTCTGACCGAGGGTGTAATTCCGTATTTGCCGGTGGACGTGGTCGGCGTCCTGGCCGACGAGTTAATGGCGTTACGGCACGCTGGCTATTGGATTGTGGAATATCTTTCGCCCGAGGCCCTCAAATTCCGCGAACGTAGCGCGATTGGACAGAAGACCCAGGATGCGCCATTTAAGTTCAAGCCTGCAGACTGGTTCAGCTTTTTCCGTGAACATGGTTGGATCCTCAAAGAGATTCGCTATTTCACGGACGAAGGGAAACGGCTCAAGCGTCCTCCGCGATTGCCCCTGTTGCTGAAGATAGGAATGAAAGGTCGCACGCTTTTTGCGTCTCGAAGACAGCGCGAGGCGCTTCGCAAAACCGCGGGCTATGCGCTACTGGAGCCGCGGCACGAAGTCGCGGCCCGCTAAAGATAACAGTGTCGCGCGAAACCGGTTTGCTCGCGATGTGGGGGAACAGGGTGGTATGCTCTTGCTCTGTTCAGCTGTTGAGGTACTACGAAAGCCCTGCTAAACGCGTAACGGCGCAAACAGATGCTTCGCTTCACCTACAGTCAAAACGTGATCCAGTTGCACAACAGGAGTAGGAACCCATGAGTCGAGAAGACAAACCACGTTTGGAGATCACCGATCGTCACGGCAATCCCATCGTGGATGCTCAGGTGCCTGCACCAGCAGAGGCCATCGCAGTGCTCGCCGGACAGCTGCTGGGTGGCAATCGCGGCACATCGCTGAATCTCGACTGGGTGGAAAACGTGCGGGTCAACACCAGCGCCGTGGAGCGGCGCGCCGCCACCTTGGTTACCCGCAGGACGGTAAAGAAGGATTGGCAAATTGCCTGGTTGCTGCGAGCCATCACCTGCATGGACCTTACCACGCTGTCTGGCGACGACACCGATGAGCGGGTGAGACGGCTTTGCGCCAAAGCGAGGCAGCCGATTCAGCAGGAAATTGTTCAGAAACTCGGGATCGAAGAATTGCAAATTCAAGTCGGCGCGGTTTGCGTGTACCACTTGTTCGTGGAAACGGCGCGCAAGGCTCTGCAGGGAACCACAATTCCGGTCGCGGCTGTTTCTACCGGGTTTCCGGCGGGGCTGAATCCTTTCGACGAACGCCTGGCGGAGATTCGGCGATCCGTCGAAGCGGGCGCTCAGGAGATCGACGTGGTGATCACTCGAGCCCATGTTTTTGGCGCGCAATGGCAGCGCCTGTATGACGACATTGTGGCCTTCAAGGACGCCTGCGGTCCGGCGCATTTGAAGGTCATCCTTGGAACCGGCGATCTGACCACCCTGCGTAACGTCGCCCGAGCCAGCCTGGTTGCCATGATGGCAGGGGCCGATTTTATTAAGACTTCCACCGGCAAAGAAACGGTGAACGCGACGCTCCCGGTGAGTTTGGTGATGACTCGCGCGATCCGCGAATACGCCGAGGAAACAGGAATGGCGGTGGGCTTCAAACCCGCTGGCGGCATTCGAACCGCGAAGCAGTCGCTGGAATGGTTGAGCCTGATGAAGGAAGAACTGGGTAACTCCTGGCTGCAGCCAAAGCTCTTTCGTTTGGGTGCCAGCAGCATGTTGGGTGATATTGAGCGGCAATTGGAATTTCATGCTACGGGAAGATACTCGGCTGAGTATCGCCACCCGATCGCCTGAGATTGCAACCGCAACAAATTCAGCGAATGTGAGGAGGACTAAAAATGGCCAAAGGAGCCAGTGCGCGAGACGCGCAATTGATATTGCAACTCTACGATTTGCGCCGTGAGGCCGAGATGCGGAAAGCCCGGAACTGGTGGATGACCGAGTTTTGGCCCAACAATGCGGACGACTTCTTGAAGGTGGCGTATGCCACCGGCACCCAGGAGAACAACTGGCTCCGGCAGGTGGGCGGCTATTGGGGAATTGCCACGTCCTTCGTGCTGGAAGGCGCGCTCAGCGAAGAGTTGTTTCTGAAGCCGGCCTTCAGCGGCGAGATGTTCGTCATGTTTGCAAAGGTGTATCCGTTCCTTGGGGAATTGCGCGAGAAATTGGGAGAACCGGAAGCGCTGGAAGACATCGAGAAGGTGATTATGCGCACCAAGTGGGGCCGCGAGAGACTGAAGTTCATGTTGAAGCGGCTGGAGATGTGGCGCGAGAGGATGAAGCAAAAAAACGCGGAGGCCGCGAACGCGGGTTAGTGCCAACCGGTAATGATTGCGTGCGGGAACAACAGGCCGGTGCAAAAATACGCGAACCTTATCGCTTAAGAGTGCGAGAATGGCTGGGAAGTGGATCAGTGCTTAACTTGCGGAGAGCAGATGAGCGTCGTTGAGAAATTCCGCGCCATGGAATATGGGCCCGCGCCGGAGGACCCCAAGGAATCGTTGAACTGGCTTGACCGGCACGAGCGCAAGTTCGGACATTTTATCGCCGGGACTTGGAAGGCTCCGGCGGAGGGCAAGTACTTTGACACTGTCGATCCCTCGACCGGCGAAAAAATCTCCGAGGTCGCGCAAGGAAGCGCTGCGGACATCAACGCGGCAGTAAAAGCGGCGCGCGCGGCGTTGCCGGGTTGGCAGGCGCTGACCGGTCACCAGCGCGCCAAATTTCTCTACGCCTTGGCTCGGCAAGTGCAAAAGCATTCCCGCCGGCTGGCGGTTATAGAGACCATCGACAACGGCAAACCCATACGCGAGAGCCGGGACATCGACATCCCGCTGGTCGCCAGGCATTTTTACTATCACGCCGGCTGGGCCCAGTTACTCCAGCAGGAGTTCCCGAACTCCCAGGCTTGCGGCGTTGTGGGTCAGATCATCCCCTGGAATTTCCCCTTGCTGATGCTGGCCTGGAAGATCGCGCCGGCTTTGGCCACCGGCAATACCGTAGTGCTGAAGCCGGCGGAATACACTCCGTTAACGGCGCTGGCCTTCGCGGAAATCTGTAATGAGGTGGACTTGCCCAAGGGCGTTGTGAATATCGTCACCGGCGACGGTTCCACCGGCGAAGCGTTAGTCAAGCACCCTGACGTCGATAAGATTGCCTTCACTGGATCCACCGAAGTGGGCCGAGCGATTCGCAAGGCCACCGCGGCGTCCCACAAGAAATTGTCTTTGGAGCTGGGCGGAAAGTCTCCTTTCGTGGTGTTCGAAGACGCGGACTTGGACAGCGCGGTAGAAGGCTTGGTGGATGGAATCTGGTTCAATCAGGGCCAAGTCTGTTGCGCCGGGTCGCGGTTATTGGTGCAGGAAAGCGTCGCGGAAAAGCTCACAAAAAAGCTGCAGACGCGCATGAGCGCACTGCGTGTCGGTCCGCCCCTAGACAAAGCCATCGACATTGGCGCAATTGTGGCGCGAGTGCAATGGGAGAGGATCGACCGTCTGGTCAAGCAGGGCGTAGCGGAAGGCGCAACCTGTTGGCAACCCGAGGTGATGATGCCGGCCCGCGGCTTGTATTACAAGCCCACCCTCTTGAGCAATGTGCATCCCGCATCGATCGTGGCGCAGCAGGAAATTTTTGGACCAGTGCTGGCAGCCATGACCTTTCGAACGCCAAAAGAAGCCGTGGAGTTGGCAAACAACACCGTGTACGGTCTCGCGGCCTCTGTATGGAGCGAAAGCGTGAACGTGGCCCTGCAGACTGCGGCGCAAATCAAGGCCGGCGTGGTTTGGGTGAATAGCACAAATCTGTTCGACCCGGCCTGCGGGTTCGGTGGCTACCGCGAAAGTGGGTACGGACGCGAAGGTGGACGTGAAGGCTTGCGCGAGTACCTGGAACCAAGTTGGTTCCGCAAGGCGCCGGCTCTGCGCAACGGGGGCGCAGCCAAACTCAGAGATCAGTTGGAAGTCGCCAATCCCACCGTCGATCGCACCGTGAAGCTGTACATCGGCGGCAAGCAGACTCGGCCGGACTCGGGTTATAGCATCGAGGTCCGCGCAAAAAATGGCAAGCTTTTGGGCGAGTCACCGCTGGGCAATCGCAAGGACATTCGCAACGCGGTGCAGGCTGCGCGTGCTGCGGAATCCTGGGCAAAAACCACCGCGCACAATCGCGCTCAAGTGCTGTTTTATATTGCCGAGAATCTGTCGCAACGCGCCGGTGAGATTGCCGGCCGGCTCGCGGCTGCCGTCGGCAAGAACCAAGCCACGCGGGAAGTGAAGCTCAGTATCGAGAGGCTGTTTTCCTACGCCGCGTGGGCCGACAAGTTCGACGGCGCCGTGCACAATCCGCCTTTCCGCAATATTTCCATTGCCATGAACGAGCCTGTGGGCACGGCGGGTGTCATTTGTCCCAAAGAGACTCCGTTACTGGGATTTTTCTCGCTGGTGCTTCCGTTGATTGCGGCGGGAAATGCCGTGGTCGCAGTGCCCTCGGAGCGCTATCCCTTGATCGCCGGCGATATCTACCAGGTTTTGGAAACCAGCGACTTACCTGGTGGCGTGGTGAACCTGGTGACCGGGCGTGTAAGCGAATTGCTGAAGGTCCTGGCCGAGCATGATGATCTAGACGCGATTTGGTGTCATGGCGATAACGAAGCTTGCGCCACCGCAAAAGCGCTCTCTATCGGCAATTTGAAACAAGTCTGGACCAATGAAGGCCGCGAAATCGATTTCTTTGATGTGCCGCAGGGCGAAGGACCGTGGTATTTAGAGCATGCCTACCAGGTCAAGAATATCTGGGTGCCCTACGGAGAATGATGGACCATCTGCGCGCTGGTTTTCCGTGAAAATCGCGACCGAAATTACCCATTCGAAGATCGGTTGCCAACAAAAAGAAAGAGGGTGGCGTCTGCCACCCTCCTCTTGTTTTGGGTTCTGCTGACTCTAGAAATGCCGAGCCAACAGGAACTGTTTAGTTGTTGGGTTCCTCAGGGTGCGTCGTAAAACACGATAAACCTCGGGTTGATTCCACTGGCGGCGGCTGTCTGCGAGGTCAACCCGCCACTGGATCCAATGGTGAACAAGGAAATGGTGCTGGCGCTGGTGAGATTGCCCGCGTTGTCCACGGCCAGCAGCGCTCCCGTAGGATCGATAGCCATGCCTGCAGGAGACTGACCCGTTGGAATTGGCGTGCCACTGATAAGCGTCGTGCTCGGCACGCCCGCAGCAAGAGTGAAGCCGAAAACTTGGCCGTTGGTTGCTGTTCCGAAATCCAGAACATAGAGGTAGTTGCCGTTCGGAGATACCGCAACATTTTCGACCGACGTCGCACCAGTAACTGCCCTCGCGCTGCCTAGCGATGTCAGGGCACCGCTGGCTCCAATCGAATAGCCTGTCACCGTGTTGTCTAGGCTATTCGGTACGTACAAGTATGTGCCGGTCGGATCAATCGTCGAATACAGTGGCCCGACTCCAGTGGGATAAGTTGCGGTAGAAAGCGGAGTCAAATTGCCCGTGCTGGGGTCGATCGAATACGCGCTGATCGTGCCGGCGGTGGTGCCTGTGCCGTAATTGATGGCATAGAGGAAAGAACCGGTGTGGTCGATGACCATCGATTCTGGACTGTTTACGTTAGTCGTATAGCCAGTTACCGCGGTTATGGGCGTGAGCGCCCCGGTGGACTGATTGACCGTGAATCCCCAGATCCCTCCAGCGGTGGGGGTTGCGGTACCCGACCCGTCGTCGCTTACATACACAAAGCGCCCATACGGATCAACCGTGCCCCAGTTGGACCCGCCGGCTCCGGCAGTTTGCGCCTGGGTCACGCCAGTGGCCAGCGCGATGGCGCCCGTCGCGGGTGTAACGCTGTAGACCGAAATGTGCGTGACTCCTGCGGCAGTTTGATCGAGTTCGTACAGATACTGGCCATCCGGATTGAGGAAAGTCTGCGTTGCCGAGGTTTGCGTGGTGGTAGCCAAGCTGGCCAGATAAGGAGCCGTGGCTGCAGTTACCGTATACGAGTAGATGGTGTTGTCGTTCACGCCGGTGATATAGGCATAGTGCGTTGAGCCGGTCACCACGGTTACGGTTATTGTGCCGGTGAGGGTCCCTTCCGTGGCGGTGATCGTTGGTGCGCCTGCCGCGAAGCCCGCCACCTGTGCGGTGCCCGTGCCGGTTCCCACCACGTTGGCTTGGTTAGTCGCACTCGAACTCCACGTCACCGTGCCGGACGGCGGGTGCAGCGACATGTCCGCCCACTGCTCTTGCACCGTCAGCGCCGTGGTGTTTCCGACGGCGATCGTCGGCGGCGTGCTGGGACCGACAACCAGCGACACAGCAGCCGTCACCGTAAGAGTCGCGGTATTACTCGTTACTGTCCCCAGCGTGGCGGTCACAGACGTAGTTCCGGCAGCAACACCAGTCGCCAAGCCGGGCGTGGTGGTGCTGAACGTTGCTACGGAGGTGTTGCTGGAGTTCCAGGTCACCTGCGCGGTGACATCCTCGGTACCGGTCGTGCCTCCAGAAGTCGTGTAGGTTGCCACCGCGTCATACTGCTGCGTGGCAGTCACCGAAATGGTTTGCGTAGTTGGGGTCACCGCGATAGAGGTCAAGCCGGCCACCGTTAGTGTGGTGGTCGTGGAAGTAATGCCCAGTGCGGTCGCGGTGATCGTGGTGGTTCCTGGGGCCACGCCGGTGGCGACTCCCGAGCTGCCGTTAATCGTTGCCACCGTGGACGTAGATGAACTCCAGGAAACGGTGATCCCCTGTGTGATTGCTCCATTGCTGTAATACCCAGTCGCGGTGTACTGAATAGACGTGCCTGTGGCGATGGTGCTACCTGCGGGACTGATGGTGATGTACCGCAGAACTGGCGTACTGCTCCCGCAAGCAGCTAATAGAAAAATACACAGCAGCGAGAGCACTCCCAGGGCGGACCGACCAGAATTGCTATTCATGACGCCTCCTCAGCGTGAGAACACACCAAAACGTATGCAGAGGCAAGGCTTGCTCGACTATTACCTTGACTCGAAGGGCGGCAAAATGCATCAGTGGGCGAGGTACACACCCGACCTTGGTCGTCGGAATCCCAAGATGCCTCTGTACAGTCGGTAACAATACTTGAATCAGCGATCTGCGGCAAAGTGCCTTTCCTGTCATTGATAACAAAATGATAAACAGAGTAATGAGAAGCCTAGGAGTGTTCCCACGGGCTTCCCGGCTCTCCCCAGCGAAATCGTAAGTCCTTGATCTCTGGCGCATTACTCCGGGCAGTGCAGTTCCATGAACCCCTCGTAAATTCCTGAACCCGCTCACCGCTTCCCGCTGGTTCTCAACTCCCGATTGATGCGAATATGTATGCCGCTTCGCCTAGAAAGGCCCCCTTATGGCCAGAATGCTGACTGCAGAAGACGTACGACTTGAGGAATCCCGGCTGCGCAAGAAACATTGGAAACGTTGGGGACCTTACCTCTCGGAACGGCAATGGGGCACCGTCCGCGAGGACTACAGCGCGGATGGAAGCGCGTGGGAATTTTTCCCGTTCGAACACGCACACGGCAGAACCTACCGTTGGGGAGAAGATGGCCTCGGTGGAATCAGCGATCGCCATCAGATGATCTGTTTCGCCTTAGCCCTGTGGAATGAGCGCGATCCTATTTTGAAGGAGCGCCTCTTCGGTCTGACCGGCAACCAGGGCAATCACGGCGAGGACGTTAAGGAGCAGTATTTCTACTTAGACTCGACGCCTACGCACAGTTACATGCGCATGCTATACAAGTACCCTCAGGCGGAATTTCCATATCAGCAACTGCTGGAGGAAAACCACAAGCGCGGTCGCAGCGAGCCCGAATTCGAGTTGCTCGATACCGGTGTATTCCACGAGAACCGCTATTTCGACGTTTTCATCGAATACGCCAAGAGCGATTGGGAAGACATCCTGATTCGGATTACCGCGCATAATCGCGGCCCCGAACCCGCCAATCTGCATATCCTGCCGACACTGTGGTTCCGCAACACCTGGTCTTGGGGGAAGGACTTGAGGCGACCGACCTTGCGCCGCGCTGCCGATACTCCCCGAGGCGTTTGCGTGGAAGTGGAACACTGGCTGTACGGAAAGCGCTGGCTGCTGTCGGCAGGCCGCCCGGAATTGCTGTTTACCGAAAATGAAACCAACTACGTCAAACTATTCAATTACCGTGAGCGTGTCCCTTATGTTAAGGACGCCTTCCACGAATACGTTATCCACGGCAACAAGCAGGCCGTGAATCCTGCGTTGAACGGCACAAAGGTAGCCGCGCATTCCGCGTTTCATCTCGCCCCAGGCCAATCGGCCACCCTCAGACTCAGGCTGACCGATCTGGATCCGCAGGGCAGCCTAGACCCGGAGTTGCCCTGGCCCGGAAGCAATGCGGCTCCCGGCCAGCGCACCACAACGCTGGCGGCTCTTGCGCCGGGGGACTTCGAAGCCGCCTTCGACGCCATATTCACCCAACGCATGAATGAGGCCGACGAGTTTTATGACTCGCGAATCCCGCGCACTCTCTCGGAAGATGCTCGCATGGTGGTGCGGCAGGCCTATTCGGGCATGTTGTGGTCCAAGCAGTTCTACCATTACGACGTCGAAACCTGGCTCACCGGCGATCCTGCCGGGCCCACCCCTCCGGCACAACGTTGGAAGGGCCGAAACAAGGATTGGACTCATCTTTACAACGATGACGTGCTGTCCATGCCAGACAAGTGGGAATACCCTTGGTTCGCCGCATGGGATCTGGCCTTTCATTGCATTCCGCTGGCTATTGTGGACACTGACTACGCCAAGGAACAACTCATCTTGCTTCTTCGCGAATGGTACATGCACCCCAACGGACAACTGCCTGCCTACGAGTGGGCCTTCGGCGACGTGAACCCCCCGGTACATGCTTGGGCGGCTTGGCGCGTCTACAAAATTGAACGCCGTTTGCGCGGTGTGGCCGATCGCGAATTCCTCGAGAAGGTATTCCACAAATTGCTGCTGAATTTCACTTGGTGGGTCAATCGCAAGGACCCTGACGGCCACAACATTTTCCAAGGGGGATTTCTTGGTCTCGACAACATCGGAGTGTTTGACCGCTCTCAGCCCCTTCCCACCGGCGGACACTTGGAGCAGTCCGATGGCACCAGTTGGATGGGTATGTATTGCCTGAATATGATGGCCATCGCCCTGGAATTGGCCAAAGACGACATGGCCTACGAGGACGTGGCCAGCAAATTCTTCGAGCATTTTGTTCACATCGCCCACGCCATGAACGATATCGGCACCGACGGCCGGTCTTTGTGGGACGAAGCGGATGGCTTTTACTACGACCTGCTGCATTTGCCGAATGGCGACGAACATTTCATCAGAATTCGTTCCATGGTCGGCCTGATACCCTTATTCGCGGTCGAAACACTGGAGCCCGAAGTGATCGACCGTTTGGCGGGCTTCAAGCGGCGCATGCAGTGGTTCATCGATAATCACGAGGATGTTCCCGAACACATCGAGATGACTCAACGTTCGGCGCGCGGAGTCCGCCGGCTGCTGTCACTGGCCAATCGCAAACAGCTCAAGCGCGTTCTTAGGCGCATGCTCGACGAACAGGAGTTTCTCTCTCCACACGGCATCCGCGCCCTCTCCCGCTATCACTTGGACCATCCTTATGAAGTGCAGGTCAACGGCCACATCAGCCGGGTCGATTATGAGCCGGCTGAGTCGACCGCCGGACTCTTTGGCGGGAATTCCAATTGGCGTGGCCCGGTATGGTTTCCGTTGAATTATCTGTTGATTGAGTCGTTACAGAAGTTCCATCACTACTATGGCCAGGATTTCAAAGTGCCCTTCCCCACCTATTCGAACAACGACGTCGACCTCTGGCAGGTCGCCTCGGAGATTTCTCGCCGCCTGACCCGTCTGTTCTTGCGCGATACAAACGGCTGCCGTCCTTTTACCGGCAATAATGATTTATTTAACAAGGATCCATACTGGCGTGACCTGATTCTCTTCTACGAGTACTTTAATGGCGATAACGGGGCCGGCCTTGGGGCCAGTCATCAAACCGGTTGGACCGGATTAGTCGCCAAGCTGTTGGAGCAGAGCGGAGAATAACATGTGCCTGCAGGTGGAAGTGCAGTTTGCCAGAGAGGTCTGCGGCGAGTTGGAAATTGCGGAGTCCCGGGAGTGGCTGGTTACGAATGGGCTGGGTGGATACGCGAGTGGCACCATTGCCGGTACCACCACGCGCAGGTATCACGGTTTGCTTGTCGCTGCTCTCGAACCTCCCGTCAAACGCACGGTTTTAGTCAACGCCTTCGACGAGATCGTTCGTTATCGCGGCAGTAATTTCTCCCTGGGCACCAACCGCTGGACCAGTGGCTTCGTTTCCCCAAAAGGCTATCTGCAACTTGAGAGTTTTTGTCTGCAAGGTTGCGCACCCGTTTGGCGCTACGCCTTGGAAGATGCGCTGCTGGAAAAACGCATTTGGATGAAGCAGGGTGAAAATACCACCTACGTGCAGTTTGCCCTGATTCGCGGGTTGAACATCGACCTGGACGTCAAAGTCTTGGTCAACTACCGCGATTTTCATAACACCACGCAGGGTGCGGACTGGTCGGCGCGTGTGGACGTCCTCGAAAACGGCTTGCGCGTTGTGGCGTTCGAGGGCGCCGTTCCCATTTATCTCAAGAGCGCGTCGGGTTCGTGGACGGCGCGCAACGAATGGTACCGCAATTACTTTCTTCCGGCCGAGCAGCAACGGGGCTTGGATGACCACGAAGACCGTTTGTACGTGGCGCAGTTCCATTGCTCACTGCATACCGGCGAGCCTGTTACGTTGGTCTTGAGTACTGAACAGGACGCCGCGCTGGATGGCGAGGAAGCGCGTAGCGCCCGATCCAATCACGAACTGCAACTCTTCCAAAGCTGGCAAACACATCGTGCGCGCAGTTGCGCTCACCCAGCGGACCAGGAGCCCAGTTGGCTGTGGCAACTGGTGCTCGCCGCCGATCAGTTCATTGCCAAGCGCGTCTCCTCCCATGCCCCTAACGGTCACACCATTATCGCCGGCTACCACTGGTTCAATGACTGGGGCCGCGACACTATGATCGCTCTGCCCGGCCTGACCCTCACCATGGGCCGCCCGGAGATTGCCCGCGACATTCTGCTGTCCATGACCCGCTACGTGGACAGCGGCATGCTCCCCAACGACTTTCCTGATGCTGGTGGAACACCAGGGTACAACACGGTCGATGCTACGCTCTGGCTTTTCGAAGCGATTCGCCAGTATTTCGAGGTAACTCACGATCGCGATACCTTAAGCGAACTTTATCCCGTGTTTGTCGCCATCATCGACGCTCATGTGCGCGGGACGCGCTACGACATCCGGGTGGATCCCACTGACGCGTTGCTGCACGCCGGCACTCCGGATGTCCAGTTGACTTGGATGGATGCCAAGGTCGGCGATTGGGTGGTCACTCCGCGCACCGGCAAGCCCGTCGAAGTCAATGCTCTTTGGATTAACGCGCTGCACACCACCGCTACCGTCGCGAAATTGCTGGGACAGCCCAGCGAGGCCTATGAACGGCTAAAGCAAGAAGCAACGGACAGCTTCCAGAAATTCTGGAACGCCGAGCGCCAATGCTGCTACGACGTGATCGACACGCCTTCGGGCGGCAAGGATTCCCTATTGCGCCCTAACCAGATCTTCGCCGTGTCCTTACCTGTCAGCCCGCTCACCAGCACGCAACAAAAAGCGGTAGTAGACATCGTCGCCTCGCAATTATTGACCTCCCACGGTCTCCGCAGCCTGGGCCCATTCGAACCCGGTTATAAAGGCGAATTTGGCGGCGGGCCGCGCGAACGCGATTCGGCTTATCATCAAGGCACGGTATGGGGTTGGTTGCTGGGTCCGTTCGCGCTGGCGCACTTTCGCGTCTACCAGGACCCGCGAGTAGCACAAAGCTTTCTTGAGTCCTTGGGACGCACTATCCTGAGCGCAGGCCTTGGCACGCTGGGCGAAATTTTCACGGGCGACCCGCCGTTCACTTCCGTTGGCGCGATCGCCCAGGCTTGGACCGTTGGCGAAGTGCTGCGCGCCTGGCAAATGCTGAGCGCCGCCGAAGCTCCCGCCGATGCGGCACAAGCCGCGAGCGTCTAATCCAGGCGCGGAGCCGGCTCGTATAGCTCCACCAACACTTTGTCCGCGCCCGGCGCCGACAGCAAAAAAAAGTTAACCCGTGTTCCATCAGCCCCGGGCCGCGTTTCCGGGTACACCGGTTGCACCCCGAGCCTCTGTCGCAAAATCTGCGTGGCACGATCGACGTCTTTGCAGCGAAATTCCACTTGCTGCACGCCTTCCCCGAATTTTCGCAGGTATTTGGCGATGGCCCCGCTGCCCTCCGGATCCTTCGAAGTGAGCACGTCTATCGAGAGCCCGCCCGGCAGGTGCAACTCGAACTCCCGCGCGTCTTGATCGGGCGGCACGTCCGCAAGCCGCGGCGTTCCGCAGGCTTCCCGGATTTTTTCGAAACGCTCGGGCCTGACCGCCAGCCCGACGGTCACCCGCGGGTTATTTCCTTCCAACAAGGAAAACAGTTCTGCATCGCTCCACCAGGGAAACACGGCATGGTCGGCCAACGCCCGGCCGATGTGATGAATTTCGGTTGCGGCGGTCATCCGAACCTCGGGATCATGGGAACTCATACCGTCCAACGCGCGTTGCAATGCTCCGTTCGTGGTCGTACCTGGCTGCACGGAAATTCTCCTCAATCGTCTAGCTATACCCGGACTGCTCCGGAGATCTTGCGGCGCCCCGCCAGCAACGAAAAAAGTGTAGCAAGTAGAAGAATACCCGCCACAACTGTCAGCGAAACGTGCACCGAAATGTGTAACCACGGCTCCGCCAGCATTTTGATCCCGATGAACATCAGCACCGCCGCCAATCCGTACCCAAGGTAGCGCAAATAATCCAGCAAGTCCGCCAACAGGAAGTACAGCGCTCGCAGTCCCAGAATCGCAAACACGTTGGACGTGTACACGATGAACGGATCGCGGGTGATTCCAAATATCGCCGGGATGGAATCCACCGCAAAGGTGACATCCGAAATCTCGATCAGCAGTAATACCAGCAACAACGGCGTGGCCAGGCGCTGCCCCGCTTCACGCACAAAAAAACGCTCCCCATGATATTGCTTGGTGACCCGCAAATGCGTGCTGGCGAATCGAAAAATGGGATTGCGTTCGTAATGGACTTGCTTGCCATGCGTCCACAGCATGTGCAAGCCGGCATACACCAGAAACACGCCAAAGGCCGGCAGAATCCACTGGAAACGGGCGATCAACGCGGCGCCCGCGGCGATCATCATTCCCCGCATGATCAACGCCCCTAAAATGCCCCACTCCAGCACACGATGTTGCACTTGCTGATCCACCTGAAAGGCGCGAAAGATCACCAGGAACACGAACAGATTGTCCACACTGAGGGCTTTTTCGATGATGTATCCGGTGAAGTACTCCAGCCCACGCTGCCCGCCGTACCAGTGCCACACAAAATAACCGAAGCCCAGAGCCAAACTGATCCACACCACGCTCCAGAACGCCGCTTCGCGAATTGTCAGTTTGTGCGCCTTGCGGTGGAAAACGCCCAGATCCAACACCAGGGCAAGCACCACGAATAGGTTGAAGCCGACCCACAGCAGCGGGGTGCCCATGACCGGCAGCATAACTTAACTTTGTTTTGCGGCCTAATCCAGGGACAATGCGCCACGCAGCGCAGCCGCCTGTGCACACCGCGGCCAAACAAGGCTCAGTTCTTTTTCCTGCGCGATTATACGTTTGTGGTTTGGCCGTTAGGGGGTCGCGGCGGCCAGCTTGCGTGTATCGACGGCATTCAGATTACTCAGCTCAACGCGCGTGGCCTGGCCCGGCCGCACGGTTACCGGAACATCCCACACCAGCCGGCGATCGCCGGAGGCCGCATCCAAACCCAGCGTGCTTACCCAATAATTTCCGGGCGCCAGCCCGCTGATCTCCGCGTGGCCATCCAGATCGGTTTCCGCTTTGCCGGCCAGGTACTTCAGCTGCGCGGTGTCGGGGGCCATTTGAGTAATTCTGCTTTTGTGTGCGGCATGCAGGTTGTCCCAGGCGACCTTGGGATTTGCGCCGGTCAGTTCTAACTCGATGCCTTGCACCGTCGCTGGATGTGTCTCCAGGAATTTTCTGGTTGTGGTCAGAAACTCCTCTTTCTGCTTTTTGTACCTTTCGGGATTCGCTTCTTTATCGGACTCGCGATATTTCGGCAGAGGAAAGCCCTTGGTCACCCCGCCAGAGTTGGAGCGTTCGTAGGCGGCGAAGAATTCCGGAACCTTCATAATGTCATCGACGGTCAGCACCTGGTCGAGATCCGGCGATGTCAGATCGATCTGGTCATGGGCCTTCAGCCAGGTCTTCAATTCTGGAGAACATTTCAGATTTTCGATGAATTGCTCCCGGCTTGGCAGCGGCTCCTGATCATCCACTTCTTTCACGATATCGGCATAGCTTCTGGTCAAAACGTAAAACGGAAATTGTCGAACCGGCTCAGGGCGGCCGGCGGTAGGGGTCACCCGGGCAAACAGATCGATTGCTCCGGTGGAGGTTTGGGCCGGTAGGGGCGTGGCCAATAAACACAGCGCCGCGACAGCTACAACAATTCGCCAAGAACCTTGCATGGGGCTCATCGTAGCAATTCGTTTCGCGCCACGGGAAGCAACAAGTAACAAGGCGTGTCCAATTCGCCTAGACCGCACACCCGCACGCCTTCTGGATCTATCGCGGAAGCTCTGAGGGTCAGTACAAACGGAAGTTCACTTCGAACGTTACGATGGTCGGAACCGGCTTGCCGGACGGGCCCGTGGCGGCCTTGCACCGCCAGGTCTTCAGGGTGTTCAATGTGTTTTCGTCCAAGCCCAGCCCCGGACTCTTGATCAGTCGCAGGCCAGACAGATGCCCGTCGAGATTCACCACGGCCTCCACCAGCACCAAGCCGGAATACTTGGCCTTGCGCGCTTCTTCCGAGTACGGCGGATTGGGCATATAGAAGCAGCTCGGCATTCCCACACCGTTTACTCCAGCGTGGAACATTCCGCCACCGGTCCCTCCGCCTTCACCAGGGCCAAGCCCGCCGCCACTGCCGCTGCCGATGCCGCCACCTTCGCCACTGCCAATCCCGCCACCACCGCCCGGTCCGTTCGACATCGTCACCGTAGTGGCCATCGGGTCGCCGAAATTCGACAAATTCGGGTTCGCCACCTTCAGGTCCGGCGGCCCGAGTAGTGTCGGATCCATGGCCAGTTTGGGATTGGGGTTCTTGATTACTGCTGTTGGCGGCGTGAACTGGGTCATCGAAAAACGGGGGGCCTTCCCCTTAGTCGCCGGTTGTGGCGAACGATCTCCACCGCCGCCACCGCCGCCGGCCTTATCCGCGCCGGCCGGGAGCTTGGCAATGTACGGAGAAATATCGATCGGCGTGAGGTTGGTCTGCTTGTTGATCGCCTTCGTCGGCCGCGTGAAAACGAAAATGGGAGCAATCAACAGCGCAATAATGCTGGCATGCGCCGCGAATGCAATCGCCTGAGTCCAACCGAAGTTCTCGTCTTTGCTCCAAATGTCCTTAACTTTGACCAGCTTGATTCCCGGTGGTAGCGGCGCGGGTTTTGGGGGATGAAACAGCTCCTTCAGGCGATCAAGAAAACCGCCAAAGTTCCCGCCCCAATCCACTTCCAATCTCTTGTTGGTGACGTGTTTCGGAGCCGCCGGTGACGAGAAGAAAAATTTCAGATTTTCGCCCATGCTCGAGCCGAAGGAATTCTTCGTGAAGGGAACGTCGCTTCGCTCGATGACCTTCACCGGACGTTCGAACAGGAACTGCTTCAGGTTAGACCAAAAATTGTCAGGAATCAGGATGGCCGGCGTGCCAAAATCCGGCAGCGCAGCGTTCGGCACAGGAATAACCTCTTCGGGTCCTGTGCGCTTGGGCCTGCTCAGTTCTTCGGGAAGGAGGTTGATGAATCCAGGCACCTTTACCCCTCTGCTGGTTTAGACGCGGACCTCGCGTCAAAAGTTCGCCCAGCCGTTAAGATTCGCGCTCGCTTAGAAAGGTTGCGCGCGCCCCCCGGCTGACACCTTTTCATCTGTATTGTAGCAGAACTGGCTCTTGCAGTGACAAGTGCGTGCCCCGGGTGTGATCTCCGGTTGTTAATGTAAGGGCAAGCGGCACTTGTTACCCTAGTGTGTACGTAACTGCTTGTGAACTGGCACACTCTGTTTCGCTGGAAAGGATGAATTCGCGGCCTAATCTCGAGAGGAACGAATTCATGGACTTTGATCCTCGCCGCCGGTTCGTCTGCTCAAACAACGGAGGCCCAGCCCGACCCGCGAATTCGCCTCTGTTTACGCGCCTTTCTTCTCTCCGCCGGCTAAGGTAACATACGTGGTTACACTGCTTTCCGGATTTCCTGCCGTACAACCGAAGGTGCCGCCTGGGCCGTCCCCAAAAAGGGAAACACGGCGCTGAGAAGGGATACGACAAGTACCGTTTATGGCTGAACCGCTGGAATTGAAGAAAACTCTCAACTTGCCGAAGACCGATTTTCCCATGAAGGCAAGTCTGCCCCAGAACGAGCCCAAACAGTTGGCCGCTTGGCAGGATTCCAAACTGTACTACCGTATCTTGCAAGCACGTGAAGGCAAACCGTTGTTTGTGCTGCACGATGGGCCGCCTTATCCCACCGGCACCATCCATTTGGGCACCGGACTGAACAAAGTCCTGAAAGACATGATCGTCAAATCCAAGAGCATGGCTGGCCATTACGCCCCCTACGTGCCCGGCTGGGATTGCCACGGTCTGCCCATCGAAACCCAGGTCGAAAAGGAACTCGGCGGCAAAGGCAAAGTTCCTCCCGCGGAATTCCGCAAACGTTGCCGCGAGTACGCCACCAAATACGTCGAGCAACACAAGCGCGATTTCAAGCGCCTCGGCGTCTTTGGACAGTGGGACCATCCTTACCTCACCATGAGCCATGAGTACGAAGCCACCATTGCCAATGCTTTTCTGGATTTTGTCGAGAAGGGCTACGTATACCGCGGCCGCAAGCCGGTATATTGGTGCATTCACGACAACACCGCATTGGCCGAAGCCGAAGTGGAATACGAGGACCACACCAGCCCCTCCATCTGGGTGACCTTCAAGGTTCTGGGCGGCGGTACCGGTGAGGCTTCCAAAATCGGCCCCGATGTATCCGCGGTGATTTGGACCACCACGCCTTGGACCATTCCGCACAACCGCGCGCTCGTATTTCATCCCGATTTTGACTATGTCGTCGTGCAGACCGAGCGCGGCAAGTTGTTGCTGGCGGCCGAACGCGTGGCCGCGCTGCAAGCTGACTGCGACCTCCGGCAGGCCGAAGAACTGGGGCGGTACAAGGGACAGGATTTCGAGGGCATGAAATTCCAGCATCCTTTTCTGCCCATTCAAGTCCCAGGCCTGCTCGCCGATTATGTCACCCTGGATCAGGGCAGCGGCATCGTGCACACCGCCCCGGGGCATGGCGCCGAGGACTTCGTCACTGGCCAGAAATATGGCCTCGACGTTTATGCGCCGCTCGACGACCGCGGCGTCTACCTGGAAGGCTTGCCCGAATACAAAGGCAGAGATGTGTTCACCGCCAATCCCATCATCGTCAAACTCCTCGGCGATCGCGGCGCTTTGCTCGCCAATCATCCTTATAAGCACACCTATCCTCATTGCTGGCGCTGCCATAATCCCGTGATCTTCCGCGCCACCGAGCAGTGGTTCATCAAGATGGATCAGGCCAAGAAGGGCGGCACCGAAACCTTTCGCCAGGAAGCTCTGGCACAGATTCCCACCGTAAAATGGCTGCCCGCGTGGGGCCAGGATCGCATGTACGAAATGATTGAAAAGCGTCCCGACTGGTGTGTCTCACGCCAGCGTTTCTGGGGCACGCCTATCATCGTGTTCTACTGCGACGCTTGCGGCTCGCGCCTGGAAGATTTTGCGGCGCTGCGTAACGTGGTGAAGTGGTTCGAAAAAGAAGGCGCCGATGCTTGGTATAAGCACTCCGCAGAAGAATTGCTGCCGCCGGGAATCAAGTGTCCTTGTGGTTCGGGGAAGTGGCGCAAGGAAAACGACATTCTCGATGTGTGGTTCGATTCCGGCTCGTCGCATCTCGCGGTATTGCACGGCAACGAATGGCCTGCCGACGTGTATCTCGAAGGGCCCGATCAGTACCGCGGCTGGTTCCACAGTTCCTTGCTGATCGCCGTGGGTGTGCGCGACAAGGCTCCGTATCGCGGTGTGGTCACCCATGGCTGGACCCTCGACGAGCAGGGCCGCCCCATGTCCAAGTCCCTGGGCAACGCCATCGAGCCCAATGAGATTTGCGACAAATGGGGCGCGGACATGCTGCGCGTCTGGGTCGCCTCCGTGGAATATCAAGCTGACGTGAAGATGAGCGAGCGGGTGATGACCCAGCTCAGCGAGGCCTACCGCAAAATCCGCAACACTTTCCGCTTCGCCCTCGGCAATCTCAGTGATTTCGATCCCAGCCGGCACGCCATTCCCAACCAGCAACTCGACGAAATGGATCAGTGGATACTCGAGCGCACCGCAGACCTGGTGAAGCGCTGCCGCGAGTGGTACGGCTCGTACGAATTCCACCGCGTCTATCACGCCATTCACGATTTTTGCGTTGTGGACCTGAGCGCGTTCTATTACGACGTGCTGAAAGATCGTCTATACACCAAAGCGCCAAACAACAAATCGCGGCGCTCGGCGCAAACGGCCATTTGGAAAATCACCAGCGCGCTGGTGCGTTTGGCTACGCCGATTCTCGTGTTCACCGCCGAAGAAATCTGGAAATATTTTCCAAAGTTAGCGGGCGAACCAGACAGCGTGCACATTGCCTTGTTTCCTGAAGAAGTGGAGCTGCGAACCGGTCTCGCTCCCGCCAAAGTGGACACTTGGGAGTTGTTGGGCCGGGTGCGCAGCGAGGTGCTGAAAGCTCTGGAAATTGCCCGCAACGAAAAGAAGCTGATCAATTCCGGCTTGGAAGCCAAAGTGCTCCTGAACGCGGACTTGGAGCTGAAGGCGAAACTGAAGCACGACTTGCCGGTATTGCCGAGCCTATTCATCGTTTCGCAAGTGGACTTGATCAACGCGGGCTCCGGCGACTTCACCGCGGAAACGGTTCCTGGTCTGGAGGTCACAGTCCAGCGCGCGGAAGGCAAGAAGTGCGAACATTGCTGGAACTATTCAACTCACGTCGGCGAGAATCCTCGTTATCCGACCATTTGCGAGCGTTGCAGCGAGGCTGTCGCGGAAATTGAAGGCCGCCAATGACCGGTCCGAGCGTAGGCACCCGCCGCAAAATACAGAAATCGACTAGGAACACGTCGAGAAACCACCAGTTCGTCATTCCGAACGACGTCGGCGGAGTGAGGAATCTCTCTTTTCTTGGCATTTGGATGGAAGCTGCTGGACGACCCGGCCTATCGTCCCCTGCCTCTGGCATTTCCCTTCCCTCATGATCTTCCCGGCTCGCTTGCGTTGGCTCTGGCTCACCCTCGGCGTGGTTTTCCTCGACCGCGCCACAAAAGCGTGGATTGGCTCGCGTCCGGAGGACTACTTCCCTCATGTGTTGATTCCGCGCTTTCTGGAACTGGTTCGAGCGCGCAATCCGGGTATTGCTTTCAGTTTCTTCGCGGACGCCTCTTCGCCGGCAACCCGCTACCTGCTGATCTTTGGCGCTGTGCTGATCATCGCCATCATTGCGTGGTTGCTGGTCGCCAGCCGGCATTTGCATCCTGTCAGCGCGGCAGGCTTGGCTTTGCTGCTTGCCGGAGCCACCGGAAACGTCACGGACCGCATCGTGCATGGTACCGTCACGGATTTTCTTCAAGTCTGGTTGCATTTTCTGCCCTGGCATATTTTCAATCCCTGGCCGGCATTTAACGTCGCGGATTCCTCAGTCACCATCGGCGCGGCCCTGATTGTTTTTGATGTATTATTCGGCAAGCAGCATCCTGCACAAGCTTAGCCGGAATATCGTTAGTTGATTTTCCTCGCTCCACCACCCTCCCGAAGGAAGGAGTAGTCATGGCTCCTCGCACGTTTGGATTGTCACGCCGCGATTTCTTGGGAGCGTCGGCCGGTGCCGTCGCGGTTTCGGTGTTGCCCGGTTGCCGTCGTTTGCTCGCCGCATTTCCCAAGGTTCATAACGTTTTCGTTCCTTATCAGTTCCCCAAGGACTTCCTCTGGGGTGTGGCCACAGCTTCTTATCAGACCGAAGGAGCCTGGAAGGAAGATGGCAAGGGCGAGTCCATTTGGGATCGCTTCGCTCACACCGTCGGCAAGATCAAGGGCGCCGGTACCGGCGACGTCGCCTGTGACTCCTACCACCGCTACAAGGAAGATGTCGCACTGGCTAAAAAGCTCAACGTGAACAGCTATCGTTTCTCGATTTCCTGGCCACGCATTCAGGCCAATGGCACCGGCCAACCGAACCCCAAAGGCCTGGACTATTACAAGCGCCTCGCCGACGAACTACGCAACGCCAACATGCGGCCGCTGGCCACCTTGTATCACTGGGATTTGCCCCAGGCCTTGCAGGATGCCGGCGGATGGCCCAATCGCGACCTGGCCGGGCGTTTTACCGACTACTGTGAAATTGTTACCCGTGCTCTGGGGGATCGCGTCTCGCACTGGTGCATTTTCAATGAGCCCTGGGTATTCACCTTCTTGGGCTATGCGTATGCCCAGAATGCTCCGGGTTTGCGGGACTTTTCCGCCACGCTGCGCGCTACTCACGTTGTGAACATAGCCCAAGGCCAAGCCTTCCGCGCCATCAAGGCCGTCAACCCGAAATTCCAGGTGGGTACCGCTTTCAGCGTGTACAATTGCGAACCGGCGACCTCCAGCGCCGAAGACCGCGCTGCCGCCGATCGTGCGCACGCGTTGGCTAATGTGTGGTTTATCAGTCCTGCGTTGAAGGGCCAATATCCCAAGGGCTTTGTTGGCGAAAATCCATACGACTTGATGGGCGTTAAGCCCGGCGATATGGAACTCTGCAAAGCGCCGCTGGATTTTCTTGGCCTCAACTACTACAACCGGCAGTTGATTTCCGCAATCCCCACAGGACCGGAGGAGGCCATCACCGGCGTGCACAATTTCGACGCCACCGAAGGCCCGCTCACCGATTTTGGTTGGGAAGTTTGGCCCGACAGCTTCTATGAGCTGGTCATGCGCATCCACCGCGAATTCGACAAGCCCGTCATCGAGATCACCGAAAACGGCTGCTCCTATCTGGATTCACCCGACGTGCACGGCCGGATTCCCGACCAGCGGCGCATCGATTTTACTCGCGGATATTTGAGTGCCCTGGGGCGCGCGATCAAGGATGGCGCTAATGTTCGCGCCTATCATCATTGGAGTCTGCTGGACAACTTCGAGTGGGCCGACGGTTACACTCAGCGCTTCGGTCTGGTTTATGTGGATTTCCGCGATCAGCGTCGCATCATCAAGGATTCCGGCTATTGGTACGGCCAGCTGGCGGCCTCCGGCACTCTGACGTAGGCCGTATTTCTCACGAGAAGCAACTTTGTTAACGCCCGCGATCGGTTGAACGTGTCATCCTGAGCGCCGCGAAGTTTGTGGCGCGAAGGATCTCAACCGACAGTATGTGTTCTATTCTGACGACGATATTCGTACCCGCGCCGTCAGTCTGTTTCGCTGGGCTGAATCACCGGTTGCGCCACCAGCCGGGTGCGCAGCTTCCCGGTGCCCAGGTAAATCGCGAATCCAGCCAGGATGATGAACAATCCAAAAAGCAACCCATTCATCCCCAGAATGGATTCGTGCTCGCTTTCTACCATCGCCAGAATCAACAGCGCTAAGGGGAACACCCCGCAGCTCACCGCCCCGGCCATCCCTCCGGGCACCCGGAACGCCCGCCGCAACCGTGGCTCGTGAATTCGCAGCGCCACCAGCGTGATGAACTCCAGCATCAGCGCCGTCCCGTACAGCATGATGTCCAGTGTGACCAGCCGCTGGAAACCCAAGCCCAGGCACAGCGCCCAGCAGCTTGCCAGCACCACAATGGCCACCCACGGCGTTTGGTTCCGCTTGGTGACCTTGGCAAACAGTTGCGGCATCATGCCGTCGCGCGCCATGGCCAGCGGCAAGCGCGAGTAGCTCATCACCAGCGCGTTGAACATGCCGAACGCGCTCATCATCCCTCCAATGGTCACCATAAACCGCAGCCATTGGACGCCCATAATCGTTCCGCCCAGCTGCCCCGCCACGGAAGCCCAGGAGCCGTCTTCCGCAAAGGCTGACGCCGGCGCCCCCGCGAAGTACACCGCCAGAAAGGGAACAATGTAAGTGAGCGAGACCAGGATCACCGCCGCGATCATCGCCCTCGGATAGGTTTTTTGCGGCCGCTCCACTTCCCGCGCGATGGTCGACGCATTATCCCAACCCATGTAGTTCCACATCGCCACCAGCACGGCGCCCAGCAGCCCAACGCTCACGCCCGCGGAAGCCGCGTGTGGCTCCGCAAAAGCTCCGGTTCTGACCGGCGACAGCAGCACCACTAGCCCAAAGGGCAGCGATAGCAGGAAGAACAGCCACAGCGACGTCAGGCCGACTACCCGGATGCCCGACAAATTCAACGCCGCGCACGTCACCACCACGAACAGACCCGCGTAGACGCCGTGATTCCCCTCTCCGAACCACGGGGTCATTTGCTTTAGGTAGAACACGAACAGCGTGGGGTAAATGGCCATATCGAAAATGCTGGCGGCCAGCGACAGCCATGCTTCTTGGAATCCCCAGAAGTTACCCAGCCCGCGGCGCACCCAGGCGTAGTAGCCGCCTTCTTCCGGGAGCGCACTGCTGAGTTCGCCGATCATGAACGCCGTCGGCAGGCACCAGATCACCGGCAGAAACAGCAATACCAAAATTCCGCGGCCATAGCCCGCGCCGGAGATGATCGACTCGGTTCCGTAGGTGCCCCCAGACACCATGAAGAACGTCGCGGCAACAAGCGGCCAGAGCGTCAGCTTGGCGACTGCCTTTCTTGTTGAGGGAAAAACCTGGGAGGGGACCTGTGCGGGGAGCGATACGGTGCTCAATTTTTTTCTCTCGTCCTCCTAAAGCGCAGCTCGCTCGTATCCGCCGAGCCAGTGCACTTTGTGCAGAATACAATTTCTGTGCGCGCACGCAACAACAAAATGCACAAAACCAAAAAAATTTCTGCGCTTGGGCAACTGTCCTTCCGGCCGGTGACGCCGCCGCTACAGTCCGCCCAGTACATCCGGAGCAGAGAACCAGCAGACGCTTGCCGGCGTGGCTCCGGCTTCGAGCGTCGTGCTTTGCGCCTCGTCGGCCAGCCCTCCAACTCAGACGTGCTACACTCGCTTCGTTCGTTTTCATACTTCATTTCTTTCATTTTTCGGGAGAATTTATCCGCACATGAAGCGCCCAGCCATGTTGTTCCTCGTTCTTGGCTTTGTTTGTTCGTTTTCCCAGGCTCAGCAAACCACCACCGCCCCCCGCCCAGTCACCGTTGACGACCTGTTCGGCGTTCGCGAGGTGCACGATCCGCAAATCTCTCCAGATAGCCAATTCATCGCCTACGTGATTAATTCCACCTCGCTCAAGGAGGACAAGAGCCAGGAACGCATCTGGATGATTCCCACTGCCGGCGGAGACGCGATTGCGCTCACCGCCGAAGACGTCAACTCCGACCACCCGCGCTGGTCTCCCGACGGGAAGTACCTGGCGTTTTTGTCCTCGCGCAAGGATGCTGACGGCAACGACGGCAAGACCCAGATCTACCTGCTGAACCGGCAAGGTGGCGAGGCCGAGCGGCTGACCGACACCATCGAGGACGTCGACGATTTCGCCTGGTCGCCCGATGGCAAGCGCTTGGTGCTGGTTCTTCGCGATCCGTCCCCCGAAGAACTCGAGGGCGCTGCCGAGAAAGGGAAAGAGGAGGACGGCGCCGACAAAACTGCCAGTTCGAAAAAGTCCAAGGCACAGCGCCCGTGGGTCATCGATCGGCTTTATTTTAAGGAAGATACTGTTGGCTACTTGGACCGCCGCCGCACTCATTTGTACGTTTTCGACGTGGCCAGTAAATCCATGAAGCAGGTCAGCTCCGGCGATTACGACGACAGCGAACCGGCGTGGTCACCGGATGGCAAGCTGCTGGCCTTCTCCAGCAATCGCTCCAAACCGGATCCCGACGCCACATACGCCGTGAATATCTGGGTGGTCTCGGCGGATAGTATGGATAAAGGAGCAACGCCCACTCAGGTAACTACCGGCTTGGCCGGAGATCACCAGCCCGCCTGGTCACCCGACGGGAAGTGGATCGCTTTCTCGACGCAGCTCGACCCCAAGCTCTTCGAATACGGCACCAAGCACATCGCTGTCGCGCCCTCCACGGGCGGTCAGGCCAAAGTGCTCACTCTGGCTCTGGATCGCAATAGCGAGAATCCTCGCTTTGCGCCGGATGGCAAATCCATCTACTTCATCGTTGATGACGACGGCACGCAGAACCTGGCTCAGGTGAACGTAGCCGACATGAAAATCAGCCGGCCCATGGGTGGCCGTTTCATGTTGGACGGCTTCAGCGTCGCCAAGGACGGCACTCTAGCGGCCAGTCTTTCCACCATGGACCGGCCATTTGAGCTGTACACCGCTCCCGGTGGCAAGCTCACTCGCCTGACCCACGCCAACGATGCATGGCTCGCTAACTTTAAGCAGGTTCCCGGTGAATACGTGTCCTTCAAATCCCAGGACGGCACCACGGTCCATGGGTACGTCTACAAGCCGGTCGACTATGTCGCCGGGCAAAAGTACCCAACCATCCTGCGTCCCCACGGTGGTCCCGTATGGGCTTACTACGCCGAGTACCAGGATCTGGCCCAATTGCTGGCTGCCAACGGATATGTTGTCTTGTTCCCGAACCCCCGTGGCTCATCCGGTTACGGCCAGGAATTCTGCAAGGCCATCTTTGCCGAGTGGGGCAATAAGGACTATCAAGACGATATGGCCATGGTCGGCTACGCTATCGCCCAGGGCTTCGCCGATCCCAATCGCCTGGGCGTGGGCGGCTGGTCCTATGGCGGCATCTCCACCGACTTCATCATCGGACACACCAACCGGTTCAAGGCAGCCATCTCCGGCGCGGGCGCCGCTGAGTTCACCAGTCTCTGGGGACATGACGAGTATGTTCGCGATTATATTGCCGAGCTCGGCCTTCCCTGGGAGCACCGCGATGTTTGGGACCGCGTCGCCCCCTTGTGGCACGTGAAAGACATTCAAACCCCAACCATGTTCGTCGGCGGCAATGTCGATTGGAACGTGCCGGTTTTAGGCGGCGAACAGATGTACGAATCCTTGAAAGCTCTTGGCCGCGACACTTTGCTGGTGGTTTATCCAGACGAGTACCACGAGTTCAAGACGCCCAGTCACATCAAGGATCTAAACGAGCGTTACCTTGCCTGGTACGCGCACTACGTCAAGGCCGACGGGACCCCCGCTCGCCCCACCGAAGAGAAGCCCTCCAAAGCTGGAAACTGAGCCAACGACCGGCCGTAATGCCCAAGCCACTGGCCAGTTTCGACCACCGGAGTGCTCCTAAGCGGAACTAGCGGCCCATTTTCACCCCGATCACTTCGCCGGACACGATAATCTCCACCCGCCGGTTCAGCTTTCGTCCCGCGGCGGTACTGTTGTCTGCCACCGGATCGGCTTGGCCCAAACCCTTCGACGTGATCGTGTCGCCCGACAATCCTTGCCCCACCAAGAAGTCCCGCACCGCGTCGGCTCGTTGCTGCGAGAGTTTCAGGTTGTAATCGGGCGTGCCGGTAGTGTCGGTGTAGCCCTCAATTGCCAGGTTCAGGCCCGGGTGCGCTTGAATAATCCCGGCAAGTTTCGCCAGCTTGAGCTGGGCATCCTGGCTGAGTGCGTATCTGTTGGTCTCGAACAGCACGTCGGCCATATTCACCACCAAACCGCGCGGTGTGTCGGTGGTCTGCAACACCTGGTTGAGCTGCTGCAGCAGTTGCGCGCGTAGCGCCGCCGTCTGCGCTTGTGCGCGAGCCGCTTCTTCTCGAGCAGCCTGTTCCTTGGCCTGCAAAGCCGCTTGTTGCGCGGCCGCGTCCCGAGCAGCGGCATCTGCCGCCGCTTGCTGCCGGGCTGCTGCTGCGTCCGCTTCGGCCTTCATTTGGGCCTCTTTGGCAGCGGTAAGCTCCGCCTGGCGCTGGGCTTCCGCGTCCGCTTCTGCTTTCGCTTTAGCCGCTGCAGCCGCCGCTGCGGTGGCCGCGGCAGCGTCCTGTTCCTTCTGGATGCGCTCCGCCTCTTGCCGCTGGGCCGAAAGCGCCCGGGCATCTTCGGCGAACTGAATAGTCTGCCGCGCTGCGGTAATAACTCGCGACCTGTCCGAATTCGAGCTCAGCGCATTCTCCGTCATTTGCAAGCTGCCCGTGGCCTTGGTGAAAATATCCGCCGCATACTCTTCCGCCTTCTGCGACTTGGCGATATCCACGGCGTTGCGCGCCTCATACACATCCAGCGGTACTTTCTTCAAGTCGGGAGTCAGCGCCAGCGGATTTCCAAGCTTGGCGTACTGGCTGCGCTTCATCAGCTTGTAGTCGTTATCAGGGAAAATCTTGCCCTTGGTTTTCTTGTCCGGGCTGTTTTCCAGAACCACCAATTCGCTGGGCAGCTGTACCGCGAAATATGGCTCTGCGGTCACGATCATCGCGAAGGTTTGCGATTGTGCGGTGGCCGTGAGTTTACCGATTCCATTTTTGTCGATGAGAATTTCCCCCAGATTGCTGGTGCTGCCGTCCGGCGTAATGGTCCACAACACGTAGGTCAGGAATTCCGCGCCCAGCCTGGTTGGTTGCGGCATTCCTTTTACGCTCAGGTCAATGTCGGTGCCGCCTTTTTTTGCATTGACCTTGGCTTCCCCACTAGCCTGGGGCGCGGCGTTCGTGCCGACGAACTTGATTTTGGTTGAGCCGCCACCGACCTCGTATCCCACGGCTTTGATGGAACGGCTGACCACATCTGCCGCGGGAATCTCTTTTTTCTGCTGCGCATCGGCGGCGCTGGCCGAAACAGACACACATAGGGAGAATGCAAGAAACTTCAGAATGCCATTCATTTCCGTCTCCTGGTTGGATCGCCGGATTTGAGCGGGAGAAACTCGGCGAACGCCCGATTCTACTACTAATCTTTAAATTGCCAAGCCTCGTACACCTCGCATCAGCGACTACCAAACATATGGAAGTAGCCGGTACCGTGTCTGTTGGCAATATTCCGCGTAGCCCGGAAGTTCCTGTCGTAGCACCTTCTCCTCGTTCAACAAGCGCCACACAAAAATCGGTACGAACAGCGCGAAAATGGGCAGCGCTACCAGCGACCCCAGCGCCGGCCCCGCGGCCATCCACATCAGTAGGGCAAACGCATACATGGGGTGGCGCACATAATGGTATGGCCCGCCGGAAATGACCTGCTGCCCCTGTTCCACTTGAATGGTGCGCGACGCAAAACGATTCACGTCGATAACCCACATCGATCCCAGATAACCGATCAACGCCAGACACTGCGCCAAAACCTCTACCCGCAGGGGAACGCCTCCCACCCACCGCAGCGTCCAGCCAAACCGTTGATCGAGCCCAGGCATCAGCATTCCCACCAGAAAGATCAGCATGCCCAACCGGATGATTAGCTTCTGCTCCGTCACTTTTTCCCGGCGCTGCATCCGCCGTTCCAGCACCGCTGGATCATGGACGTAGTAGTACGCGCAAAAAGCCACGCTGGGAATAAACATGATGGCGATAAACACCCACGCTTCCCAGTAATGAATCGTGCCGGCGGTCAGAAAGAAAATCGCCGCGATCAGGATCAGGGACAAGCCAAATCGCAGAATCACCCGAAGTTTCAGGCTCATCGAGGTACCCCAGTGTATTTGTGAGCAGTGTGCCTCGGCGCGCGCGCTTTCGCTAGGATTGATTGCGTTGTGCCTCAGTAGACGCGTTGTCCTGGTTTGCCCTACAGCATCTCGCGTCGTATTCTCCCTTGTTGACTGGAGGCGACCGATGGGTCTTATCAGAATCGCACGCTGGATGGTCTTGCTGGTGCTCACCGTAACGGCGCTAATCCCGCTCCGCGCACAGAACCTCGACCAGAAGTTCTATTCCGCCATGCGTTGGCGCTGTATCGGTCCGTTTCGCGGCGGACGCACTGTGGCCATTACCGGAGTGCTCCATCAGCCCAACGTGTTCTATATGGCGCCCGTGAATGGCGGCGTGTGGAAGTCCGATGATTACGGCAATACCTGGCGTCCCATTTTCGATGAGCAGCCCACGGGCTCTGTTGGGGCTATTGCCGTTGCCCCCTCGGATCCCAATATCATCTATGTGGGCAGCGGTGAAGGCTTGCAGCGGCCCGACCTTTCCGTCGGTGATGGAATCTACAAATCCACCGACGCGGGAACCACTTGGACGCATCTGGACCTGAGCGACGCGCAACAGATCACTGCCATCGTGGTTGACCCCAAGAATCCCGACCGCCTTTTTGTTTCCGCCGAAGGCCATCCCTACGGTCCGAACCCGGTGCGCGGAGTGTTTCGTTCCTTGGACGGCGGAAAAACCTTCGAAAAAGTCTTATATAAGGACGAGAACACCGGCGCCGCCGATGTGGTCATGGACCCCAGCGATCCGCAGGTCCTGTATGCCGCGCTCTGGGCTAGCCGAGTAGCTCCCTGGGAAGTTCGTAGCGGCGAATACTTCATTATCCCCGGCAGCGGCTTTTACAAGTCCACCGACGGCGGCAGCAACTGGCGCCAGGTCACGCAAGGCTTGCCCACCGATGATGATGCGGTGTCGCGTATCGGCATTGCTGTAGCACCCAGCAATCCAAAACGGGTGTACCTCGATATCGAAACCAAGAAGGACAAAGCGGGAATTTATCGTTCCGACGATGCCGGAGAGTCATGGCAACTGGTTAATTCCGACCATCGCATTGGCGGACGCGGGCCCGGAGCTATGGGCATTGCCGTCGCTCCCGACAATCCCGATGTGCTGTACGTCGCCAACACCGCCGCATGGAAGTCCACCGATGCGGGCAAGACTTTTGTGGGATGGAAGGGCGCGCCCGGTGGTGACGATTACCAGCGCATCTGGATCAGTGCCGAAAATCCCCAAATCATCGCCATTTCAGCCGATCAAGGCGCTGCCATCAGCGTCAATGGCGGCGAAACCTGGAGCAGTTGGTATAACCAGCCCACTGCCCAATTCTATGACGTAACCACCGACAATCGCTTCCCTTATTGGGTCTATGGCGGACAGCAGGAATCTGGAAGTGTCGCCAGCAAAAGCCGCAGCGACTACGGCGAAATTACTTTTCGCGATTGGAGCCTGCCCGGCGTTTTCGAATACGGCAGAGTTGTCGCCGATCCCAAGGACCCCAACATCGTTTTTGGCGCTAAGCTCACCCGCACTCAGCAGGACATCGGCGAAGTCGCCGATGTCGCTCCCGAACCCATCAAACGCGGCGAGTATCGCTACAATCGCACCCTTCCCCTGATCTTTTCTCCGCTTGACCCCAACGTTTTGTATTTCGCCGCCAATGTGCTGTTCAAGACCACCGACCAGGGCCGCAGTTGGACGGTCGTCAGTCCCGACCTGACTCGTGAATCGTACGAAATGCCCGCGAATCTCGGACCGTTCTCTGCCGGTGATCCGGAAAAAGGTAAGCATCGCGGCACGATTTATGCCGTCGCGCCCTCGTACAAAGACCCGAACACCATCTGGGCTGGCACCGATGACGGGCTGATTCACTTGACCCGCGATGGCGGCAAGAGCTGGAAGAACGTCACTCCGCCGCAGCTCGTGCCGTGGGCTAAGGTGTCCATTTTAGAGTCTTCGCACTTCGATCCCGCCACCGTCTATGCCGCCATCAACACGTTTCGATTGGACGATCTCCGTCCGCATATTTTCCGCACTCACGATTACGGTGCAACCTGGCAGGAAATCGTCCGTGGACTTCCGCCGAACGCCGCTTCCGACGTGGTTCGCGAAGATCCACAGCGCAAGGGCCTGCTTTTCGCGGGAACCGAAGATTCCGTGTACGTCTCCTTCAACGATGGAGACAGCTGGCAATCGCTCCAGCTCAACTTGCCGCACACCTCTATGCGTGACCTGACCATTCGCGGCGATGATCTGATTGTCGGCACTCACGGCCGCTCCTTCTGGATTCTGGACGACCTAACACCCTTGCGCCAACTGACCAGCCAACTCGCGGCGCAGCCAGTTGTGCTATTTGCGCCCGAAGTCGCGCTGCGTTGGCGTTGGAACCGCAATACCGACACACCTTTGCCTCCGGACTTTCCTGCGGGCAAAAATCCGCCGGACGGTGCCATCCTCGACTACTATCTCGCCTCCAACGCCCAAGGTCCGCTCACCTTGGAGATTCTGGATTCCACCAACGCCCTGGTGCGCCGTTACTCGAGTACAGACAAACCGCTGGACATGCAAAAACTAGCCGCCGAGCATCCCATCCCGATGTACTGGGTACGTCCGGCGGAAATTCCCTCGGCTGAAGCGGGCATGCATCGCGTCATATGGGATTTGCATTATTCGCCTCCCAATGCGCTCGAGAGAGAATTCCCGATCGCGGCAATTCTGCACGACACGTCACTGCTTCCCCTCGGCGCGCGCGCGCTTCCCGGTTCCTACACCGTCAGGTTAACTGTGGATGGAAAGAGCTATACCCAATCGCTGACACTGCAAATGGATCCGCGCATCCACACCCCCCTCGACGCCTTGCGCAAGCAGTTCGATATGGAATCCGGTTCCATCGGAGGCATGAACGAAACTTACGAGTCCCTCGAGCAGGTCAAATCGGTTCGCGAGCAGATCAAGGAATTATCCAAAGACGTTCGCGGGAAAGAGAAGCTCTCCAAAAACCTTCAGTCCTTAGACACCCAGTGCGCCGAACTGGAAGGTGCCAAGCAGCACAGCTTTTACGGCGTGCCCAACAGTGGCAAGCCGCCCGAGAATTTTTCCACGCTGAACCAGCATTTTGCCGCCATCCTGGCCATCGCCGACGGCGCTGACTCCGCACCAACCACTCAAGCCACTGAGGCTTATCATGAGCTGCTACAAAGCGAGTCGGCCTTAGTCCACGGCTGGGACACTCTACGCGACCGCAACATCCCCGAGTTGAACAATGCTCTCAAGAAGGCTGGCCTCACAGCCATTGATCCCAACAAGCCTCTCACCGAAGAACTCGGCGGTGCCGCTGAAGGCGACGACGAACCTTAATAACTTGAATGACATGCTCTGACTTGAACGGATCTATCTAGCCGGGTGGCGAATGGACCATGGTCTGACGTTGGTTTGACTATGACCGCCGACCAGCACGTGCTGCGCGTCCCCGGCGTGAAGACCTTCGGCAATCTCTGATCCCCGCCCGTTTTTTCGTAATCACGCTCTCCTAACGTGTTTCCGCCACGTCCACCGGCAGGTGGCGCCTGCTCGCCGATTCCCGTATGGCGTTCACCGAATCCACGTTCACCCCCATCCTTGCCGTCGTCTAGCATCGTTTCGGAAGGAGGAACTTATGTCTGCTCATGTTTCCACAATGAAGCCATATAAGGGGATGGGGATGGAGGGTGCCATAGCGCGATGGTATGCGGGAACCACCAAGAAATCCCTCAATGATTTCCAGGAACTGGCCCGGCGCGTTGCGGAACAAATTTCTGCCCATGCCACGGTGCTCGAAGTAGCCCCAGGGCCTGGTTATTTCGCGATCGAATTAGCCAAACTCGGCGATTACCAAATCACCGGCCTGGATATTAGCGAAACCTTCGTGGAAATAGCCCGCGCCAACACCTTCCGCGCCGGCGTCCAGGTTGATTTTCGCCGTGGCAACGCGTCGCTCATGCCCTTCGACAACGATTCGTTCGACTTCCTTCTTTGCCGCGCTGCCTTCAAGAATTTCAGCGAGCCGCAAGCCGCACTCGACGAAATGTACCGGGTCCTGAAACCAGGCGGACAAGCCATGATCATCGACCTGCGTCGCGATGCCTCCATGCACTCCATCAACGACGCAGTGAACCAGATGAAACTTGGCACGGTGAACCGGTTCCTCGTCAAACACGCGTTCCGGCTGATGCTGCTGAAACGCGCTTACACCAAAAAGGAATTCCAGGACATGATTTCCCGCACGAAATTCGACAACGCGGAAATCCGCGAGAACCTGATGGGATTTGAAATTGTACTTTCGAAAAAGAACAGCGTGTTGGCCTTCAACTACTACTAGAGCAGTTCCATGAATCACATAGCTGGTGCGGGTGGCAGCTTGCTTGGCAGCCGTGGTCAGATGCTTCGCGCCACATCAATCACGGAACTGCTCTAGCTTTGCAGTTCCTTATGGAAAAACGCGTCAATGCGCTTGTCCGCGTCTTCAGTCGCTTCCTTTCGATATCCCTCTTTATTATTGGGATTCTGGAACGCGTGGCCGGCGCCTTCGTAGATCTTGATGTCCGGGTTCTTTCCGTCGGCTTTCATCGCGGCTTCGAAGGCGTGTACGCTTTCCGGAGGAATGCCTCGATCCTCCGCGCCAAAGTTCCCCAGCATCGGCGCTTTGATTTTCGCGATGATCGCAGGGTCCGTTGGCAATGAGCCGTAATTCACCACAAAGGCCGCCAGCTTCGGCTGGTCCTCGGCCAATTTGATGGACCAGCCGCCGCCCATACACCAGCCAATCGCGCCAATTTTGTTCGCTTCCACATCGGGCCGCGACGACAAGTACGTGAATGCCGCTTCCAGGTCGCGCATCCCGCGATCGTCTGGCAGCCCGCGCATCAATATGTGCGCTTCATCCGGAGTGCTGCCAACTTTGCCCCGATACAAGTCCACCGCCAGCACCACATAGCCCTGCTGCGCAAAATGTTCCGCTTGTTGCTTCACCCAGTCGTTCAATCCCCACCATTCATGAATCACGATAATCGCCGGGTGCTTGCCTGTGCCGTCCGGCAGCGCCAGGAATCCGCTGACCGTTTCACTGCCACTTTGATACGAAACGCTCTCCGTGCGCACTGGTTCCGCGGAGAACATGGCAGCCACGCACAGAATGAGCGACAGAAAAATCGTAAGCACCAACACACGACGAATCATGCGAATCCTCCCCCAGGAGGGCGTTTTATTGTAGCGAGCCCGCCCAGGAAACGCCAGCCGCAGCAGTTTCCGCAATGGCCTGATTCCTGGCGGTCAAGCTAGCTGCTTTGTGGATGTCACTTTGTCAGGAAATGGTCAATTTCTTCGAGCAGGATTTTTCTTCCTCGTTCGGTTCGCTCCAGGTGGACGAAATGCGTAGCTCCCGGAATCACCACGACTCTGACTTTTTGTGAATGCACCAGGTCTGCTGCCAAATTCTCCCGGTCTTCCGGGCGCGACCAAAAATCTCTCTCCCCGGCCAGCACTAACGTGGGCGCTGTAACCAGCGATGCGTCCCACAGTTGCCGGCCTGTTGCCAGATAGAAGCTGTCCTCCATCGCCCCGCAGGGAGACCGAAAGCTCGGCGGGGTTCGGGACTGCCAGGTCGGATCACTCGCCAGCGCGGCGTCCACATAAGCCTTGGCCACTGCCGGGTCCCGCCATTTGCTTTTGTCCTCTACTGGAATGCTGTGGTCCCAACCGCGAATCAGCGAAGCAGCATCGTTCAGACGATACGCGCCGCAGCTTGCCTGGTTGAACCGGCCGGGATGCGCGGGATCTTCCGAATCAGTCCCGCGCCCGATCAAAGCTTGCGGCGAATTGCCGCGATATAAACTGTTCAACAGAATCAGAGCCCCGACCTTTTCAGGATACAGACTGGCGTAGTAGCCCGCCCATTGTCCGCCCGTGGCCCACCCGAAGAGCACCACTCGATCGACGCCACCTCGCTTCCGAATCGCATCGACCACCGCCGCAATATCATGAGCTGCTTCATTGGAGCGCACTAACGGCGCGTGCGCGTCTGCCGGCTCCTCCATCTCTTTCGGACGCGTGGATCTGCCGTATCCGCGAACGTCCAGCACGTACACGTCGAATCCAAGTCGCGCCAGATCTTCGGCGAAAGAACCGCCGGTAACCGGCAAGTCGAATGACGCCACGCCGGGCACGCGAGCGCCATGCAACAACACCATCGGTTCGCGCAGGGCACCAACTTCGCCCAAACGAACTTCGCGTGCGAACAGCCGGATGCCCGGGTCTCCATCCACAAAGAAATCTTGGCGGCGGACTCCCGTTTGCGCAGGCGATGGCCAAGCCATACCCAAGACGAATGCCGCAAACACTACGCACCGGATCATTGCGCTCCAGTCGAACCAGTTGGCTCTGGTCAAGGGTTCACCGGCGAAATGGCGAAAAAACAATTGCTGCTCCGCCGGTTGGATGCTGCGAAATATTCCGAGGAATATGTCTTCGTCAGTTGTAAGTGCGCCAACTCAGCGGCCCCCGGACTCTCAGCTTCCACTCTTGTCCATTTGGTCCAGCGCCGCCAGCACTTCGTCGCTGTGCTTCTTCACGTCCACATCCGTCCACACCTTGCGGATTTTGCCGCTGGGATCGATCAGGAAGGTGTGCCGAGCCGACAGCTTCATGACTCCGAAATTCGTCACCGAATCGTATTTTTCGGAAACTTCATGTTTGGTGTCGGCCAGCAACTTGAAATTCAGCCCGTCCTTGGCGCAAAACTCCTGGTGCGACTTTTCGTCTTGCACGCTGACCCCAAGAACCACCGCGTTCTTCGCGTCATACTTGGGCAGATCACGTTGAAAGTTGTGCGCCTCGATGGTGCAGCCCGGCGTCATGTCTTTCGGATAGAAGTACAGCACCACCCATTTGCCCCGGTAATCGCTCAGGCTGACCGGCTTGCCATCTTGAGAATTCAGCGTGAAATTCGGAGCTTCCGTTCCTACGCCTGGGGTCTTGTCGCCTCCCCGAAGCTTTGCAGCCAACAATCCCAGGATACCCACCAGAATCAATGCGGCCACCACGCACAGCACTTTGCTCATTTGCGCTCTCCCGGCGCAGACCATACCAGACTTCCCCGGGATTTGATACAGGTTGGTGCCAGCCGCCTCGTTTCCGTGTCGAGGCTCTATTTATTCGATACCACTGGTTTTGGTTTGGCTTGGCCTTCCGCAACTGACACGCGCTTCGCCTCCGAGCTGCGTAAGCTCCAATCCTCTGGCGGGAAGGACACCCGCCAAAATCGCGGGGACGGTTGACTGAACGCCACTCCGACCTCCGGAGTCTCGCTAGATCCCGTGTTTACGTCCTTGACCGTGCAGCTCACTTCCTCATCGGTCGCCAGATTCCTGATGCATAGCTTCTGCCCCGGAACCACCCTCTCGTGCAGCAGCACCGACGCTCCATGCGCATTCACCACTTGCGTCTTCGTCTGTTCCGAAAATAACCCACCATTGCTGCGTTGCCCGGTAATGATTACCGGGACGGCCATAAGTACGCGCTGACTTCGCCGTTGTTGCGCATACGATGGTGGCCGTTGCGGTGTATTCACAGCTCGTCCCTGCCTGGCCATTTTTCTTGCAGGATTACAGCCAGTTGCCTCGCGAACCTTCTATCTTGTAAGCGTTTCTCTTGTCCGGTCTTGTTGGCAACGCCCGCCTCTGCTGTTCCAAGCTGCTAACTATCTTATTGACCTGCTTGCTCTTTCTCCGCTGCGTGCGCGTTGGTATCGGCGGCTGGCCACTGCTGGCCGTCCGCAAGCAAACGTCCGCGCTATCGGCATATGGAAAGGAGTGGCATCGTAAACACTGCATGGTGCGGGATTGGCACGCCCTGTTTCAGACTGGCATGCTTGTCGACATCCCCCGTTCCCTCCGCCTGTCCACTTGCGCCACCGCCCCGCCACCCCTAACTGAGAAAACACCTTTCGTCCCCCGCAGGTGTGTCTCTCCGCTCTCCGTTGCTATCATGCATTACGGGTTAAGGTTTCTCTGATGATTCACACGCAGCCCGAAATCCCCAAGCCCTCCCGCTGGGGCCTGCCTGCTCTCGAACAGGTGCGCGAGGGCCGCCGGCGCCACCAGGAATCGCTGGCCACGCAACGCTCCAAATGGATTCATGCCAACAAATGTTTTTACGGTCGCATCCAGGTGCTGCTGCAATTCATTGTCGAGCCTCGCAAACGGGTCCTGGAATTGCGCTGCGAGACCGGTGACTTCCTGGCCTGCACCAAACCGGAATTTGGCGTAGGCGTGGACATCAGCGACGCCATGGTCGCCTGCGCGCAGGCCGCGCATCCTGATTTACACTTCGTTGTCTGCGATCCCGAAGAATTAGAGCTGCATGAAACGTTCGACTACATTCTGTTCGACCACATCTTTGACACCGTGGACATTTTGCGCGCCTTCGAGCGTGTCCGTGCCCATTGTCACGCCGATACCCAGCTGATCATCGTCAACTACAACCATTTTTGGCAGCCCATCCTGGAATTGGCCACCGCGCTCCATCTGCGCTCGCGCTTTGTCGAGCCCAACTGGATCAGCGAAAATGACGTGCGTGGATTTTTGCGCCTCGCTGGCTTTCGCCTGGTTCGAAAACATCGCCTTTTGCTTTTTCCCAAGTACCTTCCATTGTTCAGCAGTTTCGTGAACGACTTCTTGGCCCGTTTGCCAGGATTGCGCCGGCTTTGTCTGATGCAGATTATGGTGGCCCGCCCAATTTCCCCGCCCGTCCGGGAATCCGATGCCACGGTTTCCGTGATCGTTCCTTGTCGCAACGAGGCCGGGAACATCCAGCCGGCCGTCGAACGCATTCCTGAGATGGGCCGCCACACGGAAATTCTTTTCTGCGATGACCAATCCACAGACGCCACCGCCGGCGAAGTTCGCCGCATGCAGCGGCTCTATCCAGAAAAGGACATTCGCCTGGTTGATGGCCCAGGGATCTGCAAAGCCGAAAATGTCTGGACCGGTTTTCGTGCCGCTCGCGGCGACGTGCTCATGATCCTCGACGCTGACCTCGCGGTCATGCCGGAAGAATTACCATTTTTCTTCCGCGCCCTGGTGCAGCGTCACGGAGGATTCGTCAATGGCAGCCGCCTGGTGTACCCGATGCAGGAACTGGCCATGAAATTTGCCAATATTCTTGGCAACAAATTCTTCAGCGTGCTCTTCTCGTTCTTGCTGGACCAACGCATCAAAGACACCCTGTGTGGCACCAAGGTCCTTTGGCGCAACGATTGGCTCCGCCTCGAACCCTATCTTGGCAGTTGGGGTATCCAAGACCTTTGGGGCGATTACGAGTTGCTATTCGGCGCCAGCAAGCTGCATCTGGAAATCATCGAAGTGCCGGTGCATTACCAGGAGCGCATCCACGGCGTCACCAAAATGACCCGCGTCTTTTCCAACGGTTGGCGCATGTTGCGCATCTGTTGGCACGCCTGGTGGCGCTTGGGAGGCTAGTGCTCCTTGGCTGCTTCATTCCTTCGCCGCTTGCTGGCCCATCCGCTCACTGCTTCACTGAACCTGGATGATCCCGCCACCACGCAACTCCGCCGGCAAATCATCGCTTCCAAGCCATTTTTGCGCGCCATTTACGACGAGTGGTATACGCTGCTGGCCTCGTCTCTGCCTCCCGGCCCCGGTGAAGTTCTGGAATTGGGCTCCGGTGCCGGCTATTGCGCGCGATTCATTCCCGGACTGATCACCTCCGACGTAGTCTCGTGTCCCGGCGTGCGCCTGCTGCTCAACGCGGCGCAGTTGCCGTTAGCCTCCAATTCCCTTCGCGCCATCGTCATGACCAACGTGCTTCACCATTTTCCGCAGGTTCGTTGTTTTTTCGCCGAAGCAGCCCGCTGCTTAAAGCCGGGCGGAAAAATCCTGATGATTGAGCCTTGGGTTACCCCGTGGTCCCGTTTCGTCTACGCCCGCCTGCATCACGAACCCTTTCAGCCGGGCGTCCCGGAATGGTCGTTTCCTTCTTCCGGCCCGCTCTCCGGTGCCAATGCAGCGCTGCCTTGGATCATCTTCCAACGCGATCGCGCCAAATTCTCAGCGGAATTCCCGCAATATTCGATTGAGCAGGTGCGCCCGTTCCTTCCTTTTCGGTATCTCGCTTCCGGTGGAGTGGGTTTGCGCAGCTTGATGCCGGGATTCACGCACGCAGCTTGGGCCGGCCTGGAACGCGCGCTGCAATCGCAAATGCACCGCATCGCCATGTTCGCGTTTATCTCTTTACAGAGAAATCTCACATTACCACGTTTCTGAGCCTGGAGATACGAACTGCGGTATCCTAATGAGAAATCACGATCATCTATTCGTGCCTGGCAGGGCATCCCTTGACGCCGCTATTCAAAAAGCTTGGCAATGCTCTTCTCTTGTTTGGGCCTTGGGGTGTATTTCTTCTGGCCGTCTTGCAGGGTGCCGGCGTGCCTATTCCCGCCGCGTTGGACGTCGCGGTCGCAGCTTGCGTGTATCAGAATCCAGCCAACGCATGGCTTTACGTTCTGCTGGCCGCGGCAGGTTCGGCCCTTGGTTGCCAGGTTCTGTATCTCATCGGCGATTTGGGAGGCGAAGTTCTGATCGCGCCGCGGGTATCCTCGGCGAACCTACAGAAGATCCGCCGCGGCTTCGAAAATCATCCGGTGTGGACGGTTGCTCTTCCCGCGATGGCGCCTCCGGCTTTTTCTTGCAAGATTTCTGTTCTGTCGGCCGGGGCGTTCGAAATGCGCTGGCTCTCCTTTTCCTCTGCCATCTTCGGCGGCCGGCTGGTTCGCTTTGCGGCGCTGGCGGTCCTCACGGTGATCTTCGGCGACCAGATCGTCGATCTCTTTAGTAGTTTCCTTCGGAAACACTGGATGGCCGTGGTGATCGCGGCAACCCTCGCGGTGGCTGTCGTATGGTCTGTCCGCACATTCAGAAGGTCCGCAGTGGTCCATCAACATTGAGTGCGGCGCGGCTCTTTTGGGAACGCGGAAGACCTATCGATCGGACTGGTGGAAAACCATGAAAATGACTCCTGCGGAAAAGCTTTTCGTCAACCGCCCGGGGCACGGGGCCCGGGTTGCTCGCCGTGCTGAGAAGTTGCTCGAACGTTGCGCAGTGCAAACCGGACAGCGCTATCTCGAGGTAGGTTGCGGTGTCGGAGCCGCGGCCCAGAGAATCGCGGAAACTCGCAACCTCGACGTCGTTGGGATTGACATTGACCCCGACCAAATTCGTACCGCCGAGAGCGGCCCGGCACTGCCCAATCTGCGCTTTTTGACTATGGACGCAACCAGACTGCAGTTCCGACGCGCACTTCCACGTCGTTGCCACCTGCAAGACCATGCACCATGTCGCCGACCGCCAGCGTGCCTTCCGAGAAATGACCCGGGTGCTTCGCGATGGCGGCTACCTGATTTTCACCGACTTCGTACTTCCAGCGTGGTTTCCCGGTGCCGGCTCTCTCTCGGAACGTGGCCTCGATTTGCTGGCTGCTCAAGCCGGCCTCACCCGGGTCCATCGTTCTCGGAGCTGGGCTACCGTGGATCTGATTTGGCGAAAGGCTTGCGCCAGTCGACAATCTCTGCCAGCCGAAGGGCGCTAATTGCCGAGCTATTGTCGGCGCTCCAAACCCAGGGTTACGCACGAAGTTCAGATATCTCTACGACTTGTTTTTCACGCGGCTTGGGTCCAACTCGCCGCTCAATCGCTGGATGGCGTCGTCCAACCGTTGGCTCTTTTCCCAAAAGTCCGCCCACAAATCGCCTTTTTTCTTCAGGCGTTCCGGCACGGTTTTTATATTCAGTGTTTCTGGTTTCATAGTGGGCCGCAGTTCGCTCGCTTCCAACGGAGTGGAAACCGGAGCCTTTGGAAACGCCCGCACCACGTAGGTCGCGGCCAGCGGCCGCCCCTCCGCGTTTTGGTGTACGTCGATCAGCACCGTACCCGTCGGGCGTTTGGCCACGCTGCGCTCATTGGTGACCAGTTTCGAATGCTCCGCGCTCACCATTCGCGCGATGATCTCCGCGAACGTGCGCAACTGCTCGTACGTGTAAATCGGCTCGACCGGCACATACAAATGAATTCCCGTCGCCCCTGACGTTTTCAGGAACACGTCCACTTTCAATTCTTCCAATTTTTCGTGCAGCGCCTTGGCAATTTTCACCACCGTCGAAAATTCTGTCCCTTCGGAGGGATCCAAATCAAAGAAAAAATAGTCGGGATGCGCCAAGTCGGGATAGCGGCTGCTCCAGGGATTGTGGTCGATGCAGCCTAAGCCCGTCAGGTACAGCAACGAGGCGCGGTCATTCGCCATCGCGTACGGCATCTGCTGCCCCTTCGATTCCGAGTCCACCGGAACGGTCTGAAACCATTCCGGCAAGCCCAGGCTTTCGTTCATATTTTTCTGGAAAAACGCCTGCCCCTTGATTCCGTCGGGATACCGCCGCAACACCAGCGGCCGGTCCTTTAGAAACGGCAAAATATAGTCCGCCATCCGGTAGTAGTAGGCGATCAGATCGCGTTTCGTATAGCCCGATTCCGGAAAGTACACCTTGTTCAAATGCGTCAGCCGAAATCTCTTGCCCTCTACCTCCAGCGTGACATTCTCGGCGTGGCCCTTGAACAGTTCGGCTTCGACTTGCGTCTTGGAACTGAGCACTTTTCCCACCAGCGGCGGCGAATGCACCACGCTCGGAGCCGTGCGCGCCTGCTCGGCCGCTTGCGGCGCCTGCAGCCCCACCAGTTCCGTCTCTATCTGGCACTCCTTCGGTTTCTTGTCGTCCCGCAAACCCAAATAAACAGGATGACGAAGCCGTTTTTCCTGGGTCCACCCGGTGAACCGCACCTTCGCCACCAGCTTGGGCAAAACCCAACTGGCCTTCTCATTGGTTTCGGGGATCTTTTCGAACGGGCACTCACCGCTTACCAGTTTCTCGAATTTTCCCGCCAATTCTTTGTGCGTTTCGGCGTTGAACCCGCTCCCGGCATGCCCGATGAACTGCAACTTCTTTCCGTCGTACAGTCCCAGCAGCAACGAGCCAAACGGCAGGCCCGCCCCGCGCGATTCCGTCCAGCCGCCCACGACCGTGTCCAGCACCTTGGAGGTTTTCAGCTTCAGCCAATTCGCGCTCCGTTCGCTCACGTATCGGCTATCGATCCTTTTCGCCACAATGCCTTCTAAATCATTTTCTTTTGCCAGTTCGAACAGTTCTTTGCCTTTTTCCAACTGATGATCGGAATAGCGAATCCGCTCCCAACTGTGCAGCAGCCGTTGCAGCAGCTGCTTGCGTGGCAACAGCGGAGCCCAGCGCAAGTCGTAACCATCGCAATACACCAGATCGAACGCGAAATACACCACCGGATACTGCGCGATCAGCTTCGGGCTGGGGTTGCGCACGTGCATGCGCTCCTGCAGCTTTCCGAAATCGCTGTGCCCCCGGCTGTCCAGCACGGCAATCTCTCCATCGATGATGGCTTGATGCCCGCTAAACGCCTGCGGCAGCGCCGCCAATTCCGGATAGTGCGAAGTAATATCCGAACCGGAGCGCGCGCGTAACTGCAGTTTGCCTTCTTCGATCCACGCCAGTGCGCGGATGCCATCCCACTTGATTTCGAACAGCCAATGGGGATCGGAGAAAGCGTGATCGCAGGGCGTCGCTAGCATTACTCCCATCCGTGCCGGCATCGCCGCTTTTTTCGCGCCTTCCAGTTCCGCCACGTGCAGCGGCGCCGCTTCGCGTTTGGGGGCTTCCTCGGCTTTGATCTCTTCCAGTACCCGGCCGGTCAGCACCGAGCCATCGTGCTCGTCGATATTCCAATTGGCATCCGCGGCCGCGTCTTTGTGTTTGATCATCAGCCATTCGTTCCCTTTTTGGCTGTTCTTCAATTTCACAATCACGAAGCTGCCGCGCAGTTTCTCCCCATTCAGCGAGAACTTGATCTCCCCTCGTTCCAGTTGCTGCAGCGCGCCTCCCTTGCCTTCCAGCTGAAACGTGCCGCGGTCCCATACCATCACTTCACCGGCGCCGTAACTCCCTTTGGGAATGTTTCCTTCGAAATTGGCGTAATCCAGCGGATGATCTTCCGTTTGCACCGCCAGCCGCTTGTCGTTCGGATTCAGCGACGGCCCCTTGGGCACCGCCCACGATTTCAGTGTGCCGTCGATCGCCAGCCGGAAGTCATAATGCAAACGGGTCGCGTCATGTTTTTGCACCACAAAGGTGTTTTCCGTCTGCCCCGCAACTTCCGTCCCTGACGGTTCCGGAGTGCGGTCAAATTGCCGCTTTTTCCGGTACTCCTCCAGCTGTTTCGCCCGGGCCATGCCGGTATTCTAACGCACCAACTTTCCACCCCCCTCTGGGGCACTGTTTTGGCCCTTTTCCGGGGTGCCCCATCCTCGTTTTTTGAGGGTAGGATCTTGTGTCTCTATGGGCTTTTCTTGCTGCCCTGTCGCGTAATCCGCCCGGCTGCTCGAGGGTCCTTTTAGAGTACTTTTTTAGCCCATTTGCAGCCTATTTCGGCTTGCAAAACCGCCTCGCGGCTCGCTAATCTTGAAGACTCGCTTTACTCACGTCCTCCCATGGAAGGAGTGCCATCATGGCCACTACGGTCTGGAAGGGCCACCTGACATTTGGGTTGATTTCCATTCCCGTGCGCATGTTTGCCGCTGCCCGGGGCGAGCGCGTCAGCTTCAATCAGCTTCATAAAGTCTGCCATTCGCGCCTCAAGCAGCCCCTGTTTTGTCCCGTATGCAATCGCAACGTGGAGCGCTCCGAAGTGGTGAAAGGCTACGAGTACGACAAAGACCAATACGTCCTGTTCAGCGACGAGGAACTGGACAAGATCGAGCCGCCCTCGGCTAGGGTCATGGAGATCATCGAGTTCGTCAAGCTCGACGAGATGGACCCCCTGTACTTCGATTCCTCCTACTACATCACCCCCGAGGACCCCGGGCTCAAGGCCTACAGCCTGCTCATGAAGGCCATGCAAGAGACCGGTTACGGCGCCATCGCCAAAATCACCATGCATCAGCGCGAACACATTGTCATCATTCGCCCAGGCGCGAAAACTCTCACCCTGCACACCATGTTCTATTCCAACGAAATCCGCGCGGCCGAAGCCGTCCCCACCGACAAGATCGAAGTTAAAGAGCAGGAAAAGAAATTAGCCGAGCAACTTATCGAAAGTCTTGCCGGACCTTTTCAACCGGAGAAATATCGCGACGAATACAGCGACAACGTCCGTGCTATGATTGCAGCAAAGCTCCAGGGCAAGGAGATTACCGAAGCGTCCCAGCCTCATCTCGCGCCGGTCATCGACCTGATGGACGCCCTGAAACGCAGCCTCGCGGAAAAGCCTGCCCCGGCGCCGGCGACGGCTTCTTCGGAAAAGGCGGGGCCAGTCGCAGTTCCGGCCGGGAAAAAGCCGCCGGCTCGCGCGGTACAACCGGCGCCCGCAGCTCAGAAACGGGGGAAGAAAGCGGCCAGTTAGTCCTCGATGGGTGCAACAGATCGATTCCGCCCCGAAGAAGTACGACGTATTCTCGGCCTGACCAGCAAGCAGTTGGATCAGTGGGACCGCTTACGGCTGGTTTCTCCTCACCAAGAGCACGGTGCACCCTATTACGACTTTCGCGATCTCATTGGCCTGCGCACCGTTAAGCAGTTGCTCGAAAACGGTGTCTCTGCCCACCGTTTGCAGCGCGCCCTTACAGCATTAAACGAGAAACTCTCCCAGGTGCAGACTCCCCTCTCCCAGCTTCGCATCCTCTCGGACGGAAAAGACGTGATCGTCGAGCGTGGCGCCGCGCTCCTGGAACCTCTTTCCGGCCAGTTCCTCTTGAATTTTGACACCCGCGAGCTTCACGAAAGTGTTCGTGTCATGACCGAGCAGCACAGCGCCGAGGATTGGCTGGCCATGGCTCTTTCCTACGAGGCCGATGCCAAGACCGGAGCAAAGGCTATCCACGCCTATGATCGTTGCTTGGATGTGGACCCCAACAATATCGACGCCTTGCTCAACTGCGGCACTCTGCACTACGAAAACGGCAACTTCGAGAAAGCCGCCGAGTATTTCGAACGCGCCTTGGATGTGCAGCCGCAAAATCCTCTAGCCCACTTCAACTTGGGCAGCGTGCTCGAGGAAATTGGCGAGCTAGAAGAAGCCCGCCGCCATTTGCGCCAAGCCGTGCATCTCGATCCTAACTATTGCGATGCCCACTACAATCTGGCGTTCGTCTGCGAAAAACTTCAGTCTTTCGCCGAAGCTCGCGAGCATTGGCAAGCCTATCTGAAGCTCGATCCCGACAGCTCCTGGTCCAACTATGCTCGCCAGCGCCTTACGGCCATGCAAGCCATCAAGTGCACCACCATCTCCTGATCCGCGGCCTTCTTACCGTTTTCAACAATCCTTCACACAATTGAAAAAGGCGGCAAACCCGGTTAACGTATTGTCGTTGCCCAGTCGATTTCGCTGCCGAGTTAAAATCCAACTTACGGAGACGGCTCATGACCAGGAAAAATATTTTTGTGAATAGTATCGTCGGCCTTGCATTGATCGGAGGCGGTGTATTGTTGGCTCAACGGCCTGTCGAGAATATCGATCCCCATCGCCATCCCAATCTCGCTGAAGCCCAGCACCATCTGCAGCAGGCCTGGGGCAAGGCGGACGAAGCACAACGCGAGAACAAGGACGAACTTGGCGGTCACGCTGCTCGCGCCAAGGAACACATGGAAGCCGCTGATCAAGAGCTAAAAGCGGCCGCGGAATTTGCCGACCACCGCAGGTAATCGGTTCCATCACCGAATTAATTCGATTCGAAAAAGCGCCGTCTCGCAGCCGTTGACTTAGGTCAGCGGCTGCGCGCTTTTCTGTAGCCCGGCGCCGCACTTGCGCGCGACCTGCGCTCAAGCTTTTCCCGGATTCCTGGGATTCGGCGCTTGTCTGAATCACTCGACTTCCTCTATAACTCGGCCCTAACTTCTCCGCGATCGAGCTGCACGCTGCTCACGGAAATCCTGTATTTTTGCTCGCCGGGCAGAACCAATAGATTCAACAGCTAGCATCCCGCTCGCGCGCTGCCTTTTTTCCTCGCTTGTAACCCGTGCCCAGGCGCCGGCGTCCCATCATGGTGGTTTGAGACAGTCGATGAAGCGCGAAATCGAAATCGACGCGGCCCGCGGGTTCATGCTCGTCTGGATGACGCTGACCCATTTGCCTACCGCAATTACCCCGTGGGTCAACCAGCCCTTTGGCTACGTTTCTGCTTCCGAAGGGTTCATTTTTCTTTCCGCCTTATTCACCGGGCAAATCTACTACCGCCTGTTGACCCGCGCTGGCGCCCAGAAAATGACCACGAAGTTGCTTATGCGCACGCTTCGCCTCTACGGCTATCATGTCTTGCTTCTGCTCTTGGCTTTCGGAATTGCCGCGCGCTATGCTCTCGGCGAGCACGGCCAGGCATTGTACAACCTGCTGGACTATTACTTTGCCGCTGGCCCCGCGCATGCCATCCGCGACGCCCTTTTGCTCGTCTATCGACCACCCTTGTTGGACATCATTCCGCTGTACATCATTTTCCTGCTGCTCTCGCCGGTGGTGATGATTGCCGCTGTCCGCATTGGCTGGAAGTGGATTTTAGGATTTGGTTTTGCCCTGTGGATGCTTGCGCAATTCGGTTTGCGCGAAGCTTCCCATGCTTTCCTGGCTCATCATTTCGGCTTGCGCATCCCTTTGAACGAAATGGGCGCCTTCAACTTGTGGGCCTGGCAGTTCGTGTGGGTTGCTGGGATGTGGTGTGGTGTGCGCTGGGCCAAGGACGATCTGCCCATTACCCGGTGGGCCCGGCGGACTTGGATGCCTGCCTTGCTGGTGGTGCTGGGTTTGTTCGCGCTGCGTTACCTGCAGCTTTTTGGGTTGGATTTGGGTCGTTCCGTGGTGCTGTTTGACAAGTGGCATCTTGGCGCGCTTCGCATCGTCAATTTCGCCGCCATGGCCATGGTACTGACACACTTCCGATCGATTATGAAAACCCTCTCCATTCGCCCGCTGGTGTGGATGGGGCAATCTTCCCTCCAGGTGTTCTGCACACATTTCGTGTTCTGCTTCATCGGCATTGCCATGACGGGCAGTTCCGATCGCATTTTCGGCTGGTGGCAGCTCGCGCTCGTTGTCGGCACTTTCGCGGCGCTGCTGTTTGTCGCCCGGCTTCATATCGGCCGCACCGCCGCGGCGCAAACCGAGGGGCGAGACAAGCCCCGCCGCTCCGTGCGTCCTGCGGTTGCCTCTTGAATCTCTGCCCTGCTCTGTATCCTGTTCGAACTGGATAGAACCTTCCGGCATTCAGGCCGAGGCGGCCTTGCTCTTTACCGAATCTGCTTTTTGCTCCGTACTGGGCAACTTCACCCGCACCATGGTCCCTGTTCGACCCGACTGGACCTCCAAATTCCCTCCCAACTGGCCGATCCGTTCGGCCATCCCTCTCAGTCCTACGCCCACCTGACCGTTCGTGCCCTCCAGCTTTCCCGGAGGTATGCCTGTTCCATGATCCCGGACAGTCACCTCCAGCCCCTCGCAGTCTGCGGCGATTTCCACGATTCCGTCCGGGCTCCCCGAGTGCCGGTGAATGTTGGTCAGGCACTCCTGCACCACTCGGAACGCGGCAAGTTCAACGTCCGGCTCCAGCCGGCCCAATTCTGGCGGGCCGTTGAACGTTACCTTAATGCCGCTGCGTTTCGAAAATCCTTCCACGCACCATTTCACCGCCGGCAATAATCCCAATTCATCCAGCAGTGGCGGATGCAGTAGATGCGAGATGGTGCGTATTTCGCGAAGCGCTTCCTGCACCAGTGCGTCGCTGTCCGACAACGTGCGCTGCGCCGCCACCGGCAACTGCATCCGTTTCAGCGTCCCGATGCTCATGGCATTAGCCGACAGCAACTGCCCGACGCTATCGTGTAACTCCCGGGCCAACCGCCGGCGCTCTTCGTCCTGCGCCTGCAGCAGTCGCGAGGTCAGCACCCTCAGCTGGGCGTTTGCCACCGACAGCTCCCCCGTTCGTTGCCGAACTCGATTCTCCAGTTCCTGATGAGCTCGCCGGTTGGACTCTCCCAGAGCGATGATCAACGCGGAGAACATCGCGAAACTACACAACGCCGATACCTGGACCAGCGGATGCGCAAAACGAAATGAGTAATTTGGCTCAAAGAAGAAATACCACACCGTCAGCATCGACGCCATCGTGGCCACAATCGAAGGCCCAATCCCGCAATACCACGCGCAAAACACTATGGCCATGAGAAACGGGCCAATCGAGAACCGCTCATCTCCCCACACCGGTATCATCAGAAAACGGATCAGAAATGCCACAAACACCGCAAATAGCGCCAGGCCGTATCGCTTCACGCTATCACTATGCAACGCATACATTGCAACCTCGCCTCGGAACAATAATCCGCTCACCTAGGGAAAACCACGTTGCGGCGAATCGCCATCCTTCCCTACCGCCCCAACGTTCTCACCCCCGCCTGACCGCGGCTATATCCGATGGGCAACGTCAATACGTTTTACGCCTCAATGATATTGCCGCGTACACCAAGTCCTGTATACAGCAAAGCCTGTAGATGACCATCAGACGGGCCTCAGCCGGGGTTCTGCGCTCACCATGCAAACATTCGCGCGGGAACCCGCGGCTCACTGGGGTAGGAAGTGAGGAAGGACAGGGGCCTTTGCTTCTATCTCCGGGCGCGCACAAAACTTAGCAGCAACTGCTTTGCAACCGCGGACGTCCGCCGTTGACAGCACACCCAATCTTCATACAAGCACTGGTATCTTCGACACTCGAATTCGCACACGGCCAGTTCCGGCGGCACATCAGCGATCCAGTCTTTTTTCAGCCAAGCTGCGAACTTGGCCAAGCGAGCGAACATATTCAGTAATTCTCCTGCAACGGTACTTAGGCATTAACAAGTATGCCTTACTTGCATCATAAGTGCATGTGAACAGAACGCTGTGACCCACATCACGGGTCATGCGCACGCGCACAAGCGCCCCATCTCTGCTCCTCGCTTAGTTCCTTTTTGACACGAGTTAATACGATAGCGGTCGTTGCTTACGCCTTCCACCAGCACCACTTCACGAAGGTCACCACTGCGTAGATCCCCACTCCCCACATCCCCACCAGGAACAGCAGCGTCCCCACCCCAATCACCACGTTTGCAATCCCCAGTTTGACGCCTCGGGCGGCCTGTCGGAATCGCACTTGCTGCGCAATCTGCTCATAGCCTTCGATCAGTTGCTGCGCGAACTCTCCCCCCGCGGCACTCTCGTACTCTTGCCGGTACCCGGACACTTGTTCTCGAATTGCACTAGCCAATTTCTTTCCCCCCGTTTACCCCGCTCTCTATTTCAGCGGACCACCCGAAGACAAATATGAAGATCATATTTAAATTTCAGCGCCAGCGATTCGCTGGTGCCCAAGAAGTTAACCTCAGAGCCATAACACACTGATAACTGGCTACTTATATTGCGGGGACGATTGGGGACGAGGGAAGTACGCCAGCACCATACCACAAAATTTCCCAAAATGGCTCAAAAACTGTGCCACCCCCCACGCCCCCTCCCCTCGACTGAAAACAGCTTTTCTCCGATTGAACACGGGCTCGCCGCTTTTGTCTCGCGCCATGCTGCTTTCCCCGCGTGGTAAAATACAAGTTCAGGGGGCGACACGGTTTCGACGGAAGCTGTCGCGTCTCGGAGGCATGCCGGGGTCCACCCGCCCGTAACTGGATGGAAACTAGAACTGCCAACAACAATTTGGCACTTGCTGCTTAATTAATTAAGCGCACGCTTCCCCGGGCTTTGCTCACGGGCCCGGCAAGAAGCGTCGTACAGTGAGCTGGCCGGAGCCTTTCGGTCCGTAAGGCTCGGGCGAGATTCATCGGACTAGCCGGCCGCGTTTCTTGCTCGTTCTAATCGCGGCGGGCGAACCTAGCGAACTGAGATAAGCATGTAGGCTCTGTGGCGTTGCGCTTTTCGGACGGGGGTTCGACTCCCCCCGCCTCCACCAATTTAATTAGTTTTATTTTGTTTCAGTTGATGTAGTGAGGCCTCTCGTGTACCTGCGGTGTACCCTTCGTTTCGGCTCTTGGCTCGTGCCATGTGCGTCGAATATCGGCTTCAAGTTGATCCTGGCGGGACCTGCTCCAAGCTGAGTAGTATTTCTCCGTGACCTTCACGCTCCGGTGTCCCAGTAGTACAGCGACTCGTTCCAGCGGCACTCCAGCTTGTAGGAGTGAAACGGCTAACGTGTGACGGAAGCGATGAGGATGTCCTGTTGGCACGTCGGCCAGGTTAAAAAGTCGCTTCAAGGCACGTTGCCAATCTCCTACAACGCTCTTCGGTTTCGAATTGCCCGTCCAG
>DASPVD010000108.1:0-8707 GCA_035622555.1 Candidatus Eremiobacteraceae bacterium | reverse complement strand
CACGAACTGCGTACCTCTTCCATAGGTCAGCTGCTCGCCGATGATCCGCAATGTGTCACCGCTTTTTATGCTGAATTGATTGGCGGCGAGAAATCGCACGTCTCCCAAGTGCACATCTACGGCTCCGGCAGCGGTTTGAAGAACCGCATGCGCTCCGAGGGGAGCCGCTGGGGCGTAAGGAATGAACTCCCGCACGGTGCCGATCAGGGTAACTTCGCGGCTTACGTCATAAACCGACAGATCGGCTGGTTGGGCCGCATTCGGTTTTTCCTGCCCCCGAGCCGGCAATAAGCAAATGCCCGCGACCACGAACAGCGGCAGCAAGGTGTTTGTTTTCGTTCGCATTCTTCGGACGGTGTCCTCACCAGTTCGCGGTTAGATTCCAGGGCCACACACATTCCAGCCCATCAAAGCATAATCGTTTCCGGCGTCGCTGCAAACTCGCACATCTGGGACAAAAAAAGCTGGCGCGCACGAAAGTCCTTGCGCACACGCATCCTCGCGAATGACAAGGATTGTAGATTTGGTCCTGTAGGAGCACCTGAACTGGTGAGCACGAGTCAATGCAGAACAGTGGGCCAACTCATACCCAGCCGCCATCAATGACGTAGCTTTGGTTGGTGATGGCGGCACTGTCGTCGGCAGCGAGAAACAGCACCAGCCGGGCGACCTCCTCGGGGAGCAGCATTCGCTTGAGGGCCTGATTGTCGAGGATTTCGGCCTTGTATTGCTCACTAAACCAGAGCCGCTGCTGCCGCTCCGTCAGAATGGCGCCGGGCATCACACAGTTGACGCGAATGTTGTACCGGCCAAGCTCGTGCGCCAGGGTACGAGTCAAGCCAACGATCGCGGCCTTCGCGGTGACGTAAACGGGGAGGTGTACCGAGGGAATTACCCAGCCGATGGAACTCATATTGATGATGGACCCACGCTGGGCGTTCTGCATAGCGGGAATCACCGCTTGGGCCAGGAAGAACTGGTGCTTCAGATTGGTGGCGATCATCTGATCCCAGGAAGCACTGGTGACCTCGGCAATGGAATGGCGGGTGTCGTTACCGGCGTTGTTCACCAGGACGTCGACGGCGCCGAATTTTCGCAGAATTTGGTCAACCACGGCTTGCAGCGCAGCGATATCGGTGAGGTCGCACGGATAGTAGTGTGGAGTAGTCGCTCTGGATTGTTTGCAGCGTTCGATCAGCCGGGCAGCGGCGTCATCTTGAATGTCCAGAAACGCAACTTGCGATTGTTGGCTGGCAAATGCCACGACCATCGCTTCGCCGATTCCGCTTGCTCCACCGCTGACAATCACAAGGCGATCCCGGAGACTGGGGTAGGTGGCATATACATCGTTCTTGACCATGGAATTTGCCCGGTGCGATTCTGGGCGCCTTTCGCACGACGTCGGCAGCCAGCAACGGAGTTGAGCCTCGCCTGGACGACGCACCGACCTTGTGGCGATTATAGGCTCAGCTCGGGGCAAATCAGATTGGAAATGCGATACGTGGGCAGCGGGCCGAAGGGGGCGGCCGCCGGCGTCGTCTGAGTAGATTGCTATCTCGAGAGACGTACTCAAAAATCGAGACGTAACGCCAATTGTCCGGTGCGATTACCACCAAGCCCTTGCGGCAATGTGGCGTCCAAGACTCCGAAGGTACTAGGGTTGCTGATGTTGAGAGCGGGCGGCGCGAAGTTGGTGTGATTCAGGGCGTTGGTAAAGGTGGCTTCAAAACGCAGGCGGAAGCGTTCCGTCAAAGAAAATTGCTTCGCGAGACCTGCGTTGACATTGATTTCACCAGGTCCCTGGAGTATGCCGACGCCGCATGAACCAAAGCGCCCGGCGTTCGCAGGAGGGAGGGCAAAGGCGTTGAGATTGTAGTAGGCCAGCGGAGACCGGTTGGAAGGGATCGGATTGCCGACGCAATCGGGACGCGCGACTGCGCCGCCGAGGTATCGCTCATTATTCAGATCGGTGTTGGATTGATCGTCGGCGGCGTTCATGGTTGGGGTCAGCCACTGGCCAGTCTGTAATAGGGTGACGGTGCTGAAATCCCAACTGCCGAAAACTGTGTTCAGGATTTTGCCGCCACCGGTCCAGCGCCGCTGGGGTCCATAAGGAAGCTCGTAGGTGCCGCTAAACAGAAAGCGTTGGCGCGGAGTGCCGACAACGTTGCCGCGATCGTAGCGGAGGTTGAAACGGTCCGCAATCTCGATAGCGTAGGGCTCTTCGCCGCCAAATGCCGCCGGGGCGTCGCTGCCTTGCGCATTGCTGAGGTTTTTCGCCAGGGTGTAGCTTCCCAGAAAAGACAGTCCGTAGGAGGTCCGATGCTGAACCTGGACCATACCTGCTTGATAGTTGGAATTGCCGACGCTTTCGGCAAACATGAGCATGGCGAAGTTCTGATACGGCGCGCGCGGGTCAGCCCAGCCATTCGCCGGCACGTAGGGAGTGGTGCTGGGGGCGATCTGGTTCAGATCCACGGTGATAGGCTGATGCCAGGTGGCTTGGCCAACGTAACTGACTCGAACTGTGGTATCGCGCTTGACCTGCCGCTCGACGGTCAAATTCCATTGCGCTGACGTCGGATCCTTGAAGTTGGGATCGTTGCCCTCCTCAAAAGAGCCGCCCCCTAACTGCACAAATGGATAAGAGGTTTGCGGGAATTGAAACTTGGGGACGCCATTGGTTACAGAATTGTTGAAGCTGAGAAGATCCGAGAGGCCAACACCCGCATTGTTGAAGGACATGGGTCCCAGAGTGGTGGCGGTGAAAAGTCCAAAACCAGCGCGGATTACAGTGGTGGCATCGTTGAACGGCCGATAGGCAATGCTCACGCGCGGGTCGAAATTGTGCATCGGCGTGCGCCTGAGGCCCTGCGGAAGGCCGGCCTGGCTAGCAGGAACCACGTTGGCACAGGCAAGTGCGGTATTTCTGTTGGGAAGCGAACAGCCATTGAATGACTCCAAGACTCCCGTGTAGATGGTAGTGAGGAGCGGACTATTGCCGACGGTGGTGAAGAACTTGTTTGGAACGACGATGCTGTTGATTTTAGGGTCAAAACTAGCCAGGTCGCCGGAGGTTTCGATAAAGGCGGGAAGGATTTCCCAGCGTAAACCGAAGTTGAGTGTTAGGCGGGAGTTGACCTGCCATTCATCCTGGCCATATAGGCCCCAATGCCAGCTGTAAGCATTGATTTGCGGACTGGTGATGGCAAAGAAAGACTGGGGCAAACCCAGAAGAAAGTCGCCAAAGGAGTAGTTGGTAAGAGAGCCATTGAAGGTGAATTGGCCAAAATCGTCGGAAGGGGCGTAGAACATCGGGGCATTGTAAAGCACCCGGCGCACGTCCACACCGAAGCGGAGAGTATGCTGATGGAGGATGCGAGCGAGGTTGTCGGTGAATTGAGTAGTTTCGGAGATGGTGGTGCCGACGCGACCCTGACCAATGGAGGTAATGGTGCCATCGGAGAAATTAAAGGTGGGGAAGGCTTGTCCATCGGGATGGGCAGCGAGGTTGATTCCGTTATTGAGCACGAGACCAAGCTGGGAAATCGCGTTGGAGCCGAGTAAGGGAAAACTGTCATTTTCGTTAAAGTGTGTAAATCCAAAACGGAATTCGTTAATCAAGCTTGGGCTGATGGTGTAATTGTAGGAGGCCACCAAGCTGCGATTTTGCTCGCGGGCCTGGTCGTTGGGCAGGAAAATGTTTGCGGGCGAAATGACAGTGTCGTTGTTGTACTCGTTGAGAAAAACATTTTTCCAACTAAAACGAGCATAGAGCTGTTGTTTAGGCGTAAGCATTTGGTCGACGCGCAGGTCCCAGCCATCAGAGTTGGAGGGGATAGGTACAAGGGTCTGATAGTTATAGGCAGGATTCGTCTGATTGAGGTTGGCGTTTGGCAGCGGGTACCAACTGCTCAGCAATTCTTGTGCGACTGGATTGATGCAGTCTTTGCTGTTGGTGCAGGGGTTGCCGGGGCCGCCGGGAATGGTGTTGTTGGGGTACGGTGAAGCGGTGAACGGGTCTAAGAGGACGCCGGGTGTTCCGGGGGTATCGACCAAAGCGGTCAAATTGCCTTGTCGCTCCGCAAGGGTGGGAACGAGAAGTTCTTCCGGAGCAGAAGTGGTTTTTCGGTTTCCCTCGTAGTCAAAGAAGAAGAAGGTCTTGTCGGTGCCATTCCAGAGTTTGGGAAGGATGACCGGACCACCCAAGCTGCCGCCGAAGGTGTTGAAGGTCTTAGGGGCCTTGGACGTAAAGTTGTAGATGGTGGAATCCAAAGAGTCGCTCTGAAAGTACTCGAAGGCGCTGCCGTGAAACTGGTTGGTGCCGCTTTTGGTGGTGAAGGTGACGTCACCGATTTGCGCAAACTCGGCGTTATTGTTGAATGCGGTCACATTCATTTCCTGAATCCCTTCCAGGGAGGGATAGGCGTCCTTCAGAGCACCATTGGCGCGCACGTTGGCCGTGGAGATGCCATCTACCGAGAAGCCTGTCTGCGCGGAGCTGGAGCCGCCCACATTGATGTTCCCCTGAGTGTCGGTGGTGACGTTGGGATTGGTACCCAGGGCAGCGAGCGGACTACTGGAGACCGCCCGGGAATTCATTGGCAGCGTGGTGAGCTCCGCATTGGTCTGAGCGTTAGACAAGGTGGCATTTTCCGTGTTGATCAATTGCGCGATTCCGCTGACTTCAACGGTCTGAATCTGAGAGGCGACGGCAAGCTTAACATCAAGGCGCAAGGCCTGCCGGGCGGCCAGATCGATTTGATCGACCACGGCATTGGCAAACTCGTTCTTGGAAGCGACGAGCTTGTAATGTCCCGGCTTAAGGTTCTCGAAGAGAAAATTGCCATCGGTGTCGCTGACAGCGGAGGCGTCGGTGCTTTCGTCGATGCTGTGCAAGGTGACTTGCGCGCCGGGGACGGGAGAACCAGACTGGTCGATTGTGATGCCGCGTACGCTGCCAAAGGTCGATTGCCCACCGGCCGGCGCGACGCAAAGTATGGCGACCAGGACCAAAACGATCACGACCATCGAAGACATGGATTGATGAAATCTCAATGTTTCTCTCCTGAAAGACATTTCCCGGTGAAAAAGTGCGAGGACAGTACAAAAGTGGCCGTGAAAAAGTCGTGAAAAATTCTGTCAAAGAGTTGTACTGCTCCATCGGTTTCTTAGATCACGCGTCGAAACGCAACTGCATCGCATCAGAAAAGTGGATGAGAGGCACTTGACGGGGATAACGTCTCAGAGCGGACGCATTTCAATACGGTTGATTCAGTTGGCGTACGGGAGTCTATCGAGGAGTGCGAGGCGCTTTCCTGGATATGGGTGGAATTTCAAACCGGTATCCGGTCCACGGCTGAGTGAGGATATAGCAGGGATGGGCGGGGTCGGCCTCGATCTTCTTGCGTAATTGCTTTATGACCACGCGAAGATTTTCGGTGTCCTGGCCATGGTCCGGTCCCCAGACCGAGTGGAGCAATTTTTCGTGGGTAATCGGCTTGCCCTGCTGGCTAGCCAGGACAGAGAGAACATCGAACTCCTTGGGAGTGAGATGAACCCGGTTGCCGCGGAACTCGACCACCCTTTTCTCGAAATCGATGGTGAGTTCCGGCAGCTCGATCTTTTGCAGGGGTTTATCGGGCTTAAAGCGCCGGCACGTGGCCCGGATGCGCGCGAGTAGTTCCCCGGTCGAAAAAGGTTTGACGATGTAATCGTCCGCCCCGGCGTCCAGAGCGGCGATCTTGTCGTCCTCGGCGTTACGGACGGTCACCATAATAATCGGGCCTTCAAAGGAGCGCCGCATCTTGCCGCACACCTCTACTCCATTCATGTCCGGCAACTTCAGGTCGAGCAACACAACGTCGACGTGCTCGCTCAGCAGACTTTCCACGGCCTCTTGTCCTGTCGTCGCCTCGATCACCTCGTAACCTTTGGCACAAAGGGTCACCTTCAGCACGCGACGGATTTGCGGCTCATCGTCGACGATAAGAATCGTCCTAATGTTCATAGAACTCAGAATCCACAGCCGGATCGAGACAGGAAGGGCCCAGGCCCTAAAATACTGCATTAATCATCCTCGCGAGAAATGAAGAACAACTGAAGAATTGCTAAAGAAGTCGTAAGCATGGTTGGACGTGGTCCGCATTGGATGGACAACTGCTGGGGAGGTTATGAGTGGGGGGATCTGCCGCCGGGTGCACAAGCTATGATCTTGCGGCCGCGCCGGCTTGTTCTCTCCATCGCTTGTTGTTTACGCCCATCAGCAAAAGCCAGAGGATCAAGGAACCTTCTCCAAGGATGCCGGCGGGGAGCGCAATGTAGCGGAAGGAATAATCTGCAACTGGGAGTGCAAGAAAGGCGGCAAAGTAATTGAACAGGTATGACAAACCCGCAATCACGAGGAAGGCGCCAATAATTCGAGGCAGGAAGCTCGATCGAAAAATGAGGTAGCCGATGAGGATGCAATAGAAGCCGAAGAACGCCATCATGATGTTGGAGGCCTGGGTACCCAGTTTAAGAAACAAAAGGGCGAGCGATTGCAATTGGTCTGTCGAGAAGGCCGTGGACGAGGATGCCTCCTTCAAGAAGATCAAAGGAGCAAAATGAAGAAGCGCGGTGAAGGTGGAAACGGTGCATCCAACGATACTGAAGATCGCAGCCGAGAGCGAAACCCTGGGGCTCACCGGCTTGAGCAAATAATAGAGGATGATGGTCACGATAATGTAAAGCGGCAACAGTTCCGCGACGAAAGCCAATCTGTACTGAGCCTGGTGTGCCAGGATGTTATGAGCGGTCGCAGCGGCATCGCCGAAAACAACGAGCTTGCCACGAACCGAGTTTTCCGCGAAGGAGAAGGCCTCGCCACTGATCAAATACAAAGCGCCGGCGATGCGTGCCGCCAGCCGCGGCGAGGTTTCAAAATGTGCCATGGGCGCTCCTTTGAAAGGCGAAAACCAAAGTCACACGGGGGGTTTGCTCGAGGGAATCTCAGAGCGATTGGAGCGGGCCGCGACGAGAACCATTGCACCCGACGTGCGGGTTTTCTTATCAGTCAGTACGCGGAAGCCGGCAAAAAAGTCTCAACTTCCGCGGCGGCGCGTCAGGCGCAATTAGGAACATACGTGTTCCCAGGCCAGTTGGGGCCGGGTGATCACTTGCGAGCCCCCTTAGGCCCAGTTCGTGGTCTTGGCGAGCGGCGTGCGCGAAATCAAGGTGGAGCGATCGCCAGTTTGTCGATGCGGCAGCGAGAGGCTAGAGTTTTGGCGGGTCCAGCCGGTCCAGGTCAAGGACGCGCAAGGGGAGGTCTATAACGGTGCTGTCTACGGTCGCAGGGGTGGGCGAATTGGCGGCGGGCCGCTTGGTGGGATCGTCGGCCAGAATCATAGGCGCATGCTCGAGGATGCGGCGCGCGTAATCGGCGATGCCGGTCACCGCCAGCGCGTAATGCAGGTTCGGTGCGACGGTGCCTCCGTTGTAGGCGCCAAGGGCTTTCTGCACGTCGCCGTGATAGTGATCGAGCAATTCACGCAGCAGCAGACCTGCGTAGGTGGTGAGAACAGGTCCGTCCAAAGTGTTCAAATCAAGCTGGCGAGAGGGGCGCAGGTGATCCGGCAGGAGGGAATAGTCGCGCTTGTCTCGCAGGTAGAGACGGTGGGCAGCGCGGAGCGTTTCGCGAGTGATCTGCCAGGCGCCAACGGAATAGTCGCTGACCAGCACGCGTTTGCGGCGGCGCTGAAGAACAATGTCGCCTGGCTGCGCGCGTGCTTTCCAAATCGCGTGAGTCAAGTCGCCGTTGACATCCATGTAGTCATTTTCCATGGCGCCGACGCCAAGGAAGTAATCGAGTGGCAAGTCGTAGAAACGAGCAACGGTGATGATGTCCGCGGCAGACTGTTCAGCCTGGGCGTGGGTCAGCGGCTGAGGTTTCGGATCCATGTCCTGGAGCACGCGAATGTCCGTCTCCGACTTGAACACTAGAAAATCGGCCAAGGCGGCTTGCAACTCCGAAGGATCGAGGGTCTCGAGCTTCTGCTGGACAGGGATATTGCCGGCGACCTCGAAAAGGTGGCTTTGATTTTCGTACAGTGACAGTTCGCTATCGGACCAGACTGTCATTTCCGAGCGCGGAATCAGGCGATGGCCCTCAAGCTGTCCGAGGCGAGGAATATCGGTAAGGAGATCATCCTGGCCGAGAAGAAAAATGCGATAGGACAGTCCGGCTTTGGTTGGAATCGCGGTGAGGAGCAAGCGGACTCCGTCCGAACCTGTGCGGGTGCACAAGAATTGGAATTGCAGGAAGGCCTGAAGTGCTTTGTCGTAGCTGGCCACGCGAGCTACGGGGTGTTGGTCCGTGTAAGGAAGGGTGAGGCGGCCATACACGAATGAGGGGCGAGGAATGCACGCGTAAGGGTCCAGGTGAAGTTGCTGGGGCCAGTATTTCAGGTACGCCAGATTCACAGACAAGGCGACGAGAAATACGTTGAAGCAGATACCGCCGAGGAAAATGAGATTCGCCAAAAACCGGCGGATTGTGCGCCCGGTTCTCAACCGTCAACCTCGCTCCGTTTAATTATATGTCGGCTGGGGCGAGGACGGTTGTTTCCGGTTGCCGAGAGAAGCTGGCGAGATAAGCGACGTTTCGAAGAACCGCGACGTTCCCTTTGGAGGACGAACGGGTCATGAGCGAGTAGACGCAATGGCCTGC
>DASPVD010000107.1:0-4959 GCA_035622555.1 Candidatus Eremiobacteraceae bacterium | reverse complement strand
TGATAGCAGCTACAGGTGATGAAATGCAGATCGCCCGAACCGTAATACCGTTTCAGATTCTTAGGCACGCGGAGATTCTAGAGTTCACACAAGATTTCAGTATGTGACGAATGACCTCGGCTTTCGCGACGAATCGTGGACGCCAACGCCCCACTTCTCGCACAGAACGCGAGAAATGGGGCACCCCGGTTGTCATATCTCGCGTTTCACTTTGGCGGCGTGGCGAAGGGCTTCGCGCACGGCGTGCAGCAGACAGCGGCGCCAGTCGCATCCTTCGCACTCGGGACGGTAGGCAGCTTCGAGGGCGATGCGGGTGACCACGTCCTGCGACTTCGGCTCCTGCGTGCGCAGCAGATGCCAGGCTTCGCGATAGCTCTCCCAGCGGGCGCGCTTGCATTCGATGTCGGGATAGAAGCGCAGGCTTTTCGAAGGAGCAAAGGCGTCGACGGGAAGCACGTACCACGTATCTTTCGGAATGATATGCGCGACCAGAACGTCGATTTGCTCGGCGGTGTAAACGACTTTGCCCCGGCCGTAAATGGCGTAGATGGGCTGAATGTCATAACCGCGGGCGCGGACGACTTCGGTGCACTTGAGTTGCACGCGCCAGAGACGGGGGCCGGTGTCGAGAATGAAATCGTAGCGTTCGCTGTCGCCCCAGGGCCGGGAGACGTGGAAGCCGAGGCTTTCGGCTTTGAGTAAGAAGGCCGCCTCGGACAATTCTCCGGTGCGCTTGGTGTTGCGGTGGACGGACTCCGGTGGTGTTTCGGATTCGGTGGCCATAACAGATAGGAAAATTCCCCTTGAAAATAAAAAAGGCGCGGCCCGGATGGGCAGCGCCTGATCCTTTACTTCTAATTATAGGATAGCAAATTTGTATAGCCGTTTAGACAGGTTTCGGGAAAATCTTTCTGGAATCGAATCAGAGGGTTGGGAGAAATTGGGCGGATTTGGGGGCTTGACAAGGTGTTTCCCGAAGCGGGAATTTTTGTAGTGGAGTGAGAAAATTCCCGAAATGGGCTGCATTTGCAAATTAATTTGTCGCGCGGGTGCGGCGTTCCTTCGGTTGGGCGGTGAGGGCGCGGCCAGCTTTTCGTAATGGTAACAGGCTCAGACGAACAGAAGGTCGGACTGCTCAAAGGGGTGGTGTCCGTTGCCCGGTCCAAGCTCCTTGGGTCGCCTCGTGATAGTGTCGTTCGGACTGGGTACATACACGGTCTTACCCAGCGGTCTCCGCGGCAAGGTTCCGTTCGCCGCAAGCTCAATCCTCTGCCGTGCGATTTCGAGGTATTCCTCACTTAGGTCCGCACCAGCTGCACGTCGTTCGTGCAGCACCGCAGCGCACGCTGCGCTTCCCACACCAAGATAGGGATCAATCACCAAGTCTCCTTTATTCGTAAGGGCAAGAATCAAGCGCTCGACCAATTCAATTGGAAATTGGCACGGGTGAATGGTTTTCTCAACATGGTTATGCTTAACGTTTGGGATGATCCAGATGTCTCCGGGATTTTTTCCAAGCGGATTGCAGGTGTACTGCCCCTTCCTCGGTCCCTTGAACGCCTTCTTCCCTGGGTATTTTTGGGGAACACGGATGGGATCGAGGTTGAACACGTAGTCTCGCCCTTGGTGAACTAGGCCTCTGGAACTGCGGGCCTCGGCCGGGTACAATGCCTTTCAAGCTGATGGCGCCGGCATGTCCTCGAACCCAAAAGACGAAGTCCTTGCGGTTGTTCGCCAGCGCTTTGGGCCAGTCTCGAAACTCTCGGGCGGCAACTCGCTATTTACTATCGGCAACGACGCCGCGCGCATCTATTTTCGATACTCAAGAGTGCATGCTGACGGGCAGACATTTTTTGGGCTGCGCCAGGTAGACCTGAGAAGGCTTGAGGCACACAATTCCTACATCTGCTTCGTGGCCGACGACGGCTCGCCTCCCGTGCTCCTGCCGTTCGCTGACTTCGAGGAGTTGTTCCGGCAAGCGCAGCCGGCCGCGGATGGCCAGTACAAGGTGCAGATCAGCTCCCGCAAGGGTCCGCTTGAGCTTTACGTGCCGAGGCAAGGACGGTTTAATGTTGAAGGGTACGTCGGACTGGACATATTACAGCGGAGCCTAGAAGCCGAAAGAATGCGCGAAGTCAGGGAGTTCTCTCATGCTCGGGTGCAGACGCTGCTGGCGGAAATCGGTCAGCTAAAGGGGTACGACGTGTTTGTTCCGGCTTCGGATGTGGGAAAAATCCAATGGTCCAAGCCCGATAGGTTTCGAATTCGCGGCAACGTACCTTTCGAGATTAAGGACATCGGGCCGCTGCTATCGGAAATCGACGTTGTTTGGGTCACGCCAGCGTGCGACTCCATAGAGGGTGCCTTCGAGGTGGAGCACACCACGACCATTTACTCGGCGCTGCTCAGATTCAATGACGTTTTGCTTACGGACTCTAGGATTACTAGATTCTCAGTGGTATCGGAGGAAGGACGGCGGTCGCTTTTTGCCCGACAACTCTTTCGTCCAACATTTAGGAGGAGCGGCCTATCCGAGCTCACGAGTTTCTTGGAGTACTCGAATGTTTTTGATTGGCACTCGCGGCTTACGAGACCGCTCCACGAAATGACGCAGACAGCTGAACGAGTAACGATGGGATGACAGGTATGATCGATTGCTATCGCGGCGAGGCTAGGACTCCGAACGAACCACTCAGACCCGGGTGTTGCCATAAGGTGATCGAGGACTGCTTATGCTGCGTTGCTTGTGGACGCTGCCGGGAGGACCTCGGCGAGGACGACCTGTGCATGGATTGCGGGACGACAGCGTAAGGCTAGCACTCTACCATCTCGCCATGTTTCCGAACTGCACCTCAACCTGCACTCCCGCCTTCTTATAATCAGCCTTGATTCCTGTGACCTTGTCCTCGGTTACGTACGGTTGGCAGTCCCATCCCTTCTTCTTGAACTCGTCGTTTAACAGGACATTCAGGTCCTTTTGCGCGGTGGTGAAAGTCATCGTCTTGCCACCGCGGGTACGCAGCTTGGGCGGCTTCAATTGCGGAACTACGATTGCGCTGAAGATACCTTCGATGTCCCGGCGTTCCTTCTTAAAGCCGGGGCTGTTCAACACTTCGGCGGCGAATCGATAGGAGTAAGCTGTCAGATTCACGGCTGCGACAAGGTTAGCTTCATCGCGGCTAGATGGCCATAGAGGCGAGGTTACTATCTTGGCCACCACTCATCTTCGCAAGCGAATCGCCACGCTTCGCAAAGAACGCCAAACATGGGGCACCCGGCTTCTCCGTCACCCGTATAATGACGGCACGGACCCGATGCAGCCTTCGATGAAATCCCGCCGGTGGATGATCACGCTGGGACTGCTGGCGCTGCTGGTGGCGGCGCTGGTGGGGTTGTTCCTGACGCGTGATCAGGGATCGGTGCAGCTATCGAAGAGCGCACAGAAGGAAACTGGCCCGGCGCAGCTGGTGGATGAGGGCCCGCTGCAGACGGCGCGCGCGATGGGCAAGCTGGCGTCCGGCCCCGACGAGCAGCAAGTGGCCGAGGCGGCGGAAGAGTTGGCCGACGGCGAAGTGGACATCGCGTTCCATGATGCTTCGCGCGATGCCGCCGACCATCCTCCGCAGAACAAGCCGCAGTTCCGCGAACTCTATCAGCACGTCGGAGAAGTGGAGACGCAGGTCCAGGAGGATCAGGCTCTGGTGGACCAACTGAAGAAACAGTCGGCCAGCGCGACCGGCACGCGCGCGGCCAGCCTGCAGGAGCAGTTGGATGTGGCGCAGGCGCAACTGGAACTCGATCAGGATGAATTGAATGATGCGAAAGAAGATTTGGTGCGGTCGGGCGCCGATCCGGGAGCGCTGATTCAGCGGCAATTTGACGCGCATCAGGCGGCGGAGCATGGGGCGGACTCGAAGCCTGCAGCGGCCAGTGCCCCGGAAGTGACCTACCTGGCGGGACATCTGCTGGCGCAGTTTGAGGCGTGGCGCGCTTTGCGCGGCAAGGTGATGCAACTGCAAAAAGCGCAGGACGAAGCGGGTCAGATGGCTAGCGCCCTGACCAAAACTCATAATGCTTTGGAAGCGCAAGTCAGCGCCGAGAAGGCGCGGCGACGCGCGGCAAAGGCCGCGAGCAGCGTGGGTCAGCCGGGGACTGCCGGACCGTCTCCTGACACGAGCAGCACGATCAAGTCGTTGCACCTGCTCTCGGATGATCAGAAAAATTTGGCGGATCTGGACAAGCGCATTCAGGACGAGCAGGAACTGCAGAGCACGTACGGACAATGGATCGCGCTGGTGCGCGCCCATCAGCGGGCGGCGCTGCACGGCATGATTCAATCCGCGCTCTGGATTTTATTGATTGTGTTCGGCGCGTACCTGGCGGACCTTGTCATTGATCGTTACCTGGTGCAAGCTGGCCAGGAGCGCACGCGCCTGCACACATTGCGTACCGTGATTGGTTTCGCGCTGCAGGTTGTGGCCGTGCTGCTGATTTTGCTGGTGATCTTTGGTCCGCCGCAGCAGTTGGCTACGCTGCTCGGCTTTGCCGGCGCAGGGATTACAGTCGCGCTGAAGGATTTTATCGTCGCCTTCTTCGGATGGTTCGTGCTGATGGGGAAGAACGGGCTGCGCGTGGGCGATTGGGTGGAGATCAACGGCGTTACGGGCGAGGTGATCGAGATCAATCTGCTGCGTACCGTGCTGCTGGAAACGGGCAACTGGACGGATAGCGGCCATCCCACGGGGCGCAAGGTTGCGTTCGTGAATAGTTATGCTATCGAGGGACACTTTTTCAACTTCACCACCAGCGGGCAGTGGTTGTGGGACGAGCTGCAAATGGTGATCCCGGCGGATCAGGATCCTTACCCGCTGCTCGATGCCATTCGGCAAACGGTGGCGAAGGAAACGGAAGCGAACGCCCGCGCCGCCGAGCAGGAATGGCAGCGGGCGACCAGCCGCT
>DASPVD010000106.1:0-69814 GCA_035622555.1 Candidatus Eremiobacteraceae bacterium | reverse complement strand
ACGGGCCATCTGGACATCACTTCTTTTCGATACTCGGGGTACCGAGCTAGCAATTGGCTGGCCCAGCATAGCATGGGGCTGGACGCAGCAACTGCCAGGTCACGGTAAATGGACCGGTCGAGCTAGCAACGGTTTGGGCGGACTCGCTTGTGGAATAGCTACGATGGTACGCACCAAGTCGCCGGATTGATTCCACCAGCCATGAATTGCTTCTCCGCCGTCGTGGCCGACCTGCAGAGCACTCCAGTCATGCCCACCCAACGCTGGTTCACCCGAAAAAACTCCGTATTGGTTTGATTTTGCCTTGCTTTCCATGGTGCCGATACCCGGAAGACTCACTGTGAGTTGACGCGTGTCCCATCGCAACCCCACTCCCATGGCTTTCAGTGTGCTTTCCTTCGCACTCCAAAGGACGGCCAGTAGTTGCACCCGCTGGTGATCGGTGGCGAAGCTTCTCGAAAGAGCCTGCTCTTCAGCCGTAAAGTAATCGGACTCAAACGCTTCTCCGTGCGACTCGGCTATCTCCAGGTCGCAGCCGACGGAAGCACCTGAAGGAGCGATGGCGCAAGCCGCGACGCCGGTTCGGTGGCTGAGTGAAATGGCCACGGGGGCGTTTTCGTTCTTTACGAAAACTTCCGGCGCACCCGAAGGTCTTGCGCGTATTTCAATGCGGCCTAATGTCTGCAAGTCCGAGGGAATGTCCAGCACCAGAGCGACCGCATTTTTGGCGGTCCAGCGGCCGAGCAGCCAGTCCGCACGTCGTTTCGGGAATCGCAGCTCACGCAGATGATCGCTCTCTGCCGGGCTTAGCCAGTCGTTTCCCGAAGGAACATTGGCTGCTATCTGTTCGAACCACCACATGTCCATAAGAAGCGCTTTAGACCGCCGCCGCGGCCGCCCGTTCCGAAGTAGTTGTCATTTCTTCTTCAACCGTTTCCGTATGCTGTCCAGTACGAAGCCCACGTTCCACAGCGCCGATCAGATAAGGACGCAGTTGGCGCGGTGGCAAGATGTGTTGTAACGCTCCGACTCGAAGTGCCCGTTGTACGCTATGGATGCGGTCGAACTCGGCGGCAACTTCGCCGAGTTTTTCCGACTGCACCGCCTTAAAGAGCTCTTCCCATTCGGTTCGCAAGCGCCGCTTCTCCGCATCGTCTGCAGTCGCCATAGCCGCGTTTAGCGCTTGCAGGCGAGCATCTTTGCGGGTGCGCGCCTCCACTTCACTGGAGAAAACCACCGCGGCCGCGGGGGCGCCGCCGATAACAGACGCATACGTTCCTTCTAACGCCGCTACTTGAAGCTGTTCATTCAGCGTCCTCGAGAACACCACATACGCGCCGCCGTGATACCGTGAAATCACACAAAACACCATCGGACCTTTGAAATTAACCACCGCCCGGCCAATTTCTGCTCCGTACTCCAACTGCAGTTTGCGCATTGATTCCGGCGAGCCATCGAATCCCGACAGATTCGCCAGAATCACCACCGGCCGGTTGTTGCTGGCGGCGTTGATGGCTCGAGCCACTTTCTTGGAAGCCAGTGGAAAAAGTGTGCCCGCGTACCACTGCTCCGGCCCGTCAGCGGGTACAAATCCCAGTCGCGGTACCGGGCGGGACTCAATGCCGATGAGGCAAACCGGATAGCCACCAAGATGCGCATCCCAAACAACGGCAGTTTCCGCTCCGCGCATGCCGGACCATCGCTCCAACGGCGCAAGATCCTGATCGACCGTGGCCATCATCACGGTACGAATGTCAAACGACTTCTTGCGTCCGGGATTGGTTTCATCGGAAAAGATGTCGCCAACCACGGAAAACTCGTCGCTGCCCGTCTTGGCGTGTGGGTACGTCCGCACATCGCGATCGATGGGATCCCTTGTCAGTGCTCTGCGCGGGAAAGCTTCGCCCGGTGCGACATAGGTGTGTTCGTAATGACGAAACAGAATGCGGCAAGCTTCACCTATATCCTTGGCCCAATACTGCGCCTGTCCGTTTACCCCCATGATTCGGTCGTACCCGCCAATTCCTTCGTTGTTTTCCGCCGACACGCTACCCGAATAGTCCAGCGCGCGTTTTCCGGTCAGCACCATGGATGATTGCGGTGTCATTACCAGGATTCCTCTCGTGTGCATCAACATCGTGGATTCGGCGTTCCAATAAGGTTGCGCGCCAACGTTAACGCCATTGATGATCAAGTTTATTTCTCCGCCGTGCTGGGTGAATTCCACGATGCGACGCAACACCCGAGCGATCCAGTCCATATTCTCAACGCCACTGTCCATCGAAATCTTGGCGCCGGCGGAAATCGGAAACCACTCCAGCGGTACACCCATCTCTTCGGCTAGATCCAGGCCCGCGATGATGCGCCGGCATTCCGGTTCCGCCAGGGCACCCAGATCTTTGCTCGGATCTCCCATCAGTAGCACTCGTGGCATGCCTTCCGGATACCTGGAGGTGAAATTACGGATCACGCCCACGATAATATTTGCTTTGTTCTGGCCATACGGACGCTGGACCAGAATCAACTCACGGTTCGCGTTTAGATCGTATTCCGTGAATTCACCCGGGGGGAACTCCGCGCGCGTGTCCTCGGGGGATGGGGTCAGCATCTCGATGATTTCATAAGGGTAGGTCAGGCCGCGTTTGCGCATCCGCAGGACCTTCTGATCGTATTCCGTCAGGGCTTTTATGGGCTGTAGTTTTCCCTCTGGACGAAACGTAATTAACAGGCCGGCATCGGCAGGCCTGGAAATGCGAATGGCCATTTCGCGGAGTTCTCCAGTTTTGGGACTAGGGATGCAAGCGCGAAGCACAACCTGTTCCAAGCCCAACCCGTCGGTCGCGGGGGCCAAGCGATGGACGATGCTTTGAAACTCATCGGCCTTAATGCACAGCGGTGGCCACACGTACAGAAACATGCGATTCCAATACAGGCGATCACGAACAGAACGGCGCGATTGGTACAGCCGAATGCTCGCCAGAGCCTCGGCATACATCCGCTCCAGATGTGGCAACTGCACGACTCGGCCGTGTTCGTCGCGCACTGGCGTCAGATCTCGAACTTCCGCTACCGCAAACAGCCGCTCGTCATTCGGGTTTTCGCGACCGACCGCGTGAAAAAGATAAACGTCCTCAATGGAGGGCAGCCGCTGAATTCGAAAGTTGCTAAATCGCTGCAAATGCAGTCGACGGCTCATCATCGGATGGAGACCGCCATACAATTTGTCCTCTTCGTATCCGTGGTCTCCCAATCGAAAAGTGAGATGGTTCACCGCGCCCATTCCGTCCCCTCCACCCGGTCCCGAAATGACCAGTGCGATACAGCGAACTGCGCGCGGAAACTTGATCTGATTGAAGATTGCGGAGATTTCCTCGGCGGATTGCGGACGTGGCACGGGCAGTAAATGCCAAACATAAAAATCGACCACCACATCCTTATCCACAGGCACCCGCTCAATCAGAGGAAACAGTGCCTGCATCGAGTCCCGCAATCCTGCCAATTCAGCCTGGCTGGTGAATAGGTGGACGCGATTGCCGTCCTCTTCGTACTCAGCCTGCAGGCAAGGCTGCCTGTTGACTTCACCCAAACTGACATTCTCCAGAGACTCGACGCGATAATAGCGGCGGGTAATTACCTCCAGCAGCAATTGGCGCATTCCTAGGTCCGCTGCTGCGAACCTCCCCGCGAACCGGACTAGCGGCTGCGGACATTCCACCAGCGCTCGAATCCGTTCCGCACGATCTTTCGCAACCGTGCAGGTGGCCAGATAGGCTAGATGCTCCTCCGCTTGTGCATAGACCTTTTCGCGGACCATCTCAAACACCGGCTGGTCGAAACAGCGATAACGGAGTTCCCGGCCCAGGTCACTGATCGCCGGAAAGGCCCTACGGGTCAACGATATGATCTGATCGAGCAAGGGCTTAAACGATTCCTGTGCTTGCAGCCTCAATTTCTCTATGCATCTCAGCTTGTGTTCCAGCACCCGCAGGATCAGCGCGACCTGTAATTCCACGCGTTGGTGCGACTTGTAGATCCAAAATAGGCTCTCCCGCAACTCCGGCGAACACTCCAAAGTATTTACTCCGTAATGAGCTAGTGCCCGACCGAGTGCCGCGACAAACGCTGGGGGAAGCCCGTCGCCGCGCGTCTCTAACATGCGCAGGTACGAGAACAGGTACGCTTCGCACGTAGGCGCTTCTCGGCTTGCAGGGCTTTCCGACTCGGGCTCTTTGTGGAATAAGGAGCAAATATCCGCGAAAATCTGCAAAACTTCGTTCTCGCGCTCGGCAATCTCGTAATCGTCGCCATTACTGGCGTGGCTCCAGTCGGCGTCCAGCAGCCGGGAGATGTGTGCGTGGTCGACATCAAAACCCATGGTAAGTTGCCGGAGATCGCCTAGATTGTGCAAATAGCCCGAATAGCCGCCGTTATCCTCGACGACGCTCGGGACCGACGAACGGACCGAAACGCGATGCCTTGCTGTCACCATCTGATCGTTCTCGACTGGGTCGATTACCACTAACGGAGCGCCGGCATTCACTTGCACGTTGCGAGTGGTTAATACCTCGCGAACCTTTCCTGAGAACGGTGCGACCACCTGCATCTCCATTTTCATCGCTTCCAGAATAACCAGGCGATCTCCAGTGCCAATCAGGTCACCGGGCTTGACCGCCACGGAAACTACCACTGCTGGAGCAGGCGCATGCACCACGCCCCCCTCATCACGTTCGACGCGGTGCGTTACCCCATCAACTTCAATCAGGAAGCTGAGCCCTTGCACTACGCAAACCACATTGAAACGTTGACCAAAACACCTGAGCCAATATTCGAAGTGCCCCAGACGGTTGCTTTCCACATCGACCCGTGCGTCTTCGCTTTCGACACGATACTGATGTGGGCCGACACGAAACACGCGAAACTGATACGGCTGGCCGCGATAACGCAGCGCCGCTGTTGTGCCTACTTCGCTGCGAAGCTGCGGTCGCCCACGGAGTGCCGAGGCATAAAACTGGGTTTGTTCGACGGCGAGTTCATGATCATAGCTGGCGATGGCCGCTTGTAACAGCGCCACATCCGCATGCTTGTTCGAGACATGCTGGTTCTTGGCCACCAGGCGTTCCATCCAACCGACGTCAACGTTACTTGCTTGGACCTCAGGCCGGCTCAACAGTTCAAGGAGCAGCGATTTGTTGCTGACCCCACCTCTGATGACCACCACGCTTTCCTGTATCGCGCGGCGAAGACGGGATAGTGCTTCCGCGCGGGTCTGACCGTAGGCGATCACCTTGGCGATCATGGAATCAAACTCGGGTGGCACCACATCGCCTTCGGCCACACCCGTATCGATTCGCACCCCAGGGCCGGCTTGGAACCGGAAACGTTCCACGGTTCCCGGCGCGGCAGCGAAGTGGTTGCTAGGGTCTTCGGCGTTCAGCCTCACTTCGATGGCGTGTCCTGTGGTCTTTGGTGGTGATCCCTCCAGACGACCGCCACGCGCGATGTGTATCTGCAGCTTCACAAGATCGAGGCCAGTGGTGCATTCGGTTACCGGATGTTCAACTTGCAATCGCGTGTTCATCTCCATGAACATGAAGCGGCAGGTCCCAGGGTCGTAGAGGAATTCGACAGTCCCGGCACTGTGGTAGCCGGCGGCGCGACTCAACCGCACCGCGGCGTCGCGCAAGCCTTCATCCAGTTCAGCGGTGAGCGCTGGGGAGGGTGCCTCTTCGAGAATCTTCTGGTGCCGCCGCTGGATGGTGCAGTCCCGCACGCCTACGGCCCAGGTGGTTCCGTAGAGGTCGGCAATGACCTGCACTTCGACATGACGCGCGTCTGGGATGAATTGTTCCATGAACACAGTCGGGTCGCCGAAAGCTTTGTGGGCTTCGGCTCGGGCGCTCTCGAAGGCTTGCGGGAGTTCTACCGCCGTGTTCACGCGCCGGATTCCATGACCTCCGCCTCCGGCCGTGGCTTTTACGAGCAGAGGATAGCCCAGTTGTTCCGCATGGCTAAGGGCGTCGTCGAGCGTTTCCACCGGCCCAAAGCTCCAAGGCGCGATAGGTATGTTTTGTTCTTCGGCTAAACGTTTCGAGGAGATTTTGTCGCCCAGGCGACGCATGACGTCGCCATCGGGGCCGATAAAAACGATTCCCATCTCCTGGCAGAGGTCCGCGAATGCCGCGTGTTCGGCTACGAATCCCCATCCTACCCAGACTGCATCAGCTCGCGCGGCGGTCAGCGCTTGAGCAAGCAGCTGGTAATCTACGTACCTGCACTTGGGGCGTTGCGTCGTTGGATCCACCGAGTGAGCCGCGCCAAGGCACACTGCTTCGTCTGCTTCACGGACGAACATCGCCTTTCGGTCGGGCTCGGTGTACAGAGCGATGGTACGCAAACACGTTTGATGCTCTTGATTGAATTCCCGCGCCGCGTGAATGAAACGCATGGCCGCTTCGCCGCGGTTGACGATAGCCACACGTCGAAAATCCCGTCCCATATGGCCCCCCTATCTTCCGGCAACCGGGTTGGTTGGAACACTCCTCAAGCGGCAGCAGCTTGCACAACCTTTAGGGGTTCGACATTCACCGTGCCGGGAAGCGCAATGGTAGAGTACCCTTGCAACTCCACGTATGGCGTCCCAGCCTCATCCACTACTTCCGCATCAAAGAAAACTGTCCCGTCCACCTTCGGAGTGACTAGCGCATAAAAATTGTGTTCGGAACTTGGCGCCGGATGCAGCAGACGCACGCTTTTGATCTGCTGCGGTAACCCCATTTTTCTTAGCGTGGCCATTTCCCATAGGCCGGCGGTCTGGAAGCAAAGTTCGATTAACCTCGGCTCGAGCACCGTGGGCTTCTCCGGCGGAACATGATTGACTGGCAAATGCGTGGCCATTTTGCCGATCATGCGATCACCTTCGTGCCACGCTCGTTCAAGTACTTGGTATGCTGGTCCGTGAAAATACAGCTGGTAGATCTGGCCTGCGTTAATAATTGGCGGGGTTGGGACGCCCGGTGCATGAGTACTTCGTGCCTTCTCCGTTTGCCTCGCCAGGCGCACCTGTGCCGTGAAATGAGTCATCAGTTGCGGCTGGTCCTGGTTGGGAAGTGTTCGCGAGCCGATCAAACCACAACTCGCAATGACCGTGTCGCCGTCAGCGCGGAACACCACCTGGATGGTCAGCGTGCGCGGCTCGTTGCGGTAAAACTTGAATGGCGCCAGGAACGCGACGTTTTCAACGGCCGTCACCTGCCAGCCCGGTAGCAACCACAAAGCGGCTTCCGCAAACGCCTCCAGTCCCATCACCCCGGGAAGAACTGGTGTGCCTTCAATCTTGTGGTCATAAAGAAACGGCTGGACTGTGGGGTTCAAGGTCGTTTCCATGGTAAACGGATGATAGAGTCCCATTCGGGTGATCGTGCCAATCATTGGGCCGTGCGCGCCTCTGTGCTCCAGCGCGAACGCCTCATCTGCATGAGCATCTAGTCCGCCGCTCGCGTCCCATTCATCCATGAGCACCCCAAGACGCTGCCCGACGACCACTTCGTCTCGCGTGTTTCCCGTCATGAGCTCACGCCGGATCACGGGAATACCCGCTTCCGGCGGTAACATGTCGATTCCAGCCTGTTCCATGATCGTTGGAATTGAACCGCGGCTGGCCATGCCGATGCCCCTCCATGCCGTCCAATCAATGGCTATGGCGCGGGTGGCGGGTCGGGTGCTCCGGAAACTCGACGCGATCTTGCACAGTAGGTCGTTCGCCGAACTGTAGTCGGTTTGTCCGGTGTTGCCGAAACGCCCGGCAATGGAACTGAACGCTACCGTGGCGCCCAGCGGCATGTCTCCGATGGCGGATAGCAGATTAAACCAACCGTCCGACTTAACATCGAACACCAGATCGAATTCACGCGGCTCTTTATCAAGCAAACTATGGCTCTTATCGAGTCCCGCGGCATGTAACAACACATCAATGTGTCCACTCTTTTCGCGTACCTTATTGACCACCTTGGCCACCGCCACGCCGTCGGTGAGATCGACAGCAAAATAATGCGCCGTGCCGCCTGCCGCTCGGACTGATTCCACCGCATTGCGGGCAGCCACTGCGCGTTCCAGGGTGGCCAGTTCTTTTTCCACCAATGCCGGTGTGGCCCGTTCACCCCGCGCCTGAAGGCGCGCGAACAGGTCACGTTTTAAGCTTTCCTTATCATCTACAAAGCGTCTGAGATCGGGATCGCTGGGGTCCGGTTCCGGCACTAAATCGAGCAGGTAAAACGTGCCACCGGATGCCGCGGCCAGGTCCGCCGTAATTGCAGACACGATGCTCCCGGCTGCACCGGTGATCAAAAACACCGAGCTGCCTCCGAGCACCATACCGGTTTGACCGTCTGCCGCAGATCGATCTTCGAGTCCGACGCTCCAGCGCAGTCCCATCTTGTAGCCGATCTCCACGGCACCGGGATCACGCAGGGTCTCTTCAATCAATAGTTCAGCTATCTCTGGCGGCTGAGCCTCTAGACCGAAGTCCACCGCCTTAACTAACGCGGCGTTCCGCTCTCGCTTGAACGCCTTCGTGAATCCTGTCACTGCTCCGCCAAGCGGAGCGATCGCGCCGGTGTCGTCATAACCATGTTGTCCGCCCAAGCGGCATGCGGAGACGAGAAACCTTCCTGCCTCCCCGACTTGGTCATATAACGTGCGCATCGTGTAATAGAGCGATTTGACCCGCACACGCAGCGCCTCATGCCAAACCGGCAAATCCATCTTGTTGTGATCACCTTCAACATCCAGCGCTGGCAACCAGTAGATTCCGGCGATTGGACCTTCGCTGCTCCATTTCCTCAGTTCCGCGACCAGCGTTTCCGGACCCCAATCTCGGTCCGCCTTCAAAACTTCGGCGCCTCTTGCTTGCAGTTGCTGAGCCAAAGCATCTGCGACTCCGCTTTTGTCCGGCATAACCACGACGCGCTGGTGGAACGTCAAAGACACGCCCGTTGGTTTGCACAGCTTCAGTGGCGGACGCAAGATCGGCACAGGCACCCGGCGAGGTATTGCGTTTGCCAGATCAAGCGAAAGTGGAACCGGCCGCTCAGCCGCAACAGGCGCAGCCGTCAAGACTACTGGTGTCATTGCTCCGGTCTTCGCTGGTTCGGCGCTTGCCGGAGCTGCATCCTGCTCAACTGCAGGTGTCGAAATAGTGCCGGTGATTCTGTCCTTTGCGAATTGAATGACTCGCGCCAGCGTCGGGAAATCACGCAGCTTCAAAGTTTCGTCACGGGGAATGTTGAACGCTGCGCGTACGGAAGCAAACATTTCCGCCTGCTTGACGGTGTCAATCCCCAGATCGGCCTCCAGGTCCAGATCCAAATCCAACATGTCTTTTGGGTAGCCGGTTTTCGCGGCCACGATGTCCAACACTCTCTCCTTAACGACATCAGTCGAAAGCGCGCCGGTGGTCGTGCTCGTTGTGGGAGCAAGGGCCTGCGCAGCCGCGACGGCGGTCTCAGTTATTGTCGAAGTATTCTCCACCACCGGTGTCGGTGAAACACGGATTGCTGCCTCCCCGGGGGAACTAGCCAGGTCTGGACGTTTTTCATATACAAATCTGATCACATGCGACAGGGTCGGGTAGTCGCGTAGCTTGCGATTCTCGTCCCTTGGGATCGCATAGATTTCCCGTACTGCTGCGAACATCTCTGCTTGTTTGACCGTATCAATACCCAGATCGGCTTCCAAATCGAGGTCCAAGTCCACCATTTCTTTGGGATACCCGGTTTTCTCCACCACTAAAGCGAGGATGCGATCTTTCACCGCATCCGTTGTCATCGCAGGTGTCGCAGCCTTGGCTTCGACCGCAACCGGTTGAGGTTCGATGCTTGGAAGCTCTTGTCTTTGCGCGCTGGTCAGTTGGGGTGCGAGGATCGGCCCAGCCAGATCTGGCCGCTTCTCATAAACGAATCGAATGACATGGGCCAGGGTCGGGAAGTCTCGCAACCTACGATTTTCGTCGCGCGGAATGTTGTAAAACTCACGGATAGCGGCGAACACTTCGGCCTGCTTGACCGTGTCCACGCCCAGGTCCGCTTCAAGATCCAGGTCCAGATCCAGCATATCGGCTGGATAACCAGTCTTCTCGGAAACCAGCGCCAGCACCTTCTGTTTCACGGAATCCGTAGCGTCGTCAGCTTTCCACGGCATCGGCGTCTGAGAGGCCACTGCCTGCATGACCGCCGAAGGACTCGTTGTTTGTACTGGAGCTGCACTTTCCCGCTGCGATTTAATGGTCTGCGCCGTGGTGATTTCGGGTTTGCCAGAAGGCACCGCTTGTGCGGCTGCGGCCAACGGTCCCTTGATGGGGCCTCGGCCTTCTGTAACTCGGATTGATTCTGAAGGAGTCTCCAAGCTGCGCGCTACAGTTTGCTGGTCTTGCACCCGCAGGGTCCGCTGAACGACTTCCAGCTTCGCTGCTGGCTGATTAGAGACTCGAGTGAGCCAATTGCTCCACGAACGAGTATCAGCGATTCGCGAGGAGTAGCCCAAAGCATCCGGATTTGGACGCGCTCCGTCCTTGGTGGCGATCCAGCGACAAAGCGTCATGCTGATCTGCGAACCAAAGCCTGCGCCCAGTCGCAGGGCATACTCCACCGGGTAAATCCCGCCCTTGGATAAGTGCAGAGCGCCCAGTTCCGGGTCCACTTCCTTGAAATTGGCAACCGGTGGTACCCATCCCGTTTCCAATGCTTTCACCGCTACCACATCTTCGATCCCAGCACCCATCGCATGTCCGGTGAATCCCTTGGTGTTTGTGATTACAATCTGGTCCGCCACATCCCCGAATACATGGCGTAGTGCGGAAATTTCCGCAGAGGCGCTGCCGCCCCGGGCCGGCGTGTACGTTTCGTGAGAAACAAATAGCGTATGCGCTGCGATTTCCTTGCGGCTGATCCCGGCGCTTGCTTCGGCCCGTGCCACAAGATTTTCCATGACCTGACCGATATGCTGCACATCCAGGCGCGTGCCATGAAACGCGCTGTTCGCTGTCACTGCGCTCAGTACTTCGCAGATGGGCCGAATGCCGCGCTCTCGCGCTGCCTCTTCACTCTCCACCACCATCGCCGCGGCGCCCATGCCCACGATCATTCCGTGACGCCGGCGATCAAACGGGATCGCCGCGTTTTCGACCACGTCATCGGTTGCCGCTGCGCCGCTGGCCAGAAACCCCGCGCCAAACCATTCCAACAGATGGTCTGTGGTTATATCGTCCGCTGATACGATCAGCACACGGCGGCATCGCCCGGAGTTTATCCAGTCTTCCGCCACGGAAATGGCTTGGGTGGTGCTGGCGCAGGCCGCGTTGATTTGAGTGTTCGGTCCGCGCGCTCCGATGAATTCCGCGAATTGCGAGTGCCCCATGGACAGCGTCTTGAATAAGAAACGCCGCTCGAACGTGTACGGTTCTTTTCCGATTTCCGTGCGCAACTTTTCGATCTGCCACGTGACTTCCTGCAACAGTCCGGAGTATCCGTTGGCCTCCGCCAGGCGCTCGAACCAGCTCTGCAGCATGGTCAGTTTGTCGCGCCTTTCCCGATCCGCATAGTAGCGTGACATTTCGTCGGCGAACGAGTCGTAGCCGGGAAACACCGATGCGAAAATCACGCCGGTATCGTCCCGCAGCGAATCCGGCAATGCCCAGCGATCCGGCAATTGCGTGCCTTTGGTGGTGGTCTTGTAGCGCATCACCAACGGGATGCCTGCGTCGCGTAACGCATCCATGCCCGCGGCGATCGCCAATGCTGTGACATGATCGAGTGCGGCAACACGCTCGCCCGATACTCCGAACTCCTTTTCCAAGTCGAACCCGCGGGCACGGCCCGCCAGCTTGATCACGTCTGCCTCATTGGTAATGGTTTCGAATACCGGTGCCCCTTGATCGCTCTTCACTAACCGGGTGATGTGCTTGTCTAACATTGCCTGGCGCTCGCGGGTGGGAATCACATCGATGAATTGCTCCCCCTGCAGAATGCGCCCGACATTCGCGTCATCGAAAACACGTTCCGTCCCGGGCAATCCCAGCGCGGCTCCGGTAATAACCACCGGTCGAGTTGCCGGTGGCGCCTGGTCGCCTTTCCAGATTCGCCATCCCTGTTCGAGGGTGTCCGCAAACAGGCGCCCGAGTTCCACGTAGCGATCACCATTCGATGAAACCGAGCCTGGCACCGCACCGTCTGTTCTGTTTGTCGTCGGCTTGGGCAATTTCTCTGGGGAACTCTGCTCTAATAGCTCAGGTCCCCGGTGCGACATACTTTGTTCAGCGGCGCCGTGGCCCAATCCTGCGGCGTAAAGCCCACACAAAGCCTGGTTGAATGCTGCGATCTCCCCGACTTTGGGATGATTGGTGAACAGCGATAAAACGTCGCCGCGCTCGCCCAAGACATCCTCGGCGAAGCCTTGCAGCGCCTTTTTCGGACCCACTTCGACAAACACCCGCGCACCGGCCTCATACAAAGTCCGCAACCCTTTTACGAATTGCACCGGCGACGCAACTTGCTTGGCCAGAATTTCCAACATTTCGGGCAGCACGCCAGGGCCCATGGGATAAAAGTCGCCGCTGACGTTCGCCACCGTGCGGACTCGCGGCGATTCTAGGCGCAGTTGCTGCAAGGTCCGTCGCAGTGGTTCGCTTGCAGGCGCGACGATAGCGGTGTGGAAGGCGTGGCTTACCGGCAGCTGTACTACGTTGTATCCCGCCTTGGCGAAAATCCCGGAAGCTTTGTCAACCGCGCCACTGGCGCCCCCAATCACTGCCTGTTGATCGCTATTGATGTTGGCGATCACCACATAACCATCCACCAGCTTCAGAATTCGCTCGATTTCGGCGATGGGCGCGAAAACGGCGGCCATCCGGCCGTTATCCTTCATGGATACGCATGTCATTTCTCGCCCGCGTGCACTCACTGCCTCAAGGGCGTCCGCAAAGGGGAGAGCCCCAGACGCGACCAGCGCGCCATATTCACCCAGACTGTGGCCCATGGTCATGTCCGGCTCGATGCCATAAGCGGCCAGCAGGCGGGTCAGAGCAAGATCGGTAGCCAGGACGGCAGGCTGCGTGAATGCGGTTTGCCGGAGGTCATCTTCCGCCTTGGCCACGGCCCTTTCGTCAGCTTGATTCACGAAAATAAACTCGGATAGTGGTTTGCCCAGCAGCGGGGTCATCACCCGATCAGCTTCCGCAAATGTTTCCGCCACAATCGGTTCGATCGCGCGCAATCCTGCCAACATATTGACGTACTGCGATCCCTGCCCCGTATAGAGAAACGCCACCTTTGGCGCGGGCCCGCTTCCGCGGAAAATGCCCTGTGGACGTAGGGCCTTCCAGACCGCTGCTTGGTTTGTGGCCAATGCTTGCAGCGCCTTGATGCATTTGCCTGCCAGGTCAGCTGCGTCTGCATAATCGATCGCCACACGTTCCAGCGCGTTCAGATCCGAGAGATTTGGTGCTGCAGGTGCTGGCGCGTGGCCCGTCTCAGCATCCTTCTGGATTGATCGCAGGCGCTCCAATAGCTGAGCCACCGAACCTGCGCCGACCAACAAAGCACCACGCAAAGGCGCCTTAAGAGAATCTCGAACCTGAGTGCTCCCGGCCCCCTCAACCTTGGCCGTCACGGCCTGGTGATTTCCCTCGGCGGTGGATGTCGTGCTGGTTGCGAACAGCCGTTTGCCATTGCCGTTCAACTTCCCCGGAATATATTCTTCGAGCACTGCATGAAAGTTGGTGCCGCCGAACCCGAAGGCGCTCAGACCGGCTCGTCTGGTGCCGCCATCCGGCACGGTCCACGGTCTCAGAGAAGTGTTGACGTAAAGTGGTGAGTGCGCAAAATCGATGTCCGGGTTAGGACGCTGGCAATTGACACTGGGGGGTAGCACCTTGTCTCGCAGCGCCAGAACCGTCTTGAGCAGTCCCGCAGCACCGGCAGCGCCCTTCAGATGCCCAAAGTTGGACTTCACCGACCCAAGCGCGACAGACTTCGGCGGCAGGTGAAACTCACTCAGCACTTCCGCCATGCTTTGCACCTCGACAACGTCGCCTACCCGGGTCGATGTGCCGTGTCCTTCAGTGTAAGTGGCCGTGGCCGGCGACAAGCCGGCATTCTGCCATGCGCGTTCAATGGCGAACTTCTGCCCAACCGGATTGGGCGCGGTGATGCCTTTGCCCTTGCCGTCACTAGACCCGCCCATGCCCCGCAAGACAGCGTAGATCTTGTCCTGGTCACGCTCGGCGTCCGCCAGGCGCTTCAGCAAAAAGATTGCCGCCCCTTCACCCATGACGAAGCCATCGGCTCCTTCCGCGTAGGGCCGCGTGCCGGTGGCCGACAGCGCTCCAATCTTGCAGAATTTCACGAAAGTCGGGGCACCCATGTTGCGGTCAATCCCGCCGGTCACGGCTACGTCGAAATCGTGTTCGATCAAACCTTCCGCTGCCGCGGTGATTGCAGCCATCGCCGATGCGCACGCGGCGTCGGTCACAAAGTTTGCTCCATGAAAATTGAAGATATTGGCGATACGCCCCGCGAGGCAGTTTGCGAGTTCACCGGGCATGCTGTCTTCGGTGACCTCCGGAAGGCTCTTGGCCATCCTGTCGTGGAACTCCCGCAAGATGTCCCGCTGTATGGCTTGCGGCAAGGCCGCGAAACCCTCACTCGCCTCCAGCTCTCCGGCATACTCCGGGAAAAACACACGCAACGCCGTCAGATAGTGTTTTTCGCCCGCCATGGCATTGCCTAGAATCACCGCCGTGCGGTCGGTATCCAGCGGTCGCTTCGGGTAACCGTAGTCTTCTAGAGCCTCACGCGTGCAAGCGATCGCCCACTTCTGCGCGTCATCCATGGCGCCAACCACACGAGGGGGTATTGGGAGATGCCACTTGACCGGATCCCACACGTACTCGCGCACCCATCCGCCGATTTTTGAGTACGTTTTGTCTGGCGCATTGTGGTCTGCGTCGTAATAACGGTCCGGATCCCAGCGGTCTTTCTTCACTTCGCTGACGCTATACCGCCCGTTCTTCACGTTTTCCCAGAAGGCTGCCGCGTTGCCGGCATCCGGCAAGATGGCTCCTACACCGACGACCGCAATTGCCCGATGAGCTGTGCTTTCCATGATGACGCTCCTTCTCAAGCAGGACGGCGACAGGCTCTGGCACTCCAGCCCTGGCCAGTTCTGCTTGTTCGGTGTTAGGCGGCGAGTCCGGTGCGCTTCACCACCCGGTTGTAGAGCACATCGGCGGCTAAATCCATGTCCGAGATCAAGCCAGACTGCGCTCGGTGAATGGCCGGCATTCCCAGGCTGGTTGCAAACGCCGGCACTTGTGCATCGTCTACCCCGCCAGCTCCGACGATCCAGCGCAGTCCGTCTTGGCTCACCTTAAGAGCGGCTTCGCGCGCGAAAATTCGACTCAATGCCGCAAACGCATTCCCATCGAAGCGTGTGTTCGCTTTTTCGTGGAGCTTTCCTGCGGCCATTCGTGATGCCCGGCGAGCCAGGCAAGCCGCACATTCGGCGTAGGCTATCAATTCGCCCAGTCGCAACAGAATGTGCTGGTGGCGCGTCAGATGCCCAACGCGTGCTCGTTCCATCACTTCCGCCAGTCCATGCAGCGCCAGCGCGGCAATATTTGCCCCTACATTCGGCTGCCGGACGTGCAACGCTTCCTGTGCCCGCGCCAGCTCGTGATAGTGTTGCCCCCGCGTTTTCAAATGCAGCTGCCAACGATCGCGGCTAATGGTCATCTCCATGATTTCCGAGGTGCCTTCGTAAATGGTGGTAATGCGAGCGTCACGCTTTATCTTTTCCACCATGTACTCATGCGTGTAACCGTACCCGCCGAGCGCCTGGATACTCGCGTCCGCTGCCATGTTCCCGGCTTCCGTAGCCATGTACTTGGCGATGGCCCCTTCGGTGTTCAGACTTCCTTCGCCTGCGTCGATGCGCTCGGCCGTTTCTTCGATGAACGCGCGACTTGCTTCCAGTCGAGCCACGTGTGGAACAATCAACTTGTGCGTGTAACCCTGCTTTTCCGAAAGCGGCGCGCCGGCTTGAATGCGCTTGGTCGAGTAGGGAATTGCGCGATCCAGGGCGGCCCAACCTGCTCCGAGGCCAAAGGCCGCAACCATCAGCCTGGTGTAGCCGAATACCGCTTGCGCTTGATTCAATCCCTGGCCTTCCACTCCGCCAACCAATCGGTCGGCGTCCACATACGCGTCGTTGAACGCCAGAGCTGCGGTGTTGCTCAGGCGAATGCCATGCTTGTCTTCTGGTTCGTCATGGCTGAATCCGGCGACACCCTTTTCGACCACGAACCAACTTGGCCCGCCCGGCGTGTTTGCCAATACGCTGTACGCGTCAGCCACGCCTCCATTGCTGATCCACTGCTTACTTCCGTTAAGTTTGTAACCGACAATTTGCCCATCCCGGATAACCCGGTCTGCCGTCGTTCGCAGCGCCGCCAGGTCGCTGCCGGCTTCCGGCTCAGTGGCCCCGTAAGCGAATAACAATCCTTCTTCCGCAATGCGCGTCAACCAGCGTTTTTTCTGCTCGGGTGTGGCCCCTACTCGGATGGGATCGCTGCCAAGAAATGTGGCCAGCACCGAGGTGGCAATCCCCAGGTCGATCCGCGCCAACGCCTCACAGACCACATATACGTCGAAGGCGCCCCCGCCTAAGCCTCCGAACTCTTCGGGGATGAAAAGAAGCTGGATGCCCAGTTTGTCGGGGCTGCACATATGCCGCACGATCTCCACGGGGCATTCGTCGCGATCATCCAAGTCCCGAAGCACCTCGTCCGGGAGCCGTTTCTTTGCAAAGTCGTGCAGCGATTTCAAGCTCAGGTTCAGGGTTTTTTTCGCGATCATGGCCACAGCCTCACTTTCAATGCTTCATCACCGCGGTTTCGCGAATTTGCGTCGTCAGCTCGGGCAAGAACTCCAGAATGTCGTCGATAATTCCGACCTCCGCCACTTGGAAGATGGGAGCCTTTGGGTTTTTATTAATGGCTACCACGAATGGGTTGCCTTTGAGCCCGGCCAAATGCTGGAAGGAACCGCTAATTCCACAAGCCAGGTACACCTTGGGTTTCACGGTTTTCCCGGATGAGCCCACTTGGCGGGACTTCTCCAACCACTTGGCGTCTACTACCGGCCTCGAGCAGCTCACCACCGCTCCCATTGCCTCGGCCAGTTCCTCAGCAATCGCTACGTTGTCCCGCTCCTGGATGCCTCGCCCAATGGACACCAGAACCAGCTCTTTGGTGATGTCCACTCCACCAGCTTCTACCGCAATCGTTCGCACAAAGCGGCGCTTCGCTGCCAATGTACCCACCAGTGCGGACTTATCGACCACACGTCCGTTCAGACCTTCCGGTTCCCGGGGTTTGAACGCGCCCGGTCGAATGTTGAGAACTGCACCCGAGGAGATGTCACACTTTATGTGCGTGCTCACTTGCCCACCAAACTCCTGGCGCACCAGCTTCAGTTCAGTCCCCTCTATGCCTTCAATGTTCACCACGTCGGACACAAAGGCAGAACGCAACTTCACCGAAAGCCCTGGCGACAAGTCCATCCCAAAGTGATTGTGCGCCACCAGCAATGTGCCTCCGCCGGGCAGCAAGTCGACTAGCACCTTTCGAATCAGCTCAGCGTTGGGGTAGGCGATTGCTTGGTTATCCACCTTCCAAATCTCGGCGTAGTCACCGGCAAGGCTTTTGCAGACCTTATCGAGTTCCATGCCGCACCCGGTGACCACGGCGATCCGGATTGCGGCGGCGTCAATTTTCTTGGCCGCGGTAACAAATTCCGCTGCTGTGTCGTCTGCTACGCCATCTTTGTGCGAGATATAGGCAAAAATGCGGTCCATTATTTCAACCCTCCGTTCGCCTTCAGCAACTCAATCAGTCTCTCCACAATCTCTTTTCGGCTGCCCTTCAGAATCTCCGCTCCTTTTCCCGTGGCAGGTACGAAATAATCCAGGCGTTTCACTTTTGCTGCGGCGAGCCCGATTGATCCTTCGTCTAAGCCCAACTCCGAGGCGCCAAGCGTCGGAATATCCACAGAGGCCACCTGACGAATCCCTTTCATCCCCACGTAGCGCGGCTCATTGATTCCGGTCTGAATCGAAAGCACGCACGGCAAATCAATCTCGTTCACCTCCTTGCCGCCACCTTCGATTTCCCGGCTGATTTCCAGCTTTGTTGGTTCAACGCGCTCGATGGAAGTCACCAGGGAGGCAAACGGATAGTCCAGCATGGCCGCCAACATTCCACCAACCTGTGCGGCCCCGTCCTCGGCCTGCACCCCGGTCAGAATCAAGTCAAAGTGATTCTTCGCCACGTAGGCCTTCAGAACGGTTGCAATGCCTTTGCCGTCGCAACCGTCGAACGCTTCATCGGAGAGCAACACACCCTGATGCGCTCCCATGGCCATCTCTCGCCGCAGCGCTTCCTCGTCCTGGTCATTCCCTACGGTCGCCACAGTGACGTGCCCACCTTCTCGAGCGACGATCTGCAAAGCCTCTTCGACCGCGTAGTTGTCCGCTTCGTTGACCGAATACACCAGATCGTCCCGCTCGATGTCGTTACCGGCGTTGTTTAGTTCAATTTCGTTTTCCGAGGTGTCCGGCACTCGTTTTACACAAACTAGGATTTCCACGTTGCGCCTCCCCGATTGGCTTCGGCCACGTCCATCAAGTTCCTCGCGGTAACGTCACTTACTCACGACAACCAATTCATTCTGCCGTTGCAGTTCCTTCAAGCCTTTCTGGTTTTCGTCACTCATCTGTTTGTCGGCCAGTTCCGCCAAGTCAATCGCGGTCATCTTTCCTTCCAAGCCCGCGACCTTGATGGCATCCTCAATATTGGTCATGCAGAAGGGACACGCCGTGACCATCACATTCGCTCCTGCTTCTGCGGCCATCCTCACCCGGACCACCCCCATCCTTTGTTCCTCTTTGGGTTCGTAGAACAGCATTAGCCCGCCTCCGCCACAGCAGAACGATCGATCGCGGGAACGCTTCATCTCCACCCGCCGCAAACCGGGGATTGCGTCGAGAACCACACGCGGGTCCTCATACACTCCGTTGTGGCGTCCCAAATAACAGGGATCGTGATACGTATAAACGTCCCCGGCGTTTTCTATGGGTTTGAACTTGAGTCGACCAACCCTGAGTAGGCGCGCAATCGATTGGCTTACGTGTTCCACGGGAGGCATGTGCCAATCGGTCGGGCTGGCTCTTTCCCCCCAAGGGCCCCTTTCATAGTCATGTTTCAGGGCGTTATACGCGTGCGGATCTGCAGTGACGATCCTCCGTACACCGGAGGTTCTGATGGCGTCTAGATTGTCGTCGCGCAGGGCCCTGAACAATGTCTCTTCGCCAAAACGCCGTACCTCATGCCCGCTGTCTTTTTCTCTGGGGCCTAAGATTCCGAAATTTTCTTCGCATCGGGTGAGAATTCTTGCGGTCGCCCGCGCAATGGATTGCATGCGGTCGTCATAGGAAGTAATGCTGTCAACGAAATAGAGGGTCGCGGCCGAATACTCGCCATCCAGGATTCGGACTTCACCGTTACCTGCGGCATCTTTGCTCTTGGCCCAATCCGCCCTCTTTTTCTCCAGCTTGCCGTACGGGTTGCCTCGACTTTCCAGCGCCCGCAACGGCTTCTGTAGCGTTTGCGGGACCTTGCCGTCGTCAATTAGTCCGCGGCGCAAGTCAACGATCTTGTCGATGTACTCGATCAGCAGCGGGCATTCTTCCTCGCAAGCGCCACAGGTCGTGCACGACCAGATTTCATCGGCTGAGTAAATACCGCCGATCAGCGGTTGCCCTCCATTAGAATGTCCGAACACTCGATAGTGGTCGAAGCTGTAATCTCTGGCCTTGGTGGTCAGGAATCTGGGAGACAACGGCCTTCCCGCCGCATTCGCCGGGCAATTGTCCGAGCAGCGCCCGCAATCGGCGCAAGAGTAGAAGTCCAGCATGTGCTTCCAGGTGAAGTCCTCAAACCGCTTCACCCCGATCGATTTCAGGCGAATCGACTGCTCTTCAGACAAGCCCCACTTCACCGGTTTGACCGTTCCCCGATCCAGCTTCGAAAACAACACGTTGAATAAGGACGTCTCCACGTGGAACTGAATTCCAAACGGTCGGTAGCACAGCAAAAAGTAGAAGGTCAGCTGGTGAAGAATGTAAGCACCACAGAAGAGTCTCCAAACTGTCGACAACGACGTGGCACCGAGGACGCTTCCCATCATCCACGGTAGCGACATTACCGCTGGCAGGGACGCAATCTGCCCCTGATGCAAAAGCCCCGCGTTCTTGGTGGCCTCGGACAGGCTGTCGGCCACCATCAAGATGGCTATCAGTACCAGCAGGAACACGGCATCCGCGTTCCGCGTCTTTCCGTTTCTGCCTGGCACGGCGTACCGCGCCGGTTTAAAAACGACCCGGCGAGCGATAGCGACAACCATGCACGCAAACACCACTGTCGCCGCATAGTCCGTGACTATTTCGTAGAGATGCCGGAGTGCTCCCGTATCATAGAGCGCCCCAAGATCCTGGTGGGCACCGAATATCAGCAGGCTGAATGCGCGGATGGACAGCAGGATGAATCCGGTGAAGATCAAAATGTGCAGCGTGCCAGCGCCCGGATATCGTGGGTGTTTCCACTGAGCAAGCCAAAACTGCAAGAGCCGCTGTAACCGTACAAGTGGTCGGTCCCAGCGAAAATCGAGTGCCCCACGAAACAGCGGAACTAGGCGCTTGCTCGCAATGTAGGTAAAGGCCCCCAGGCCCAGGACGTGCAGCGCAATAAACAGCGCGCGACCCGGGATCACCCAATAAGTCGCCTGATCCGGTGATAGGAAGCCCGCGCCCATTACATACCGACTTTCCGGGCTACCAGATGCTCTCTACAGTCTGGGTACTGCCGGAGAGACTAACGGATGCGAGACCCCGTCGCGGGTCGATAGGTTTGTTTGCAGTGCGTGTTTCTCTCGTGCATTAACAGGAACGAAAAAATACCTTGTTGAGCTATCGCTTCATAACTGCGAGGCATTTCCCCCGGCTCGAAAGAAATCGAATCATCGACGCCGCGCTTCATCGCACACCCCACGGCTTTGCCCCGGTACAGAAACTATGCGGGTGATTGTGACGAGTAAATGAGCCAAATCACCAGCCGATGTGATTTGGTTACAAACCGCTGTGACATGGTCACAAGTCCTTGTGATGCAATCACAGCGGCGCACTAAATGAGCAAGTATGATCTACTAAAATTGCCTAAACCTAATACGTACACAGAGTGACAATACGATCTGTTGTACGGATATGCCCGATTACGCTCGAATGGCCCAACCCTTAAGCTGTTCGAAACTGATTTCCCATCCATCCGCGGTGAACCGCCGGTCATTTGTTCGATTCTTCCGGTCCCGGTGAAACCATCCCTTGACTGCCTTCTTCGGGTCAGGTGTGGCTTTACCGGATATGCCTGCGCGGGCGCTCACGAGTATCACCATATCGATGATGGAATGGTGCTGTTCTTCGCCCAGAAAATACGGATCCCGCTCGCGAATCTCGCCAACCGCGAACGGCTCGTGTGCGTTGCCGATTTCAATCGGCTCATAATGCCCACGTGCTTCCTCTAGCAGCTCCCGAAACTTCTGATCGCCCGCATATGTAGCCAGCGCCTGTAATGTGTCGTCATCTAGCTCTTCGAACTCGATTTGCTTCCTCAGGGATTGAAACAGTAAGGCTGTTGCCAGGTGCTTGAGCAACTGGTACGGGGCCGCAATAACCTGAGGACGGCCAGATTCGGCGTGTTCAATGGCATACCAATCCACGTCAGACATGCGGAACAGGGTAATCAGGTTTCTTTTCAACTCTGCCGTCATGTCGTGTTTGAATTGTGCCCACTTAGCTCGAATTTTGTGTTCTGCTTGTTTGAGGTTTTCCGCGATCGTAGCTTTGTATGCGTCCTTAGTCTTGCGCATCAGCGTTGTGGCGTCATCACTTCGTTCAGACGGATGCTCTTGCAGGTAACGCTTCTGGGCTGCTTCCCAGAGGCGCGCTTCAAGAATCTTCACCGCCGGGTTGGGAAATAACACGGAAACGAGTCCCATACGGCACGCTCCTACATTAGCCGCGGCCCGCATTTCCCTTTTGTGGCGAACTGCCGCGTTTCAGCACAGTGCCTGAGCCGTGGCTTGGCGTGTATTTAACTCACATGTTTGGCCGATGCGCTGTGACTGTTCTCACAGGTTCTGGCGGGATTTCTCGAATTCATTCCCAGGTGGCTGACCAGGTATCTGTGGCGTCTATGAAATAGATCTACAGGTTGCAGTCCTACCAATGGGCGACCGCCACCTGGGGAAACCTGGGAGAAGAGCGTACAGGCAAGGACAGGAACCCGCCCGCACGGCAACCTTCATAGGTCGACCGTGGCTTTGACCCCAGCAAACTCCAAGTCCATCAAACCATTGCGAATAGCTGTAGTTGTGAATCCGTAACCGGCGGCCGGCCAATCGTTGCCGCCACATAAAATGTCGTGATACGTTCCCCTCGCTGGGCCCGGCGGCTGAGGCGGAGCGGCTGTTCCACTCCAGCCTAATGTCTTGAAAAGAAAGCTTGGGATGAAAACAGTAGCGCGCCAATTGCCCTTTTCGAATAACAATATGGTTCGACGTGCGACCCTATTGGAAACCGAGGTGGGCTAATGAAGCTATTCCGGCTCCTGCTTCACCCGCTACCTCGGATCCCTACCGGTATGCTCTTGGCCGTATGGCTTTGTTCCCCAACCGGCGTGTTAGGGCAATCGCCGGTCGGGGCAGGAACGGACAGAACCACATTGCCTGATACTCCTCAGCCCAAACCACAGGAGCATCCCAATCCCGCCCGCGAGGCCACCTATCGCGTGGTCGGGTACGTAACCAATCGCTCGATCGTGTTCCCGGATATCGCACACAGCGAAGGGCCACTCAGCGCCGGTGGGAAGTTCCAATTGTTTGTGAACCAGAGCGTTTCCCCTCCTTACATCATTGCCCCGGCGCTTGGCGCCGCCTACAACCAAGCCCGGAACGTCCCGGTGGCCTACGGACAAGGGTGGGATGCCTACGGGTCGCGTTTCGGCGAGGCGTGGGCCCGCGGGGCTTCCGACAGTTTTCTCAGCACGGCTGTGCTCGCCTCCGCGTTTCATCAGGACCCCCGGTTCTTCCCGCAATACCATCCTTCACTTCGGAGTAGCGCTGGCTATGCCGCCCGACGGCTGTTTTTTACTCGCACGGATTCCGGAAGGGACACTTTCAACAGCTCGGGGATTCTGGGCAATCTAGCCGCGGAGTCGCTGGCCAACGTGTATTTGCCAGCGTCCGAACAAACTGCGCCGAAGACGGTCGGGCGTTTTGCAACCGACCTGGCGTGGCGGTTTGTTGGCAATATGTTCCGGAATTACTGGCCCACACTGTTTCATGATATGGGTTTGAACCGCCTGAAGGTGATCCCCGATCCGAACCTGGAGAACAATCCTGCTCCGCCAAACAGCACGCAGTAGGCTGTGCTGAACCCGGGTTGGACCCGATGCCTATTCTTTTTCCAGGTGCTTGCGAGCCTCCTTTAGCTCGGCCAGTTCCGCGGTGGTGAGTTTTGGATACTGCAGGTTCAATCCATCCAACGTGGCCACGATACTGGCGACCACCAGGAGCCGCGTGAACCACTTGTTATCGGCGGGAACGATTACCCAGGGCGCTTGCTCGCTGGCAGTGTTGCGGATCATCTTTTCGTAGGCGTCCTGATATTCATCCCAGTATTTGCGTTCTTTCAAATCCGCTGCCGAGAATTTCCAGAATTTGTCCTTGTTGTTCAAGCGATCCAGGAAGCGCTGCTTTTGCTCCTTCTTGGACAGGTTCAGGAAGAATTTGCAGACGGCGATTCCGTTGCGGGTAAGGTAGCGCTCAAATGCGCTAATGTCTTCGTAGCGCCCCTTCCAGAAGTGCTTGTCTCGCAGGGAGTCGGGCAGTCGCTGCTTTTGCAGGAATTCCGGATGCACACGCACAACCAGTACTTCCTCGTAATAGGAGCGATTGAATATGCCGATTTTCCCGCGAGCGGGCATACACCGGCTGGTCCGCCACAGAAAGTCGTGCGCCAACTCTTCCGTGGAAGGGGATTTGAACGAATAAACATCCACTCCCTGCGGATTCACGCCGGTTAACACGTGTTTGATAATGCCATCCTTGCCGGCTGCGTCCATGCCCTGAAAAATCAGCAGTAGGCCCCATTCAGCCTGGGCGTACAGAATCTGTTGCAAATCCGAAAGCAAGGTCACGCCTTCTTCCAGCCATTTCTTGACTTCCGGTTTGTCTTCGGAACTAAGTTTGTACGTGTCGCTCGGGTCAAAGTCCTTCAACCGGAAATGCTTTCCCGAGGTGACCACATACGGCTTGATGAACTTATGGATGTTCTTCAGTTTTGCTTTGGCCATCTTTGCTCCTGGTACAAATTGGCGACTGACGGATTGGAATGAACGTGGCTCCGCGGCGTACGCGCGTCTTTCTCGAATCATGACAGCCATGGCGCATCAGCTTCAAGGTGCAGATGCGCGCCGTGTGGGTTGGGGGGAAGGGAATTGCCACGCTTTTCAGTCGGTGGCAGGAGACACTGCGCTCATCTTTCCATCTCGAATCTCGTATTCGATGCCGCCCCAGTTCACCCGGTTCGAAGTGAATCCTGCCAGCCACACAAAAAAATATAGGGCATCGCGCAACGGCACCAGCCACAGGTTCCTGCGCAGCGCTTGATCTTCTATTCCCCAGACACCGACCACCCACGCGACCGCCATCCTTAAAATCAGATACGCGATCAGGAATCCTGCTGCCATCCACACGCTCGGTGCCACCAGCGCCGCGGCTATGGCCCAAGGCAGACCGTGCGTCACCAGCAGTCCCAAAAACGATGCCGGCCGGACCAATCGCACCGTACGGGCCCAGCGCACCTGATGCCGCCAAAATTCCCCAAAACTCACCGCGGGATACATGGTCCAAACCGCTTCGCGCGACAGCAGCACCTTCCCACCCGCTTTGTGGACCCGGTTACCAATCTCGTAGTCGTCCGCCAGGAAATTAGCGAACCCTTCGTATCCGCCGATTCTGTGCAACCAACTCTTGCTGGTCGCCACTGAAGCACCCAAGGCGAAGGTCACCCCTTCGAGCAAATCCGCGACTATAGCGCCCGCAAAAAAGTCGCTGCTGGCCCCGATGGCTTCCAGTTTGGCCGGCAGGCTTTCTTGTGTGATGCTGCGATAGAAACAACTCACCACGCCGACCGCGGGATCCGCGAAGGGCGCCAGCACCTCCTTCAGATAATCTGGATCCACACGGACGTCGCCGTCGCTCTGGACCAGATACTCGTATTGCGCTTCCTTTGTAAGTAACGCCAGATTGCTGACTTTGCGATTTGTGCCAATCTGCGGTGCGCCCGAGAGAATGCGGATACGCTGGTGCGGAAAGTCGTTCATGACCCTTTGAATCACCGGAACCGCGGGGTCGGACATTTCGTTGACGCAGAAAAGAATCTCGTACTCTGGGTAATCTTGCCGGCAAAAGCTGGAGAAATTCTCGTAGGAGGCAAAATCCACGCCGTGAACGGGTTTCAGTATGCTGGCCGGCGGCCGGAATTGTGGAAGCGTTCTTCGTTTTTCCGTGCGAAAGAAGCGCAGCCCAGCCAGAATGGCCACCAGGTAATAAGCAAGCGGAACGATTGCCAGCAACAAGATGGCCCAGCGCCAAATGGCAATGTGCGGCATCATTTCATGGCTTGCACGAGAAGGTGACTTCCACTCTTGCGATTATACCCAGCGTTTCGTTGGCCCGGGACCGGTCCGCACAACATCAATTCGTGCTGGTCAGCAGCACCAAGGCCACACCCACACACACCATCACTACCCCCATCCAACGTTTTACGGACACTCTCTCCCTCAATAGATATTTTGCTCCGAAAGTTCCCACCACATAATTAAACGCTGATGCCGGTATCACCACACTTAACGGCGCCCAGGACAATAGGATCAGCAGCGAGTAGAAGGAAGCGCCGAGTAACGGCAGGGCCACCCAGATCCACTCGTTTCTCATCGCTGTTCCAATGAACCGCAGCATGGTTAGCGGACGGAAGCTGCCGGGCTCGCCAACCTGCTTCATGCCATGAGTCATGGCAATTTCGCCCCCGGTGCTGCAGCAGATGAAGAACACCAACATGAGCGCGACCTTGATCATGACATCACCGGTTTCGTCGATGTGGTGCTTGGGTGGGTCTGCCCGACCAATAACACCCCCGTCACGATCAGAACTACTCCAACCCATCTTTGCGCCGTGACCGCCTCACGCAGAACCACCACGGCGAGCATCGTTTGTATGGCGTAACCGAACGCGCCCACGGGCATGACGTAGCTGTAGTCGGCCCAACTGACCGCGGTCATGTACGTAAGCGTGAAGCCAATCAGAAACAGGATGCCCAGCCAGATGGTGCCGTTATGAATGGTCGAGAGTAACGCGCGCCACACTCCCGATACCGAGATATGCACGGCTCCAATCTGCACCATGCCTAACTTCAGCATCAGATCGCCAATATTCGCACACACCACCATCACCAGGACCACACACAAGGTCTTGATCCTAAGCCTATGCTCTGGATTCATTTTTTGCTGATCAGTCGTTTCCGCTGGCTGGCGACGTTCCAGACACCGCGACCATGGCCTTGGGACTTTCTCCGCCGTTGCGCACCCACTTCAGCCGTTCCGCCCGCAACTTCAAGAAATCCGTGGCCTCATGGTACAGCCGTTTGCGCTCATGGTTGTCCCACAGCGCATCCTTGACGATGCGCCAAACCACCTTGGGCCGGAAATAATACTGGTCGTAGAACCGCGTCACTCCGGCCATCATGTCGGCTTTAGACAGGTGTGGGAACTCGATGTGTGGCAGTTGATGTCCACCCTGGTCGGCCAATGCTTCGACACGCAAGAAACCTTGTTTGGACATCTGTTCGTGGAGCTCGGTGCCGGGCATGGCATGAGCCAGAGAAACCTGAATGGTTTCGCAGTCTAGCTCTTTGGCGAACTCAATGGTTTTGTTGATGGTCTCCTTAGTTTCGCCGGGCAAGCCGATGATGAAGTCGCCATGGACCTTGACGCCGACCTTCTTGCAATTCTTCATGAACTCGCGGGCCATTTCAACGGTGGCGCCCTTCTTGATGTTCTTCAGGATTTGCGGGTCCCCCGATTCGAAACCCACGATGAACAGGCGAGCCCCTCCATCCGCCATGGCTTTCAATTCTTCATACTTGCTGTGGCACCGGGCCGTGCAGGACCACTGGAATTTCAGCGGCTTGAACTTCCGGCTCAACTCGATGCAACGGTCCTTGCGAATGTTGAAAGTGTCGTCGTCGAAGAAAATCTCTTTCATCTTTGGGAAGTATTGCAGGGCATTCTTCACTTCCTGGACCACATTGTCGACCGAGCGCACCCGCCAGGCATGTCCCGAAAGGGTCTGCGGCCACATGCAGAAGGTGCACAACGCCGGACAGCCCCGCGAGGAATAAAACGAAACGAAGGGGTTCAGCAGAAACGGCACGTTGTAGCGCTCGATCTGCAAATCGCGCTTGTACACGTCGGTGGCAAAGGGCAGCTTGTCCAATTCCTCGGTGTGCAATTGTGGCCGCGGTGCGTTGTGGACGACCTTGCCGTCTTTTTTGTAGCTCGCGCCCAGAATCTGGTCCAGTGGCTTCCCGTGGGCATACTCGGCAACAGCGTGATCAAATTCGCCGCGCACGATGAAGTCGATATCCTCGCTGGCATTCAGCGTTTCATCGGGCCGGATGTGGCCATGGGGTCCGACGAAGGCAACCTTCAAGGACGGATTGGACTCCTTGATCTTCCGCAACAGCTTTACGTCGCTCTCAAATCCCACAGTGGACGTGAACAGCACCAGGAATTCGTACTCCTTGGCGATTTGCACCGTTTGTTTCCAGTCAATCTTGTGGGGAGAAGCATCCAGCAAGCGGCTGCCCGGGATCATCCCCGCGGGATAGCTCAGCCATACGGGGAACCAATACGATTCGATCTCGCGAGTCGCGGGCCAGCGCGAACTGGCGCCGCCATCGAAATTCTCAAAGCTCGGCGGATTCAGGAGTAATGTCTTCAGTACATCCGGCATTCTTCACCCTCAGCCTGTTTGCAAAATCCGACGCCAGCCTTCCCCGGCAATCACGAGCCTGCGGTCGGTGCGCAGCCCCCAATCAGAATTATAGTTTACCGGAGTTGGTTGCATTCGGTCACGCCTTTCTGCCGAAAGCGCTTATCGTGCATTCAAAGGCTAAATCCCGCATTAAGTAGAGCTTGCAGTCGACCTGTTAAGCGTCAACACAGCGCCGGCTCGTCCCATAGTCCGCCCAAAGATGCCTGTAATCGCAACCAGACTCGGCCGCCCGGACAGCATATCAATCGTATCGTGATGTTCTCCTGCCAAGGTTGAGTGCGGCGCAAGGCGTCAATCTCGCCCAACCGCGTCTGTCGCTTCGCACAGAATCTCCCAGATCTTGCCGATCCACTCGCGATGCTCGGGCTTCATCAGCACCGATCGCAGGCAGGTGAAAGTGGCGCGATCCTGTGTCATGCATCCCATTCCTGGCGCAAAGAATGCCACGGGAAGTTCGGCGACAGCCAAGTGTAGGTTCCTGCTCGCTGCCGCTTCGAAGATCTTTCGGGTCAGCGTGGATGACGCGCTTACGCTTTTGCCTCGTGGGGCAAAGATGACGATGTCCAGTTCCGGGCGGAACGCTGCCACAAATCGCGGGTCGCACGAAATTCGCCCGTGGAAATCCACAGCCGCGTCCCGGCACCGCTCCAATCCTTTCGCAAATTCTCCGCCTTTTTGCAGCGGGAGAAGTTTTTGCGTGGCCCACAGCGCCACCGCGGCGGCTCCCGGTCGCGAACACTCCAGGCTGATTTCACCCAGGTGCAATTCCTTGGAGCTGAAATAGGTGTAAGGCGAGTCGTGACGGTATAGGCGGCCCACGCCCGGGTCGCGAAACAACACGCACCCGCAGCCGTACGGTTGTAAGCCATGCTTGTGCGGATCGATCACAATGGAGTCCGCATCTCCCATAGCCTCGAAGGATTGGCGGGACTGTTCCGCCAAATTGTTGGCCAGTACAAAATATCCACCATAGGCGGCGTCGCAATGCACTCGGAATCCATGTTTTTCACCGAGCGCTAGAATTTCCTGCAGTCGGTCGACCGAACCGGTACCGGTTGTGCCCATGGTTGCCACCACGGTTCCGACATCGCCTCTGGCCACCCGCTTCTCCAGCGCATCCAGGTCCATACGGCCGCTGCCATCGCACGGAACCGATTCGAACCGGAGCTGGAGCACAGCGCTGATTCGGTGGTGCGTATAGTGGGCCTGTTCGCTGGCCAGGATGGTCTTTCCCGGCGCTAATTGACCCGCGACCCACAAGGCCTCGAGGTTGGCCATGGTGCCGCCGCTGGTCAGGTGACCTAAGTGCTGCTTCCAACCAAGCATCGCAGCCAAGTCCGCCACGGCCTCTTTTTCCATAGCGGAAGAGGCGCGTCCGCCGTCGAGCGCGTGATTATTGGGATTGATCCACTGAGCCAGTGCATAAGCCAGCCGTGCGACCGGGTGCGGTGGCTTCAGCATCTGGCCGGCGTACAGCGGGTGAAAATAAGGGAAGTTGTCTTGCAGCCTTTCCGCGGTTGCCGTCAGCACCTCAGCGATGCGCTCAAACTGCGGAGTTGCCCCGGAAGATTCCGGCAGGTTCGCAAAGCCGGCGTCTAATCTTTCCAGTGCCTGCCGTAGCAAGGCCAGGCTATCTTTTTCCAGCATGCGCTACTCCAGCGCTTTTTCGATTTGCCCGGCGGCGCGCAGCAGTTCCAGTTGCGCTTGTTGGCGCGCGAAAGTGGCGTCCAGGTAAGCCATCCACTTCTCATTTTCGTCCAGGCGCGCGCGTTCCACGTCGCGCAAGTTGGTTTTCCCTTCGTTGAATTGGGATTGCAGCACCTGCAGATTCTGCTGGGTCAATTGCAACTCCAGGCGTGCCACTTCTTTGGCCGCTTCGGTTTCTTGAACTTTCTTGGAACGCTGGCGTACTTCAGCGCTGACTTGACTCCGCCGGGTGCTGAGATTCAGTTTCGCGGCGTCCAGGCTGGCTTGCGCCAAGGCCACGTTGGCCCGGGTACTCGAGCTGAAGATCGGCACGTTCACATTGATTCCGGCGTTCAGGTTGTTGTACCGGAAATTCTGGTAGATGTTGGTGTAGTTCTGGAAATTGTATCTGGCCAAAATGTCGTAGATGCTCACCAGCTGCAGCGTCGGCCAGTAGCCCTTCTTTTCTCCCGCAAGCCGGAACTCCTTACCTTTCACATCCGATTCCGCAAGCGCCAGACTGACATTCCCTTGCGTGGCCATGGCGATCAGGTTCGCCCCTTCTTGCTCCGCCGCTCCGGGTAGATCTTCGGGCGTTACCTCGATCGGCTGATCTGCGGCCAGGCCGAGCTGGTCGCGCAAATACACCTCCAATTCATCCTGCCGCCCCTCCAGTTGCAGAATCCGCTGCACCACCCGGGCATTGGTCAGTTGCGCTTTGGTGACCTCGGTGGGTAACTCGTATCCTTCGCTTTGCCGCTCTTGCGTGACTTGCACGATTTTCCCCGCGCTTTCTTTCTCTTTGCGCAGCAGTTCCAGTGAGTGGCGCACTTTGACCAGTTCCAGATAGGACGTGGCTACTCGTTCGATCACCGCATTCCGTGTGTCTTCCAACACCAAACGCTGCTGTTTCGTCTGTTCCTGCTGCTGGTGCTCCAGGCCGCGCAAAGGTCCGTTCAGAACATCTTGCGTGTAGGTGACGCTGAAAATCGAAGGTGGGCGCCCTCCGGGTGTTTCGGGCAAGCCGTAGGTATAGCCGGCACCAGAACCGGCATACAAATTAGGTTGGAATTGCGACCGGGTCAGGTTCGCGGAATTATCGGCCACGCGCACCTGGATCTTGGCGAGTTGAATGTCTTTGCTGTTTTGCAGGGCCAATTCGATGCTGCGCTTCAGTGTCAATACGATGGGCGTAGACTGCGGCGCCGTTTCTGTGGAGGTCTGAGCCCCCAACGGCGCACACCATCCTGCAATGCACACCAACACGCACGCCACACCACGTTTCCAAGCCATAGCCTTCCCTCCTGCCCGACCACACTGACGGGCTAATTTTACTCGTAACGCAGTGATTCCACCGGATCCAGTTTTGCTGCTTGATTTGCAGGCAGCCAGCCAAAGAACACCCCGGTCAGGCTGGCCACCAAAAAAGCCACCACCACACTGGCGCCGGAAATAGGCACGCGCAAGTTTCCCGGCAACAGTTGCTGCACCGCCACCGGAATGGCCAGCCCGATCAGAATACCGATCACCGACCCGGTGCCGCTAATCAGAAAGGCTTCGACGAGGAACTGCGCCATGATTTCCTTTCGCTGCGCTCCAATGGCTTTGCGAACCCCGATCTCGCGCGTCCGTTCCCTGACCGTGACCAGCATGATGTTCATAATTCCGATTCCGCTGATCAACATGGCCACTAAAGCAAACAGCACTAACACCACCGTCAGCGCAAACGAGATCGACCTCGCCGCAGACAAGATCGCCGCCAGGGTAAACACCTCGTATTCTGCTTCCACAGGGTGTCTGCTCCTGAGTAAGCGCTCCAACTGATGCTCCACATGACTGACTTGATCCGGATCGGTTGCCTGCGCGTATAGCGTGCTCAGAATCTCTTCTTCGTCTCCGGTGTAGTAGCGCACCAGCTGCAACGGCACCAGCACCGACTCTTTCTGGATTTCCGTCATGCCGTAAGTCGAGGCGCGCTCGTGAAACACGCCGATGACTGTGAAGGTCAGCTCGCCCATGCGCAGCGAACGGCCCATAGGATTGTCGACTCCAAAGGCCTGCTCGGCCAATTCTCGGGTGATCAAACAAACTTTGCTGCTCGCCTGCATATCCTCGGGGTCGAAATAACGCCCGCGCAAAACCAGCAACCGCCGAATCTGCTGGTAGCCCTCGGTGACTCCGATCAGCCGCACCGCCCGCGCTTGCCCGCGCACAATTACGGTCATGGGTATGTCCGCCAGACCTGCCACCGCGGCGACGTTGGGAATCGTTCGAGTCGCCTCCATATCCGCGAGCGTCAATTGATAGCTCAGCGGCTGCACTTTGTCAGGCGTCTTCACCACATCTGCCCAGATCAAGTTGGAACCCACCGCTTCGATTTGCGAGATCACGTATTTCCGGCTGGTCAACGCGATGGTCACCACCAGAACGATCGAAGCGCTGCCAATGATCACCCCGATGGAGGTCAGCACCGCGCGCAGTTTGTTAGCCCGCAACGCATCGATCGCTACCGTTAGCACTTCTCGGAATTGCATCTCGTGTTACCGGTTCATTTAGCCTAAACGCTTCAGCGCTTCTTCAGCACGCTTGTATTTGGGATTCAGCTTGAGCGCTTCCTTGTACTCGTTTCTGGCGCCATCGGTGTTGTTCTGCGCTGCGTACAGCCGTCCCAACCAGTAGTGAGCCTCAGCAGGGCCGGGGTACGTAGAGCGCAGCGGCCCGATAGCCAAGTATTGGCGCAAGAGCTTTTCGGCGTCCGTATATCGCTGGCCTTTTAAGATGAACCCGACAGCCTGATAATAAAGTCCCCGCGGATCCTTCGGCGCCAAGGCTTCTCCCGAATCGGCCACTTCCAACAGCCGGTCGCCGTTGCCACGTTGCTGAAAATAATCCGCGATATCGTAAAGGCGGTCGGCCGTTTTGGGCCTGTTCTCGCGCGCTTTGGCATACTCCGTATCCGCCGTGGGGTAGTCCTTCTTGACGGCCCGGCAAACCCCTTGGGCGAAATGCCCTTCGGCTGCATCCATACTCGTCAGCTTCCGGATGAGTGGCTGAGCCTTGTCTTCACCGCCGCCCACAATCGAAGGAGCGGTGCAGTCGTATTCGATCAGGTCCTGATAAGCGTCGTAATTGTGTTCATCCAACTGTACCGCGGTCTCGAACTCCTTCTGGGTTTTACGCGCCCAGGAATAGGCGCTGAGCATACCGGCATGATCGGCTTTTTCGCCGTAGGCCTCACCTAACCACCGGTGATAGTCAGAATTCCGTGGATCGGTCGAAACGGCCTTTTCCGCGCTCTTCACCGCGTCTTCGATGTGATTTGATTCCAGATAACACTTGGTCAGCAGCAATTGAATTTGCCCATTGTCCGGTTGCTGTTGCGCCGCAGCTTTCAGGATTTCGACGGCTTTCGAATAATCGCCCCGATTGTAGGCGGCTTGCGCTTCGTCGTAGGCAGATTGTTGTGCAGCGCCCAGCAACGTCCACAAAAGGCAGTAGAGCGCTACGGCGAGCGCGCCCCTATAAACCGGCATCCTTGGCCCTCTCGACGTTGGAATTGTCCATATTCACCACTCGGACGGTCATTCCGTTTTTCAGGTCCACGTCGCCCGGCAGCGCGATCAGCTCGTTTCCCTGCAACCCGCTGATCACCTCGAAGTTCGTGGCATCGGCGATGCCCACCTGAATTTGCCGCTTCTCTAGCGTGCTGGCGCCCGGTTTCACCACAAACACGTAACGTTGGCCATTCTCGGTATCCACCGCTCCCCGTGGAACAGTGATTACATTGTCTCGTTCTTTCGAGTTAATTTTCACGTTTACGTTCGTATTGGGCAGCAATTGCAACTTGTCGTTGTTTACCGAGCACAACAATTCGCCCACATTCCGCGCGCCACGCGCCACCACCTGCTTGGGGATAACCTCGGTTTTGCCCTGCCAGGAATCGTTCGGCAAAGCATCCCAGGTGATTCGCACCGGCAGGTCTGGCTCCAATCCGCCCAAATCCGGTTCGTCGACAAAGGCGCGTACCCGCACCTTGTGCAAATCGGCCATCTCCGCCAACAGCTCACCCGTCTTGACGTAAAGTCCGGTCCGCGCCGGCAAGGAGTACAGGGTGCAATCGAACGGCGCTGTGATCCAGGCTTGGCGAACTTTCTCTTCCAACGCCGCCACGTCACTCTGGGCTTGCTGCACCGCCAATGCCGCCCGCGACGCGTCCAGACCCACTTGCCGCCTAAACTCCTGCTTGGTGGCTGTGAGCCGTTCCACGTCCGAGCGCGTTTTAGCCAGCGCTAGTTCGTTGGCCGCCAACTCGTCCGTGGTCGCGGCGCCTTCAGCCAGCAGGCGCTTGAGTGATTCGTGTTCCCGCTGCAGACGATCCTGTTCCGCTTGCGCCTTCGCCAGGTCACCCGACACCCGGGCAGCCTCGTCCGGCCGGCCGCCCCCTTGGGCAGCTCGCAGATCGTCTTCCGCACGCAGCAGCTTGCTCTTGGCTTCGGCAAGCTGGGAAGCCGCATCTTTCACGTCCAGAGTCATCAACAACTGGCCCTTCTTGGCGTTTTGTCCCTCGGTCGCGTAGACCTTCTCGACAAACGTGTCGGATTGAGCCCGCACGACGTACGGTGCGATCGGCTCTACCTTTCCATTGCTGTTGATGGCCGCCGTAATGGGTTGGCGAACCGGACGGCTGGCCGAAATCTTGGCCACCGGCTGGCGGCCGCTAACGCGGACAAGCACAAAAGCCACCACCGCCGCTAATCCCAGCAGCAGAAGTGTCCAGTTTCGCAACTTCCGATCCATAAGCGGTTCTTATCTGACCTCAGCTCGGCATGAACAGGCCACGATTCCGCGATGCCGCTCGCTTCGCGCCGGAACAACTCTTTCCTTGCATTGAGCTTGGTGGCCGGTTACGGTGGTCGCCTGCTAACCTAAAGTCTATCAGGAGCTTACTCCAATTCTCCACAGTCTTTGCTCCCGCCCGTGTACCCTCGGATGCCCGGGACCTGGTGTGGGATGGCCCGACCATCCACGCGTGATAGAATGCCCCAATGACTGAGCCCTCTGTCGCTCCGGCCACCCAACCTTCCAGGCATCCGGCGAACCCGCCGGCTCCCGCTGAAACCTACATCCATCGAGTGTGCGTGCAGTGCAACAATGTGTTTCGCGTGCCCGCTAATAAGTTTGATGCCAAACAGTGCCCAAACTGCCACAAAAGTTGACCTTTTCGGGTAACCATTTCAGGCCGCTCTTCTGATATCTTTCTTTTACCTTTTTCGTATCCAGACTACGACGCGGTTGGCCTGCACCTGTTCCTTATTGCGAGGAAGACACCATGATTGAAAGCCGTGGCTTGACCAAGGTGTTTCACGACAAAAAGCGCGGCGAAATCCGTGCTGTTGACAATGTCAGCTTCTCTTGCAAACCGGGGCAGATTTACGGCCTGTTGGGCGCCAATGGCGCCGGGAAAACCACTACTCTCCGTATGCTGGCCACCATCTTGGAGCCGACCGATGGTACTGCCATTGTTTGCGGCCACGATGTGAACGACTCGCCTGAAAAAGTTCGCGCCAACGTCGGCTTTCTCTCCACCGCCACCGCGCTATACCCGCGCCTCACTTCCCAAGAGATGGTCGAATATTTCGGCCGGCTCAACGGCATGGACGAGCCGGCTTTGAAAAGGCGGGTTGATGAGATTTTTTCCCGCTTGGACATGGACTCCTTCCGGGATCGCCGCTGCGACAAGCTTTCCACCGGCATGAAGCAAAAAACCTCGATTGCCCGCACCTTGATCCACGACCCCCAGGTGATGATCTTCGACGAGCCCACTTTGGGTCTCGACATCATGACCGCTCGCACCATCGTCGATTTCATTCGCCAATGCCGCGACCGCGGTAAAACCGTGATCTTCTCCACCCACATCATGTCCGAGGTCGAAAAGCTTTGCGACGTCATCGGCATCATTCAATCCGGCAAGCTGCTTGCCGAAGGTTCTTTGGCCGAGTTGCGTGACCGTTTTCAGGAACAGGACCTGGAAGAAATCTTCGTGAAAATCGTCGCTCCTCTCTACGTTCCCGTGGAGGCCAACTGACATGAACCTCCGCAACATCGGCATTGTCTACCGCAAGGAACTTCGTGAAGCTCTACGGGATCGCCGCACCTTGATTTCGTCTTTGCTGGTACCGTTAATCATTTTTCCCCTGCTCACCGCGGGTCTCGGCGCCGCAATTTCCGCGTTGATTGGCAAAGCCAAAGAGGAGATTCCCGCCATTATGATCCTGGGCGGTGCGGATTCTCCCGGCATCCTGGCGGAACTGCAATCCTCGAACAAGATCAAGATTGTGCCGCTTCAGCAAAACTGGAAGGACCAGATCATCAACAAAGAGATTCGCGCGGCCATCGAGATTCCACCCGGTTTTCAGCAGGACATCGCCAATCAAAAACCGGTCACCCTGCTCATCCACAACTACGAGGGTGACCTGAAATCCTCCATTGCTACCGATAATATCCAGAAAAGCCTGGAGAAATTCCGCGACCACATCGTTCACGACAACCTTGCCGCCCGTAATATTCCTGACAGCGCTCTAAAACCGTTCGAGATTAAAGAGAATAACGTCGCTCCTCCGGAGAAAGTCGGTGGCGCTGCTTTCGGCGGCGTGATCGGCTACATGGTCATTTTGCTCTGCCTGATCGGCAGCATGTATCCGGCCATGGATCTGACCGCGGGCGAAAAAGAGCGCGGCACCATGGAAACCATTCTTTCCAGTCCCATTGCTCGCGTCGACTTGGTATTCGGGAAGTTTTTTCTGGTGCTCACCGCGGCGCTGGTGACCGCGGCTCTCTCAGTCACTTCCATGGGCGCTTCCTTCACCATATTGGAACACGTCCATGCCTTCGACCAAGCGGGCGCCGATTCCGCTCAGCTGCAGATACACATTGGCATCGTCACTATTCTTTCCATTTTCATCATGGTGCTGCCTGTTGCCGTTCTCTTCGCGGCCGGACTCATGACCATCGCCCTGTTCGCCAAAAGTTATAAGGAAGCTCAGAGTTATATCAGTCCGGTCATGTTCATCGTGATCATCCCGGCAGTCGCGGCCATGCTTCCGATCGATCTAACCGCCAAGCTGTCGCTGGTGCCTATCCTGAATGCCAGCCTGCTGTGCAAGGAGCTGGTCACCGGCACGTACCATTGGACCTTTATCGCCATCATCTTCTGTTCAACCTGCGTATACGCGGGAGTGGCCCTTTTCCTGGCGGTCAAGATGTTCCAGCGCGAAGACGTCCTTTTCCGCTCATGAACATCGTTCTCTGGTAACCGCGCCGCCACAAACGATCCCCGCATGACGCCCCCTCGAGGGCGATCCTAAGATTCCTTTTGTTGGTGCGGGCTGTAATCAAAATACGTTTGATCGTCTGCTTCGTGGTGCCGGAATAGATACAAAACGTGGACGCGCTCTCGCATAACGAAGTGTTTGGGCAGCAAATCCCACGTAGTTGGGCTTTTAACGCCTGCGTCTCTGCCGAGTGTCCCCGTGGAGGTCCTTTGAGTTTCTGGCCATCTGCCGAGTTTCTGGGATCTGGCTAGAGCGGTGCCTGGACGAGTTGCACCATCCATGGTCACTTCGAGTGGATATTCATTCGACGCCTTTGCACGCGTGGCGGAACGAAAGTCCCCTGATTTTCGTATCCTGAAGTGACTACCATGCGGTGGCGAATTGTCCGGATCATACTCGTTCTGTTTCTAGCTCCGCCTCTGCTAGCAATGTTTATCGGCTGGACCGTTGCTCCTTCCTTTCTCCACCCCGTTCGGCACCCTTTGACTGCCGACTTGATCCAGCAGGCGGACGCATCCTTCTCACAGTTGGGAGTTCGCCGCGAGACTTTCGACGTGAGGGCGTCAGACGGCGTTCTTTTGCGCGGATGGAAGGTTCGCCCAGTGCAGCCAAATGGCTGCTGGGTGGTTCTTTTCCACGGAGTCGCAGACAATCGGATGGGCGTGCTTGAGCACGCACTGATTCTGCTCCGCGCGGGTTATGGTGTCACCCTGATGGATGCGCGGGCCCACGGGGAGAGCGGAGGGCCGATCGCTACCTACGGCTGGCTCGAGCGCAACGACACGCGCTCCATTCTCGATGCCCTTGTGATTACGGAGCATCCGAATCACATTTTTGTGCTGGGAGAATCGATGGGTGCCGGAATTGCACTGCAATCTGCCGGCGTGGACTGGCGCATCGAAGCCGTTGTAGCTGAATCCTCGTTCGCCAGCCTGCGACAAGCCTCTTACGATTATGCCGGTCTCCAAGAATACCCCTGGCTCGGCATGACCTTGTTTGCTCCGGGTGCTTGGGTCATGCTCGCTCGCGGGCAGTCTCTAGCTGGATTTCCGGCTGCGGAAGTCTCGCCCGAACATGCGGTCGCCATGCGACCATGTCCCGTCCTGCTGATCTGTGATGCCGCAGACACAACACTCCCGTGCCGCCACACCAAGAGGATTTACGCGGCAGCGCGCGGCCCTAAATCGATTTGGGTTGTTCCGAAAGCGTTTCACACCGCGGCACTCGGTTATGAGCCAGCCGAATTCAAGCGCCGCGTGCTTCAGTTCTTCGCCGATCAAGCAAAGGCCGGCAACTAGAAGAAAAACAGCGCCTAGGCCAGGGGCTGTGGACCTGCTTCCTCACCGGATTCCACAAGATGTGGCGGCGTTGACGGCTCGCACTGCTCGCTCAGCCGCCTCACTGTTTCTCTCATGCGCACTGCCAGACTGGCAATCGTCTCTAATCGCGCCTGCACCTGCACCCGCAAGTCCATATGTTTACGCCGCAGTTCCACCAGCAGCAGCTCCGCGTTGCCCAGGATCCCGGTCAGCGGATTGTTCAGCTCGTGCCGCAAAACCGCCCCGAAGTCTTCCGGTGCTTGCCGCATGTCTGTCTCACTCATCGTGCCATCCAGTTCCCAAGCAGTTTCATCACTAATCGACATTCAACGGCTCCGCGCTTTGCCGCTGGCCGTTTAACATCTTGCGAACCGCCGAGCACAACTCTTCGATTCGGAACGGCTTCGTCACATACGGCAGCTGGTGTTCGGCCAAGAACTCACTGGTGCGCTGGGCCACCTCATCGCCGGTGACAAACAGGATGCGCTGCTGCAGCGGGCTATTGGCTTGCCGCAAAGCGCTGAAGAACAGTGGCCCATCCATTCCCGGCATATGCACGTCGCAAATGGCCAGGTCGTAACGCGAGCGCTGCACTGCCTCCAACGCCTGCCCGGCTTCCGAAAACACGGCTGTTTCCATGCCTTGGTCGCGCAACACGTCCTGAATTAAATTAGCGACCGTGGGCTCATCCTCCACAACCAAAACGCACGGCCCTTTCGGTCTCTCTAGGAACTGGAGATCGTTCACTCCTTTTGGACAACCGCTCTCAATCGGCAGTTCAAGAGCGGCTCCCCCCGTATCACCCTGTGCATGTTCTTTTTTTTCCTCTATGCTGGGCAACTCCACTACAAAATGCGCACCTTCCCCCGCGCGGGAATGGAGCGCGATGGTGCCGCCGTGATTGCGCACGAACGCATTGACAATCGCCAGTCCCAGCCCGGTTCCTTTGCCCGGGGGTTTGGTGGTGAAGAACGGATCGAAAATCCGCCTGTGCAGAGATTCTGGAATACCCGGCCCGTCATCCTGCACTTCCAAGCGGACCCGCTGAGGATCGGCGCTTTCGGTTCGCACCATCAACGAACTGCCTTGGCCGCTTTCCTGTATCGCTTGCACCGCGTTCTGCAGCAGGTTCAGCAATAGCTGCTGTAACTGCTCGCGGTTTCCCGGCACGCTGGGTAAGCCTTCCTGCAATTGCGTTTTCAGCCGCACCCGCGATCCCGCCAGTGAGCCCCGCAGCGTCTCCACGATGCTTTCCACCAGTTCGTTCAACGACACTGGCTGCATTTCGAACTCTGTTTCACGCGGCACGGTGAGCAGTTGCCGCACGATGCCGGTCGCCCGTTCCGCCTCACGCATAATCTGTGCTGCTTCTGAACACTCGCCATCACCGTTGCGCTGCGCCAGACGTTGCGCGTTGCCGAGAATGGTGGTCAGCGGATTGTTCAATTCATGCACAATGGCCGTGGCGCACAATCCCAGCGATACCAGATGTTCCGCTTGTGCCATCTTGGCTTCCACCACTTGCCAGGTGTGCCTGCCGCGATACACTTCCACGCGCCCCAGTTGCTTGCCGCCAGGGCCAATGATCGGCCGGGCGTAGCGTTCGATGGTTTGCGCCACCGGCGATTGGATCGCCAGCTCTTCCCGCATGCCTTCCATACAGGAGGCGGAAAGTGCTCTCCATTTCGCCGCAAACCGGGCCGGCTCGGTTGCGTTACCGGATGCCGCCTGGAGCAGCTCTTCGAAACTGGCGAGCCTCTGTCCTTCTTCCTCGCTGATCCCGAGCAATTGCAAAAACGTCGCGTTCCGGGCGATGACTCGCCCATCCAGCCCAAACACCACCACGCCCTCTTCCAGCCACCCGATGGCGCGTTGCAAAATGTCAAAAGCAGTCGCTAGCAGTCGCTGCGGCTACGGCGCCTTGTGCCTGCCCCGGCCGCTGGACGGCAATGGTGGCGAACTCCGGGTCGGACGTCAGCATGCGCCGCAGCACCACCCGCATGCCTCCGCAGAGCTCGCTCTCCAGCGTGACGGCGTCTTCGTTGGTATTCTCGTGGCCATCGTCGATCCAGTGCTGCACGCGTTCCCAGTGTCGCGGCTGGAACAGCTCAGCGAAGCGAGTCATGCTGCGGTCTTCTACAAATAGCCCCTGTTGCTGCCCCAGAAGCTCGTGGGCCCCCTTGCTGATTGCCACCATGGTGCCGTGTCGGTCCAGCAGAACCACCGATTCTTCCCTGGACTCGATGAACGCTCTGCGCCACAGCCGGTCCACCAATCCTTGCTGGGCCCGTTGTTCCTGCTCGAACACTTCGCCAGCCAGAGCGCTTCGCAGAACTATGCGGTCCAGCGCTTCCAATGTGGCCCTCGGTTTCGGCAGGCCCGCCAGCATCACTCCCGAGACATCGTTAGCACCCTCGATCGGAATGGCCACCAGCCTGGACAAGTCTTTTGCCAGCGGCAATGGGTTCGCTTCCGTACAAGCCACTTCGCGAGTCGCTAGGGCTCGCCGCCATACAGGTTCTAGCGGGCCATTGTTGACGGCATAGACCCAGGTTGCGTCTCCACTTTGCGCTCGGACCAAAAGGTGGTCCTCGCTCGCTGTGCTACCTGGAGATATGGCCGGGCTGGGCTTGCGTTCACCGATCAGCGCGAAGACCGCACCCACTCCGCCATTCGGCTCTCCCCGCGTGCAGCTTTCCGCCAATTGTCCCAGGATCATGTTTGCGCTCTGGCGTTCCATCAGCAAACGTTTCATGCGCAAGCAGAAATCTAGATCCGCTTTGCGAGTGCTTGCCAGCCGGCGTTCGTCTTCAAGTTCCAGAAGCACCCCCAGACTTTCCGCCACTCGTTCCGCCTCTGCAGCCGGCAAGGAACGTTTTTTATCCACCGTGCCCAGCATCACCAGGCCGCGTAGTGCGCGCCGCGCCATCACCGGCGCCCATAACACGCGGCGCATTTGTAACTCGGTAGCGACGACTCTGCCGTCCGCCGCCTCCGCCGGTTCATACTCGTAATTCAGCCCCGCCCGCAGTGTCTGAATGCGCAGCGGTGCATCGACCAAAAGCTTGCTGCATTCCAGTACGCTGCCGGTGCCCTGGTCCCAAACCTCGCCTCGAAAGGTGACTACCGCGCCATCGGTAAGCGCCGCTCCGGGTTCCTCCATCCAAACCCCAATGCGCTGTACATGCGCGCTACTTCGGAGTTCCTGTAGGGCTTCAAAAATCCATTCCGTGCGACTGGCTCCGCCACGCCCGACCTCCAGTACAGAGCCGGTGCAACTCGGGATTCGAGCCCGGACCGCTGGTTGTCCCACATAGCCGCGCGTGAACATGTTTGCCCCTTGGGCCGTTCACGCATCTCCATGCATCAGTATCTCCAAATCGTGCTGTAGCTATGTTCTGGCCAATATTAGAGTTAGAAATTCGCACCAACACCGGAATGAAAATCCTTTTGAGTTGCTTCCCAAACTGGTCCGCAAAACCGTACCAGCCTAGCTGCCCGACCGTTCGATCTGATACTGCTTCAGCTTGCGATACAGCGTCGTTTTGCCGATTCCCAGCGCTCGAGCCGCCGCCTGTTTGTCCCCGCCGGTTTGATTCAGGGTGCTGAGAATCGCTCGCCGCTCCAGTTCCTCCAAGGACAGCATTTCCTGCTTCCCCGGGGCACGCTCGGTGGTTGGGTATTGCAGGTTGCTGGGTAAATCCTGAACGCTGACGAACGGGCCCGATCCCAAGGCCACCGCGCGCTCGATGGCGTTCTCCAGCTCCCGCACATTGCCGGGCCAGTCGTACGCCATCAAACGCCGCATCGCATCTTCGCTCACTTCGCGCGGCGTTTCGCACTTGCTCGAGAATTTTTCCAGAAACGACGTGACCAGCAGGGGAATATCGCTTTTCCGCTCACGCAACGGCGGCAGTTTGATCTGCACTACGTTCAAACGAAAATACAAATCCTGCCGGAAACGATCATTCTTGATGGCCATTTCCAGGTCGCGATTGGTGGCCGCCACGATCCGCGCGTTGATGGACCGGCGCTCGGTCGACCCCACTGGTTTTACCTCTTTTTGCTGCAACGCCCGCAACAACTTCGCTTGCAAGTCCAGGGACATTTCCCCAATTTCATCCAGAAATAACGTTCCCCCGTTGGCGGATTCCATCAATCCTTGCTTGGCCTGCACCGCTCCTGTGAACGCTCCTCTCGTATATCCGAACAGTTCCGATTCCACCAGCGTCGGCACCAGCGCCGAACATTCCACCGGCACGAATGGCTTGTCCTTGCGCGACCCCAGGTAGTGAATGCTCCGCGCCACCAACTCCTTTCCCGTGCCGCTTTCGCCGAGGATCAAAACAGGATGATCGCGATGCGCCACTTTTTCGATCATTTTGTAGACTCGTTCCATGCGTACCGACATGCCCACCAAGCCGCCAAATCCCGGGCGAGTGCGCACCTGCTCGCGCAGCAGCCGGTTCTCCCGTTTCAGTTCCACTCCGTGAGCCACCCGCTCCAATCGCGCGCGCAATTCCTCAACGCGAAATGGCTTGGTGACGTAGTCCGCGGCGCCCATGCGTGTTGCTTGCACCGCCGAATCGATGGTGCCGTACTGCGTAAGCATGATTACCGCCACATCCGGGTAGGTGATGCTCACCTTCTTCAGCAACTCCAGCCCGCTGGTGCCCGGCAAACGCAAATCCGTCAACAACACATCGATCGACGACAATTCCAGTATCTCCAACGCTTCTTCGGCCGTGCTTACGTCCAAAACCTTCATGCCCGTTTCCTCCGACACAGCACGGCACACCTCGCGAATGTGATCGTCGTCGTCGACTATCAGCAAATTCAAAGCTGGGTTTGAGGTTCGCTGCGACAGCCCATCGGTTAATACCAGGAAGTCTGTCGCTGCTTTGGATACTTGAGGGATGATTCTTCCAACGTGCGCTTCCGCCATATGCCCTTCCTATTTGCAAGTTTCGATTGACTCCCTCGAGCGAGTCCCAGTGCGGGAGGCGGTGGTCGTTATGTCAAAACGGGAACATTAAGTTCTCGCTTTAGTCCACGCCATTTTATTATCTGATAGATAATAGTGCAACAGAATTATCAAACATGTGCCAAAACAGAACCGTCCGCCCTTAGCGCTGTCCCGTTTCCCTTACCCTCGCAGGCCAGTTCCATCGCAACAGCCCTTCGCTTTGCGATCCGGCCAAAACTGCACCATCGACAACCGCCAGCCCCGTGAAGGTTCCGCGTTGTCCATCCTGGTCGATGCGGGTCCAGGAAACGCCCTTGTCTGCAGAAACATAGACTCCCCCATCTCGCTCAGTCACAACCAAAGCGCCGGGAGCGCGCGACCACTGATCCACTTGCCCCCCCGGCAAGCCGCCTTCGATCTTCTGCCATTCGCCGTTGTTGACCAGTTGCTGCGCAACGAAGATTCCTCGCGTAGTGCCCAGATAGGTTTTTGCATTTGTTCCTGAGTCATCAATATCCAGCCAAATAGCCTGTTCTTCGGAAATTGGGAGATCCTGCCACACAGCCGATTCACCGGCATCCGACGAATAGCCAATCTTCCCGTCCATGACTGCGGCAATGTCACGCCCTGAGGTGGATGTCCAAGCGGAACGAATTGCTGCTCTACGTCCATAGGCCTTCAACCGGATGCAGTTGCCGCGCTCGTTGCATCGCATCAGGCCGTCGTTTGTGGACACCACGGCATCATGATTGGAGAATGCGATGGCCGCTTCGGGTGCTAATGGCAACTTGAGTTCACTCCCCGCGGATCGTAACGTTCCGTTTTTCGCGCCACCCTGCGCCGTCGAACCTGACAACAGCTTCCACTCGCTCCACTCCCCGGTGTTTTGCTGGTAACGCCAAAATCTACCGTCATCCATGCGCAGCAGCCAGCCCCACGGACTCGCCAGACCCTGGTGCACTTCGCCGGCGTTCAAAACCGCTTTCTTTCCATGCTCCAGCGCGATCAGGGACACATCCGACCAACTTCGGCCATCATCGCGGCTCTCCAGAATTTCTGACGTCTTTCTCTCCAGGATCGCCAGCAGACGCCCAGGATGATACGCGTCGGCCACCAACTCCTTTACGATTACATGAGTGAATCCGTGGTTCGCTGCCACAAAGGTGATTCCCGAGTCGTCGCTGATTTGGACGCCTTGACCTTCGGTTCCGAGCACCACGCGCCCCGCAGCGCGCGACTTACTGCCGAGCACCGCCACGCTGTTCACCACCCAGTCTCGCAGGGTGGTGCGCGTCCAGCTTTCGCCTCCATCGCGCGTCACCCACAGGCCCTCGGTCGTTCCCGCGTAGAGGGTTCGCGGTTTTGCAGGGTCCTGCACAATTACTTGCGTTCGCCGCGCCGCGTAAGGAATGCCTTGCAGCTTGACCCATGCAGCACCTTGGTTCTCACTACGATAGATTCCGGAACACGCGCTCATGTAAACGTGATCTGGATTGGTCCAGTCCAAGAGCAGGCTCATGATATCCGAGTCGTCGATGATCCCGGCGACCACGGGCTTCCAGCTTCTTCCGCTGTCGCGAGTCACCCAGGGCAAGTGATATGTCCCTACATAAATTGTTCCGGGATCCCGCGGGTCAATCGCTAAGGAATCCACGTTTCTTAATTCCTGGTCGTCTTTCGGAGAAATCCGCTGCCAGCTCTTGCCCTGGTCGCCAGAGAGAAACACGCCCGTACGGGTGCCGGCAACCAACTCGTTTGGGTTCGAGGGCGAAATTTCCAACGCGCGAACCGCCTCATCTGCCAAACCTAATAGTTTCCAACTGCGCCCTTGATCCTCGCTCTCGAAGACTCCTCCGCCGGTTCCGGGCTGCTGATACCAGATTGCCGCGAACACCCGATTTTCGTTCCCCGGGTCGCCAAAAATTCGCGTTACTACCCCGTCGAGACGCCGGCCCACCCGTCCACGCAATTCCCAGGCTTGCGTGCTGTCGCTGCTGAAGAAAATGTGCCCGTCCGTGGCGCCCAAATAGACTTCATTGCCACGGCCGGTTCCCAAGGATTGCACCATTCCGCCCTCGGGGCCCAGTCGTTCCCATTTCTGCCCGAAAACACTGCTGGAAAGTACCACCATCAGCAGCAATGACATGGCTAATCTAAGCTGCAATCGATTCCTCGCTTCTGCCGCTTCCCAACATAACGCAAAACGGGCTCCCCGAAGCTTTCCTCGGAGAGCCCGTCGATTCGTTAAGCGTCTGCGTGCGTCGCGAGTGTCTGCACACTCGTCCCGCGCACGGTTTAGTAGGTCGCGCCCTCGGGCACGAAGATGAAGTCAACTCTGCGGTTGGCCGTCTCTTGGCCCTTTTCGGGAGAGGCTTCGCCAACGCGCGTGGAAATGCGCGAAGCATCGATGCCCTTCTCAATTAGGTATTTCTTGGCGCCATCGGCACGCTGCTCAGCCAGCTTGGCTGCGCGCGGCTCTTTCTTGTCCGCATAGCCGAGGATCACCACCTTGGCGTTGGGTTCGTTCTTCAGCCGCAGAGCCACGTCGTCTCCAACGCGCTTGCAAGCATTGTCGAAGCGAGCCGCCCCAACCTTGTTGTAACCGCAATCGCCCACCTTGGTGGCTTGCGGCGGCGGAGCGGGCTGCTGCACATCAACATTGGTGGTTGCACTTGTCCGGCCGCCTTGTCCATTGTCGGCCGTGCACGTGACCGTGTAACTGCCTGCCGACAGGCCAGTCGAATCGAAATCAGCGCTGGGACCGTTGCCGGAAATTTGTCCACCGGTCGCGGAGTAGCCGTAGGTCAGCGGCAGATCCTGCGGATCGGTTGCGGTCGATTTAATCGCTACGCGCTCGCCCGCAATAATCGGGTTGCGTTCCGGCGCGCAGGAAATTGTTGGCGGACGAATGGGCTTCTTCTCCACTGCGACGTCAGCTGAACACGACGCCGTGCCGCCATGGCCATTGTCCACCTTGGCGTTGACCGTGTAGCTGCCGACAGCCAAACCGCTGGAATTCCAGCGCACATCCGGGCCGGTCCCGTCCACGGTTCCACCCGTTGCACTATACGTGTAGGTCAGCCCAACTTTGTCCGGGTCGGTCGCGGCCACGTGAATGCCCACCGCCTCGTTCGAGCCTTGATAAATAGAAGACTTGTCTGCCGAGCAGGAAGCGGTCGGCGGATGGATCGGCTTGGGCGGCTCCGGAGGATAACCCCAACGAAGCACCACACCGGTGCCGATGCGGAAGTTGTTCTGCCGCCCGCTGGGCGCAACCAGGGGACCGGTAAAGTTCGTCATAAAGTAATCGGCTTCGAAAACCCGCCAGGCGAAATTCTTAGCCAGCACCGCGTCTACACCGCCGCCTGCGGCCAGCGCAAACGCCGACTGAGTTGTGCCGTTCCCGGTGAGCTGTGTCCCGGTGCGCACCGCACCCAACAGCAGCTCGCCGAATGGCACAAAGTGATCAAAATGACGAAAATTGATGCGCGGTCCAAACATGTAGCTCTGAAAGCTTCCGGTGATCGCTTCCAGCGTGTAATTACCAGAGGCGTCCGGCGGGCCGTAGACCTGCCGCTTAAAGTGGTACGAGCCGAATTCAGCGGTCAGGCCCAGCCAATTGGCGACGTTATACGCAAACGAGCCTGTGCCACCGTAGGTATTGAAATCCCGGAATCCCGCCCCCGGGATGAAGTTGATGTACTGAAACATTCCGGCCAGTTCGAATTTGGGCGTCAAACGGCCCCATGCGTGGCGATTCCAAGGATTGTTCGCCCAATCCGTGTAAATATCCGCGGCTGCCGCTGGCATGGCAAACAGCGTCGGCGACGCAGGAGCGATGCTAAAATCACTCGTTGTAGCGCTGCTCGTTGCCGTGTTGTCATTCGTTCCTTTCGAACCACTCGCTGTGCTCGCATCCTTCTGCTGCGCACAGAGCGGCAGGGCTAACAGCGCTCCCAATGCCACAATTGCACACCACTTCCGCATAGTTTCTTCCTCCTAAGTCGTACGTAACCCCGAATATCGCACTGTGCTTCCTTTGGACCACCAGGCCGTGTCTGATGGAGGCCACAACCCTCAGCGTCGTGCTTGTTCTGCAAACCTTGGGCGGTTTCCGCGACCTTCCTCGCTGCGCGCGAGGCGGATAGAACAAGCCCGCTGCGGCACAAAGCATATTCTATAAGTTCATCATTCTGCAAGTTTTTCGTGCAGAATTCCGGCTCCGCGCAGTTTCCTTCGGTCCAGTACTATTTGCCTTCTAGAACCCCTCAGAACGCACTCCTCTTTTACGCTAAACTGGATTCCTGTGCACTCGATTTCTGCTCTTGACCTTCACTGGGCCGGCCATCCCCGATCGATCGCCTGCGCCCTTCTCTGTTCGCAACATTCCGTCGCCCTTGTCGATCCCGGTCCGGCTTCCACCATTTCCACTCTTCGCCAGCAACTCTGGCTACATGGTCTAGACGTATCCGACGTCGATTCCATCCTGCTCACGCACATTCACCTCGATCACGCCGGCGCCACTGGAACGCTGGTGCGCCAAAATCCTCGGCTCCAGGTGTACGTGCACGCCCGAGGCGTGCCCCACTTGGTCGATCCCGCCAAATTACTGCACAGCGCTTCGCGTTTGTATGGCGACGACATGGCCCGACTGTTCGGTGAGTTCTTGCCCGTTCCAGCCTCGAACCTGCACTCGCTACAGGGCGGCGAAACCATTTCCTTGGTTTCTCGTCAACTCCGGGTGCTCTACACCCCCGGCCACGCTTCCCATCACCTCACCTATTTCGATCCCGCCGAATCTGTCGCGTTTGTCGGTGACACCGCGGGAATCTGCGTTAATGGACACCCCTTCATTCTCGGTGCTACTCCGCCTCCCGATATCTCCATCGAACTGTGGGATGCCTCGCTGGATGCCATTCTCGGACTTGCTCCCAGGCGCCTATTCCTTACACATTTCTCATTTTCTGATCAGCCCAGGGCCCACATCGCCAGCTACCGCGAGTGTCTGTATCGGTGGCGCGATTTATCCGCTCGACTGCTTTCCCAGAATCCCGATGAGTCCACTGCGATGCACCGTTTCGCTCAGGAAATTGCGGCCCATGCGGCACAATTCCTCTCTCCCGACAAACTCTCCCACTATCTTTTCAATGGATCGCTAAATTTGTCTTGGCTGGGATTGGCTCGATATCACCGCAAACGCGCCGAAGCTGCCTTCGAAGACGTGTCCACAAAGCCCCACTGATCTTCCCATAGCTCAAAATCTCAGGTGGTTCAAATCACTGACTTGTCCAGCGCAAACGCCTGGTGCAACGCCTGCAGTGCGCGCATCACCGATTGCTCCTCGATCACGAACGAAATATTCGTTTCCGACGAGCCTTGCGCGATGGCGATCAGATTTACTCCGGCTTGCCCCATCGCATTAAAAGTTTTGCCGGCGATCCCCGGCGTGCCGCACATGTTCTGGCCCACTACCGCCACAATCGCGATCTGAGGATCCACCCGGATGTGTTCCACCTTGTGATGGTCCAGGTCCTGCGCAAACTCCTTGCGCAGTGCTTCCACTGTTTTTTGGGCGTCCCCGGAGGAGACCCCGAAGCAAATGTCGTTCTGTGACGACGATTGCGAAATCAGCAGCACATTGGCTCGCACCTCTGCTGTGGTCGAGAACGTCCGTCCCACCACATCCGGCAAGCCCACGATACCTGGCCCACCCACGCTGATCAGCGTCACGTCCCGTATGGCCGTCAGAGCTTTTACCCCGCCCTTGCTGTTTTGCCCTTGGGCGGTAATTTTTGTGCCGGACTTTTCCGGGACAAAACTGTTGCGAATCCACACCGGGATTCCCGCCTGAACCACGGGGCGCAATGTTTTCGGATGCAGCACTTTCGCCCCGAAATACGCCAATTCTGCCGCTTCGCGATAGGAGATTTCCGGAATGGTCTGCGCATCCTTGATCAACCGCGGATCAGCCGTTAGCACGCCATCGACATCGGTCCAAATGATCACTTCGTCCGCTTCGATGGCCGCTCCCAGAATTGTCGCCGAGTAATCCGATCCGCCTCGCCCCAACGTGGTCAGCTCCCCGTTCAGCGTGGCTCCCAGGAAGCCCGTCACCACCGGTACGGCGCCGCGCTGCAGCAACGGCAAAATGCGATCTTTGGACTTGGCCCGGGTTGCCTGCATCTGCGGTTCCGCGCCCCCGTGCAATTCGTCCGTTACAATCAGTTCCGTTGCTTCCACCGGTTCGCTTTCGATCCCTAGTTCCCGCACCGCCGCGGAAACCAATGGCGCCGACAGCCGTTCTCCCAGGCTCGCGATCACGTCCAGAGTTCTAGGCGACAATTCCCGCAGCAGCGCGGTTCCTTCGCAGAAGCGCAGGCCCTCTGCTAGCACGCTGTCCAACTTCTTTCGTACTGGCGCGCTCTGTTCGCCCTCTTTGACCAAGCTGTTCAGCGCCTGCTCATGCTGCGAGCGCAATCTCCCAATAATGGCCGTAGCCGCTTGAGCGTTGCCCGATTGTGCGATTTGTGCCGCCTCCACCAACTGATTGGTCACCCCACCCATAGCGGACACCACCGCTACGCAATGCCCTTGCCGTGCTCCGTTGGCGATAATCTTGGCCGCCCGCGCGATGCACTCCGCATTGCCCACAGACGTGCCACCGAATTTCATCACTTGCAAACGCGCGCTCATTTTTCTCCATCATTCATTTAACTGGATTTGTTCTGCATCAGCGGACACGCAGATAATCCCTACATTCTATCCGGTGTGCCCGGCCATCGGCACACAGATTCATTGTGGATTTCGGCGCCAGCAGCTTTGGTTCGGATTCGCCACCGTCCGTTGCCGGCGACACACCAACACCGAAGGATTGGATCTACAGCGAGGATGCTCGAATGTTGCGGCCAACGGGTTAGCGGTTGATTGCCTTGCACATGCCTTCGAAGTCCAACCCCCCAACTTGGGAGATGTATTGGCAGGTCTGGCAGGCTTGTTCGTGTCGTTCCAGCAGCGCATACGCTTCGGCATATTCCCGCCGCAGCCGCTCCAGTGGCGATGCACCGAGAAGCCCACCAGCGGTTCGGTGAGCAAGCGTTTCGTGTTGCTGGCAGGCGGCCAAGGCTTTCTGACAAGTGAAAAGTAAGCGCTGATATTCGGCGCATACTTCTAAGCGGGGTACGGCTGCGGTAAACATAGCCCCCTTTGCTGCGCCCTTGCGGATAGTTCTTCTTGTAACGTATAGCGCGATGCGCCCAGGAAAACAACTGACCAAATGGCCGGGCGAAATCAGGCCATCGTCGAGGATGAAGTTTCAGGAGCGGAAGATTCCCCGCTAGGTGTCACCGGCGCGGCGGGCGCCAGTGCCGCGAGTCTGGCCGAAAGCGCTTCTGCCAGCAACTCCACTAACTTCTTTGCCTGCGAACCGTCGGAATCTTTCAACGGATTGTATTGAGCGATGTCCAGGCCGACCAGATTCTTCTGCTTCAGAAATTCCACCAGCGAGCCTTGCACTTCGGCAAAAGACAATCCCTCGCTTCCCGGCACATTTGTGGCCGGGAACTCCCGCTGGGTAATCACGTCCAAATCGAGATGGAGCACGAACTCCCGGCTGTCGGTATGCAGTTGAGCCAGCGCACTTTGTGCCGCGGCGCTGGCACCCTTCTGCTGGATGTCGGCGGCGAACATGTGCCGCATCGGCGAGCGCCCCAGGAATTCCTGCTCAGGCGTGTCCAGTTCCACCAGCCCATAGATCAACGTGTCCGGCTCGCGAACCAGCGGCGGCTCGCCCCAAAATCGAACCAGTTCGGCCGAGCCCCTGCCTTGGATGGCCGCCAGCGCCATGCCGTCAAGCCGCCCGGAAGGCGTGCTGGCTGGTGTGTTCAGGTCCGCATGGCGATCGAACCAGAGCAGGCTGAGGTGTTTGTAATACCGGCGGGCACCGCTCAGAATGCCTATGCTTTGCACGCAATCGCCGCCCAGGACCAGGATCAATCCTCCGGTCTTGGCCGCCTGTTCGGCTCGCGGCTTCAAGTCATTCAGAGCGGCAACGATCTCCGGGATGTTGCGGGCACGTTTGTGTTCGTCGTCGTCGGCGAATAGGCGCGGCTGGCAATCGCCAAAATCGCTAACCTCGTACCCGATCGATTGAAGCTTTTCCACCAAACCCGCGGCCCGCAGTGTGGACGGTGCCTTTTCCGTGCCGGGAGCGAAACCTGCAGCACTGGAAGGCGCGCCAATCAGAGCAATCCTATTCGGCTGACGGGCAATTTTGACCGCCAAGATGCACTCCTTTTTCTAGCTCTAAGGTGCGCCGGGCTCCGGCAACCACGCCGGGTACTCCCCTGCCCGGCAAAACGCAAACTCTTCGACCCACCCGCGGTGCTCAGCGGCGTGGGGCAGGAGCGATTGTGGCAAGCTCCGAAGGCAGCGTAAACCGCACATCCTCTCGGATCAAATCCAGATCCCGCTGGTCCGTAAACCCGAACTGTGCCAGTCGCTCGCTGACTTGCTCCACCAGCACTTCCGGCGCGGAAGCTCCTGCGGTCAAACCGATGCGTTCCACGCCATCCAGCCACACCGAGTCAATGTGCGCTGCCGAATCAATCAGCTTGGCCCTTACATTCAGTCGCTCCGCAAGTTCCACCAGGCGATTGCTGTTCGAGCTGTTCTGCGATCCCACTACCAGGATCAGATCCACATCTTTGGCTACTTGCTCGACGGCTTCCTGCCGGTTTTGCGTAGCGTAGCAAATGTCATCGCTAGCGGGTCCCAGAATGCTCGGAAACCGTTGCCGCAGCCGCGCCACGATTTCTTGCGTGTCATAAAGGCTCAGCGTGGTCTGCGTCAGAAACGCCAACCTCTCGGGGTCTTCCACTTCCAGCGCATCGACCGCGGCGATCGAATCGACCACCAGCGTGCGATCTGGCGCTTCTCCCGAAGTGCCAATGATTTCCTGGTGATCCTTGTGCCCGATCAGGATAATGGTGCGCTTCTCGCGGGCGAACTTTAGTGCTTCTAGGTGAACCTTAGTCACTAACGGGCAAGTCGCGTCGATCACCCGCAGGGAGCGTTCCTTGGCTTCCAGACGAACTGTGGGTGGCACACCATGCGCGCTGAACACCAGCACCGACCCGGAAGGCACCTCTGTGATGGCCTCGACGAAAATCGCTCCCCGACGGCGAAGTTGCTCGACCACGTAGGTGTTATGCACGATCTCGTGATGCACATACACCGGCGCACCGTACGCTTCCAATGCCAATTCCACTATGTCGACGGCCCGGACCACTCCGGCACAAAAGCCCCGCGGGCGAACGCGAAGAAGGGTCTTAGTCTTTTTGGTGGTTTCCGGCTTCGTGTCGGTCTGAATAGGCATGATCCCCCAGCCTGCTAAATTCCGTAATTCTATCATATCAAAGCCCTGTAGTTTGGCCTGTGCCTTCGAAAAATCCTGGGCATCCTGCCTATTCGGCCAGTTTCGGTCACCCCAAAAAGGCGTAGAATCCCAATTAGGGGCTTCTAACCTTATGCCTCCTGTGGAGAATCGCCGCCGCAGCGAACGCGTGGTCCTTCGTTTGATGGTCCTTGTTGTGGCCGAAGATGAAGATCGCAAGCAAATCCAGGAAAAGGCGGAAACTCAGGTGGTCAATGCCCATGGCGGACTGATGAGAATGCGCCAGCACCTCCACGTCGGTCAGTCTTTCTTGCTAAACAACCCGCAAACCAACTCCGAAGTCAGCTGCCGGGTGGTGCGCATCGAAGATGATGGCATGGAGTTTTACAGAATTGCCTTCGAGTTTGACCGTCCGACTGCCAACTTCTGGCCAGTTGTGTTTCCACCTGCCGATTGGGCCGCTTCCGCTGTAAATTAATACCAGCCACAAAAGGCCAACTTTTTGCGGGTATGTGTGTTTCCAATAGTGTGGAGGTACGTAACGTGGAACTGGCGAAACGATGGGCAGGTGCAGGACTGCTGGCTGCCGTGCTCTTGGGGGGCATGGTCTTGGCCGGTTGTGAAGATAACGTCGAAATATTGCGAGACCCGGACATTCGCGTTGCTAAAGGCATGACTTGGGCCTGGCGTCCGATGGCGCCGCCCGCCTCAGCCTCACAGCGCGGTGGAGATAATCGTCCCATCATTTCGCGAGACGTGATCACTCCAGCCGCACCCCCTCAGCAACATCTGGAGAGCAACCGGGATTGGAACACCGAGGCCAATCGCGACACTTTGAAACTGGCGATTGAACGTGCACTAAAATCCAAGGGGCTCGTTCAAACGGCGGATCCCGAGAATGCCGATTTTCTGGTTGATTATCACGTGGCCGTCAAGACCCAGAAAGCCACTGTCGGTCAGGTGTATCCCGGCTATCCCGGCTTGGTTTGCGGACCATTTGGCTGCTGGTCTGGATGGGGCTGGGGGCCTCCCGAAGTGGAATACCGCACGGTAAGGTGGCACGAGGGAACATTCGTGTTTGACCTGGCTCTGCGCAACCCCAAGAAACTGGCCTATCGCGCCATCAGCCAAAAGGAACTAAAGAATAAGCCGACCATCACTCCCTATCAGGCCGAACAGGCGGTAAACCATCTGCTGAAAGGCTTGAAGGTCAAGTAAAACCTGCAGAAATGCCCAGCCGGGACATGGACTCCAGCCATCACTCCCGGCTTTCTTTTCACTCTGCGCGTTATTGTTGCTGTTGTGGCTGTGCCGGAGGCTGCGATTGTGGCTGCGCCTTTGGTTGTGGCGCGCTCTGTGAAGACGGATTGCTATTTGCGTCAGGCTGAGGTTTGGCCTGGGGCTGTCCACTGGCATTGGGCATACTCGGCGGCGCCGGCTTTGGTTGAATCTGCAGCAGCTGAATCTCGAAAACCAGAGTTTCGTCCGGACCAATCGGCCCGCCATTCGTACCCGCCTCGCCATAGCCCAACGCCGGCGGGACGAACAATTGCCACGTCGATCCGACCGGCATCAACTGCAGTGCTTCCGTCCAACCCTTGATCACCCGGCTGACCGGGATGCTCGCCGGCTTGCCGCGCTTGTACGAGCTGTCGAACTCGGTTCCATCGATCAGCGATCCTTTGTAGTTGCACAACACCACGTCGTTGGCCGTTGGCTTCGGACCGTTGCCCTCCGTGATGATTTTGTATTGCAAGCCGCTGGGCAAAGTCACTACACCCGGCTTGGCTTTGTTGGCCGCCAGAAAATCCTCGCCCGCCTTGGCGTTTTTCGCTGTCGCCTCCTCATGGGCTTCTTTGCGGTGCGCCATCACGTCGTTCTGCAAAGTGGTCAGGACAGTTTGAGATTCTTCGTCGGTCAGCAACAGTTTATTGCCTGCCAAGGCGTCCTTTAGGCCGCGCGCCAGAAGCTCAGGGTCGATATCAACATTGTCCTTCTTCAGATTGTCCTTCAGCCCTTTGCCAATATTCATGCCGATGGCATAGCTGGCTTTGGCTTTTTGCGTGTTCAGGGTCACCGGAGCCGGAGTTTTCTTGGCGGTTGTGCCCGCGGGCTTGGACGCCGTGGTCGATTGTTTCTTTGGTGTTGCCGCGGCTGTTCCGTCCGCTGGATTGGTCGCCGGCGCGGAAGATTGTTGAGCGGCGCTGATCCCGCCGACCACGGTTCCGGCCAGAACGAGTATCAGGGCGCGATAAATAGCGTTATGCATCTGCTCATTGTCACATTGTTGGCAAGGAGGTGCAAATGGCGATGATGTCAAAGTTACCAAGGCCGTAGCGCCGCCGCCGCAAACACTGCTATTGTCTCAAAACTATGCTCCTGAAAAATAAGGTTGCACTGATCACTGGTTCCGGGCGAGGTATCGGACGCGCCATAGCCACGCTCTTCGCGCAGCAAGGCGCCAGCGTTTTCCTGTCCGCTCGCACGCAAAGCCAACTGGCCAATACCGCGAAGGAGATCGAGACAGAAAATGGTGCCGCTGCCTATATGGTCGCGGATCTCTCGCGCCAGGCCGATTGCTCCCTCTTGGTTGCGACTGTTCGCGAAAAATTCGGTCGCATCGATATTCTGGTAAACAACGCCGGGCACTACGGGCCGGTGGCGCCGGTCGAGGATTATCCTCTCGAGGAATTCGATAAGGTGATTGCGGTTCATCTGCGTACTTGCTTCTTGTTGAGCAAGCTAGTGCTGCCCGAAATGTACGCGCGAAATTCCGGCGTGATTCTGAACATTTCCAGCTTGTCCGCCAAGTCGGCGTTCGCGTGGGGCTCGGCCTACGCCGCTGCCAAAGCGGGCATGCTTGGCTTAACCCGCGTGATGGCGGCGGAGGCATCGCGCAAAGGTGTACGCGTGAATGCGCTTTGTCCCGGCCCGGTCACAGAAACGGAGATGAGTAAAGAACTTGGAAGAGTGTTGGCGGAGAGATTGGGAGTGAGCCGGGAAGAGCAACTCCAGGGTTTTCTGAACACCTTGTTGCAAGGACGCGGACAAGCCGCGATGGAAATTGCCCAGGCGGCTCTGTTCCTCTGTTCGGAATCGTCCAGCGCCATCGTGGGCCAATCCATCAATGTAGATGGCGGCGCCGCATTTTACTAAGCAGCCGGAAATGGCGGGCCATGCGGCCGCCTGGGCGCACGGAATCCGCCTACAGAAACGGAAAGGCCAGCCGCTCTCTCAGGACGGCTGGCCCAACTTCGAGTACCGGCGATCGACCCCAACCGGCTGGCTCTGGCTGACTCCTATATCTGGACTCAAATCAACGCGCGGGCTCGGAATCCGGACGACGCAGTGGACGCCATGCCCAATCTTCAACTACGGAGACCCAACGGCGTGTTACCAAGAACACTGGGTGTCTGCTAGCAACCGCCCAACCCACTCCTGCTTCCCAGGCCTTGTGAAGGAAATACAACACGCCCACGCAACACGCCACGGCTCCGAACCCCAGCACAAACAAGGCGAATGCTGCTAGTAGTTCGCGTACCGCGTACACTTGCACCGCGGCAAGAACAACCAGGAGCAACCACATCCATTTCCGGAGCTTGTCTTTCATTTCTGGCTGACTCTCTCTTTCTAAGGACCCGTTGACCGAATCAAGGAGCTGTGCATTCCCCAAAAAATCCCTGACCGAGGGGTTAGCTCCCTGACCTGACCTATTAGACAGTTAGAAGGAAAGAAAACCTATGGTACAGGCGCACTAAGGGGCCGTTTAAACGAAGGTTTTAGTACTGTGACTGCGCTCACAACCATTGCCTATCTAATTGAAACAAATCACGTTATCGATACAGAAATCCCAGGCGCAGTTTTCCACAACGGGCTCACGGTGGCCTGTGGAAAAACCTGCCCTTTCGTACAGCGTACAGGTGCCCGTTTCTCCGAAACGGTACTGTCCGCGCTAACAGTTTTTGTCGCTACTTGCGGACCCTCACGCCTTCTTCAGCAGCCTCGTAATCCACACCAGTATGACTGCTCCTACGAAGGCCACGATGATTGATCCGATGATTCCGCCACCCTGCCATATGTGCAACAGCCCGAATATCCAACCACCTAGGAATCCGCCCAAAATTCCCAGGATGATGTCCACCAGAATTCCATACCCGCCGCCCTTCATGACTTGACCGGCCAGCCAACCCGCAATCAATCCAACGAGAATCCATGTAAGAAAGCCCATAGAAATTGCCTCCTTATGTTGTTTGTCGAGCAACCAAAGATCGGGCCCAAAACTATGTTTTCGGTTTCCCCAAGGCAAGTCGGAAGCCAGTCGACAGCACCAGATCATTGCCTTTCAGCCCTGGGGGAGGATAGCTGATATAGCGGTCACTGAAAGTCACTTGCCAGCTCAGCCTCGTTTTCATCTGCAGTGCCAGCGAACTGTCAAACTGCATACGATATTCGCCGGTATGGGAAAGATTCGGGAAGAAAGAGAGCCGCTCGTTCAGCGTGGTTCGGCTCGAAACCTTGGTGTCGAACTCCTCGCCAACCACCACTTCCGCGCTGTTCTGGTCATAAGCGGCCTGGGCGAGGAGCGGTGGGGGAGGCGCCGGATTCGTATAGGTGTAACTGGCGAACTTATCCCGATCATAGTCCCCGCCGCCGAACACATCGAACAGCGTGTTTTTGGTCTTGATGATGTGGTAACCGAAGCCGCCGCCATAGTCCTGTCGCAGACTCAAGTGCTGTAGCTGGTTGGTCTGGAAATCGCCAAAGGCGAAGACAAAGGTGCGTGGGCTGAGGTTCAAGTCTCCACGAATGCCGCCTTGGAAGAGGTTCGCCGTTGTCGTGGCTGGTACGGTAACTTGATTGTCGGCGAAAATGTAATTCGCATATACCGTGAGTTTGTCCCTGTCCGTTTCGCGTACCGCTTTGCCGTCTAGCGTATAGCTGGCCGTGGACGAGTTTCCGCGGGTCAGCGCCAGCCCGGTGTCGAAAACGCCGCTCCAGAAATACGTGAACTTCGGATGCGCCAATTTCTCCACATTGATGTCGTAGGTCTTCTGTTCCGCGTCGTTGCGCACCGCAACAATTGTATCTTTCGGCGCGGGAGCTGTGTTGGGTGGAGCGCCGGCCACTTCGAATTTGCCGTCCACAGTGGTAACTTTGCCCGCTAATTTCGCCCCATTTTTCAAGGTCAGGTGCAGATCCTGCGTGGATTCAATCCCCACCACCGCATCCCACTTGATCGTAACGTCTCCGGCATAATCGGTTTTTAGCAGCAGCGTTTTCTCGTCGCTGGAAATAATGTTCCCGCTCAACCGGTCCCCGTTCTTTAGCGTCACCTGGTCGCCAAACGCCACGGAGGCAAACACTGCGAATAACAATACACACAAAAGACACCGACGCATCTGCGTCCTCCTCTTAATTCTCTCCATCTAGATTGGACACGAGCTGGACTTCTCGCGGGCGGACGGGAAGCGACCCCGAATCTACTACGTGAAGCTGCAGGGTATTGTAGTGAATCCATCCACCAGCCGCAACCATCGCGCCACGGTCACCCGAAACCTTGTAGTTGGCCTACGGCTCGCCACGCGTTATCGCCGAACGTTTGGAACCTCATTTCGCATCTCAGTTTCTGCCCAGCCGTTCTTCGTCTACAATGTTTTCTCCATGTCTGCACCCGAAACCAACATCACCCACATTGCCCGCCGCATGCTCTCCACCAAAGCTGAGCAGTTCACCGAATCGGTGATTCGAGAAATGACCCGGCTGGCCCTGAAGCACCACGCCGTCAACCTTTCTCAAGGTTTTCCCGATTTTGCCGCTCCCCCGGAAGTCAAAGAAGCCGCCCGTCAGGCCATTGCCGCCGATATCAATCAGTACGCCATCACCTGGGGCGCCAAGCCGCTGCGCGACGCCATCGTCGAAAATTTCGCGCGCACTCAAGGCGTTACCGTTGATCCCGAGCGCGAACTCACCGTCTGCTGCGGGTCTACCGAAGCGATGATGTCCTCCATGATGGCCATCATCAATCCGGGTGACGAGATTGTTGTCTTCGAACCGTTCTACGAAAATTACGGTCCTGACGCGATTCTTTCCGGCGCTGCGCCTCGATTTGTGAAGCTACGTCCGCCCGATTGGAGTTTCGACGAAAGGGAACTGGCTGCCGCCTTTGGACCCCACACCAAGGCCATCATCCTGAACACGCCCAACAATCCCACTGGCAAGGTTTTCAGTTGCGGCGAACTCGAGTTCATCCGGGATCTTTGCCTTCGTTGGAATTGTTATTGCATCACCGACGAGATTTACGAGCACATCCTCTACGATGGTGCCGATCACATCACCATGGCCCGCATCGACGGCATGCGCGACCGCACCATCGTCATCAACGGTATGTCCAAAACCTACAGCGTCACCGGTTGGCGCGTCGGTTGGGCCATCGCCCCCGCTGATGCCACCCAAGCCATCCGCAAGGTTCACGATTTTCTTACTGTGGGTGCGCCCGCGCCTTTGCAGCAAGCCGGAGCGCTCGCCCTGAAATTGCCGCAATCCTATTACGATCAACTCGCCGCCAATTACTCCAAGAAACGCGCGCGCCTGCTTAGCATTCTGGAGAACTCCGGCTTCATCGTTTACAAACCGCGCGGCGCCTACTACATTATGACCGACATTTCCCGCTTCCATTTCGACCACTCCAAATACCCAGCCGAAACCCGCGACGTCTCTTTCGCCAAATATCTGGTCGAGCACATCGGCGTTGCCTGCGTCCCGGGCTCCAGCTTCTACGACCATCCCCGTGACGGTGCCTCGCAGGTCCGCTTCACCTTCTGCAAGAAAGAAGAAACCCTGGCCGCCGCCGAAGCTCGCTTCGCCCGCCTCGACGTATGACCTGTAGTGCGCAGGCCCCGCCTTCTGTTTACGCTGACGCAGGAAGCGACGCGGCCTGTTCGTGACTTGGAGTTGCGGGAGCCTTGCTCCCGCTATCTTCCCGCCTTCATTCAACCTGGATTCACTGCGGCCGAACGCCTACTTCTCAGCAGATTTGTCATTGCGCATTCGCAGCTGTGGGAGCAGAATCCAATCGTGAAAACGCTAATTCCCCTCGTACTTCTGTGCTTATTTGCTACCGCTTGTTCCGTCCAGAAAAAACAACTCCCCAAAGAAGAAACACCCAAGCCAGCGCAATCCATCCAGGAACTACAGCAGCAGCTCGAGAAGATTCTCAAAGACACGCACACTCCCGGCGTGTCCATCGCCATCGTCCACCGCGACGGGCCGGAATGGATCGCCGGCCTGGGCAAGTCCGATGTGGCCGCCAATCGCGACACCACTGCCGATACCTTGTTCCGCATTGGCTCGACTTCGAAAGCCTTCGCGTCTCTTTCCATTCTCAAGCTCGCCCATGAAGGCAAACTCTCCTTGCAAGATCCGGTACACAAGCTCGCCCCAGAAGTGTGGTTCGAAAATCCCTGGGAAGCCACCGATCCCGTGCGCGTGGTCGACCTCCTCGAGCACACTACCGGCTGGGACGATATACACTTTCGTGAATACGCAAAGGACATGCCCGATACCACTCCGCTGCAACAAGCCCTCGACTATGATCAACACTCACGAACTTCCCGCTGGCCGCCCGGCACGCGTATCGCTTATTGCAACGCGGGTCCCGCGGTGGCCGCTTACGTGGTCGAGAAAATCACGGGCCAACGTTTCGAGGATTACGTCACGCAGAATTTCTTCCATCCCATCGGCATGAAAACCGCCACTTACTTCCAGGTTCCTTCCCCTCCGCTGACCCTTCTCTACCACGATGATGGCAAGACTCCGTATCCTTATTGGCATATTGTGTATCGCCCGGCGGGCTCCATCAACGCTTCGGCCAACGACATGGCCGCTTACGTTCAGTTTTATCTCAATCGTGGCACTGTGAACGGTGTGGAAGTGACGCCCAGCGCTTCCCTTGACCGCATGGAGATCCCCACGCGCACTTGGGCCGCGCAGCAAGGATTGAAAACCGGATATGGACTGAGCAATTACTGGAGCATCTACGACGGTTTCGTTTACCACGGCCACAACGGCGGCGTGGAAGGCGGCCTGACCGAAATGGCCTATATGCCCGATTTCGGCGTGGGCTATTTCTACAGCATCAATTCCGGCAACGGCGAAGCCTTCGAAAAAATCGGTAAGAACATCCGCGCCTACGTAACTCGCAATCTGCAGAAACCTGCGGTGCCCGCGGAGCACCCGTTGCCGCAAACTGTCGCCTCCTACGCGGGTTGGTATGAACCCGACTCACCTCGCGTCGAGATGCTCCATTTTCTGGAACGCTTGTTGGGGTTAACTCATGTTCACACGGACAACGGCAAGCTGCTCCGGAGCAATCTCAGCGGTCGCAACCAAGTGCTTGTCGCTGTCACCGACACTCAGTTTCGCGCCGTCCCCAAAAAGGATCCGCCTGAACCTGTCGCCACCGTCGAACTGCTCCTGCCCAACCAGGAGGGACAGTTCATTCAGGTGGGCGGAGGCGCCGTCACCATGAAACGCATACCCGGCTGGATGGCCATCCTCGAAATTGTGCTCACGGCGTGGTTCGTGCTCGCAGTCATCTCTATTTTCGTGTACGCGCCGTTTTGGCTGCTCGCCGGAATCAGCAAGAAACGCCGTCGTCCCCCCGAGCGCGCCATGCGTTTTTGGCCGCTCTTGGCAGCGCTGAGCTTCCTGGCGATTGTCGCGATTGTCTTGCTTTCCAGCGCCGACATGATCACTCGAATGGGCAATCTGACCATCTGGTCGCTGGCCTTGTTCTTGGCCACTTTGGCCTATGGCCTAACTTCTTTAGTTGCGCTCATTGCCTTGGCCTTAAGGTCTAAAACCCAAGTTCGAAAGGGAGTCCGCTGGTTTTCCTTCGCCGTAACCGTGCCGCTGTTCATTGCCGCTGCGTACTTGGCGTATTGGGGATTCATCGGAATCCGCACTTGGGCATAACGGCTCGATTTACCAGCAATTCTCTAACCTCTTCGGGCTCCTGTGGCACGTGTCACAGTTCACCCGAGCGCCTTGTGCTACACTGGCGCTGCATAGTGAAGCGCCCGAAGGGGAACCGGTGGCACTGCAGCTTTCTTTGATCCCGCCTGGCAGCGAGCTCGAATCCAATGGAGACGGCCAAGCCGTAGACGTGTCGGCCAGCGAAACCCGCACTTTCCTTTGCCGCCTGACCATCTCCGAGCAGATCGAGCAGGAATCCCTGGAAGTCTCTGTTTGGGGCTCATCCGACGGCCAGGACTTTGGCAGGAAGCCTCTTCTCAAGTTTCCGCAGCAGTTCTACTGTGGCGCCACGAAAATGGTACTGGACATTTCTTCTCGCGCGGAAGTAAAGTTCGTCCGCGCGAGATGGGAAGTGAACCGCTGGGGCCGGGTGGCTCCCACGCCCATGTTTGTCGCTGATTTGGAGCTTCTCGAGGTACCCCAGATGGCTCGCGACCTCCGAGGAGATAGTGCCGCCCCGGTTGTAACTCAGTCCTGAGAACTGAGCCGCTTTTGAGGGTGGGTTGGAGTAAGAAAGGGGTAGGAGACTGTTGGTCGGTTGCCCTGTGGTGGTCAGTCTCCTACCCCGCGAGTGGTCTTGCCTGTATAGACGATAGCGCCCGCGGAAATGTTTCCTTGGTTTTTGAAAAAACTTGTAAATTAAGTCGATTGAATGGACCAATTTGGCCCTGTAGGCCATCCATTAACATCCAGTTTTTTGTATACTGCAATTCAAAACTGTTGTCGTTCACTCTGGATTCATTTTCCCGCCGTCTAAATTTCCACAGTGTCCAGGTATCTGGCCACCGCCGCGCTCCATCCAAAATTCGCTGTGATCGCTTGCTGCAGCGATTGCGCCGCCTCTGGCTCTCCGTGGGTCAGGTAAACTTGCTTGGGGGGCGCTTGCAGCCCGGTCAGCCAGCGCAGCAACTCGCTTTTGCCCGCGTGTGCCGAAAATTGTCCCATCTCCACGATTTCGGCCATCACCGGAACTGGTCTTCCCAGGAGATTTAGCGTTTTGGCCCCTTCTTCCAGCGCGCGTCCCCGGGTGCCCTCCGCCTGAAAACCTCCCAGGATCACGCAGTTTCGCGCATCACCCAGACGATTCGCCAGGTGATGCAACACCCGCCCGCCGGTCACCATGCCGCTGGCGGAGATAATGATGCACGGAGTCTTGACATTATTAATCTGCTTGGAATCGGCCACGCTTCGTGCCAGATGGAATTCGTGGACGCTCAGCGGATCGCCTCCGTTGCGCTCATCGCGCGCAAAATCGGCGTCGTGATCTTCCTTATATTTCAGGTATAGGTCCGTGGCGCTTAGCGCCATCGGGCTGTCCACATACACAGGGATTCTGGGGATGCGCTGTAGATTCTCCAGTTCGCGCAAGTAGTACATGAACGTTTGTGTTCTGCCAATCGCGAACGCGGGAATCACAATTGACCCGCCCCGTTTCACCACGCGATTCACTACTGCTTCCAGTTCCTGCAGCGGATCGCCCGATTCGTGTTCGCGATTGCCGTATGTCGACTCGCAAAGCACCAGGTCGAGCTGCTGCCTGCTCGGCGTTTTCGGATCATTCAGGATCGGCTGGTTGTATCGGCCGACGTCTCCCGAGAACACCACCACGCTCTTCTTCCCATTCTCGGTAATGGTCATTTCCAGGCTTGATGACCCCAGAATGTGTCCCGCGTCGTACGACTCGATGTGAAACTCCGGCGAAACATCAAAGCCGCCGCTGCGCGCCATCGGTTTCAGCAACCGCAGCACTGGGTCGATGTCTTCCGACGTGTACAACGCCATCGGCTGTGGATGTTTGCTCCACTTATGCTTCTGCGCGTCCTCGGTTTCCTCTTCTTGCAGGTGCCCGGAGTCCTTCAGCAGCAGCCCGGTCAATTCAATGGTCGCGGGATTCGCAAAAATGGCTTTGTTGTAGCCGTCGCGCACCAACACCGGCAGCCAACCCGTGTGATCCAGGTGTGCGTGTGTCAGCACCACGTAATCGATTGTTTTGGGGTCAACCGGCAGCGGCTTCCAGTTGCGCTCCTTCAAATCTTCCATTCCCTGGAACAGCCCGCAATCCACCAACAGCTTCTTTCCCGCCGCTTCTACCAGATATTTCGAACCGGTTACGCACCCTGCTGCGCCCAAAAACGTTAGTTTCGCCATGGCCTCTGCGTTCTTATTGAGAATTTACGTGAGACTGTAAACTGTAGGCACCCACACAACTCCAATGCTTCCGGTCACGAAAATAATATACTGAATAAAAATGGCGACGCGTCGCATAAAACCCTTCTCCCGTGCTTTTGAGTTAGCTCTCCTGCTCCTGGCCATCGCTTCATTCTCCCAGGCGCAATCACCCATTCCGGTTGTCCACGTGTTCGTGGCGCTTGCCGATAACCAACACCAGGGCATCGTTCCCGTTCCACCCCGCCTTGGGAATGGACACGATTTATCTAACAATTTGTATTGGGGCGCTGCTTACGGCGTGAAGACGTTCTTTCAAGCTAGCCGGGATTGGAAGCTTGTGACTTGCGCTACGAAACCGCAGACGGCGGTTCTTGAACGCTGCGTGTTCCGGCATAAGCAGCCGGACGCATTGCTGATTGCCGATGCCTACGACGGCGCCAAGATTCGCGACGCTGTATCCGATTTTGTCTCTTCCGCGGCTGCGCTTCGCAAAGACAGCGTCTCAATTCGCTTGGACGATAAGGCCGTTCCGATTGCCCTAGCGGGGGACGCCGACTTGCTGGCCTACGTCGGGCATGACGCGTTCATGGATTTTCAGATTCCCGCCGTTCGAGGCAAATCCGGCGCACATCCGCGGCAGTTCGTTGTGCTTGCCTGCGCCAGTAAGCTGTATTTTGCGCCATATATGCGAAATACCGAAAGCGAGCCGCTACTCTGGACTACCGGCCTGATGGCTCCGGAAGCTTACACCCTGAAAGCGGCGCTCGATGGCTGGATTCGTTCGGAACCAGCAGCGGCTATTCGGCAGAGAGCTGCGGTGGCCTACTCCAAGTATCAAAAGTGCAGCCTGCAAGCGGCACAACGGCTCTTGGTTACCGGTTGGTAGTCTGGCGGTTGGCAATCCGGCAAATTTCTGAGTGGTTCCGCACGCCAGTAGCCTCATGGCTCTCAATGGCCCCCGGCCGCGGACACCGCTTCAAGTACCCATTCAATCGCTTTTGCGGTATAGTCCCGACATGAGTCGCCGCCCAGCGCTGCTCAATCTCACGCTTTTGGCTATCGCTGCCCTTGCTGTTTCTCAAGCAGCCTCGGCGCAAACCATCGCTTGCGCGCCCAATTTCTCTTCACCGCAGCCCTCCGCAAAAAAGACGCCGGTCATCGTGGATCAGCTCGAGTTTGAAGGCGACAATCCTCTCACTGACGCCGAGCGCGCCGATCTTCTCAAGAAAATTCAAAAGGACCCCGATGCGGTCAGTTCCGGCCCGGCGGATGACGATTGGGCCATTGAGGATATTGAGGTTTTAGTTCGTGGCGCCCTGATGGACAAGGGCTATGCCAAGCCGCAACTGCAAGGCACTCCTTATTTGATTCGCGCCTCCAACGACGGCCTCCATTATGCACTGCACGTCGACGTCGACACCGGCCAACTGTACCGCTTGGGCGATGCCGCCTTTGCCAATGAAAAAGATAAGCCCCTGGTCTTCAGTTCGGACCTGCTTCGGCAACACCTCGACTTGCGTACCGGCGATCCCTTCAATACTTCGAAGGTCCGAAACGCCATCAACAGCATCTCCAGCTTATACACCTCGAAAGGCTATCTCGACGTTGTCCTGGAACCCATGCTTTCATTCAACGAAACTGAACTCCGCATCGATCTCACCATGAAGATCGATCAAGGCGCCCCCTACCGCATCAGCAGCATTGAACTGCTGGGATCCGACGGCGCCAGACAAGAAGTGCGCCTGCCGCAATCGCCTGGAGAGTTTGTTGATCAGTCTTTATGGCAGCGGTTCTTCGAAGACAATCAGTCCCGCTTTCCCACCGGCGCTGCCTTCGATTCCACCGTCAAAATGGTCCGAAATGCTCAAGATTCCACCGCCCAAATTACCGTGGATTTGGGCGCTTGCCCGCAGCCGCCTTATCCCTCGAAGTCGAATGTAGCCTTGACCACAAAAACTGGCCTGTAGCCGAATCCTATCGAGTTTTGTCTTTGTCTAGCGCGCTCGCTGCCGCGCGCTAAGGATTCCCGGCACCAGCCTGTCCGCCATGCGCCTTCTCCAAATACCCATTCACTTGCTTTTCCCACTCCGGCCCTGAGTTACGATCACCTTCCCCCAGGTGCCGCACATGTTCGTCGGTGTCGGCGCTCAAAGCCGTCCGCTCGTATTCCACTTGCACCTGAGTCTGGTTGCCTTCCCCCGCCAGGTGCAGCGTAATCACCGTCGCCACCGCGTCTGGAATTACGTACACATACTGAATCCTTCCATTTTTCAGATCCAATTCCGTATTGACCCACACCGACTGCAAATGGCCGTGCGCCACCCCAAACACCATCCCTTGCTGGTCCGCTGCCGGCACTGGATAAAGGAACTGCGGATTCCAGTGTGGCGACCACTCGCGCTCCTTGTCTGCGCCGAACAATGGAGCCACTTGCTCCATCGGCGCGTGCGCTGTGAACCAGAATTCCTCTTTCGTGTGTGCTCGCTGCGTACCCGCCGGGCTTTTTGCGCCGCGGATCACCCCATGCAGGTGCGCGGCAACTCGCGGCGCCGCCATCACCGCCACTCCACATGCCAGTCCAAAGACAAACAACCATCCACTTTTCATGTTACTTCTCCCAAGTTTCAGTGAACCTCTCGGGCTCTCGCTTTCAAGGAAGGTTTAATCCCCGGACGTGATTCGCGAATCGGCTCGCATCTTTTCCGTCAGTTTATGGCTGTCGCTTGCCCGCAAGGTCATGCCGTAGATCTTCTTCAGCTCGCCAATTTGCGCCAGCGATTCCTTGCCGAACGGCGCCTTGCCTTCGAAGGCATGCAGCACGATGCCCTCCAGCAAATCCCCCAGGGTAATGTCTTTCAGCTCCGCAAACGCCTTCAACACCTTCAACAGCCGTTTCTCCATCCGCACCCCGGTTTGTACTCGTTCGACTTCGATCATGAGTCTCCTCCGTACCACTGTACTGTGGTATCTATGTACCATGGTACAAAGCGGCCGTCAAGCCCGGAATTTGCCCTTTGCTCAAGGTCAAATGAGAAGCAGCAAGGAACTTAAAACTCAAAAAAACCGGAGCGGCCATCTCTAGCCGCCCCGTTCTTCACGCTCTCTTGTTTTGCCGGTTTCAGGCCAGATCGAAACGATCGTGGTTCATCACTTTGCTCCACGCCGCCACGAAGTCGTGCACAAACTTCTCCCGCGAGTCCGTGCACCCATAGACCTCCGCGAGCGCGCGCAACTGAGAATGCGAACCGAAGATCAAGTCGACACGGGTGGCAGTCCACTTGAGCTCGTTGGTCTTCCGGTCGCGCCCTTCGTAGATGCCTCCCGACCCGTTCGACGGCTGCCATTGTGTTCTCATATCCAGCAGGTTGACGAAGAAGTCGTTCGTCAGCGTCTCTGGCCGTTTAGTGAACACGCCGTGTTTGGACTTTCCGGTGTTTGCGCCGAGAACGCGAAGTCCACCAACCAGAACGGTCATCTCCGGCGCCGTCAGCCTCAGTAATTGCGCTCGATCCACCAGGCGCTCCTCGGCCGACAGGCCCTTGCCATTGCGGAAATAATTGCGGAAACCATCCGCAGTCGGTTCGAGCGGCTCGAAGGACTCGACCTCGGTTTGCTCTTGCGATGCGTCCACGCGTCCGGGCGTAAACGGGACTTTCACGTCATGCCCGCCGGCCTTCGCGGCTTTCTCGATCGCCGCGCAGCCACCGAGAACGATCAGGTCCGCCAGCGAAACCTTCTTCCCCTTGCTCCCGTTGGTCTGCGCGCTGTTGAACTCCCTCTGAATTGTTTCGAGCGTCTGCAGCACCTTGGCCAACTGAGCTGGCTCGTTAACTTCCCAGTCCTTTTGCGGGCTCAGGCGAATGCGCGCGCCGTTCGCTCCACCGCGCTTGTCGGAGCCGCGGTACGTCGACGCCGATGCCCAAGCCGTCGAGACCAACTGGGATACCGACAGCCCCGACGCGAGGATTTTCGCCTTCAGCGCCACAATGTCCTGCTCGCCAATCAGCGCATGATCCACTGCGGGTATCGGGTCTTGCCAGATCAACGTCTCTTTCGGAACCAGTGGGCCGAGGTAGCGCACCTTGGGGCCCATGTCGCGGTGAGTCAGCTTGAACCACGCCCGCGCAAACGCGTCGGCGAATTGATCCGGGTGCTCGTAAAAGCGTCGTGAGATTTTTTCGTAAGCCGGGTCGAATCGCAACGACAGGTCCGTGGTCAGCATGGATGGCGCGCGGCGCTTCGAGGCATCCTGCGGATCCGGCACTGTACCCGCGCCTGCTTCATTCTTCGGTCTCCATTGATGCGCGCCCGCCGGGCTCTTGGTCAGTTCCCATTCGTAGCCGAACAGGTTCTCGAAGAAGTTGTTGCTCCACTTCGTCGGCGTGGTGGTCCAAATGACCTCCAGGCCGCTGCCGATGGCATCGCGTCCACTGCCGCTGCCAAATTTACTGTGCCAGCCGAGGCCCTGCTCCTCGATGGGGGCAGCTTCCGGCTCCGGACCCACCAGCGCTACATCGCCGGCGCCGTGGGTTTTGCCAAAAGTGTGACCACCTGCAATCAGCGCGACGGTTTCTTCGTCGTTCATCGCCATGCGACGGAACGTTTCGCGAATATCCGTGGCCGCCGCTACGGGATCCGGCTTGCCATTCGGCCCTTCCGGATTCACGTAGATCAGACCCATTTGCACCGCAGCCAGCGGATTCTGCAGATCACGATCCCCGCTGTAGCGCTCGTCCGCCAGCCACTTGCCTTCCGGGCCCCAGAACACGTCTTCTTCGGGCTCCCAAACATCCTCGCGCCCCCCACCGAAACCGAACGTCTTGAACCCCATCGACTCCAGGGCCACGTTGCCCGCCAGAATCATCAGGTCCGCCCAGGAAATTTTGCGGCCGTACTTCTGCTTGATTGGCCACAACAACCGGCGCGCCTTGTCGAGGTTCACGTTGTCCGGCCAGCTATTCAACGGCGCAAAGCGCTGCTGGCCCGCGCCTGCACCGCCGCGGCCGTCTCCTATGCGGTACGTTCCTGCGCTGTGCCAAGCCATTCGGATGAACAGCCCCCCATAGTGGCCAAAGTCGGCCGGCCACCAGTCCTGCGAGTCCGTCATCAGCACATGGAGGTCCTTGATCACCGCATTCAGGTCCAGGCTTTGGAATTCCTTGGCGTAGTCGAACTCCTCGCCCATCGGATCCGAAAGGTTCGAATGTTGGTGGAGCACTCGAAGATCCAATTGGTTCGGCCACCAATCACGGTTGGTGTGTACGGGAGTTGCGCCCGCGAACGGGCACTTTGTTTCTGTTGCCATATTTCTCTCCAATCTTTTTTCGCTCTTTCCGGTTTCGGAGCCTAACCCTCATCCAGCCTTGAGAACCGAATCTCGTGGCCTGCCCCGCATCGCAGAGGGAGCGAACTCCGCACCGCTATACTATGTCTCCCCTACTCATTGTTCCAATATCTAGTTTGGATAAAATAAATAGGTATTACCTATGGGATCAGTCTTGCGTTCTAGTGGCCTGTACCAACTGATTGTGTACTGAGATGGCGCGCTGGATCGACATATTTCCATTTCACGGTACGGGGCGATTTGTTGTAGTGCCGGATGTAGCGCAGGAGTTTCCTGTTCAGATCAGAGACAGAAGTAA
>DASPVD010000105.1:0-64126 GCA_035622555.1 Candidatus Eremiobacteraceae bacterium | reverse complement strand
GCATCTCCAAACAGCATCAGCGTCTTGTCCATGTAGTACAGCGGATTATCGATTCCCGCGAATCCCGCGGCCATACTGCGTTTGATCACCATCACGGTGTGCGCCTTGTCCACGTCCAGGATCGGCATGCCGTAAATTGGGCTGCCCTTGTCCTCCCGCGCCGCCGGGTTGGTCACGTCATTGGCGCCAATGATCAACGCTACATCCGTCTGCGGAAAATCTCCGTTGATCTCGTCCATCTCCACTAATTTGTCGTACGGGATATCCGCTTCGGCCAGCAAAACGTTCATGTGCCCGGGCATGCGCCCCGCCACGGGGTGAATCGCAAACTTTACGTCCACCCCTCGCTTCGTCAGCGCGTCATACAGTTCCCGCACTTTGTGTTGCGCCTGAGCCACTGCCATCCCATATCCCGGCGCGATGATCACCTTGCTGGCCGAAGCCAGAATCCCGGCGGCGTCCTCCGGCGACGCGCTGCGCACCGTTCGCTCTTCCGCCCCCTTGGCCGACGACGCCTGCACCTGTCCAAATGCCCCGAACAGCACATTGGTGAACGAGCGGTTCATGGCCTTGCACATAATCACCGACAGGATGAAGCCCGAAGCCCCGTCCAGCGCCCCCGCCACCACCAGCACTTTGCTGTTCAACACGAATCCCAACAGCGCCGCGGAAAATCCCGCATAGGAATTCAACAGCGAAATCACCGTGGGCATGTCCGCCCCGCCGATCGGCGTCACCAGCATGATCCCGAACACCAGCGCCACCACCACCATCGCCTCAAACAAGTGCGTGTACTCCGGGTGGAACACCAGGATCACGATCAGCGCCACCGCCGCGCTCAACGTCGACAGGCTCACTACGTTCTGTCCTCTATACGTAATCGGCCGTTGCGGCAGAATCTCCTGCAGCTTCCCCGCCGCAATCACGCTGCCCGTAAACGTCAATGACCCGATCACCACCTCCAGCCCTATCTCCGCCATTTCGAACTTGCTGATGTGCGGCGTACCCACAAAATACTCGGCTATCCCGATCAATGCCGCGGACATCGCTCCGAATGCGTGGCTCAGCGCCGTCCGTTGCGGCACCGCCGTCATTTTCACCATGCCCAGCGGCACGCCGATACCCGCCCCGATGATCAGCGCGATGATGATCCATTTGTAGTGCGTCACCTGCGGATCGAACAGCGTTGCCAGCACCGCCACCGCCGACGCAATTTCCCCGATCAACACCCCGCGCATCGCCGTCACCGGCGAATTCAGCCACTTCAGCGCCAGGATGAATCCGACAACCGCGGCAATGTAGCTGAAATCGATGAGCTGCTGCAGCGCCACAGGATTCATGGTTTCTTGGCCTTGGCCGTCTTGAACATGTGCAACATCCGGTCGGTGATCAGAAATCCGCCTACCATGTTGCTGAACGACGCGCCCACCGCGATTAAGCCAAGAATCGTCGAGAATTTCGTTTCGTGCCGCCCCGCGATGATGATTGCCGCCACCACCACGATCGCGTCCAATGCGTTGGTCAACGACATCAGCGGCGTGTGCAGCAGCGGCGAAACCCTTTTGATCAGTTCCAAACCTAAGAACGCCGCCAGTATGAATACGAACAGGCTCGAGATGAAATCCGCCGGCATGCTTTCCTCCTTAAACCTTTACCGCCAGGGCGGGCAATCCAAAAAACTCCCGCACTCGCGCGTTCACTACTTCTCCGTTTTGCGTCACCAACGTCTCCCGGATGATCTCGTCACTCGTGTCCATCCGCACTTGCCCTTCTTTCACCAAGTGTTGCAGAAACGCGCTCACGTTTCGCGCATACAGCGAACTCGCGTGATACGGCACCGTGCCCGCCAGGTTGAATTCCCCGATGATCGTGACGTTGTGCTCCACCACCGTTTCGTCCGGCTTGGTTAACTCGCAATTCCCGCCTCGTTCCGCCGCCAAGTCGATAATCACCGATCCCGGCGCCATTTTCTCCACCATCTCCTTGGTCACCAGCACCGGCGATTTCTTCCCCGGAATGACCGCCGCCGTGATCACCACGTCGCTTTCCGCCACCGTCTTTCCCAGCAACTCCCGCTGCCTCTGATAGAAGGTTTCGTCCTGTGCCTTGCCATACCCTCGCGCGTCCTGCGCGTCTTTGGCTTCGATCGGCAACTCCACGAACCTTCCGCCCAGGCTTTGCACCTGTTCCTTGGCCGCGGGCCTCATGTCGTACGCCGATGCCACTGCTCCCAGGCGTCGCGCTGTTGCAATCGCCTGCAAACCCGCTACTCCCGCGCCAATGATAAACACCCGCGCCGGCGCAATCGTCCCCGCCGCTGTGGTCAGCATGGGAAACATCCGCGGCAGCGTGTCTGCTGCCAGCACCACGGCCTTATATCCACAAATGGTCGCCATCGACGACAACGCGTCCATGCTCTGCGCTCGCGTCGTCCTCGGCATCAGCTCCACCGAAAACGCTGCCACCCCACGCTCGGCTAGCTCTTGCAGCGTTTTCACCGAGCCCAGTGGCCGCAAAAATCCCAACACGATTTGTCCCTTGCGCATCAACGGCAAATCCGCTGCACCCGTCTTATCGTTGGCTCCGTGTACCAGGAACTGCACAATAAACTCCGCGGCTTGAAACAGCTCCGCCCGGCTCCCGATCACGCGCGCTCCTTTATCCACGTACTCCGTGTCTGGGTAGCCCGCCGCGAGTCCCGCTCCCCGCTCAACCACCACCTCCAACCCCGCTTTTTTTAGATTAGGAATCACCGCGGGCACCAGTGCCACCCGCCGTTCCTTCGGATACATTTCTTTGGGCACACCGACGATCATGTACCCTCCTTCCTCATCCGTTTCTTGCAACCCAATCGCTTCCCGCTCTCCTCACGTGTCCGGTCAGCAAGCGCTCATACGCGTGCGTGCTCTTGCACTGTCGAGCTGCCAATCATGTATTTTGGAAGTGAGGGGCGAGCGATTATCCCTCTTGGTGCGAAATAGGCAGTCACATTCGGCGTGCACTCGCGAATCGCTGCGTCTCGAGGCAACCGCTGAATTCTATCCCCATTCTCCCGTTGCCTACAAGCAGCCCCTTTGCAATGCGGTGGTTTGCCCGCCCTGAGCCTCGAAGATCCTCCGCTTTCGGATGCGTAGTCACGGTTGGCTCATCAGCCCCTTCACTTCATCCCCTCATACACCGCCCGCGCTTCCTGCAATTTCTTCATCACTCGCTGCTTTTCCTCCGGCGAGTTCCAGTCCGGATAACCATCGGTGACCTCGATGGTTCTGTCGATCCAGGCCTCGAAATATTCCGCATCTTCTTTCGCATACGCCCGTTTCCCGCCGATAGTCACATACACCGGACTGGTCGTTGCGTACGCGTAATTATCCATTACCGGATACTCCGCCTTTTCGCTCCAGGCCCGCAGCACGCACCAACCGCTCTCCTTCAGCGGAATTGTCCCCGACGCTTCCGCCGAAGCCCGCGATGCATCCAGTTTCAGGTCTTGCGCCACTTTCCCGTTGCACACCACTTCCAGATGATCCACCGGCACAATCGACCGCAACTTCGCGGTAAATGGAATCGCCTCTTGTGCGCTTTCAAATTTCAGCTCGCTGCCGGCCATTTGCCCGCCCAGCGTGAATCCGATCAGTGGCCCGTTCGTCGCAAAGCTCCGTCCTTGTTTCAGTTGGTTCAGCCAGGATTCCGCGGATGCGGGCCATTCCGGCGTCCACACATACACTCGATCAAATCCGGCTTGCCCGCGAATCGGTGCGGCATAGTTCGTCGTCGCGTCCGTTCCGCCCCCGGCCGGTAGCTTGAATCCCAGATTCAGCAGCTTGTACCAGACCGTCGCCGTGGATTTGTGATCGCTGAATCCCACAATCTCCACGTAATCCAGTTTCCCTAGCGCTGCGTCCACCGGCAGTTCGTCGGTAATCTCTTGCGCCGGCTTGGCAAACGGATCGGGCACTTCATCGAACGGATGCACCGCCCCAACCAGCGCGCCTTGCTCGTGCGCCATGTCGTACACGTCCGCGTTCATCGGATACGAGCTCGCCGCCGCCGTATTCGGATAGCCCGCATAGCCCGGCAGCAACAAATGGTCCTTCAAGTGCAAAACTCCCCGGTGTCCCCAGTAGCTGGTGTGAAATTCCTGTCCTTGAATGATGCTGGACCCGCTGTCTTCGCCGGAATTTTCGTTGAAATCGACAAACTCAATATCCGGTAATCGTTGTTCTTTGTTGACCGTCAGATTGTGTACGAATCGCACGTCCTCCGCATCGGCGATGACGTGCAGCCATTCCGGGTCATTCTGATACGTCCCTCCATAATTCATGTGTACGTGCAGGTCTGCGCTGCTCCAATTCTCGGTCGGGTTCCAAGGAGTCGGCAGGCGTTGCATCGTAATGTGTATTTCCTTGCTTTCGCCCGCGCCTATTTCAATGGTCCGTTTTTCGAATCTGTAGCTAAGTCCCTTGCTCACCTCTAGTGTCGCTCGGCCCACAGGTACCACGAACTCGTCGCTCGCATTTACGTACACATAGTGCCTTTCGAACTCCCTGTCGCTGCGGTCGAACCCATCATCCGCATGTACCGTGCTTTCTTGCCAGCAAAACCGCCCCGCTTCGTCGGTCATCGACACTCGCGCGCTGGTCGGTTGCCCGTTTTCGTCGTCTATGGACAACTGCACCATCCCGATCGGTTTCCGGAAATTCAAATTTCTTGGATCGAAGTCGGTGATCTGCTCGATCCCGCCGCTTGGAACTTGCTGCACCTCAATCGCTGTGCTTCCCGTGAAATTGGAAATGTACGCGATCTTCGTTCCATCCGGCGACCAGCGCGCATTGCTTTGGTCCCAGCTTCCATACGAAATTGGGAACGCATCTCCTCCGTTGGCCGGCAGCACCCACAAGTTTTGCCACTCCCGCCCTATATACGAGCTGTATACCATCCGCGATCCATCCGGCGAAAAATCCGGCCGCGCTTTCCAACTGGTTTCCTCGTAATGAATCTCTTGCGCTTCGGCGCCGGGCTGAGCCTTCATCCTCCAGAACCCGCCCGTTCCATAAATGTGTCCTCGATTTGAAACGAACAAAATTTCCTTCCCATCTCGCGTCCACACCGGATTGATTTCCATGTCGTAAGCGCTGTAGTAATACCGCGGCAGCGGACTCCTTGTCTCTCCCGTTAACCGCGTGGCATTTTTCAACCTTCCCGCCTCAACTTCCGCGATGAACACGTGAAACCGCTTGTGGTATCGCGTGGAAACCCACACAATCTTCTTCCCATCCGGCGACCAGCGTGGCTCCACGTTCACCGCACCGCCTGTGGTTAATTGCGTGCTCCTCCCGCTCGCCACATCCAGCACCCACAATTCCATCGCGTCTTTCTGGTAAGACACGTACACCACGCTCTTGCCATCCGGCGACCAATCCGGTTGGTAGTCGTATCCCGGTCCATCCGTTAATTGCTGCGCTTCCTTCGCATTCACCTTCTGCCGCCACAGCGAGCCGCCCATCGAATACAACAACTCTTGCGAGTCCGGGCTCCACGTCAGGCTGCTCGGTCCGCTCGTCAGTTGTGGCAAATACAATTCGCGGTAGTAATACGGATGAGGTTCGTCAATTTGCGGCAGCACGGGTCGCCGCTGCCCGCAGGCCGGTCCAGCCAACCAGCTCAGCACCGCGCACACCGCCACGCTTGCTCGTCTCAATCTTTCCTCCGCACGCCCGCATCGTACGCCAAAATGAAAAAAGGCGCAGCCCGCCCGCGCCCTCTCAGTAACCAAGGATTTCTCGATCTATAACCGCGTGTCATCCGGAAGCCGCTCTTCTTGCGGCTGAAGGATCTCCACCACTTAGTGCAAAAGTGTTGGACTTCCCGCTACGTCAGCCCCGCTTTGCTCAGCGGCATCTCACGATACCGTTTTCCCGTCGCCGCAAACACCGCGTTGTAAATCGCCGGCGCTATCGGAGGCAATCCCGGTTCGCCGATTCCTGCTGGCGGCGCGTCGCTCTGCACAATATAGATGTTGGTTTCGCGCGGTGTCGCGTTGATTCGCGCCACCGGATACGTATCGAAATTCGATTGGTCAATCACTCCATTGGTCGCGGTAATCTCGCCGTAAAACGCGATACTCGTTCCCATCACCGCCGCGCCTTCCAGTTGATGATTGACGATGTTTGGATTCACGATAGTGCCCGCATCCACCGCCGTGTCCACCCGCTGGATGGTCACTTTTCCATCCTTAACCTCTGTCTGCACCACGGTCGCCACGTACGTCAAAAAACTGCGGTGCACCGCGATCCCCATGCCGAAACCGTTCCCCATCTTCTGTTTGCCCCAGCCGCTTTTTTCGGCCGCCAGCTGCACCACCCGCCGGAATCGCGCTATGTCGATCGGATATTTCCCGTAGTCTTCATCGTAGTTGGTGTAATCCTTGGCCAGCTCAGACTTGGGCACGATCCGGTCGGGTCCCAGCAGCGCCAGCAAATATTCCACCGGGTCCTTGCCCGCGGCGTTCGCCAGTTCGCATGCGAACGAGTGCACTCCATACGCGTGATAAACATTCGCCACCGACCGCAGCCAGCCAATGCGCGTGTGGGCCGGCGCCGCTCCGTTTTCCGCGCGGTGATTGGGCAGTGCGAACGGCACATCGCTAAAGCCCAGTCCAATTTCGCCCGCATCCGCGTATTGCGCCGCCGGATCAAACGTTGAGCCTATCGGCGGAAACACGCTGCGTTGCAGCCATGCTGCTGGTTTCCCATCGGTTCCCAGCGACGCTTTGAAGTACATCGCCGCCACCGAGTGGAACGCGTCGAACTGAATGTCGTCTTCCCGCGTCCACACTACTTTCACCGGTTTGCCGGTTTTCTTCGACAGCACCGCCGCTTCTACCGCGAAATCCGGAAATGACTTTCGCCCGAACGCCCCGCCCAGCAACGTCACATGCACCGTCACATCTTCTTTCTTTCCTCCCACCGCTGCGGCTATTGCTTCTTGAGCGCCTTGCGGGCTCTGTGTCGGCACCCACGCCTCCACTTTGCCATCCCGGTACACCGCTACCGCTGCCGGCGGCTCCATGGGCGCATGCGCCAGCATCGGCGCATAATACTCCGCCTCTACAACCTTTCCTCCCTTGGCAAACGCTTCGTCCACATTCCCGTTTTCCCGGACTACTTTGCACGGTTTGCGCGCAGTCTCTTCCAGATATTTTCGGAACGCGCCGGAGTTCCACACCGCATGCTCGCTCTCGGTCCACTGCACCTTCAACTTCTTCTTGCCTTGGAACGCCGCATAGGTGTTGTCCGCAATCACCGCCACCCCACCCAACGCTTGCATGTTCACCGGGGGCTTGAACGCATCAATAGTCGCGGTCTGCTTCACTCCCGGCACCTTCAGCGCCGCGGAATCATCCACGCTCTTCACCGCGCCTCCATACACCGGCGAGTGCTTCACCGACGCATACAACATGCCTTCCATCTGCGCATCCTGGCCAAACCGGGCTTTCCCCGTCACCATATCCTTCAAATCGTATGTCGGTGCCGATTTCCCGATGTACCGCCACTGGCTACGCGTCTTTAGCCGCACTTCTTCCTTTTTTGGCACCTCCAATTTCGCCGCGCTCGCCGCCAACTCGCCGTAGCTCAGTGTTTTTCCGCTGCCCTTATGCATCACGCAACTCGACTCCGTCGCGCACTCCTTTTCGGGCACGCTCCATTTTTGCGCCGCTGCTCGCACCAGCATCAATCGCGCCGCTGCTCCCGCTTCCCGCAACGGCTCAAAGAAGCTCACCACCGAATGGGATCCGTCGGTATCCTGATCGCCGTATTTTGCGTCGCCTGGCGCTTGCACCACCTTCACCCGGTTCCAGTCCGCATCCAACTCATCCGCCACGATCCGCGGCAACCCGCTGCGGTTTCCGCTGCCCATCTCCGAACGATGGCACACGATGTACACTGTGCCGTCCGTGTCCACGGCCACGTACACGTTCGGCTGTAGCGCCGCGTTAGTCATCGGATTGTCGCTGCTCGCCATCGCCGCGCCTAGCAACTGCTTCGGCAGGATCTGCGCTCCCAACACCAGTGCTCCCGCGCTAACCACGCCTTTCAGAAACCCACGTCGGCTTACATTTTCGATTTGCGTCATGGCTTCACCGCCCCGCTTGTAATCCACGGAAATCCCCGAAAATCCGCTCAAAGCTGCCCTCCTATCCTACCTACATTCGCTTCTCCTGCAAATCGGCACTCTTCCCCACTCCCGCCCAAGCCGGTTAGCCGTGTTAGACTCGCTCCCTTGCAGAAACATCCCGTCATGCTGGGGGATTTATGAATCGAGGCTCGCGAACACTTGTTTTCCTCGCCATAAGTCTGATTGCCGCGTCGCTATATGCTCAAGAGACGCAGCAAACCGCACAGTCCTGGCCCGCTCCGCAAGAAGGTGATTATGTGGTCCACGACTTCCACTTCCAGTCGGGCGAGACGCTTCCCGAAGTCCGCCTTCATTACTACACCTTGGGCAAACCCGCCAAGGATTCCAGTGGCCGGACCAGCAACGCGGTTTTGATTTTGCATGGCACCAGCGGTAACGCCACCACTTTCTTCCGCCCCATTTTCGCCGGTGTGCTGTTTGGTCCCGGACAGTTGCTCGACGCCAACAAATACTTCATCATCCTGCCCGACAACATCGGCCATGGTAAGTCCAGCAAGCCCAGCGATGGCTTGCATGCACGCTTCCCCCAGTACGATTACGCGGACATGGTCGCCTTGCAGCGCGAACTGCTGGAGAAAGGCCTCGCCGTCAATCACCTGCGCTTGATTCTTGGCACCTCGATGGGTTGCATGCACTCCTGGATGTGGGGCGAAATCTACCCGGACTCCATGGACGCCCTCATGCCCCTGGCGTGCTTGCCCGTGCAGATCGCCGGCCGCAACCGCATCTGGCGCAAGATGATCATTGATGGCATTCGCCAGGATCCCCAGTGGAACCATGGCGACTACACCACCCAGCCTCGCGCCGGCCTGCAAATCTCAGCCGATTTCCTGCTCATCGCCTCCAGCTCGCCCCTTTACATGCAGCAACAACTGCCCACCCGCGACGACGCCGACCACTATCTCGACGACACCGTGCAGCGCATTACCGCCGGACTCGACGCCAACGATTTTCTTTACGCTGTCAGCGCCTCCCGCGATTACGACCCCTCGCCAAACCTGGAATCCATCCGCGCTCCGGTCATGTTCGTCAATTCCGCCGACGATTTTATCAATCCACCGGAACTGGGGATCGCCGAACGCCAAATCAAGCGCGTGAAAAACGGCAAATTCGTTCTCCTGCCGGTCTCCCAACAGACCCGCGGCCACGGCACGCACACCTATGCCGCTGTTTGGCAGCAATACCTCAAAGAGTTGCTGGAAGAATCCTCAGGCGGAACGCAACTAGGCGGTCACCGGCGCATCTTTTTGCCCGACTAGATGGCCGCATCCTTTGCGTTTTTGATCGAGTCTGCCCGTTTCTCTTTCAGTTGCCACCTCCAAATAGTTGACTCACCCGCAACGCCTTCTACCCCGCCTTTTCGCTGATCAACACTTCCTGCGCAATCCCCGGTATCCTGTGCAGCCTGCTCTGCCCAAACCCCGCTTCACGGAACATCTTCTCGTACTCCGCGAAGGTATAAGCATCGCCCGCATCGGTCCCCATCAACATCGTCAAGCTGAACGCCGCTTCCACCGGCGGACTCACCCGATCTTCATTGGGCACAAACTCCAGCGTCACCGCTTTTCCCCCCGGTTTCAGCGCTTGATGAACCCGCCGCATCAGCTGCACGCAGGTTTCCGGATCGAAATGGTGAAAAATATTTGTCAGCAGCACAACGTCATACCCATCGCCCAGTTCTGCTTCGAACGCGCTCCCCGGCCTCGCCGTGTAACGATTCGCCACTCCCGCTTTGGCCGCATTTTCTTTGGCTACCTCAAGCACCGCCGGCCAATCCACCGCCGTGATCTGCGCTCTGGGGTTCTGTTGCGCGATGGTGATGCCGAATGTGCCGTGACCCGCCGCGATGTCCAGCACGCGCAAATTCCGCGCTTCCTGCGCCCCTACCAATTGCGCGATGAAAATCGCCGTGGGCACCATCAAGGGCGCCATCGATCGCGCGAACGACACCCACAGTTCGTCATTCGGCGCGCGATTGTCGCCCTGCTCGCTCGCGGTACCTCCCCGCTTTACCGATTCCTTCAATCGCGCCAGATTCCGGATGTGCTGCTCGTTGGTCAAAAAATCGACAATCGTGCCCATGTAATGCGGCGACCGTTTGCTCAAGAACAGCGCGGCATCTTCCGACAACGCGTATCGCCCATCCTCTTTTCTCAGGAAGCCTTGAATGGTCAGGTAATCGCTCAGAATGCGGATGCCTCGTTCCGAGGCTTTCAGCCGCTTGGCGATTTCTTCCACGTGGTGATTGCCTTCATCGATCACCGTGAATAGCTCTAGCTCGATGGCCGCCTTCAGCGCGGCGGTCTGGTGCTGCGCGTGCAATGCCTGAAAAATATGTTCCGGTGACGGCGGACGCGAGGGCGAAGTGGTAGCCATGAGCGCGTGGCTCTCCTTTGGCGAATTGGCCTGGGATCATTCACTATAAAGGCAGCCGCCACGGTTATCTACAGCAAACTGGTTTGCCCCTCGGGCATTTCTGCTGGCATACTGCTGTGCCGCGGATCGGAAGGTTTCTTTCATGAAGCGCGAATATCACCGCTGGTACTCCTCTCGTCTGGGCTTCGAGTTGGGCGTTGTGGTCTATGGCCACTGGGGCCCGCCTCTGCTGGGCTTTCCCACCAGTGCCGGTGATGAGTGGGAACTCGAAGGCCAGAGCATGGTCGGCGCGCTCGGCGATTTCATCGATGCCGGCCGCGTCAAGCTGTACACCGTCAATTCCGTCAACGGCCACAGCTTCTACAACAAAGCCGCCCATCCCTTCCACCGCAGCTATGTTCAGTCGGTTTTCGATTCCTACCTTCGCGAGGAAGTCGTCCCCTTTATCTGGAACGATTGCCAGTCCCAGATTGCGATCTCTACTATGGGCTCGTCCTTTGGCGCCTACCACGCCGCTAATTCGCTTTTCAAGCATCCCGACGTGTTCAAACGCTGCTTCGCCATGTCCGGTGTCTACGACCTCAAGAATTTCATGGATGGCATGTACGACAACAACTTCTACTTCAACAATCCCGTCGACTATCTCTCCAATCTTTCCGATCCTTGGTATTACCAGCAGTTCCCTTCCTGCGATATTCACCTGATCACCGGTTGCGGCCCTTGGGAGCACAGCGGCCCAACCTATCGCTTGTCACAGGTCCTCTCCAGTAAGGGGATCCGCCATTCCCTCGATGATTGGGGTCCTCAAGGCGGCCACGACTGGCCCTTCTGGAAAAATGAAATGCGCGAATACCTCTCCAGGCTGTTCTGATAATTTCCTGCATTCGGACGGAGCAAGTTGCCGTGATAACCTACGGAAGGAGTGAACTTACAACGATCGCCGCAAAACCGCTCGAAAGACCCGTCGCCCAAGACGCAAACGACCTGTCACTCAGACCCAGCCTTACCGCCAGCAGCGACTCGGAACCGCTATAGCTCGCCATTTCACACGTATCGGTCTGGGGCGCGACCAGAAGATCCCCGAGTTTCATAACATCCCCTTACAGATTCCGAATTTTGAGGAATTCTAACCGCTACGCCAGCCCCAGGTGCTCCAGCTGATACCGCCCCTTCTCGATCACCTGGTCTTTATCGATCCACACATCGCAATTGCGCGTCAGCACGTCCACGTGCGTCTGCGATTTCCAATCCGCGTGCGTTTGGCTGCCATAGGGGTCGCCGAACGCAATATGCACTCCCGGAAATTTCTCGTCCTGCAGCAGTACTCCGATCATCCGCGACAACCCCAGATTCGTCCCGAACGCCAGTTCCCCCACTCGATCACTGTTCTCGTCCGTGTGGCAATACTTCCAAAACTCTTCTTCCAAGTCCTTCCGTGGGCATTCCACCTGCACTAATCGTCCACCTTCAATCTTCATCACGAGCGGCGTGGCCTGCAAATCACCATACTTCCCGTTGAAGTAGTCTCCCGCCGTGGCATCGCAAACAAACGTGCCATCTACGCTCGCCGGAGTCGTAAACACTTCCCCGGCAGGCAGGTTCGACCAGTATCTCGGGCTGATTAACCCGCTGGTTTTCACCCAATCCAGTTTCGGGTTGAACCGTGCGTGAAACGACGTTCCCGCCTTGCTCTTCACCGTTAGCGTTTGCGCCCGCACCATCCGCTCGCGTAGCCGGTCGCTCAATTCGTCTACCTTGCGGTAATCGGCGCGCATCCCTTGCTGCATGATTTCCACCGTCACCCCGATCATGTGTGCGTAGCGAATCTGCCGTCGTTCCACCACTCGCACGATGGCCATTCGCGCCGCCAATTCCCCCGGCTGCGGCGACACGCACAGCACCCCCACGTCCGTTTTCTCCAGCGCCTGCAACACCGCCTCGGGCGCTCCATTCATTGGTCGCGGGCCTAAATCTTCCAGCAACAAGCCCGTGAATCTCGCCCCCTGCTCCTTCACGGCGCTCTCGATGCTGGCCGCCACCTCCCGGCTCACTTCGTCCGCAATAATCAACGCCTTCTCGCCCGCCTGCACGTCCAGGCACACGTTCACGGCGTTTTTCGCGCCGGGCATCAACTCGCTGGGTGCGCTTCCAAAGTACATCTTTTTATTTTACCGGATTTTAATGTCCCGCCAATTTCCTCGACCCACTGCGGTTCCTTCCGCGCTCGGGCCGCTTCGCTTCCACCCGGAACGACGGAATCTGTCCTCCCCCGCTGGTCACATTTGCCAGGCTCGTTGTACTCAGTCGCGTCAAATATCCCGCCACTCTCCCGCGAAACAGGTACGGCGCGAAATCCACCAGCATATTCTTAAACTCGACTTTGTTTCCCTTGCCAATATACGGAAACACCCCGCGCCGCATCGGGATCCGTTCCTGGACGATCCAGCACCCCTGGCCCTTTGCCCCTTTTCCATTCGCTACCGCCTGTTGGATCGCTCCGTCCCACTCGTTTTTCTCCACTTCCCAACCCAGCGTCACTCCTTTGCCTCCATATTCGTCGCTCGGCTTCATCACCAGGTTTTTGCGGTTCCTCCGCATGTACTCCAGTAACTCCACCGGCTCGCCCCCATACTGCGTTTTTACGTCCGCCACGACGCGCGTCCACGGAATATGCCTTTGAATCAATTTGCGCTCGCCGTCGGAAAAATACCGCGTGTTCTTCTCGTCCGTCAGCACCGCGAAAAACGCCTTCACGTGCGGAATTTTGCACCGGAAATTATTGGCTACGCACACCGCCCCGGCTTCGTACGCCTTGACCAGCGCTTCGCATTCTTTCGGCCGGGCTACGATGTCGTTGATCAGCACCCGCCGGTACAACAGCTCGATCGTTTTTCCGTGTGCCGCCAGCTGCTTCCCGTCGAACTCCAACTCCCGGGGATCCGCCAGCACTACCGGCATGCCCATCTTTTCGAAGCGCTCCTTCAGAATTTCGAACTCGCTCCATGTTGGCACTTCTTTCCAATCCACGATGGCGATTTGCGGCCGCTTCGCCTGCCCTCCCCAGTCCACGTACGTGCTCATCAGCGCGTCCAACAACTTCGCCGACAGCGGGTAGCTGTGTACCTCGAATCGCTTCTTGAACTCTTCCATGATGGCCAGCCCCCGGAAAATGTCCGAGAGCGTTTCCGAATAACCCGCTCCCGCCGGCGATTCCCCGTTGTATTCCGTGAATCTCAGCGATTCCGGCAATAGGAACGCGTCCAGTCGCGACGCCGTGCTTGCCGGCCCTGCGCCGCTTTTCATGCGTGCCAGCCGCTCTTCCTCCGGCCGTAGATGGAACTGTTCGAAAAGTGACCCGTCTTCCAGCGCCGCGTTGGTCAGTCGCTCCGCAATCGTCGCGATCGTTTCCGCCACTTTGCGCATCCGTTCCTCGTCTTGTGGTGACAGGAACACCGGGCGCAGGAATGGGCAATGGACGCGGTCGCCAAACGTAAGTTTTGCCGCGCGCACTTCTTTCAGAAAGTTCTTGGCGAACTCCGGCGACTTCTTCACCACCGGGCGCAGCAGTTCGTCCCAACACTCCACGGGATCCGGGTTCCCGGCCATCCGAGCCTTCATTGTGGTCATCGGCGCGCAGTTGTGGGAGACGCGGCAGGCGTCGCAGGCGCGGCTTGCGAGCTCTGGGATATGCGCGGTGCGCCGGTGAATCCCGCCGCTGCCCCGAAGCCCAGCATTTCTTCCCACCGCGGCCAAGTATTGGCGGCGTTGCCCCGCAGCGCGCGGTCAATGGCTAGGCGCGCCATCTTTTCCACTACGTGTTCGAAATAAAACTCGGTGATGCGGTCGCGTTCGAAATCCGGCGCGGGATTCAGAAAGTCGATGGCGTAGGGCACCCCATCCTTGATCGCAAATTCGATCGTGTTCATCTCGTACCCCAGAGCCAGGTTTATCGTCTGCGCGTCTTTCAACACCCGCGCGCCCAGTTCCGGTTTCAAGTAGTTATGTTCCACCAGGTACCGCCGCTCTTTCGGGTCGTACGCCACCGGCAAAATATCCGTCTTCCCAAACGTGAAACATCGCACATACTGCTCGAAATCAATGTACTCCTGCAACGTCATGCAGCACGGCGCGGTCTGGTCGTACGCCTGCAACAATTCCTCTTCATTATTCACCTTGTACACGTGTTTCCACCCGCCCCCGGAATACGGCTTCAGGATCGCCGGTCGCCCCACGTAATCCAGCAGCGCCACCCAATCGACCGGGTATTTCAGGTTGCGCAGCGATTCGGAGTTGATGTCCACATTCGCGGGATAACCTTTTTGCGGCAACAGCACCGTCTTCGGTATCGCCAATCCCAGTTTCGAAGCCAGCGCGTAATTGAAATATTTGTCGTCTGCCGTCCACCAGAACGGATTATTAATCACGTACGTTCCCTGAAGCACCGCGTGTTTCAGGTAGCCCCGGTAGTAGTCCACTTCATGCGATATCCGGTCGACCACCACTCGGTACTCCGCCGGCTCACCCATTTTTGTTCCGCCCAATTTCACAAACTCGGCGGTCACCCCGTCTTTTTGTCCTAGTTTATTTACCCGTTCCAGAAACGCTGGAGGAAAACTGTACTCTCGCCCGCACAACAGTCCCACCTTCACCATGGTTCTCCTCCTTCTATCCTGCGCACCCGCTCCTAATGCACGATGCCTGCGGAACTCGACTTGATCTCCATGGCGCTCGCTCGCGTCTCCCTCACCAAATGCCGCACCACTTCCTTTAAATCACCCGTCTGTTGGTACACCCGGATCTGCCGTTCCGCGCTGGTGCCTTCCCGCAAAATGCTATGCACATATTGCACCGCGCTCCGGCTCCCTAGATCATCCAGAACGTCGTCCACCAGCTCCAGTAATTCCGGCACCAGTTCCCGCATCGGCACCTCTTCCGCCTTCCCGAAATCGATCATTTTCCCTTCGATCCCGTAACGCGCCGCTCGCCATTTATTCTCTTCAATCAACGCCCGGCTATACATCCTCCAGCTCATGTTCCCCGTATACAGCCGGTGCAGTTTCACCACGATCGCTTGGGTTAACGCCGCGATCGCCACCGCTTCCTCCACTTTCGTCGCCGTGTCGAACATCCGGAACTCCAGCGTCCCGTAAGTCGGGTGCGGCCTCACATCCCACCAGATCTTTTTTCCGTTATCGATGCAATTCAGCCGTATCAACAAATTCACGAAATCTTCGTACGCGCTCCAGGAATCGAACCGCTCCGGTATCCCGGTTCGCGGAAACCGCCGGAATACCGTCGTCCGGAACGACTTCAGCCCGGTGGCTCTTCCCATCCAAAACGGTGAACTCGTGGACAGCGCCAGCAGGTGCGGCACGAAATACCGCACCATATTCATCATGTCGATAGTGGTCTGCTTGTCCGGCATGGCCACATGGATGTGCATCCCAAAAATCAGCAACGACCGCGCCAGTTGCCCCATCTCTTCGACGATGTGTTGATAGCGCTCCCCGGGTGATATCACCTGATCGATCCAGCTCGAAAACGGGTGCGTTCCCGCCGCCGCCACCTGCAATCCCGTGCTTTCCGCGGCGGACACCAATTCGCTGCGCGTCCGATGCATTTCCAGCCGCAATTCCGCCACGTTTTCGCAAATCTTTGTCCCCGTCTCCACGATCGATTGGTGCATCTCCTGCTTCACCTGATCCCCAATTCCCCGCGAAGCCGCTGCCGACAGCAGTTGCACCACGTGCGAGCGCAACTCTAGCGTGTCGGGATCAATAATTTGGAATTCCTCTTCGACTCCGATGGTGAAGCGGTGAGCCATGGTGGCCCTCCGGATCGCTCCTTGCTGGTTACTTCGGAGCCAGTATCATACTCCAGGTCACCCTCACCGTGCCCACCCACCGGCTCCCGTCGGCGCCTGGCGCCAGCTTTTCGAATCCCCAACCACCGCATGGCCCAATTAGTCAATTTGGGCCTGGACGCTCCTACTCCCCTCTTGGCAAACTCCCATCATGCAAATCACACCCTTCCGCATTGAAGAGTACATGGGCCTGTACGAGTTCTCTGCCAAGTACCTGCTCTCCTCCTCTGACGCCGAGTCCCAGACCATCGCGGAACTCCTGGCCCTCGAGCCCGGCGCGCACGATGCTTTCATGAATCATTGGTGCGGCTATACCGAATCCCCTGGGGCGCCCTGGCTCCGCGAAGTCCTGGCCACCATCTATCAGCACATTCACTCCGATCAACTCGTCGTGGTTTCCGCCGCTGAAGAAGCTATCTTCCTCTTCTACCACGCGCTTCTCACTCCCGCGGATCACGCCATTGTCGAAACCCCTTGCTATGAAAGCGCACTTACGCTCCCCCAGAGCACCGGCGCGGCCGTCAGCGCCTGGCACCGCCAACCGGAGACTGCTTGGTCGCACGATATCGCCCATCTCGAATCGCTCATTCGCCCCAACACCCGCTCCATCTACATCAACACGCCGCACAATCCCACCGGTTTGCTCATGCGGCTTGAGGTTTTTCAGCGCGTTCTCGATCTGGCCTCCGCGCGCGGCATTTACGTCTTTTGTGATGAAGTCTATCGCGAACTCGAGCATGACCCGGCCACCCGCTTGCCTGCCGGTTGCGATATTTACGAGCGCGCCATCAGCCTCGGCTCGGTCAGCAAAACCTACGGCTTACCCGGCTTGCGCCTCGGCTGGCTGGCCTCTCGCGACACCGCTGTCCTTCGCAAGATCATTTCACTCAAGCATTACACGACCATCTGTTCCAGCGCGCCTAGCGAATTCCTCACCGCCCTGGCCTTCCGCCACCGTCAAAAGCTGATCGACCGCAGCCGGCAAATTGTTCTGCGCAATCTTCCTCAGCTTTCCGCCTTCTTTGCCCGCCATAATGATCTTTTCGACTGGACTGCTCCGAATGCCAGCACCATTGGCTTTGCCCATTTCAAACCCCAGCAGGACGTTCAGTCGTTTTGCGAACGACTGGTGGCCCAGGCCGGAGTTCTCCTCCTTCCCGGCACTGTTTACGACGAACCCGCTCACCTTCGCTTTGGTTACGGCCGTCGCAATCTGCCCGAAGCCCTCGCGGCCTTCGAATCCTGGCTCCCTTCCTACGCCAGAAAACAGCAAAGGGCCACCCTCTAGGATGGCCCTTCTGCACTTCCGTCAGTTTTAGATCGGATCGCCGGCTGTCTCTACGCTGTTCCTCCCATCGATCGCCTCGCCTGGAAGCATTCCCGGCAAAATACCGGGCGGCCTTGCGTCGGCTTAAATGGTACGGTGGTCTCTTTGCCGCATTGCGAGCAAGTCGTTTTCGTCTCTGCTCGCACCGGTCCGCCCCCTCCCCCTCCGCCTTCCGCTCGTTTTGCTTTGCAAGCTTTGCATCGTTTTGGTTCGTTTTTGAAGCCCTTGTCGGCGAAGAACATCTGTTCGCCGGCAGTAAACACAAATTCGGCGCCACACTCGGAACACTTCAGTACCTTGTCGTGGAATTCCATGGCCCGCTCCCCTGTCCCAGTGCGGGCAGTGGGGACCCAATCGTCTTTCACCTTGGGCCTGGGACCAAGTGCCGAACCGTGCTTTTCCTACTCCAAGCACAGCTCTCTGGGCCTGTGGGCGAAGGAACCGGAACGAATTCCCAACGTCTCTGCCTGACTGGGGCCTGATCCCGGAAGTGCGGCGCCGAAACTCGTCTCGCTCAGGTTTAATCCTGCTCGCGACGTTGCTTCTTGCGCAGTCGCTTCCGCGAAAGCGCTTCCTTAGCCCGGCGCTTCTCTCCGGGCTTCATGTAGAAGCTGTGCTTCTTGATTTCCTTGATGATATCTTCCTGCTGCACTTTGCGCTTGAAACGCCTCAGTGCATTCTCAAGAGATTCGCTCTCTTGAATGATTACCTCTGCCAATGGCCTTCACCCCTATTCTGGTTCGGATTTTGTTTCGTAGCGCCGTTTCTGCAAGCATAGCGCCACACCTGTTTCATTATCCCACGAGGGTGCTGGCCTCTTGTAGTCAATTAATATGTTGGAAGTCAAGCATTCTTTCTGTTATCTTCGCCTCCCGCCGGAGCTGTTGCTCTTCAAGTCACCATGTTCCTGATCTCACTACGCTCTGCTTCCCTCCGGCTCGCTTCTCCTGCTTCGGTTGCATCTGCTGGTAAACTTGGTTCGGGAGCGGAACTATGCCCGATATGCGTGACGCCATTGGAGTACTTCTTGCCGGGGGACAGGGCGAACGCCTTTGGCCGCTCACTCGCGATCGCGCCAAGCCCGCCGTGCCTTTTGGCGGCCTGTACCGCATTATCGACATCACCCTCTCCAACTGCGTCAACTCCGGCTTGCGCCGCGTCTTCACTCTCACCCAGTACAAGGCCCTTAGTCTCACCCGACATATTCGCGCCGGATGGTCCCCGTTAATGGGACTCGGCGAATTCATTGAAGTCCTTCCTCCGCAACAGCGCGTCTCTCAGCAGTGGTATCAGGGCACCGCCGACGCCGTGTATCAGAACATCTACTCCATCGGCAGCGAGCGTTCCAAATACGTCTTCATCCTCTCCGGCGACCACATCTACAAAATGAATTACGCCAGAATGCTTCAGCAGCACCTCGATTCCGGCGCCGACGTCTCCGTCGCCACTATGGAAACCCCCATGGCCGAAGCCGCCAAACAATTCGGCGTTATCGAGACCGACAAGAACTGGCGCATTTGCGGTTTCGCCGAAAAACCCGCCAAACCCAAACCCTCCGCCCACAAGCCCACCCACTGCAACGCCTCCATGGGCGTGTATATCTTCAATACCCAGCTGCTCATCCCCGTACTGCTTGCCGATTCGGAAGACCCCAAGTCCGCCCACGACTTCGGCAAGGACATTATTCCCCGCATCATCGACAAGCATCGCGTCTTCGCTTACAACTTCATCGACGAAAACAGTCGTGAATCCCTCTACTGGCGCGACGTCGGCACCCTGGATGCCTACTACGAAGCCAACATGGACCTCGTCAGTGTTTCCCCCGTCTTCAACCTCTACGATAAGAACTGGCCTCTCCGCACTTGGCAGCAGCAGTATCCTCCCGCCAAGTTCGTTTTCGCCGACGTCGACCGCAAAGGCGTGGCCCTCGATTCCATCGTCGCTGGCGGCTCCATCCTTTCCGGTGGCCGCGTGCAAAACTGCGTGATTGGCTACGACGTCCGCGTCAATAGCTTCTGTGAAGTAACCGCCTCCATCATCTATAACCATGTCAACATTGGCCGTCACTCCCGCATCTGCCGCGCCATCATCGACCGCCACGTCAGCCTTCCCGAGCACACCGAAATTGGGTTTGACCTCGAAGCCGATCGCCGACGCTTCCACGTCACTCCTTCCGGCATCGTCATCGTCGTCCGTCAGGAATCACTCATCGAAGAGCCGGAAGCTCAGTGACCGCCGTCCTCCGCCCATGGTAAGTGCCGTTTTATCCATACGCCCTGGCGCTTTCTTACGTCTCGCTCTGCTCTTCCCCTTGCTGTTTTTGCTCGTTCGCAATTCTCTGTGGCCCGCCAGCAGGATTGGCCCGTTTACGGCGGCTCCGCTGCCAGTACCCACTACTCCTCTCTCAACCAGATCAATCGCACCAACGTCAAGAATCTCCAGGTCGCCTGGACCTTCGACACCGCTGAAGAAGGTGGCTTGCAGACCAGTCCCATCGTCATCGATGGCATCTTGTACGGCGTCACCCCTTCCCAAAAAATCTTTGCTCTCGACGCTGCCACCGGAAAGCTGCTCTGGAAGTTTGATTCCGGCATCCGCGGTACCCAACCCGACCGCGGCCTCGCCTACTGGAGCGATGGCCACGACCAACGCATCCTCGTCGGCGTCATGAACTTCGTCTACGCACTCAACTCCGAAACCGGCAAGCCCATCCCCTCTTTCGGACAGAACGGCCGCATCGATCTCCGGGAAGGTCTTGGCCGCCAGCCCGCCTCCGCTCAGTTCGTCGTTCTTACTAGTCCTCCCATTGTTTTCAAGGACCTTTTCATCGTCGGCGGCCGCAATCCCGAATCTCTTCCTGCTCCTCCTGGTGATATTCGCGCCTTCGATGTTCATTCCGGCAAGCTGCGCTGGGCCTTTCACACCATCCCCCATCCCGGCGAACTCGGATACGATACCTGGCCTCCGAATGCCTGGAAAATCAGCGGCGCCGCCAACAACTGGGCCGGCATGTCCCTCGACGTGCCCCGCGGCATTTTGTACGTGCCCACTGGCTCCGCTGCTTTCGATTTCTACGGACCCGACCGCCTTGGCGACGATCTTTTCGCCAATTGTCTTCTCGCCCTCAACGCCGAAACTGGCCAGCTCCTCTGGCATTTCCAGGGAGTCCGCCACGATCTTTGGGACCGCGATTTCCCGTCGCCTCCTGTGCTTCTCACCGTCCATCACCACGGCATCCTCGTCGACGCCGTTGCCCAGCCTTCCAAACAGGGTTACCTGTTTCTCTTCCATCGCCTCACCGGCCAGCCTCTGTTTCCCATCGCCTATCACGATTACCCCAAAAGCAATCTCCCCGGTGAAGTCGCTGCCGCCCAGCAGGGCCTGCCCACCAAGCCCGCTCCTTATGCTCGCCAACTTCTCACCGAAGATATGCTCACTAGGCGCACCCCCGCCGCTCATCAGTGGGCACTGGAAAAATTCAAAACTTTCCGCAACCTGGGCCAGTTCGTTCTCTTCACTGTGAGCCAGAGCACTGTGGTATTTCCCGGCTTCGATGGCGGCGCGGAATGGGGCGGCTCCGCCGTCGATCCGGAAACTTCCATCATCTACGTCAACTCCAACGATATCGTCTGGACCGGCGCTCTTGCCGAAACCACTCCCCACAAAACCGCTATCGCCCTCTATCAGAATGAATGCGCCCTTTGCCACGGCGACAATCGCCAAGGCTCGCCTCCTTCGGTCCCTTCTTTTCTCTCCATCGCCGATCGCCTCTCTTACCGCCAAATCGCGCAAACCATCCAGAACGGTCAAGGCCGCATGCCCGGTTTCCCCAATCTGTCCGGCGATCAGATCGACGCGCTCATCAATTTTCTTTCCACCGGCAACGACACCGACCTCACCGTCGCCGGCACTCTTCCCCCGTCCGCGAAATATCACCTCACCGGCTACAACCGCTTCCTCGATCCCGACGGCTATCCTGCCGTCGAGCCTCCTTGGGGCACGCTGAACGCCATTGACCTCAATACCGGCGAGTACGTCTGGAAAATTCCTCTTGGCGAATATCCCGAACTGGCTGCTCAGGGCATGACCAACACCGGCACAGAAAATTATGGTGGCCCCATCGTCACCGCCGGTGGTCTGCTCTTCATCGCAGCCACCAATTACGACAAGCAGTTTCGTGCCTTCGACAAATCCACCGGCGCCCTTCTTTGGCAGACCACTCTCCCCTTCGCCGGCAACGCCACTCCCGCCACTTACACGGTCAGCGGCCGTCAATACATTGTCATCGCGGCGGGGGGCGGCAAGGACCTGCGTTCCAAATCCGGCGGCGTCTACGTCGCCTTCGCCCTACCCAAGTAGCTCGTGACCCGTGCCTCGTGTTTGCTCTCACGACGGAGGAAGGGATCGGCCATTTTGGTCCCGACTCTGTGCTCTCGGTGCCCTCTGTGGTGAACGACTCTTCTCTTTGCCTCGCCACTCGCTTGCCCTGATCGCCTTGCGCGAAGGGCCACTCGCCACTTCATATGTAGGCATGCCAGCCTCGAGCGGATCTCAACCCTTGCGTCTTGTCCCTAAACAAAAATAAATACGCCATTCCGAGCGCAGCGAAGACCTCTGCCTCTTTCCGCGCTTTCCGCGCCTTTCGCGCGAAGAATCTCTCTTCTCTTTCCCCTTGCAACTTTCGACTTTCGACACCGCACCACCATTCACCCACCACACTTCACGGAACACAGGCCGCGATTCACGGTTCACAGCATGTTCGCCCGTCACTCGCCCCTGCCTGCTCCTCTGCTACAATTTTCCTTCTGTAATTTACACAGGAGAATCCACCATCATGTCCACCAAAATTACCCGCGTTCACGCGCGCCAGGTCCTCGACTCGCGCGGCAATCCCACCGTTGAAGCCGAAGTCGCCTTGGAATCCGGCGCCTACGGCCGAGCCATTGTCCCCTCCGGCGCTTCCACCGGCGAGCACGAAGCCTTGGAACTCCGCGACGGCGACAAATCCAAATATCTCGGCAAAGGTGTGCTCAAGGCCGTTGCCAACGTCAATTCCGAACTTGCCAAGGCCGTCGTCGGCACCGACGCCGCCGACCAGCGCGCCCTCGACCACAAAATGATTAGCCTCGATGGCACCCCCACAAAATCCCGCCTCGGTGCCAACGCCATTCTCTCCGTGTCCATGGCCGCTGCTCGCGCCGCCGCCCACTCCATGAAAGAGCCTCTGTACAAATACCTCGCCCGTTATTCCACCGATCACTCCGGCAACCTTCTGCCTGTGCCCATGATGAACATCCTCAATGGCGGCGCCCACGCCGACAGCTCCGTCGATTTCCAGGAATTCATGGCCATGCCCGTCGGCGCGCCCACGTTTTCCGAAGCCTTGCGCTGGGGCGTCGAGGTTTTCCATTCGCTCAAATCCGCGTTGAAGAAGCACGGCTATTCCACCGCCGTTGGCGACGAAGGCGGCTTCGCTCCCAGTTGCAAGTCCAACGAAGAAGCCATCCAGATCGTTCTCGAAGCCATCACCGCCGCCGGTTACAAACCCGGCGAGCAGGTCGCCATCGCCCTCGATCCCGCCGCCAGCGAATTCTTCGACAAGGCCAGCGGCAAGTACGTCTTCAAGAAATCCGACAAGTCCGCGCACTCTTCTCTGGAAATGGCCGACTACTGGACCAAGTGGGTCGAGAAATATCCCATCGTCTCTCTCGAAGATGGCATGGCCGAAGACGACTGGTCCGGCTGGAAAGTCCTCACCACTGCGGTAGGTTCCAAATCTTCAAAGAAAAAGGTCCAGCTTGTCGGCGATGACCTCTTCGTCACCAACACCGAACGTCTTTCTCGCGGCATCAACGAAGGCATCGCCAACGCCATTCTCATCAAGCTCAATCAGATCGGTACCGTCACCGAAACCATTCAGGCCATCGAGCTCGCTCGCAAGTCCGGTTACAAATCGGTCATTTCCCATCGTTCCGGCGAATCCGAAGACACCTTCATCGCCGACCTCGCCGTCGCCACCGCCGCCGGTCAGATCAAAACCGGTTCCGCTTCCCGCACCGACCGCATCGCCAAGTACAATCAACTTCTGCGCATCGAAGAAGAGTTGGGCTCCGCCGCCCGGTTCAACGGCCGCGCCCCTCTCCTGTAGCTTCACGCATGGCAATATTCGTCATTCCGAGCCTGCCTGCGTAGCCAGGCGCAGCCCGAACCAAACAAACACTACGGGGCGTCCTGCAGCATCCTGTACGCGTCTTTTAGGTGCGGATCGTTCAGCCCAATCGCCTCTAGCTTCGCTTCGATGCGCTCGCGCACTGCCTCGGCTCCGGGAAACTCCTGGTCTGTCCAGAAGCGTTTCTGCCGCTGGAAGTAGCCCACTTCCCGGAGGAAATAGACCCCGTAGTCGTACGCATCACCGACTGTGTCGTCTAAATCGCTCACCTTGAACGAGCCGTCTGGCTGCAGCGACTCGCTAAGGCACCAATCCAGCATGCCGGAAATCTCCGCGCGGACCTGCTCGCGGCTCGCTGGGTCCAAATTAGGCCAGGCATAGCGGAAGATTTTCACCGCATCCCAGTTCAAATGATTCTCGTAATGATTTTGGAATCGGATACCCGTGGGGAAGTTGACTCCATCAAGCTGCAGCAGTCGTTTCGCAATCAGGTCCAAGTGCTGCACGTTGCCTCCCAAATCGGAAACTACGTGGAAAGTGATGCCCACGTCGTCCATCTTCCACACCCGGCCCTGGCGATCCACGATCCACTGGCCCCAGCAGCCGCTGCTCCCGTTCTGCCAGCGTCCGACAAATGCGCTCAGCGCCCCACGCAACCCCGGATCGAACGCGTAGCCGACCGGCTTCATCTTGAACAACAGCCGTGCCAGCGCCGAGAAGGTTTCGTCCAGCTCCTCGCGGTTGAACTGGCCGGTCTCTGGCAGGTGGTCGTACAGGTCCGAATCGAGTTGCGCGGTCAGCTTTTGCGGGCTGTTGATTCGGTCCAGGAAAGAAAGCGGGTATCGCGGCACCGCTCCGTTATCCAGCCCATCCTCAACGGAGTAGTACAGCTTCAAATACCAGACATTGATCCCAAGCGCATAATCTCCATCGGAAGCCTGCTGTTCCGTCGCCAGCTTTTGCATTTCCGGCTGTGTCAGGCTGCGCCGCAGGTCGTCGATGCGCTTTTCCGTGGCTGCCACGTCCGGCGTGAAATTGAGCAGCCAGCGAATTTCGCGATAAATGTGCATCGAATACTGCATGTTCTCTCCGGCCTCTTGGCGCCGGTCGAGTTCCTTTACCAGCGGCTTCAGAATCGGTTCGAATTTGCTCACTCGCCTCTGGCGTGCCACCATGAAGCCGGCAAAGTCCCAATAGAACTCTGCCTTCTCGTGAAGGAAACTCAGCTGGGATTGTTGCGGGTCTTTGGCCGGTGGCATGAATATTCCAGCCCGCGAGACGCGGTATGCCACGTAAGCTCGCACCAGTAGTCCGCGGCTCAGATAACCGGCGAGCGCCACAAGCACAACGATGCCCACAACCATCGGCCAACGGCGGGGCTTAGCTTTACGCAAATTGGGCGGGCTCGGCGTCATCTCGCTACCCACGTGCCAGCGCTACGCGACGTTTCATGTCCACTGATTCTAGATCAGCCCGTGTCGCCAACGGGAACAACTGCCAGGTCAACGGATCAAGATACTCCGGCAGAAGCTCCACAACTGGGTGTACTACCTCCCGAACCTTCACTCCCATTATCTTGCGGTCCCGAACCACTTCTCTCACCAAGAAACGGCTCGGGCCTGTCTGCCACAGACAGGCCCGAAGAATTTCTCTTTTCTGTCCCTTTTCCGGCGCCGCCTATTTCTCGCTTCGCTTGACGGTCGCGGACAGTTTTTCAAGAACCTGCTGAACCGCCGGGCCTACTCGATCAGCGACCAATCGTCGGTCGGATTGAAATCCTGAACGGACTCCGCAATCTTCACGCTATCAGGCCCCAAATCGCGCTCGTACACCACGCCATTCGGGCCGGTCATGAACGTCATGATTCCGGTCTCGCCATACTTCACTGGAGTCGCCAGGATGGCGAACCCGCCGCTCATCTTTCCGTCCACCATGTAATTCACCGCTCCTCCGGGCGCTTCATCGCCTTGCGCTGTCAGAATGCGGAACGTATAGCCATCAATGACCAAGGGCTGATCAGGCGAAACGGACGTGAGCGAAGACTTCGCAAATTCGTTCAGATTTCCCAGGGGACTCGGCGCCTCTCCTTGCGACACCGGCCAATACAGACCGTCTTGGTTGCCCGCGGTGCTGATGATCCTCTGCGCATATTCCCCCGACTGGCTATAGTCCTCCGCGTAAATCTGTTCCGCGTTGGCCATAGCCGCACAAGCATCGATCGCCAACAGTTCGTTCCGGCCCACTTCCCGCGCTCGCAATTCCTCAGCCCCGGCCACTCCATCGAAATACCACCGCCCTGACTCGTTCTTCGCCAGCGGCACCGGGAACGCGAAGTTATCAGCTCCGATGTACAGTACGCGGCTGCCGTCGCTCATCTCCACCCAACGGTTCATTTGCTGGTATTTGGAGGTAAACTTGTCCAGTCCGCCCTTATCTGCGTCCTTGTCTCCGGTCAACAGCAGGGCTTTGGTCTCGCCGCCCAGGATGCGCGTCAGCGTGGCTTGATTGCCATTCTTCGCCGCCTGGTCCAACGCTTTGCCGGCTTCCTCCGGTGTCTGAAACGTCATGGGACCTTTCGCCTTTGCCGTCGTTCGTACCACCACGATCACCAGCGCGAGCACTGCTACCACCGCCAGAATTGCTTGCTTCCACTTTCTCGATTTCGCATTCGTCGCCATTTTCAATCTCCTCTGAATTCCTTTTCTCTTTTCCAATCTCGTTCCCCATGGATACCCTTCTTTGCCTTTAACGCCGGCGCCCGCCGCCGAACGAGCGGTGTCCACCGCCAAAGTGCTGCCTGCCCATGTGCTCACGGCGTCCCATCATGCTGCGCCGCCCGCGATTGCTCTCCGCTCGATTCATCGCTCCGTCTCCGCTCATGCGTGACCGGTTTTGGTTCCAGCCGCGGCTGCCATAACTGGAGTCGTTGGCGCGTTCCGCTCCCAGGCCGCTCGCTCCGCGGTTGCTCGCTTCCATGTTGCTCGATCCGAGACTGCTCGGTCCGCTATGCTGCAGTCCGCCGGTGTTGTTCATTCCGTTGCCATAGCCGCCGGCTGGCGCTACTCCCGGCCCATTCCGTCCGGCATTCGGGTTCTGCACTCCGCCGTTTCCGCCGATCAATCCGTGGTTCCCGTTTTCTCCGCCATTGGGCATGTGCGCGGGACCAGTCCCCGGTACGTCTTGGTGCCACCCCCCATTCGGACCGAAATACCCGTTGGGATGGTAGCCCCCGTTTGGACCGTAATGCGTGTCCGTCCCCGGATGATACCCAGGGTCGGGGTGATAGGTGCCGTTGGGTCCGACATATCCGCCCGGGTGATAGCCGTTTGGCCCGTACGGGCCGGGTCCATGTGGGCCGGGGCCCCAGGGGTGATACCCGTTATAGCTCGTGTTCCTCCAGGTGTTGTTGTTGATATAGGTGTTGTGGTTGAAGATGATCGTGCTTCCCCCTCCGCCTCCGCCCCAATTGCAAGCCCAGGCATGGAAGCCCCAGCCAAATCCCCCGCCGGCCACGAATCCGCCTCCACCGCCGAATACGATTCCCGCGCCAAACGTCACTACCGGCGCGGCAAACACCACCGGCGGGGTGTACAGCGGCACAACGATCGGCGCTCCGTACACAATCATCGGGTTGTATTGCGGAACGTACACAACCTGCGGATTCGCCGGCTGAATCACGATCGTTCCCGGAGTCGATTGCGTCACCGTGATCTGCGTGTTCGACTGCAGCGTGCCTGCCGCTTGCGCCTTCGCCCGCATCGCCTGCACCGCCGCCATCACGTCCGGCTGTTGGTTGTGAAACGCCTGCCCCAGGCTCGACGTCCACGCCAGATTCTTCGCCAGGTTATCCAGCACTGATGGGAATTGCGTTAGCGCCTTCACGCTCGGATCCCAGCTCTGCTGATCAACCGCCTGCATCAGCGCCTGGCCGGTCAGATTGGAGTTCTGATGTACCCAATAATCCGCTATCGCCACCTGGTCCGGCAACGTCGATGCCGCCAGGACCTGCGCAACCAATGCGTCCGGATACAGGGCTATCGGGGCCACCAGCGCATCCAGTTGCGCCTCCGATTGCGGGGCCGGAGCTGGCCCATAATTACCTTCCGGAGGCGCCGTCGTCGCAGGCTGCGGCGCCTCCTGCGTTGCTGTTTGGGGTGTTGCCTGCTCAGGCGCCTGCACCGCTTGTGGCGCCTGATACGTCTGCACCGGTTGATATTGATAGGTCGTCACTGTAGTCAACGGCGCTGCCAGTCCCATGCCCGTCGTGCGCACCGCTTGCCACCCGGCGCTTCGTCCGTGCAGCGTGTACATTCCCGCTATGCCGTTTCCAGAGGCCACGCCTTGAAACTTCAGCACGTTGGGTGTCTTGGTTTTGAATTTCACCTCATTCCCATTGATCGACCCTTGAATCGCACCGGATTGAACAGGCCCTTCGAAGAATCCCGTCAACTGATTTCCCAGTTGGACGATTTGCAGGTGTTTGATTTCCACCGCTCCGTCCTGGATCCTGTTCGAATAAATGGTCCAGTTCCCCTCGATGTTGGCTAGTGGCTCTTGAGCCGCTGCAACCTTCCAACAAATCAGAGCGGCCAGAACAAAGCCTGCCACTTTCACGATCCCGTTGATTTTCCCCATAACGCCCTCCAGCTTTCGCTTCTGCGACCTCATTTGCGTCCTTCGGCCGTGGTTACTGCAACCCGTGAACCAAAGCCTAACTAGCTGAAAAATCGTTATTCTAGGGCCTATCAAGCATCCCCGGCGGTTCGGGAATTCACGAAATTTCAGGAAATCCCCACCGCCATCTTCGTGACCACCCGCCACAACAGCCCGGCAACCAAGCACTTAGCCTTTGGCTTTTGCGTTGCTCCTCCCTCACACGGCTGTTAAAGAGGAACCCACCATGAGCAATCCCGCAAAGAACAGAAACTTGGCGCACGAAATCGGTCTGTGCCGCATCGCCTTGGTCGTCGAGCAAGTCCACCGCAATATGCAGCGCCGCCATGCGCTGGCCAACCTTTTCCATCTCCTGAACGGCAATGCGGATCAACGTGCCTGCCTGACCTATTTCTGGTGGGTTGTGCTGGGCGGCAATCCTCTGCGTTCCGTCGATCCTGATATGTCTCGGGGCAGTACCGCGGAAACCCACGCGCCCCGGGTTCCCCATCCCCAACCTGACGGTGTCATCGCTTCCTGTCCGGTGTTTGCGACCGAGCAAACCCCTCAGGCGCTTCGCCAACAAATTAATGATGAAGTTCTACGCGGCTGGCTGGCGCTGTTTCGTCACACGGCTCTTCCCATCATCGGCGAAGACCTCACTCGCGCCTGGATCGAAAAGGCCGAACGAGTGGCTCACCAAGCTGCCATCAGTGAAGATCATCAACGGAACAACTTCGCAACAGCCAGCTAGCCCGCCATCTCGCCAATCTTTCATTTCTTCTGATAGCGCCGCATCTTGTCCGCATTTTGATCACGCATTCTCAAACGAAAAGTTGCCTTCATGACTTCACGCGGTTGATTCGCTGTAGCCCCGGATTCGCGCTTCAGCAAGCTGCACGTCTTTCCTTTTTTTGATTTCCCCTCAAATGGTTTCCCGAACTCTCGTGAATTCGCGAGTCTCCTGGAAACTCGTGATTCCCTACCACCCGCATTTTCACCACTTTGCAATTTGGCGCGACTTTTGCATTCCTCTAAAACCGGCGTCAATTCTGAAAAAGAAAGCAGCGTCACTCGAAGTCAAAAAAAGCCTGTCCTGAACAGGCCGGAAAACTAACCAATCTTTAAGGAGGAAAAATGAATCGCAGCAGACATTTGGTTGTTGTGTTCTGCTTGTCGGCGCTCGGCGCAACGGTCCCGAGCATCGCCCGGGCACAAAGTGCGGCGGTGGCAACTTCGACCTCGTTCCGCGCTACCAGCGCCACCCAGTCCGATGCCGTGTCCGCAGGCGACCGGCTCGCGGCAACAGCAACGATACAAGAGGTCGTTTCCACTCACGCGCTCGGCAGCCCTCGGGGCACTCGCCTGATTTTGGCTGGTCCTCAAGGACTCCTGGATGCGAGTGTCGGGCCCTACCTCGCCACTGATGTGCAGCAGAGCCTGGCGGTCGGCCAGTCCGTCACCGTCGATGGCGTGATTTCCACATTCAACGGTCACGACTTCCTGCTCGTGCGTCGCCTGACTGTGGGTGATCGCCAAATCACCATCCGCAACGACAGAGGATTCCTCGTGCACCCCGCTAGCGCTGGCGCTCGCCACAATGAAATCGTGACCAAGGGAGATAATCAATGAACTTCCGCCAACGCATTTTGCTCCCTGTCGCTTTAGCTGCGGGCTGGTTGTTAGCCGCCTGCGGATCCGGCGGCGGACCGACCCCGCCTTCTTCCATCACGGTCACCATCTCCAATGCGCCAGGATCCATGGCCGTCAGCGCTTCCGCCAGTATCACCGCCACAGTCTCCAACGACAGTACCTCCTCTGGCGTAACCTGGACGGTCACCTGCAGCGGCTCGGCTTGTGGCAGCGTCAATCCGGCCACAGGTGGTGGCAATAATCCCACCACCACCTATACGGCTCCCAGCGCTGTTCCCTCTGGGTCCAACGTAACCCTCACCGCCACGTCTGTTGCCGACAAAAGCGCATCCGCAACCGCCACCATCTCGATCACTTCTTCTACAACTGCTGTATTGGCCGATGGCAACTACGTTTATCGCTTGACCGGCGAGAACGGCAATAGCCCATATTTCCTCGCCGGCGTCTTTACTGTTTCGAAGGGTGCCATCACCGCTGGCGAACAGGATTACATCGACCCCACAACCGGAACGCAGAACACCCTGCAGGCATCGGCCAGCAGCTTGACCAGTTCCTCCAACGGCAACTTTCAACTGGTTCTCGCCACCGGCAATTCTAGTCTGGGCGTGAACGGTGTCGAGACTTTTCGCGGCTCCCTGGTTTCCAGTGCCCACGCGCAAATTATCGAGTTCGATTCCTCCGCCACTGCCGCCGGAACACTCGACCTACAGACCAGCACCGCCGCTCCCGCCGGTGGATACGCTTTCAGCCTCGGCGGCCTCGACGGCGCTTCCAATCCCAATCCATTGTTTATCGGCGGCATTATCAACATCAGCGGAACCTCCTTCTCTGTCGCCAACAGCGTCTTTGACTATTTCGACGGCGGTTCCGTTGGTAACAATGAGACTTTTGCCTCGGGCACCGTCACCGCTCCAGACTCCTTCGGACGCATCACCATCACCTTTACACCGGCCCAGGCGTCCGGTGCCGTCGCATTCGCAACCATCGGATATATCGTCGGGCCACAACGGATTCAGCTCGTTGAATCCTCAACCGACACTCTCGGCGGTACACTCGGAGGCACCGCCTTGGGCCAAGGCGCCAACACCGGAACCTTTACAACCAGTTCCGTCGGTGGCGTTACTTACGTTTTCATGGCTGCCGGCGAAGATGCCGCTAACGGCACCGCAACCTTTGCCGGAGGATTTGCTCTCAACTCCAACGGCACCGTCTCCGGCCGTCTGGCCTACAGCGATGTCGGTTCGGATCAGGGGTTGCAGATCACCGGTGGCAACTGGGCCGTTGATTCCCTCGGTCGGGTGGCGCTGAGCAACGTCACCGTTTCTGGTTCGAACATCGGCAACGGACCGTTCGCCTTCCAGTTGTACTTGGACGGCAACGGCAACGCACTCGAGGTCGGCGGCGACTCTATCCAGGGCTCCAGCGGTCCCGCCTTCCAGCAGACCGCCAGCCAAGTGAATCCCGGCAAGTACGCCATCGCTGCACAGGGTTTCGCCGGAACCACCAACCTCCTGGTCTGGGCCGCAGTCGGCCCAGTCACTCTGGACAGTTCTCTAAACTGGACCGGATTCACCGACTACAACGTCTTTAGTGGCACTCCGATTACCAGCAGATCTCTCTCCGGTACCACTAATTCCGCACAGGGCCTGTTCTCCATTAATGGCTTGAACGCCACTACCACTGTGCCCGGCACTCCCGAGTTTGGCTACTACCCCATCAACGACTCGTCCGTGCTCGCCATTGAAGTGGACAACAATCAGTTGGGCCTCTTCATCATTGAGGCCGTTTCCCAATAACCTCTAACCCGCAACCCTTGCCCGGTGATTCTCTTCTTGATCACCGGGCATGGCTGCGGCTCTCACCTGTCTCCCCGCTCGCCGAAAAAACTCTCCCCCAGTGCCTGCTCCCTCGGAATGTACTCCCGCATCCGCAAGGTGTAAAATCCGCCACGTGACGGAGTTTCGCTTTGCGCGCCGAACCCTTGCTCTCCCTTGCCGCTCAAGTTGCCGGTGAGCACCGGGCCACCGATGTTCTTGAATCTATTGTTCGTGGTCTGGCTGCCCAGCCTGGCGTCGCCCTGGCCCGTATTTGGCTCCGCGGCCCCGGCGACCTTTGCGAGAAGGGATGCTTCCTCCGCCTGGAGTGCGCCGATCATCGCGAATGCCTTCACTTGGCTGCCAGCGCTGGAACCTCGAAAGATCAGACCGAACACTGGTGCTCGATCCAGGGCCGCTACTTCCAGCGCATTCCCATCGGCAATCGAAAGCTTGACATTATCGGTGTCTCCGGCAGACCGATCCTCATCCAGGACGTTTCTCAGGATAAGGAGTGGATTCTCCGTCCGGAATGGGCCAACAAGGAAGGGATTCGTAGCTTTGCCGGGCAACCTCTGATTTCTCGCGGAAAAATTCTTGGCGTCATGGTGATCTTCAGCCGCGAACTGGTTACCGAGCAGGATTTTGGCTGGCTAGGCATGTTTGCAAACCAGGCCGCCGTAGCCATCACCAACGCTCAGGCATTTGAGGCGCTTCAGCAGGCGCAAGCTGCCGAGCAAAAGCGCGCCGGTGAACTAAAACAAGTCATCGACCTGGCCCCTTTGCACATGTTCATTTGGGAAGCCGATGCCAACGTCTCCTACGGAAACCGCGCGGCTCAGGAGTACTTCGGGCCCATTCCGCCAAAACCCCCGATGGAGTTTTTGGACCTGGTGGTTCATCCCGACGACGTGCAAGCGCTCAAGACCGGGATTAAGCGCGCCATGGCCGGCTCCGAGTCCTTTGAGATGGAAGTACGCATGCGCCGGCACGATGGCGAGTATCACTGGTTTCTCTATCGCCTCAATCCCCTTCGCGACGAAAACGGCAACGTGATCCGCTGGTGCGGTGTCCGTACCGACATCGACCAACAGAAGCTCGCGCAGGATCGCACCCAACGCGAAAACCTCGCCCTTCGCGAGGAAATCGACAAAGCTTCCATGTTCGAAGAAATCGTCGGTACCTCTCCCGCTCTCCTCGCTGTCCTTTCCCGCGTCTCCAAGGTCGCTCCCAGCGATTCCACCGTGCTCATCACCGGCGAAACCGGTACCGGCAAAGAACTCGTTGCCCGGGCCATTCACAAGCGCTCCCCGCGGGCTTCTCGCGCTTTTGTCAGCGTCAACTGCGCCGCGATCCCGCGCGATCTGATCGCCTCGGAACTGTTCGGCCATGAAAAGGGCGCCTTCACCGGGGCGCTGCAGCGGCGCCTTGGTCGCTTTGAGCTGGCTGAAGGCGGCACCATTTTCCTCGACGAGATCGGCGAGTTGACCCCGGAAACCCAAGTGGCCCTCCTCCGTGTCTTGCAGGAACGCGAATTCGATCGTGTCGGTGGCACCCGCCCGATTCGTGCCGACGTCCGCGTAATTACCGCCACTCACCGCGACCTGCCCGCCTCCGTCGCCGCCGGCACCTTTCGCAGCGACCTCTATTACCGCATCAACGTTTTCCCCGTAGAGGTGCCCTCGCTTCGCGAACGTAAAGAGGACATTCCTTTGTTGCTGCGATATTTCATCGACCGTTATGCCAGCAAAATAGGAAAGAAAATCACCGCCATCGATAGGAAAAGCTTGTCCCTCCTGCAATCCTATTCCTGGCCCGGCAATATCCGCGAGTTGCAGAACGTCATCGAGCGCTCCGTGATCGTCTGTGATTCCAGCGAATTTTCTGTCGACGAAAGCTGGCTTTCGGTGCGCCCAAGCTCCAGCCGCCCTCTGCGCGAGGATCTGGTCGATCAGGAAAAGGAACGCATCGAAGCGGCTTTGGCGGAAGCTCGCGGCCGTGTTTCTGGACCCTCTGGCGCTGCCGCTAAGCTGGGTATCCCCGCTTCCACTCTCGATTCCAAGATCAAAACGCTGAAAATCGATAAGCGCCGCTTCCAAACCAGCTAGCGTCCCTTCGCTCTCCTTCACAATTCCTTCACGAACTTTCGAAAAATCCCGAAGGCTTCGCGACCCGCCCCCTACTTATCCGTCTTGTTTTGTTACATTTAGAGTGGCAGCCCGCTTGCTCCTTCTATCCCCGCCAGCCCAGCGCACCGGTGATTCGTGTCGCTTGTTACTACCATCCTCGCTGCGCAACGAACCCTGGGGAAAGGACCCCGACAAACACATGTGGAAACTCCGAAAACTGACGGACGGTGACCATTTGGTCCTCAGCCTCAGTGGCCGGATTGAGGGCCAGGAGCTGTTCGAACTCCAACGCGAGGTCTGCTCGCACGAGACTGCCAATCAGAAAATTGAGTTGGATCTAGAGAGCCTCCGGCTCGTCGACCAACTGGCGGTCTCCTTTTTGACCTGCTGCGAGCTCAGCGGCATCCAGCTCCGCAATTGTCCCTCGTATATCCGCGAATGGATCGAGCGGGAAAAAACCAAGCACAATCACCAGCCCGCGTCCTGAAGTTCTCTCGACTCCCCTCCAGGGGCACCGTTTCTTCTACGTGGTTGCGCAAATTCCTAAGACTGCCATCGATCCACGCAAAAACCATAAGGCCGGCGGCTTGGTGTTTCTGCAAGCAAGCCAACCTGTCACGTCATCCATCGTTGCAGCGCCCCCGTCACCATTCCCGGTTGCTCCAGCGGTGTGAAATGTCCCGCACCTTCCACCATCACTAGCTGCGATCCCCGAATCTCCTCATTCAGCAGTTGATGCGCTTCCGGTGTGGTGCGCCGGTCTTCTCTTCCCCCCAGGATCAGCGTCGGACAACGAATCTGCTCCACATTTCGAAACGGAGCCTTGATCGACAGCAGCGCGTGCATCTGCCGCACACCCGCATCCTTGCCGACCCTTCGCCCCATCGCCATGAAAGTGCGCTTTAGCGATTCATCGTTCACCCGGGCCGGTGCAACGTAGCTGGGATAAACCTGCTCCAGGTAACAGTCCAGACCTTCTCGTTCGATCACTTCAACCGCCTGCCGTATCGCTGCTTCCACCGCCGGCAGCAGTCCGCCATGAGTCGCGCTCAACAGCGCCAGTCGTTCCACTCGCTCCGGGCACACCCGCATAATCTCAAGCGCAACTTGACTGCCCAAAGAAAATCCAGCCAGGCAGAAACTCTGCGCCGGCTGCTTCAGTACCGCCGCTCCCATCTCCGCGATCGTCGACTGCCCCGTGATGTCCGCAACGCTGATTTCCGCGCGCTCCGCCAACGGTGCGATCTGCTCGTCCCACAGTCTTTCATCGCAAAGTAATCCTGGAATCAGTACAAGACGCTGCATCGCCAGAGAACCGCCATGATTCTCTGCGTTTTCCCTAATCGCCGCAATCGATTACATCAGACCCCACGCGGGGCCAAACCATCCCCATCAGCTGCTTCCGTCCCGAACCGCCGCCAGCCCGTGACCTGGCTCAATTCTTCACGGCCGCGCTTCGTACACGATATTGAACGGTGTTTCCGCGGCCCGCCGAAAACGCGTAAATCCCGCCGCAGTTACCACCTCTCGTATGCGCGCTTCCCCGGCTTGCGCACCCAGGCACAGCCCCACTTCCTGCGACCTCGAGCACGGCGTGCATAGCAGCGTGGAAAACGAATAGTACACGCGGCCCACTGGATTCAGGTTGTCTTTCAGTTCGTCGCTGGCAAACGGTTCCACAATCATCCACGTTCCATCTTTGGCCAGCGACTGGTAAACGTGCGCCGCCGCTCCCACCGGATCTCCCATGTCGTGCAAGCAATCGAACACCGCTACGAAATCATAGTTTTCCCCTGGGTATGTCTTGGCTTTCGCCACATCGAACGCCACCTGCTCGGCCACTCCTTCCCGTTTCGCTGATTCCCGCGCGCCCTCGATCGATTTGTCGTGATAGTCAAATCCGTAGAACTTCGACTTCGGAAACGCTTTGGCCATCAATAAAGTGGACGCCCCTTTTCCGCATCCCACGTCGGCCACTTTTGCTCCCGCCTCCAGTTTGTCTTTCACCTCCCGCAGCGACGGAATCCATGAACTCACCAGGTTCGCCGCATATCCGGGACGGAAGAACTTCTCGCATCCGTGAAACACTCCGTCTTCATGCTCGTGCCAGCCCATTCCTGCTCCCGTGCGGAACGACTCGGCTATGCGCGGCACCGCCGACAGCGATCCCAGCGCTAGCTCAAACGCTCCCGGCAAGTACGCCGGACTGTCCTCCTTCGCCAACGCAAACGCCTGCTCCTCGCTCAAACTGAATTTGTTGCTCTTCTCGTCGTACGTGATATAGCCCCCGGCCGCCTGCGACGCCAGCCACTCCCGCACGTACCGCTCGTCGGTTTTCGTTTTGGCAGCCAGCTCCGCCGAGGTCATCGCATTCTCCGCCAGCGCTTTATACAATCCGAGTTTCTCTCCGATGACCACCATCCCCGCGTGGACCGCCGCCCCTAAGTCGCCGACGAATCTCCCAATGAAAGCGTTCAGTTTATCCATGTCCAAGGTTGGCCGTGATGCTGTACTCATTCCTCATTTCTCCTTTCGAAAGCCTTTCAGCGTTTGTTTTTGCCAGGCGAATATTTGGACCACACCAGGAAAATGCCGGGGAGTGAGGCCGCGATTCTGCACGCCAGATGTGCCGAAGTCAAGCTCATGCCTAAAGCGAGTTCAAGACCGCGATGCGCTGCGTTTTTTTCATCGCCAAGTTTCATCTGAAAGCGTTGATTGTGAAGTTCGCAAGCTCCTCGATCTGGTTCCGCCCTGTTTCTATGTACCGCTTTTGTGTCTGCGCCTCGCGAGTTCCTCCCCTAGCGTAGTAATCGAAAATCGCAGGTATAACACGACAACGGTTCGCGAGCCGCTGCTCCCGTTCTTTGGTCTCCTCATCCTCGCTGTTGCCTCTAACCCCTGCCTCTTGCACACTCACTACGTGTTCAACCGCGCCTCGCTGGACGCCGTCGTCGTCGGCTCGGGTCCCAACGGCCTCGCTGCCGCCATCGTTCTCGCGCAAGCTGGCCGGTCCGTGCGCGTTTACGAAGCGCAATCGACCATCGGCGGTGGCATGCGTTCCGCCGCGCTCACCGAGCCCGGCTTTATCCACGACGTCTGCTCCACTGTCCACGCCCTCGCACTCGTCTCTCCTTTTTTGAAGACCCTGCCTCTCGCCAGCCACGGCGTCCAATTTGCTCATCCTCAAGCGCCCTTTGCCCATCCGCTCGACGACGGCACTGCGGTCATCGCCGAACGCAGCGTCGAAGCCACCGCCAAAGCTCTCGGGCCTGATGCCAACGCGTACAAAAAACTTTTCCAGCCCTTCGTCAGTGCTAGCGATCGCTTGATGGACGCGATCTTGCGCCCCATTGGCTTTCATCATCCGTTCTTGCTCGCCGCCTTTGGCATCAGCGCCATTCGCAGCGCCACCAGTCTCGCCCAAAGCCAATTCTCCTCCGAACGTACCCGCGCCCTGTTTGCCGGAGCCGCCGCGCACAGCATGCTTCCTTTGTCCAGTCTTGCCACCGCCGGTTTCGCCATGGGGCTGATGATCAGCGCCCACTCCGTCGGCTGGCCCGTCGTCACCGGAGGCTCTCAAAACTTGGCCGACGCTCTTGCCGCGCATCTCCGCTCCTTGGGCGGTGAAATTGTTACTGCCACGCGCATCGAATCGCTCGCTCAGCTTCCTCCGTCTCGCGCCATCCTTTGCGACCTCACCCCGCGCCAGCTTCTGAAAATCGCGGCACAGCGCTTGCCCACTGCCTACCGAAACAGGTTGCAAGCGTATCGCTATGGTCCCGGTGTCTTTAAGATAGATTTCGCTCTGCGTGCGCCTGTGCCGTGGCGTGCCCCCGAATGCGCTCGCGCCGGTACCGTGCACATCGGTGGCACCTTGGCGGAAATTGCTGACTCCGAACGCGCCGCCAATGACGGCCGCATCCACGACAAACCCTATGTGCTTCTGGTCCAGCCCAGTTTGTTCGATTCCACCCGTGCGCCCGCGGGTCTTCATACCCTCTGGGCCTACTGCCACGTTCCCAACGGTTGCACTGCCGACATGAGCGCGCCCGTCGAGCGCCAGATTGAGCGTTTCGCTCCTGGCTTTCGCGATTGCGTCATTTCCCGCCATGTCATGTTCCCCGCCGACCTTGAGCGCCACAATGCCAACATCGTTGGAGGTGACATTGGCGGGGGTGCGGCCACCATCGGCCAGTGGTTCACGCGCCCCGTCGTTCGCCTGGACCCGTACTCCACTCCTATTCCCGGCCTGTATCTTTGCTCTTCCTCGACTCCTCCGGGTATCGGCGTGCACGGCATGTGCGGCTTTTACGCCGCCCGCAGCGCGTTACGGCACTCCCTTCGCTAGTCAGCTTGCCGCAATCACCCAGGTTCAGGCCCTGCCTTCCTTGGTCTCCACCTCCGCTAATGACCGCCTCTCCAACGAAGCCCGCCAGGCCCTGCTTCTTTCGCAAAGTTAATTTTCTACGACCCGCCGCGATCCAGGATGACTTGCCGCTCCAGACACGCTATCTTTGAAAGCTCGGCTGATTGCTTCCCCTCGGCCCGGTTGAAGTTCCCATTCTTCTTTGCGTTAGGGGAATGCTGCGGAATTCGGAGAGACCTCGTTGCCGCCACCGCGAAATAATCTCTGGTACAGAGATGCCGTCATTTATCAGCTGCACGTCCGCACCTTCTTCGACAGCAACTCCGACGGCATCGGCGATTTTCCAGGACTCACCGAAAGGCTCGATTATCTCCAGCAGCTCGGCGTCACTGCCATTTGGCTGCTGCCCTTCTACCCTTCGCCGCTCCGTGACGATGGCTACGACATCGCCGACTACACCTCCGTGCATCCTTCCTATGGAACACTCGAGGACTTCATAACATTTCTCGCCGCCGCTCATGAGCGCGGCATTCGCGTCATCATCGAATTGGTTGTCAACCACACTTCCGACCAGCATCCCTGGTTTAAGGACGCTCGCAGCTCTCGCGACAATCCCAAACGCGACTGGTACGTCTGGAGCGACACCGATACCCGCTACCAGGGTGTTCCCATCGTTTTCGTCGACACCGAAACTTCCAATTGGGCTTGGGATCCCATTTCCAAGTCCTACTATTGGCACCGCTTTTTTGCCCATCAACCCGATCTCAACTTCGACAATCCCGCCGTCTTCCAAACCGTCTGGGAGGTGATGCGCTTCTGGCTGGAGCTGGGCGTCGACGGTTTCCGTCTCGATGCGGTTGCTTATCTTGTCGAACGCGAAGGCACCCTGTGCGAAAATTTGCCCGAAACTCACGCCATTATCCGCGAACTTCGCCGCCGCCTCGATTCGGCTTATCCCGGATCCATGCTGCTGGCCGAAGCCAACCAGTGGCCCGCCGACGTGTGCGCCTACTTTGGCAACGGCGATGAGTTCCATGCTGCCTTCCACTTCCCGCTCATGCCTCGCATGTTCATGGCTATCAAACTCGAGGACCGCAAGCCCATTGTCGACATCTTCGAACAGACTCCCCAAATTCCCGAAAACTGCCAGTGGTTCATTTTTCTCCGTAATCACGACGAACTCACCCTCGAGATGGTCACCGAAATCGAGCGCGATTACATGTACGACGAATACGCTAAGGACAAGTCCATGCGCATCAATCGCGGCATTCGCCGCCGTCTTGCTCCGCTCATGGACAACGACCGCAGGCGCATCGAACTCATGAATGGCCTCCTCATGTCCATGCCCGGCACTCCCATCGTTTATTACGGCGACGAAATCGGTATGGGCGACAATATTTATCTTGGCGATCGCAACGGCGTGCGCACTCCCATGCAGTGGAACAGTGGCACCAACGCCGGCTTCTCCACCGCTGACCCCGAGCGCCTCTACGCGCCCCTAATCTCCAATCCCGTTTACGGTTACCAGGCCGTCAACGTCGACGCACAAGAGCGCTCCGGGCATTCTCTGCTCATTTGGATGCAGTCTCTCATTAAGGTCCGCAATGCCTTTCGCGTATTCAGCCGCGGTACCATGGAATTTCTCACCCCTTCCAATCACCGCGTTCTGGCCTATACTCGCCAATTCGGCAACGAAATTGTTCTGGTGGTCAATAATTTGTCGAATTCCGCTCAGGCTGTGGAACTGGATGTGCCAAGATATAAGGGTTACGTGCCTATCGAAATGTTTGGCCGCAGTCTGTTTCCCCGTTTCGGCACTTTGCCCTACCTGCTCACTCTCGGGCCCTATCAGTTTTACTGGTTTCACCTGCGCCGGATATGATCGAGTGGCCCAGCATCCTCATTCGGTGCGCTGGCTTTGGCTGGCTTACTTCACAGGGATAGTTTAGGTATCGTGGCCGACGAAACTTTTTTACCCGATGATTTACTTCGCCAGTTAATCGGCGTTGGTGAAGTCGATCTGCTTGTCGGCGTGTCCTCCTCCGCCGCCACCGACGTTCTCGCCTCCGTCGTGCAAGCCATTTCCCAGAGCTTTCAGCAGCAGTTTGTTCGCCAGCGCGTGGTTATTGTTCTCATGGACGATGGCGTAAATCATCCCAATGGCCTGCCCGTGGTCCCTGCTAATCCCGAACTCAACCGTCCCCGCCTGCATGGTCTCACTTCTCTACGCACCATCCATCAGGTCACCGCGGGTTTTACCGCCTCTCCTCATCCCGGTCTGGCCTTGCGAACCATTCTGGCCTGCGCCGATTTGTTGCAGGCCAAGGCCTGCGCTGTCGTTTCTCCGTTCACCCCCAATCTCTCTGCCGACTGGATCACCAAGCTGCTGGGCCCCGTTTACCGCGACAACTTCGATCTGGTCGCTCCTCTCTACAGCCGCCACAAGTATCAGGGGCTCTTGATCCGCAATCTCCTCTATCCCATGAGTCGCGCCGTTTTTGGCTGCGAGATTCGGGAAATCTTCCCCGCCGAATGGGGATTCTCCGGCCGTCTTGCTTCCCACTCCCTCAATCAGGATGTCTGGCACGACGAACCCATCCGCGCCCGGCCCGAAGCCTGGATGGCCATCCGCGCCAACACTCCTGATTTTCGCTGTTGTCAGGTTTATCTCGGCGAGAAGCTCCAGCCTTTGCCCGGCGCGTCCGCCGACATCGTCGAAATCCTTCGCGAAACCGTGGGCACTCTCTTCTGGTGCCTGGAACAACAACAATCCCTCTGGATGGAGCGTGACGGCTCACAACCCGCGCCCACTCTTGGCACCACTCAAAAACTTACCTCCGAACCCACCCAGATGGATCGCCACAGAATTTACGAGATGTTTCGCACCGGCGTCACCGATCTCGCTCCCATCTTGAGTTCCATTCTCGACCCAGAAACCCACTCGGAAGTAAAAAACATGGTCTCCATCGAGGAAGGAAAGTTTCGCTTCAACGCCGACCTGTGGGTCAGAACTGTTTACGATTTCGCCGCTGCTTATCACCGCGCGGTCATCAACCGCGACCACCTCATCCAGGCTTTAGCTCCCCTGTACCGCGGCATGACCCACTCCTTTTTGGTCCAACATACCGATTCCTCCCCGGCCGAAATCGAAGCCGCCGACGAGATGCTCTGCTCCGAATTCGAATTACAGAAACCGTATCTGAAGGAGAGATGGAACGCCAAAGCTGAGGTGAAATCATGAAAGCCACCATCATCCAGGGGCTCGAGCAGGCTTACAGCAATTTCGTCCGCATGATTGCCGAATTCCTCCCCCATTTCGTGGTCATGCTGATCATTATCGCCGTGGGCTTGCTGGTCGCCTTCGTCTTCAAGTACGTCTTGCGTACTATTCTCCGGCTCACCCGCCTCGACCGCGTTTCCGAGGAGGCCGGCGCCTCCCGCGTTCTCCGCATGGCCCATCTCCCGGGCATGACCGATTTGTTGAGCCGTTCTTTATTCTGGGTCACCTGGTTCGGTTTTATCTTGATCGGACTCAGCGTCCTCGGCGTGCCTAGTCTTCAGGAGCAGATTTCCCGTCTGCTGCGCTTTCTGCCCGAGATTTTCATCGCCATCTTGATTTTCTTCTTCGGCATCGCCATCGCCAATTTCCTGTCCCGCGCCGCCCTGCTCGCCGCCGTCAATGCAGGTTACACTTCCGCCAGGATCATCAGCTGGGCTATTCGTTTCGTGATCTGGATTCTGACCATCACCATGGCCCTGGAAGAACTCGGCTTGGCCAGTCAAGCCGTAATTTCGGCATTCTCTATCATCTTCGGAGCAGCCATGTTGGGCCTGGCCATTGCCTTCGGCCTGGGCGGTCAGGATTTGGCCCGTAAATTTCTGGAAAAATATCTGGGCCAGTCCCGCAAGGAAAAAGACAAGGAACCCCAGCCTTTGTGATCTTCCTCAGGCTGAACTCAGCCACGGCCCACGGGACACCAATCACGGAACACGTTCCTGCGTCCTACGGCTGGCGCGCCAGCACCAGCACTTGCATCGATCCGTTTTCGCTCGTGGGCACAAAAAGATTCCCGGTCTTCGCATCCAACCCCATGGTTTTTGCTCCCGCCCTCGTTGTGATTTCCTGAGCTACGGAATATTGGTCCGGCGACTCCTGTCGAAACACAAAAACTCGCCCATCTCCGGTCGACAGGTACGCCAAACGCGCCTTTCCATCGAACGCCGCCGCGTCCACCCGTTCCCCGATTGGCGCCGTGAACACCACCTTCCCGTTATCGGCGTTGAGCACCGCCAGCAGCTTGCTCCGGCAGCCCACAAACAGCCGCCGACTCTCCCTGTCCATCGCCAGGGCTGTTGGCGTAGCGCAAGGCGCCAGGGGCCACCGCTCCTTCACCTTCATGGTGTTCACGTCGATGTGCAGCGTTTCGTTTTGCTCTTCCAGGTTCACGTACACGTTCCCGCGTCCATCAGACACCGCGGATTCCGGACCGCCGCCCAGCGCAATTGTTCCCGTCACCGCCCCATCCGCTGCGTTTAGTACCGTGATGCTGTCACTGTCGCCATTCATTACGTAAATGCGTTTCGTCAACGGCTCGTAAATAATCGCGTCCGGCTTTTTCCCCACTTTAATTTGCCCGAGCGGCTTCAGCGTCTTCAGATCGAACGCGATCGCCGCGTCCGCTTTTCCTGCCGATATGTAGCCCCTTCCAGCCTCCGGCGCTATGGCTATCCCGTGTACACCCGGCGTGTCGGGGATTGTGCCCACCACTGTTAACGCATCCGCATCCAACACGTCCACCTGCGTCGCGTGCGAAACGTACACCCGTCGCGCCTCATCATCCACCGTTACGTAATCCCAACGATCGGTGCCCGGCACTGCTACCTTTTTTAACGGCTGATAGTTCACTGCGGCGTATGCCGTAATCGCCAACAGTGCCACCGCGCCGCAAAGCCATGCCGCAATTCTCTTCATGGGTCCTCCTTACACTGCGACCTTCATATCCGGTCGCACCTAAACGGGACCTAAATTCTCCGGTGAAATTCCCTTTACATTCGCCAGTCAGGCTCAATGTCCACGAGCGCACAGACCTGGCTCCAGCCTGTTCCCAGAACTCACTTACGCTGCCGCTGAACCTCTCCCCCGCAGCCGTTTGTCACTTCTCGTGTGTCGGTGACCAGCGCAAACCGGCCGCGAACGTCGGCCCATAATATTCGCGCTGCACCATGTATTGCGGTGAGCCGTTGTAGAAACCAAACACCTCGTTGGTCAGGTTGAGCCCGTAGGCCATTACAGTGAACCCGTAGTTCAGTCGATAGCTGCCTTGGGCATCCAGTTGTAAATGCGAGTACAAATAATTGTCGCCGAATGGGCCATACAGGCCGCCAGGTGTTGCTCCGGCCCCGCCGGTGGCCGGATTGCTGCTCCCGGTTCCGTCCTGATACTGGTACGCGTAGATACTGTGGTCGTTATAAGTCAAACCAACCCGTATACTCAGCCGGCCATGATCGAACGTCGGGCTGATATTAAATAGGTTCGGCGCCTGCCGCAGCAGTCTCGGACAATCCGAGCGCCCGGGTAATCCGCAGGCGGCTGAATTCGTCCACGTATAATTCGCCGACAGCCCAAAGCCCCCAAGCGCCCCCGGCAGCGCCGTGTACCGTTGCAAGTAAGCTAATTCAAACCCGCCAACCCAACCGCTCCCGGCATTCAGCGCTTGCGAAATCAGCCAATCTCCTGTTGGATACAGCGGGTTGCTCGGATCCGGGTTGTAATTCGTCCTGTAAGTCTCTTGATTGACGATCGGCAGATACAGTTGCTTGTAGAAGAACCCGCCCTGAATCATCCCGTAAGGCTTCAGGTAGTGCTCCCAGAGCACATCGTAATTGTTGGCCTTCTCGGCCTTCAGATTCGCATTCCCCAGCGACAGCAGATTCGGGTTTTGATTGATCGTGACGCTGAAGGCCTGCGCTATATCTTGCGGGTCCGGCCGGGATAGCGCCCGGCTGTATACCACCCGTATATCGGAGTCGTGGCCTAGGTCGTACCTTACCGAAGCGCTCGGCAAGTAATTTACGTACGAACCGTTGAGCTTCAGTGACACGCTTCCTTGTTGCGTAGGAGTTGCTAAGCACGTGGTATCGCACTGATACGTGTAGGTAGTCAGGTCCGTTCCCTCAATGCGCAATCCCGCCACAAATCGAAACTTGTTGAAGTCGATGGTATTCATCACGTATCCGGCAGACACCTTCTCCACTAAATCGAAATTCCCGGGATTGGGTCCTACCGTTCCTGGCTGCAGCGTAAATTGCGACGGATTGGCGTTCAGGTAGTTGATCACCTTGGCCCAGTCGGTCGTCGGCCCAAGCTGATAATTGCCCGAGTAATAGTTGTTGTCTTTGAACCGCCCAATGAACGGCACCATCGATATCGATCCATTCGGGTCGTAAACCGGTGTATACGAATCGTCGAACTTGTGCCCGTTGCGGAATTTTCCGCCCACCTCAATCGTCGCCAGATGCGAACCCACGTGATAGCGCTTGCCCACCGCACCCGCGAACTGTAAGTTCAATTGCGGCGATTTCCCAAACGACGTCGTAATGTCTGTCAGGCTGTAGTTCCCGGGTTGGTACGCTTCGCTGAAGCAGTTGGGCGTCCACTGTGGAATATATATTCTCTTGGTTAACGCCGGGCTGAATTGGCAGGAGCTGTTCGTATCGTTGGAAGCCCAGTCCGCCCCCTCGTTTCCCCCAGACTTGAGTTGCTCGGAACGCGACACCGATACATCCCAGGAGATCCAGCTGGTCGCCAAAACGTGTTTCCCGCCCAGCAGCAAACTCCCAATGTTGAAAATCGGCACCCGATTCGATTCCTTGAAAACCGGCGTGCCCGTGCAAGGGGCAACCGTCACTCCTCCGCTGCTCTGACAACCATTCGCGCTCAACAACGAAACTCCCTGGGTGTTGTCGGTCAGGGTGTACACCCATTTGTCGCCAAAGTCGTGGAAGCTCGAATAAATGCCGCGAATGTAGATGTCTGACCCCTCTCCCAATTTGTAGTCGGTGCTTCCCGTGAGTCCCCACCGGCTGCGTTTGTACTGGTATTCGCGAACGTCTATCGTATCGAAGTAACGTGTAGACGAACCGTCCGCGAACGTCGCCACGTCCGGAACTGGTTCAATGTCATTAATGCCCCGGCCATTCCAATCGTAGGATCCGCCAATCAGCGCGCCCCAGCGCTTGTCCGTGCCCCAGCGCTGCCCTATGGTTCCTCCGGCCATTAGCACGTTTCGGTTTCCCATGATTGGCGTGGTGCCACCGCTGCCGAACAGATCAACCGTCGGGCGTTCTCCAGCGGTTTTGGTGACAATGTTCACCGACCCACCAATGCCGTCCCCGTCCATGTTCGCTTGCAGCGTCTTGTTCACCTCCACCGACTCCACTAAGTCTGCCGGCATCGCATCGAATTTGATTTCACGAACCCCCGGCTCTGGCGACGGCACGTTCACCCCATCAATCGTCGCGTTGGTCAGCCGCGGTTCCAGGCTGCGTACCTGAATGTACTTGCCTTCGCCTTCGTCGCGTTCCAGGCTGACACCCGGTAGACGCCCCACCGCATCGGCGACCGTCGCATTCGGCAGCGACGTAATTACTTCGCTGGTCATGACATTCAGCAGGTTGTCCGCCGTCTTTTCTCGGTTCACCGCTTCCGCTTCGCCCGAAGCCGCTTGTGCCGTCACGATTACCTGATCCCTTTGCGACGACACTTCCATCTTCACGTCTACGATGGTGCTCTGCCCCGCGGTGATGTTCACTGACTTTGTGAACAGCGCAAACCCCACATAGCTGACCGTGATCGTGTACGTGCCGGGAGGCAGGTTGTTGATGAAATACCCGCCTTGTTGGTTGGACACCACCGTGATGCCCGTCGGCTGTAGCTCCACTTGCGCCCCTTGCAAAACCGCCCCGGACGGGTCTGTAACGTGGCCCGTCACGATGCCTTTATCCGTTTGCGCCACCAACATCTGCGCCGAACAGAGCGCTAGCATCACCGCCAGAATCGTGAACCACTGGCCAAATCTTCTCGTCATGACGTTACCTCCAGAAAATTCCGCCTCGAACTTCCGCCTTAGCACACGCCATCCCGTCGGACTTCGCTGTTCCCGCCGGCCCTTGCGCCTCGATTCCTCGACTCACCTGCCGCAAACGCTTTGTCACTGTTTTCAGATTTGCGCTTCGCAGAACTCGCGCCCTGAACCTGTACACCCCGGGCCAAATCCCTACCACCGGTTTGTGGGAACAGCACGAGGACTACTGGCTTGCCCCAATTAGGCCCGCATCTGCTTAAGCTCCGATGAACGTTGGTAAACAAGTGATTAAAAAAGCCCTGAAAGGACTTTCATCTGAAAGGTTTTTCAGCGGCGTCTGGCTGGGCATCAACCTCTTCTCCCGCTTCCCATTCCCCTTGCCCAGCTTTCGATACTAACGGCAGCACCACCCGAAACAGCGAACCCACCCCTTGTTGGCTCTCCACTTCGATCCGCCCCTTGTGCCTCTCCGCGATCCACCGCGCAATCGACAGCCCCAGCCCCGACCCCGGCACTTCCCGCGACCGCGACTGGTCCGCCCGGTAGAATCGGTCAAATATTTTCGGAAGGTCTTGGCTCGCTATCCCAACCCCGCTGTCCTCCACTTCCACCATCGCTTCGCCCGATCTCACCAGCGACCGAAGCTGCACAAATCCCCCGCTCGGCGTGTACTTCAGCGCGTTGTCCAACACCGCGCGGAACAAACTTTCCAGCGCTGCGCCATCCCCGTGCACCTGCATTGGCCCTTCCGCTAAGCCACTCGTAAACGCCAGATTCTTGGTTTGCGCCAGCACCGCCACCTGCTGCCCGCTTTTCTGTAGCAACGGCGCCAGGTCTACCTCCACCATCCGCAGATTCGCTGCTCGGGCATCGGCCCGCGCCAATGTCAGCAGCGCTTCCACCAACTGTGTCGTCTCTTCCGAAATGCTCAATATCCTCGCCAACGATTCGCGGTATTCACTCTCCCGCCTCGTTCGCCGCAACGCCAACTCGGCGTGCGTGCGAATCAGCGAAAGCGGCGTCCGCAAATCATGCGACGCGTTTGCCGTGAATTGCCGGATACGCGTCACCGACGACTCGATGCGCTCCAGCATCGCATTCAGCGTCACCGTCAGCCGTTGCAGCTCATCTGCCGCTTTCGGCACTTCCAGCCTTTGCGACAGGTTTTGCAATCCAATTTGTTCCGCCGATTCGATGATCCGGTTCACTGGCGCCAGCGCTCGCCCGCTCAACCAGTACCCCAGCAGCGATGCCAGCACCACCAGCATTGGCAGAAACTGCTTTTCGATCAGCCGAAACCGGTCCAGCGCCTGATCGAACGGTTCCGTCGGTACCGCCGCGCTCAGTCGGAATTGCCGTCCGTTGATCTCCGCGCTCGTCTGCGCGATCCGGTATTGCTGGCTATCCAGATTGCGCGTCAGAAACGACACGCCTTGCTCTGGCGGCCCCGGTAACGGCGATTGTGGCAGCAGAAACCGCGGTGAACGGAACAGCCACGAGCCGTCTCCTTCGGACACCTGGAAAATCGCCCCATTGGCCCACAGTTGTGACAGCTCCCCCAGCTCTTTCTCGATTTTTGGCGTGCCTTTATTTGCTGACAGCGTCAGCACTCGCTGGACGATTTCCAGATTGCTGCGCGAAGCGTCGTTCACCGTGGTTTCGATTCCACGCCGGAATCCATAATCACAAATCCAGAAGAACGCCACGAACGATGCGGCCAATACAAGAAAATACAAAATCGTCAGCCGCGCCCGTATGGTTAGTTTCACTGCGCCTTTCACTGCCCCTTCCCCACCTCGGCTGAGTATCCAAATCCACGGTGCGTGTGCAGCAGCTTGACCTCAAACTCCTGGTCGATCTTCTTCCGCAGCAGCCGCACAAACGCGTCCAGCGTATTTTCCGTCACTTCCCGTCCCTGCCCCCAGATCGTGCCCAGGATCTCTCCTCGCGTCACCACTCGCCCCGTATTTCGCACCAGCAACTCCAGCAGCCGGTATTCCGTGTGCGACAGGTGGATCTCCTGGCCTTTCCGAAACGCTCGCAGCGTCGTCAGGTCCAACACCAGGTCCCCCAGCTCCAGCACGTTCTTCCGCCGAATCTGCTGCCGCCGCACCAGTGCGCGTATCCGCGCCAGCAATTCCAGAAACGAAAACGGCTTGGTCAGGTAATCGTCGGCGCCCGCATTCAACCCATTGATGATGTCCGGAACCGCATCCCGCGCTGTCAGCATCAACACCGGCGTGTCCTGCTCGCGGTGCCTCAGCCGCCTCGCCACTTCCAAACCATTCATCTGCGGCAGCATCACGTCCAGCAGGATCACGTCAAAGTCCGTCTGTTCAGACTTCTCCAGCGCCGTGCGCCCGTCGCGCGCCAGGCTGATCTCGAACTGCTCTTCGCGCAAGCCCTTGGCCAGAAGCTGCGCCATCTCCGGCTCATCTTCGACGATTAATACATGCATCGGGAATCTCTGCGCCGATACTAATTGACCTTGTGTGAATGCTTGGTGAATGCCGCATTACAAACCAGTGTCCAACGCCCCGCTTCGATCGACGCGAACGCCGCCACGCGGGGGCCTTGTATGCCTATCAACTTCAAAGTGAATCTAGCGGCTAATCTCAGAACTGACGGTTGTCTGTGATGTGCAGCGTGGAAGTTTATGCTCTGGGGTGGTATACGGGCCTGAGTTACAAGGGGACCACATCATGCCAAGAATCTGTGAGCAAGTCGTTCTATCCTGTTCCAGGGAAACAGCGTTTGCCGAGATGACGGCCATTGATTTCATAAACAAAAGCCAGCCGGACCTAGGCATTGAGTTTCAGACCACATTTGCAAGCGAGCGGCTGACCCGCTACAAAATGAAGGTCGGGAAATGGGAACTGGAGTCCGAGAAAATTATCATCCCAGAGGCGTTCACTTTTCTCACACCGCGAACGGTGTCTTCTCCTGCCGGATATTCCCTAATCATCCAGATATTCGAGGGCCACGAAAAGGGAACCTTGCTGAAGCACATCGAAGACTTCGAGCCCGAAGAGAGTGCGGAGCGCTTGTCGAATTTGAAAAGCAAAGTGGGCCAGTATCTTCAAGCGGTGCAAAGGTATTTTGGCCGCATGGCCCATTGAACTTCGCCGCTTCCGCTCCGAAGCCTGTCGCTTAGATCTCAACGCTTCTTTGTGGATCCATCTCGAAAGGGACCAGGGCTGGCCTACCCTTTGCGGATTCTGTCCGCCTCGGCGGCAAAGGGTTGGCCGCTCCTTCTCGCCACTCGCTGCCAGTGACCCGTGTCTTCCTGCCTGAATGCATCAGGCCGCAGCCATGCTGCCCTTTCCCCGATCCAAATAGTAGTGAATCGTAGGCGTGAATATCAGCGACAACACCATCGAGCTCAGCAGTCCCCCGATCACCGCGATCGCCAGCGGTTGCAGCATTTGCGACCCCGATCCGATCGCCAGCGCCAACGGAAACATCCCCGCGATCGTCGCCAACGCGGTCATGACAATCGGCCGCAAGCGTCGCCGGCCTGCCTGCACCAGCGCCACTTCCGGACTGTATCCCAGTTTGCGGAAGCGTTGGTCCGCGTCCAGCAGCAAGATGCCGTTCTTGGCCACGATCCCGATGACCATGATCATGCCCATGAACGACGCTACATTGAACGCGGTCCTCGTCACCAACAACCCCAAAAATCCTCCAAAGCTCGACAGCAGCGCGGATGCCAAAATCGCCGTCGGCGCCGCGAACGTCCGAAACTCAAACAGCAACACCGTAAATAACAGTAACAACGCCAGAAACAGCACCATCAACAGGTCCCCGAATGATTTTTGCTGCTCCGCGTATAGCCCTCCGTATTCCACTCGTATCGACGATGGCAAATGCACATCCCTCACCGCCTTCTTCACCGCCGCCATTCCGTTGCTAAAATCCAAGCCCTCAAACCGCGCGGTCACTTGCACTACCCGTTGCAGATTCTCCCGCCGAATCTCCGTCTCCCCGGGATCCCTCGAAATCGTCGCCAGTGAACCCAGCGTGGCCGCATGCCCGCTGGCGCTCGCCAGCAATGTGTTGTTCATGCTCTCCAGCGAAGCCCGGTTTTGCTCCGGAAAGCGCACCCGGATGGTATACGCGCGGTCATTCTGAATCACCGGCGTTATTGCTGGTTCGCCTTCCAGCACCGCCGAGGCGTCCAGTGCTACTTCCTCGGGAGTAAACCCCGCCCGCGCCGCCACTGTCGGATTCACCTGATACGTCACTGTCGGTCCGCTGATGGTGTTCTCTACTCCGTCCAGCACGTCCACAACACCATGAATCTTGGCAATCGCGTCGCCCACTTTTGGCGCCGTTTCGTTCAGCAGCTTGCCATCCGGCGAGAACAGCTTGATGACCACCGGTTCCGGTTGACTGGTCAGGTCTCCAATCATGTCCTGCAGAAGCTGCACAAACTCCACGTCCGCGGCCGGCTCGCTCTTCTTGATCTCCGCGCGCACATCCGAAATGATTTCTTCCACGTCCCGCTTGCGATCCTTCTTCAACTTCACCGTAAAGTCGCCGTTGTTGGCTTCCGTCACCGCCGCTGGGCCTAACTGCAACCCGGTGCGCCGCGAGGTGCTCTCCACTTCCGGCGTGTTGTGCAGAATCTCTTCAATGTGCAGCAGAATGCGATTCGACTCCCCCAGCGAACTTCCGGGCGGCGTGTAGTAGTCCAGGATGAAACCTCCTTCATCCATTTCCGGTAGCAATCCCGTATCCAGGAAGTCGTAGCACACCCCAGCCAGCACAATAATCGCCACGCAACTTCCCGCCAGCACCACCGGCCTTCTCAACAACCCTTGCATCACCCTCCCGTAGAAATCCACTACCCGCCCGAATGTGCCCGACAGGTGCGCCTCTTCCGCCGCCAACAACGTCGACACATCTACAGGCTCCTCTTTCGCGCTCCCCGCTGTGTCCCTCCGCCGCACCAAATACTGGCTGAGCGTTGGCGTCCAGCAAAGCGCCAAAACCAGCGACGTCAGCAGTGCTACTGTCATCGTGATCGCCAGCGCTCGGAAAAAACTCCCTGTCACACCGGTGATGTAGATCAGTGGCACGAACACCACAATCGGCGTTATCGTCGATCCGATCAGCGGAATTGTTAACTCCCGCAGCGCGCTTTGGATCGCTTGCACTCGCCCCTGTCCGGCGTCCCGGTGCAACACGATGTTCTCCAGCACCACGATCGCATCGTCGATCACTAGCCCTACCGCCGCTGCCAGCCCTCCTAACGTCATCAGGTTGAAGCTCTGGTTCGTTACCTTCAGCACTACAAAAGTGATCAGCAAGGTAACCGGGATCACCAGGCCCGCCACCAACGACGTTCCCCAATCCCTCAGGAACAACACCAGAATCACCGACGAAAGTATGATTCCCACCAGCACCGCATCGCGCACGCTGCCTATGGAATCCCGCACCAGCGTCGACTGGTCGTAGAACGGCTCCAGATGCACCCCCGCCGGCAAACTCGGCGCGAGCTCCTGAATCAACCCGTGTACTTCGTTGGCTACTTGCAGCGTATTGCTGGTCGGTTGCCGGTTCACATTCACCAACACCGCCGGTTTGCCGTTCGCCGTCACTAGCGTGTAGCTCGGCGCCACCGACGGCGCAATTCTCCCTATGTCTCCCAGCCGGATAGGCAGGCCCGCCGCCGAGTTCTTCACCACAATCTGTCCAATCTGTTCCGGCGTGCGCACCTGTCCACTCACCAGCCCCAGCACGAGGTGGTGATCGTGATCGATCAATCCCGGAGAATCGATCAGGTTGGTGCGCCGAATTGCCTCGAGAATGTCGGGCACGGTAATACCGGCGCTCAGCAGCCTCGCCGGATCGGGCGTCACTTGAAACTCCGGAACTCGCCCGCCCTGCACCACTACCGTCGCTACCCCATCTAGCCGGTTCATTCGCGGCTTCAGGTCATACGTCGCAATCTCCCATAACTTGCTCTGTGGAACCGTATCCGACGTCAGGCTGTACCCTATGATCGGAAAACCCGCAAACGTCATCCGGTGCGTTTCCACTTTCGCGCTTGGCGGCAGCTCCGCTTGCAGCCGCGCCACCACCGCATCCACCCGCTGCAGCGTCAGGATCATGTCTGAATCCCAGTCGAAGAACAGATCCACTTCCGCCGACCCTCGGCTCGTCGTGGACCACACCTTCTGCAATCCCGGCACGCTATTGACCGCCTCTTCCAATGGCCGCGTGATGGTCACCAGCATCTGATCGATCGGCGTTACCCCGTTGTCTACCCCGATCACGATTCGCGGAAAATCCGTATTCGGGAACACCGCCACCGGGATGCTAAACGCCAAATACGCTCCCACCAGCGCCAGGCTGATCGTCAGGAACAGAATCGGTCGCGACAGCCGCTGAAACCATGGCAACTTCGTTTCCGGCGTCGCTGCTTCCTGCGCATGGTCCACTGGCGAACTCATTCCCTTTACTCTTTCTCTTTTGCCGGCGCGCCGCTGTTAGATTTCGGACCACCCGAACTCTTGCCTTCATCCGGCTCGCCTTGCCCCTTTCCATCGCCTGCTGGCGCTGACTCCACCGTAATCTTGGTGTTGTCGGGTAACCCATAACCTCCAGCCACGATAATCGGGCTCCCCTCCTTGATCCCCGATAGAATCTCCGCTTCTTCCTTGTTTCGGATTCCTACCTTCACGTTGCTTTGGTGAGCTTTCCCGTCCGAACCTGCAACCATAACGTAATCGGCCCCTTCTGCCGATTTGAACAGCGCCGCTACCGGAACAACCAGTGCGTCTTTCACCGTTTTCGCCGTCGCTTCCACCGCAACATTCATTCCCGCTTTGACTTTCGACCCAGCCTTTACCGCCTCGATCCACACTTCGATCGTCGTGCTCCCTGGATCCAACGCCGGGCTGATTAGCATCACTCGCCCCTTCACCGGCTCGTCCTCTCCTGGCACTTGGATCTCCGCCTCATCCCCGGCCTTCAGTTTCACCGCTTCCGTCTGGGCTATATGCGCTTTGGCGATCATCTTCGACGTGTTCATCACCGTCAGGATCGCCTGATTCGCTGTGGCCAACTCCCCTTCGTACAGCGGCCTGTCGGTCACCACCCCGTCGAACGGGCTGCGGATCTCCGAATAGCTCATCTGTGCCTTCGCGCTCAGATACTTCCCTTTGGCCGCCGCCAATTGCCCGGAGGCCGACTTCAATTCCTGCTCTTTGCCAATTCGTTCCAGGTCGCCTAACAGCTTTTGCGCCTGGTCGTCCTGACTCCTCGCCTGCACAAACGCAACTTCCGCGGATTCCACGTCCCTCCGTGCGATCGCCCCTTGCGCGAACAGGTTCTTGCGCGCTTCATACACTCGCTTCTGCGCCTCCAACGCCACCCGCGATTCTGCCGCGTCCAGTTTGGCTTTTTGAATCTGCTGCGGCAGGCTGGCCTCGGTCGTCGTCGCATATCCTGCTTCCGCTTGTTCGTATTCGCCTTTACTTTGCTCCTCCGCTCCGGCCAGATCGGCATTCTCCAGCAGCGCCAACACCTGCCCTTTCTTCACCCGCGAACCGCGTTGCACATAGAATTTCTCCACCGTTGACGTGATTTTTGGCGTAATCACCGCCTGTTCCAACGGGAACACCACCGCATCCGCCGTAATCACTTGCTCGATCGCGCCTCGCTTTGCGGGTGTCACCTGCACCGCCACCACCGGTTCCGGCTCCTTCTCCGCTCCGCCGCAGCCCTGGAACCCCGCTAGCACGAACAACAACACCAGCACACTGGACCATCTGGTCCCTTCGCGCTTCATTTCGAAATCTCTTGCCTCTTTCATGGTGTTGGCAACACCCCTGTCAAAGTCTGTAGATTCGCAAGCGCCACGCGATAGCGCAGCGCTCCGTCCTGGTAATTGTTGTTGGCGTTCGCGAATGTCGTCTGCGCATCCACCACTTCCAGCACCGTTGCTTCTCCGTCCTTATATCGCAGCGTGGTCAACCGCAGGCTGTCCGCCGCCAATTCCGAAGAGCGCTGCAGCCCCGCCAGCTCGTTCAACGCCGTCTCCGCTTCCGAATACAACGACCGCATCTCCGAAAGCAGCTTGCGTTGCGCGTACGACAACTCCACTTTGGTTTGCTCGCGGTGCAGTTCCGCTTGCCGCACCTTGCTTTGCGTCGCGCCCCAATTCCAGAGCGGCAGCGTCAGCGTCCCCAGCGCCGAAGAACCCAGATTGGGCACTCTCCCGCCGTCCGGCGGCGGATACACGGTATAAGTGGCGTATGTCTCCGCGTCGATTCCATACCAGTAATCCAGCGAAACCGATGGGAAATATCCAAACCGCGCCGCGTTCACTTCCTGACCGGCTGCTTGGGTTGCCGCCAGTGCCGAACGGATCTCCGGATTGTTGTGTGCCGCCTCTGCCTCGAATTCAGTTCGCGGTGGCAATGGAATGCTGGCGTGCAGATCGTCCACCAATTCGAAGTTGTCATTGAAATCCGGGAATACCAGCACCGCAAAATCCAACCGCGCATTCAATAAAGCCAGTTGTGCTTCGGCGAACTGCCTCTGGCGGTCCTGCTTTTGCAGTTCCGCCTTGATCACGTCGGAGTGCGCCACTTCTCCGCCCGTTTCCAAATCTTTGGTTAGCTGCAGGAAGCGATCACCCTCATCCGCGGCTCGTTTGGCCGTCGCCAGCTTCTGTTCCGCCGCCGCTACGTTGAAATAATCCTGCATCACCGTGACCACCAACCCGCGCGCCGCAATCTCTGCTTCGGCCTTCGCCTGCGCCGCCAATGCTGCCGTGCGCCGGTACGCTGCCATCGACGCCAGGTCTAGCTGCTCGTGCACATTGCCTTGGCTCACGTATTCGTGCGGCGCGTTGTTGGCGATGTACCGCACCCGGAAAATACTGTCGTTCGGCTGCGTGTACAGCTCGGAGGTCGTGAAGCTCGCCGTCGGCAGCAGTGCATCGCGCGATTGCACGCGATCCTCTCGCGCGATTCCGGCCGCCATCACCGCCGCGTGGTACGTGGGCTCATTCTTGCGCGCCAGCGCCAGCGCCTCTTGCAACGTCAGCCGGATTGGCCCCTTTCCCGTTGTTGTCGTTGACCCCGACGCCGTTTGTGCCGTTTCTGGCGGCGCTGCAAGCGCCAACTGCGGAGCCGGCGTTTCCGGCAGCTGCGCCGCCCTAGCTCCAGTGGCTGCTAATAAAAATATCGGCATGCAAGCAATGCGCGTAATGATCGGCAGCTTCATCTCTACGTGGCTCTCGTCGCGCGAACTCCATTCGCTACACCCGTCTTCAGCTTCCTGGTTCGCGCACTCTACCCACGTGTCAGCCTACTTCCGACTACCTAAACCTACGATTAACGCTGAGGATTAAGGAGAATTCGTCGGAGTTCGCGAGGTCAATTCACACCTTGGTTCGAGTCACGCGTCACCTAACCGCGATGCTGCGCCGGCAGTGTTGCCGTGAATACCGAACCTGTAGCATCCGAACGTGTTAGCGCCAGGGTTCCCTGGTGCGCTTCCGCTATCCAGCGTGCGATCGACAACCCCAGCCCCGCTCCGCCGGTTTCGCCATCCGCGCGCGAACGCGCTTTGTCCGCCCGGAAAAATCGTTCAAAAATCCGCGGCTGCAGTTCCGCGGGAATTCCCGGCCCATTGTCGGATACGCTGATTTCGTAATGATCGTTTTGCCGCCGGCACGCCAGGGTCACCGTGCTTCCAGCCGGCGAATACTTGATCGCGTTGTCCAGCAGATTCAGCAGCATCCGTCCCAGCAATGCTTCGTCCGCCTGAATGGGCAAGTCCGCCTCGCTCTTCGAGCAAAGATGAATCTTCTTGGCCAACGCCAGCGACCTCGCCCGCACCAACGCTTCCGACGCAATCTCGTCCAGATACGCCTCGCGAATCGTCAGCGGGAACTGTCCGGCATCGGCGCGCGCCAGTGTGAACAAATCGTCGGTGATGCGCGCCAGCCGTTGTGACTCTTCCCGCAGTATCCCCAACGTTTCCCGGTACTCCTCCGGTGACCGGTCGGCCTTTGCCAAGGTCACCTCTGTTTCTCCCTTCAGAATTGCCACCGGCGTGCGCAGTTCATGCGACGCATCCGCCATGAACCGCCGCTGCTGTTCGAACGACGCCTGCAATCGCTCCAACAATTGATTGAACGTTTGCGCCAGTTGTCCCAGTTCGTCGCGCTCGTTCGCGATCGATAACCGCTGGCTCAGATTCGACGCGCTGATCGCCCGAGTTTGTGTGGCCATCGCGGCGATCGGCGCCAGGCTCTTGCGTGCCAGGAAGTACCCGCCGATGCTGGCCAGCAGCAGGCCCATCGGAATGGCCCACAGGAATGTGTCGAGAATGTCGCTCATCATTTCCTTCTGCGCATGCAGCGACTGCAACACCACCAGCGTGTACCCGTGTCCAACGGCCGACAGCGGCAACGCCAATCCTCGAAATCTGTCCTTCCTTCCTGGAATCGTATGTAGTTCGGCCTCTGCCGATGCGCTTGCCGACAGCGAGTGGAACGCGTCGGAAGAAAACACGTCGGCCGTCAGCCCCGGTTTCGGACTATCCACATTGGGCAAATCCAGCGAACTCTGTTGTACCCTGCCGCTGTCGTCCAGAAAAATGAACCACGTATTGCGGAAGTGGTGTTCCTGCATCGCTTCCCGCGCCGCGTTCTTCACCGCATCCGGGCCGCTTTCGTCCGCTAGCTCCGCGTTGAAGGTAGTGATGAATCCTTGCGCCAGTTGCAGGATATCCCCATCGGTGCGCTTCCGAATGTTGTGCCAATACAAAAAGTAGCTCAGCACCGCCAGGCAAATCAGCACCAACGCCAGCACCGCGCTGTACCATAGCGTCAGCCGCACCCGCACCGAGTCAAGCATGCGGCTTTCTCGAATGACGCGCCGTGGACGAATCCGCGCTCTTCCGGTGACCCGCGGAATCCTCTTCACTGGCAACGCACAAAATATAGCCGCTGCCTCGACGCGTTTGCAGCACTGGCGCCCCGTTTTTCTCTCCCAGCTTTCGCCGCAAACGGTTCACGTACACTTCGATCAGATTGGAAAAAGGATCGAATGACTCGTCCCACACGTGCTCGGCGATTTCCGTACGTCCCACAACCCGGTTGGCATTCCGCGCCAGATATTCCAGCAGCGCGTATTCCTTGGCCGTCAACGCAATCGAACGGCTACCCCGCTTCACCGTTTGCGACCCGGTATCCAGTTCCAGATCACCCAGCAAAATCCGCGCGGGCTGCAGATCCCTCGGCCGCCGTAACAACGCTCGCAACCGTGCCAGCAGTTCCCCAAACTCAAATGGCTTGATCAGGTAATCGTCTGCGCCGGCGTCCAACCCGGTGATCCGGTCGTCCACCGCATCTCGCGCCGTCAACATCAATACCGGCATGCGCTTTCCCAGCGCTCGTATCCCCCGGCACGTTTCAAATCCGTCTTTGCCGGGAATCATCACATCCAGAATCACCACGTCGTAATCGTTGATTTCCACCTGGTACAGCGCGTCGTCTCCGTTCCCCACCACGTCCACGGCGTACGACTGTTCCTGCAGGCCCCGCGCCACGAACCGGGCTATCCGCGTGTCGTCCTCCACCAGCAGCAGGCGCATGTCCGTATCATACGGCAATTCGCTTGCTTCGATTGGCCGTCATCCAGAGTGCAGCTTGTCCATAGGGCCCGCCTTCTGTTTACGCTGACGCAGGAAGCGAGGCGGGCCGCCCTCCGTCATCCTTGGTAGCGCCGGCTTCCAGCCGGCTCTTTGCGCACGCCGTTGCGTCTTGTCCCCAAACAAAAAATGAATACGTCATTCTGAGCGCAGCGAAGACCTCTTCTTCTTTTCGCGTCTTTTGCGAAAAGAATCTCTCTTCTCTCTCGCGACTCTCGTCAATTCTCCTCAATCCGCGGCTGCGGGAAGCGCCGCGGGAGCGTTGATCGTCACCGCGTCAGGCTCGCTCCAGATTTCCTTGCCATCTTTGATTTCCAGTTTGTGCATGGTGATCATCAGCCGGTTGTGCTCTACCGCCGCCAGCAAGTAATGATAGTTGACCCCATTGTCTTTATAAGGGTCGCTCGGCTGGCGCACGATCGCGTACGGCTGCGCTCCTCCGCCCCCAGTCACGAAATACGTCACGCCGCTGTGTTCCTGCCGCTCGTAATTGTGTACGTGCCCGTTGAACACCACAAACCGCGCTCGCGTATGCCCTTGCCGCTCCTCCAGGAATTGCGCCAACGCTTGCTCTCCGGCGCGCGCTGAGTGCCCGCCTCCGATCGTTCCATCAGACGAACTCGTGTAGCACGGGTGGTGAAACAGGAAGAAAACGAAGTCGACCGGCGCGGATATCGCTGTCAGTTGCGCTCGCAGCCATTCGCCTTGTGGCCCGGTAAGCTCTTCCAACGAGCTGTCCAAAACCAGCAACACGCTGTTCCCCATTCGCACCGAGTAAAACCGGCTTTGCTGCACTTCCGGATAGCGCTCGAAGTAATTCCCCAACGCGCTTTGCAGGTTGCCTTTCAGATCGTGGTTGCCAAGCGCCGGATACACGGTGATTTTGTGCTCCCGCCACACCGCCGTTTCGGCATCCCAAACCTGCCAGTCCTTGCTGTTTTCCCCCGTGTACACAATATCCCCGCCGATCGAAATAAACGCCGGATTCTCTTTATCGATGGCCGTAACCAGCGCTCGCCGCACCTCTCCATTCGACGGCTTGGTGTCCGACGGATTATGGAAACGTGTGTCCCCGTAGACCACGAAATGAAAACTCGCCGGAACGTTCAACTGCAAGGAAACGTGATTGACCGTCGTCGCCGATTCTTCTTCCTTGTTCTTCGACGAGCATGAAACCGTAAATACCAATACCGCCAAAACCGCCACGCAAATCTTCTTCATATGGGTGAACATGGTCCTTAAGATAGCTCCACCGCCGCCGCGCTGGGTTAACGGAATTTCAGGTTCCCAACGCCTCCGTTGTCACTCATCTCACTGCTTCGTCTGATCCCCCGTCTGATTCGGCGCTTCGATTTCCGTCTTCGTCACCTTCTGCGAAACCTGCTCCGGGGTCGGCAGTTGCGAACGATCCCAGCCTCCTCCCAGCGCTTCGATCAGTTGCACCGATGCCGTCATGTATTGCGTGTGCAGCCCGGTCAGCGTCTGCTGGTCGGAAAGCAGTGTGGTTTGCGCTACCAGCACGTTCAAATACTGATCCACTCCCGTCTGGTAACGCGCCAGCGCCAATTCCAGGTACTTTTGCGCCGAGCGCACCGCCTCCTCCTGCTGCTCAATCTGTTTCGCCAAAATCCGTTCCGCCGCCATGCTGTCTTCCACTTGCTGGAACGCCGTCAGCACGGTTTGCCGGTAGCTGGCCACGTCCGCATTGTATTCGGCGATGAACTGGTTCACCGTGGCTCGCCGCAGTCCCGCGTCAAAAATGGTTTCAGAAAGCGAGGGCCCCACCGACCATACCCGGCTTGGCCAAGTCAGCAGGTTTGAAACCTTCTTGCTTTCGAATCCTCCGCTCGCGCTCAACGTCAACGTCGGATAGTACGCCGCGGTGGCAATCCCGATCTGCGCATTCGCCGCGGCCATGTTGCGTTCCGACGCGGCTATGTCCGGCCTTCTTTCTAGCAGTTGCGACGGTACCCCCACCGGGATCACCGGGGCGTTCGCGTTCAACGGCCTCACCGGTACCGAGAAATTCGCCGGGGCAACCCCCAGCAGCACCGCAATCGCATGCTCATACTGCGCCCGCGCGATCTCCAGATTGGTCGCCGTGGCTATCGCGTTGTCCAAGGCATTCTGCGCTTCGACCAACGAAATCAGCGTGTCCACCCCGGTTTCGTAACGCGCTCGCGAAAGTTCCACCGTCTTTTTGTCCGCCTCGATGGTGTCCTGGTACAGCTTCTCTAACGCATCCTGCCCTCGTAGCTCGAAGAACGTTAACGCCAGCGTGGCCTGTTCGGTCAGCCTCTCGTTTTCCAAATCCGCGGCGCTCAACTGGGCGCTGTACTGATATTCATGAATGGTGTTGCGCACCTTGCCCCACAAATCCGGCTCCCACGACACGCTAGCCGGAAGATTGAACAGGTTCAACGTCGTCCCCGCTCCCGCCGTCGTGCCTCCCGCAGCGCCCGCTCCGCCGAATGCGTTTTGCGAGGTGTGCGATCGCGTGTACGCCGGTGACGTGCCGATCGTCGGATACAGCTGCGACCGCGCCTGCGCGATCAGCGTCCGCGCCGCCATGAAATTCTCGAATGCTTGCTTGATGTTTTCGTTGTTGACGTTCAGCTGATCTTCCAGTGCGTTTAGCTCCGGATCGTTGAAAATCTCCCACCATTTTCCACGCAGCATTTGATCTTGCGGCTGCGCCACTTGCCACGGCCCGGATTCCGGCGACTGTGTGGGCAACTCTTTGTACGCGCTCGGCACCGGCTGGACCGTCGCCGCCGGCTGGTGGTATTTCGGTCCAACCATGCACCCGCTAAGCAGCAGCGCGCCGATTACCGGCCCAACTGTCATCCTCAAGCATCTCTTCTTCATCGTCTTTTCCATAAACTAGTCCGCTGCCGAAGGACTCGGGGTTCCGCCGGCATGGAACGTGTCCCGCTCCTGCCCCAACATCCGCAGCCGCAGCCGGTCCAGCATCAGGTACACCACCGGCGTCGTGTACAACGTCAATAGCTGGCTCATGATCAATCCCCCGACAATCGTGATTCCCAACGGCCGGCGCAGCTCCGAACCGGTGCCCGTGCCAAACGCCAGTGGCAGCGCGCCAAACAATGCGGCCATCGTGGTCATCATGATCGGCCGGAACCGCAGCATGCATGCCTCGAAAATCGCATCTCTCGTTGTTTTTCCGCCTTCGCGCTCAGCCTGCAACGCGAAATCGATCATCATGATCGCGTTCTTCTTCACGATCCCGATCAGCAGCACGATCCCGATAATCGAGATGACGTTCAGGTCCTCCTTGAAAATGATTAACGCCAGCATTGCCCCGACGCTCGCCGACGGCAGCGTCGAAATAATCGTCAGCGGGTGTACCAGACTTTCGTACAGAATCCCCAGCACAATGTAGACCGCCAGCAGCGCCGTGAACACCAGGATCGGTTCCGTGCTCAACGACTGCTGGTACGCCAACAGCGTCCCCGCAAAGAAACCCCGCACTGTCGTCGGCACTCCCATGCGCGCCTTTAGCTTTTCGATCTCCAGCGTCGCGTCGCTCAACGACACTCCCGGCGCCAGGTTGAAGGAAACCGTCACCGACGGAAACAAACTCGTATGGTTGATCGCCAAGGGAATGGTGTTCGCCTGGTTCGTCGATAGCATATCCAGCGGCACGTTCCCCGCCGCCGTCGGGTTATTGCTCCCCGCCGGATGGAAATACACGCTGCGCAGCTGCTCCGGCGCTTGGGAATAGCGCGGATCCACTTCCAGCACGACATAGTATTGGTTCAACTGTGTATAAATGATCGAAACTTCCGCCTGCCCAAACGAGTTATAAATCTCGCTATCCAGCGACTGCGCCGTCTGCCCCAACTGTGCCGAGGTCACACGGTTGTAGTGCAGCAAAACGTCCAATCCTCCGTTTTGCTGGTCCGTGTTCACGTCCGTCAACCCCGGCAGTCGCCTCATCTCCGTCAGCAACCGCGGTCCCCAGGTCTGTAGGTCGGTCACCGTGTCCGACTGGATCGTGTATTGGTACAACGCGTTAGAGGCACGTCCGCCAATCCGTATGTCCTGCGCTGCTTGCATGAACACCGACGCTGCCAACAACCGATTCAATTTTGGTCGTAGTCGGTTGATCACCTGCGCCGCGCTTACCTTTCTCTCGTTCAGCGGCTTCAGCGCGATAAACACAAACCCGCCGTTCGTAGCGCCTTGCCCGCCCGTAAACACAATCACGTTCTGCACCGCCGGGTCGGTCTGAATCACCCCGGTTATCTTCTTGATCGACGCATCCATCGCCGTGAACGACGTGTCCTGCGGCCCCTGAGCCCCTCCAAATATCACCCCGGTGTCCTGTTGTGGGAAGAACCCCTTCGGAATTTTGAACACGATCACCACGTTCAACGCGATCGTCAAAAACAGCACCGTCAGCGTCAGCACCGAATTTTCCAGCACCCACGCCAGCGTGTGCCGGTACAACCTGAGTATCCGCTCGAACATCCTTTCCGACCACAGGTACAACCGCCCATGCTCCTCTCTATGCGCTGTCTTCAGCAGGTGCGCGCACATCATCGGCGTCGTGCTCAGCGATATCGCCATCGACACCAGAATCGCCGTCGATAGCGTCACCGCGAACTCCCGGAACAATCGCCCTACAATCCCTCCCATCGCCAGCAGCGGGATGAACACCGCGATCAACGATATGCTGATCGTGAATACCGTGAACCCAATTTCCTGCGCCCCTTGCAGCGCCGCCGCGAACGGCTCCATCCCCGCTTCCAGGTGCCGCGATATGTTCTCCATCACCACGATCGCGTCGTCCACCACGAACCCCGTCGCGATCGTCAGCGCCATCAATGACAAGTTGTCCAGGCTGTATCCGCACAGATACATCACCGCGAATGTTCCGATCAGCGATACCGGTACCGCTACCGCGGGAATCAGCGTGGCCCGCCCGTTGCGCAAAAACACGAACACCACCACGATCACCAGCATGATCGAAAAGGTCAGCGTCCGTTCCACATCTTTCACCGACGCTCGAATCGTCGTCGTTCGGTCCAGCATGATCGTGGTTACCATGCCCCGCGGAATCGACGCCTCGATCGACGGCAACTCCCCCCGGATTCGGTCCACCGTCTCGATGATGTTCGCCCCCGGCTGCCGGAAAATGATCACCACCACCGCGCGTTTCCCGTTCAAGTACCCCGCTACGCGAATGTTTTGCACCGAGTCGATCACGTCGGCTACATCGGATATGCGCACCGCCGCTCCCTTGTTGTAACCGACGATGATCGGCTTGTAATCCTCGGCGTGCGAAATTTGGTCGTTCGCTATGATGTCCGCGGAAATGGTGCCGTCGGTGATCTGCCCCTTCGCCAGGTGCGCGTTCTGCAGACTCAGCACCTGCTGCAACCGCCCCATGGTCAAGCCCATGCTGTACAACTTCGCCGGGTTCACTTCCACGCGCACCGACGGCAGTGCTCCTCCGCCAACCGTTACTTGGCCCACCCCCTGAATCTGCGACAGCTTCTGCGCGATGACTGTGGACGCCTCGTCGTACAGCTTATCGGGACCGTATTTGTCCGACGTCAATCCCAGAATCATGATCGGCGCGTCCGCCGGGTTCACCTTACGGTACGTCGGATTCGACGGCAGATTCGCTGGTAGATAGGTTCGCGCCGCGTTGATCGCTGCTTCCACGTCCCGCGCGGCCCCATCGATATTCCGGCTTAGGTCGAACTGTATGGTGATCGCCGTGGCTCCCAGTGAGCTCGCCGACGTCATCTCCGTCACTCCGGCGATGTGCCCCAGTTGCCTTTCCAGCGG
>DASPVD010000104.1:0-4788 GCA_035622555.1 Candidatus Eremiobacteraceae bacterium | reverse complement strand
AAAAGACGCTCGCCCTGCGAGCTTGGAAATCGCTTCGCGATTCCCACTTTCCCACAGCCACAACAACAACAAATTTTCGGTTACATTTCAAATGTCTCGACAACCCATCGTACGGTTACATTCTTAAATGTCTTGACAGGATTTGCAGCATGAGCGGTTAGGCAGTTGGTAGCGGTTGCAAGCTTCGCGTGCTTAGCGCCGTGGAGAGAAGAACCCTTGCAGGAGCAACGCGGCTTCCTGAGCAAGCAGTCCAGGAGTAACCTCCACGCGGTGATTCAGCTTTGGCGACGTCAGAATCTCGAAGCACGAACGGAAAGCGCCGCCCTTGGGATCATCGGCGCCATAAACGAGGCGAGGAACACGCGCCTGGATCATTGCTCCGGCGCACATGGTGCAAGGTTCAAGAGTGACATAAAGAGTGGTTCCCGCTAGACGGTAGTTGCCCAAAATCCCAGCAGCTTCCCGAAGCACCACGATTTCTGCGTGAGCGGTTGGATCATTATCGCGAATGGTACGGTTGCCGGAACTGGCCAGGACCTCGTCGTTGTAGACCAACACGGCGCCGATAGGAATCTCGCCAACGGCGCCGGAGGCGCGCGCTTGCTCAAGCGCAAGGGCCATGAAATGTGCATCGTCGGGCATGGCAGCAAGAGAATAACACGTGAGAATGGAGAACGCGGTTTGACTGGAGAGGGTCCAGTGGACCAGCGCAACTGGCGTGGCCAGGGTCCTTGACAACCAGCCAGGCTGCAAAGAGACTGAAAGCATGAAAGAACTGGTGTCCCGGATATTCCAGGCCGATTTTCTGAAGGGAATGGGTGTGACCTTCCGCACGCAACTTCCCAAAAACATCTATACGGAGCAATACCCGCTGGAGCGGCCGATGGTGGCGGAGCGTTACCGGGGCGCGCCGCGCTTGAATAAGAATCCGGAAACCGGCGAGACCCTGTGCATCGCATGTAATCTGTGCGCACTGGCATGCCCGGAGAATTTGATCGTGGTGGGTTGGGAACGCGACGATGCCACGCGGCGCAAGGTGCTGACTTTCTTCACCTACGATACGTCGCGCTGCATGTTTTGCGGACTATGTGAAGACGCGTGTCCCGCGGATGCTTTGGAATTGACTCAGGACTTTGAGATGGCGTATTACGGGCGGGAAGGTGCGATTTGGGACCGTCACCGCCTGGAAGAAGGGCCCACACCGACGCGTTACACGCGATAATTGATTCATGGAAATCCGTCGAGATCCAGTCTCACAAAGTTGGGTTGTCAGCGGCCACCGCGAGTACGCCGAAGAGAGTGAGCAGGTGTGTCCGTTCGATCCAGGTGTGGTCGAACAAACGAAAAGCATTTTGACTTGGCCGCCCGAAGGAACTTGGCAAATCCGGGTCATTCCCCATCCAAACCCGCTCTACCGCGTCGAAAGTGATCCAGCGCGAGTTGCGGAAGGTATCTACGACAAAATGGGCCCGTTGGGAGCACACGAAGTCGTGGTGGAAACTCGTCAACACGACAAGCGCCTGTCGCAGTTGAGCGACGATGAAATTGACCGGGTCCTGTGGGTGTGGGGCTCGCGCATAGCGGATTTGAAGAAGGATGGGCGGTTCAAGTACGTCAGCGTGTTCAAGAACCAAGGAGCGATGGCCGGGGAAGAGTGGAGTCACGCGCACTCCGAGGTGACCGCGACGATCTTTGTGCCGCGCCGGATCAAATATGAGTTGAGCGCTGCGCATGAATGGTACAAGGACCGCGAACGGTGCGTTTTTTGCGACATTGTTCGCCAAGAAGAAAAACAAGGGAAGCGCATAGTGGATGTGCAGGGTGATTATTACGCGCTGTGCCCCTATGCTTCGCGCGTCCCCTATGAGACTTGGGTGATGCACCGCCGGCACAATCATTTGTTCGAGCAGGCGCGTCCCGGGTCCAACCGCCGGCAACTGGCCACGCTATTGGGCCGGGTATTGCGTAGGCTGCAGAAGGTCGCGCCGGCGTTTCATCTGGTGGTCCACACCGCACCCAACACGCGCAGCAAGAAGGGCGAGTTGGCGGGTTACTGGAAAACTCTGGCGGACGATTATCACTGGCACATCGAAATCATGCCGATTGTGGAGAAACGCAGCAAGTCGTACAGCATCAAAGAAATCTATTTCAACGCGATCCTTCCCGAACAAGCAGCGGAGCAATTGCGCGCGATCGATGCGAATACATGAGGCCAAAACCGAACAGTAAAGAGCAAGGCGGGATCGTAACCACGCTGATTGCTCTGCTGTTTTTGGTGGTGCTGTGTGTGGCGGTGTATTTGGTGCGTCATCCGATCATGCGATTTGCCGCCGAAGAGTGGATTGTCGACGAACCGGCAGCTCATGCGGACGCGATCATTGTCCTCAGCGACGACAATTTCTATGCGGATCGCGCAACTCATGCAGCCGAATTGTATCGGCAGGGAGTGGCTCCGGTTGTAGTGGCCAGTGGCAGAAGATTGCGGCCTAGCGCTGGGATCAGCGAGTTGATGGAACACGACCTGGTGGAGCGGGGCGTTCCCAAGGACAAGATCATCCGCTACGCGCACGACGCCGACAACACCAGGGAAGAAGCCGAGATGATTGGCAAAATTGCCCAGGCCAACCATTGGAAGAGCGTGGTGATCGTGACTTCGAATTACCACACCCGTCGAGCGCGCTATATCTTTGGCAAAGTGGCCCCGGCGGGTATTACCGTGAGCATCGCCAGCGCCCGCGACGGCGATTTCGACCCCGAGCGTTGGTGGGAGAAGCGAAAATCGGTGAAGCTGTTCACGCGGGAAATCGCAGGTATGGCTGTGGCCATGTGGGAGTTGAAAGCGGTGAGCCGAAGCGTTTCGGGGAGTGTTGCAGCCGAGCACAGGATGATATTGCCGGACCAGACATGCTCACTTGGTCACATTCCGGGAAAAGCGGTCGCCTGCCCTTTACATCATATAAGTGCTACCCTATCATTAAGATTCTGAGTCGCGACGGAATTCCAGCCACGGACGGGCGACTTTGAACCAACAATCGTTCCCTTGAGGTGTCCGCATGTGGCGTAAGGAAGACGCAAATCCGCAGGTACCGGAAGTGTCGCCCCAATCCAGCAGTTCCGGAAATGTAAGAGGAAGCTCTAGTCCCACCAGCACGCAAGCCAGTACTCATAAGCCGACCGCATGCGTCAGCCAAGGGATCAAGATTAAAGGCGAAGTGACCGGCACGGAAGATTTGTTCATTGACGGCACCATCGAGGGCAAGATCAGTCTCGGCAATGCGGGGCTGACCGTCGGGCCGAACGGTACGGTGAGGGCCGAAATCAGCGCGCGCGAGGTGGTGCTCCGCGGCGTGGCGGAAGGCAAGTTTACCGCCGACGAGAGAATCCAAATTTGGCACACCGCGCGGGTGCAGGGGGAACTCAAGTCCGAGCGAATTTCCATTGAAGACGGTGCGGAGTTGCGCGGCAAAGTCGAAGCCGGCAAGGTTACCAGCAAAGCAGCAACTCCCGAACCCGCCGGCCGCAACAAAAAATCGGAACACAACAAGCCGAATGAAACCACAGCGAAGGACGTCAATGCAACGCCCGGCACTGCGACGGCTGGGGCGGATTAGGCATGAGTCTTCTGAACAAGCTGGGAATTGCCATCAACGGACACGCACTGCGGGAAAACACAAGATCGTTGCCACAACCACGAACCGGAGGTAACGGACACGTCGGAACGGCCGCCGCGGGTGCCCACCGAGAGCCAGAGATGCCGGAAATCACGCGTGTTTCGAACGGGCTGAAGGAATTCCTGTGGAACTTGCAAGGGTTGGGGCGTGGCTCCCTGTTGGATTTGGGGCCGGCGTGGCAAACCACTCTCAACTTTTTCATCGAACGCGGATTTCGGGTTACGTCCGACGACGTTTTACGCGATTGGGCTGATTTTCAAGCGAAAGAGCTGGCGGCAACTAAGGATCAGTTGACCGCCGAGGACTACGCGGACCGTACTCCGGAGGTTTTGGCCAAGAAATTTTTGGAGGAGAACCTGCAGTATGGACCATCCTCGATGGATGCCTTGCTGTTGTGGGATTCGCTGGACTACTTGGAACCGGCGCTGGTGAAACCGATGGTGGCGCATTTGACCGACATACTGCGTCCTGGTGGGGTGGTGCTGGCGATGTTTCACAGCAAGAGACCCGAAGGGTTTCAGCGCTATCGGGTGGTGGACACACACACATTGCAAGTACTTAGCGCGAAACCCATCTTGGCGGCCCAACGGCCGTTGCAAAACCGCGAGATTCAAGAACTCTTTGGGCGTTTCCGCACCATGAAGGCTTTTGTGGGCCGCGACCAATTGCGCGAAAGCCTGTTTATCAAGTAACTCTCCTGTAAATTACCTCACCACGCATCGACGCCTGTCCGTCGCGGGTCGCAAGAATCCTTGAAAAATTTCTCTTGCGCCCGGTTGCCCCGAGGCGTAGAAGGTAGCTGTGAGCTACAAGCTCCGACGGAGGGTTGATTGACTCCACCGGGCTTAGAAGCGCTACAAAGCTGAACACACCGCGCACGCGGTGCGAGTCGCGAACGAGCAGTATGCGGTTGAACTGTTCGTCAAGCGACGCGGCAAAAGAGAAAAAAGGGCCCCGCTTTCACGGGGCCCTTTTATTTGTGTGCCGAGCATGTTTGACCATTTGGAGGTGAAAGTCCTCTTCACAACGTGATGGACGTGAAGTGATAGCGAAGCGCAAGGGTGAAATAGCACTCGCCGCGAGGCGGGGCCCGAAAGAAGCGCGGAGCAAAGACGCG
>DASPVD010000103.1:0-8552 GCA_035622555.1 Candidatus Eremiobacteraceae bacterium | reverse complement strand
AGCGATGGTCCGTATCCTTACGGGATCGAACCGGGAGGAAAAATCATTCATGAAGTGGGAACAGCGCGGATGGGAGCGGACCCAAAAACGTCGGTGCTGAATTCATACTGCCAAACGCACGACGTGAAGAATCTGTTTGTGACCGACGGAGCCCCGTTGGTGACCAATCCGGACAAGAACCCAACGCTGACGATTATGGCGCTATCGTGGCGCGCGTCGGAATACCTGCTGGATCAGGCCAAGAAAGGGAGTATTTGAATGCGCCGGAAGGGGAATAAGGATAAAGGCGAGCGGGGAATTTCGCGGCGCGATGTGTTGAGAAACCTCGCGGTCGGCGCGGTGGGTGGCTCGGTATTGCAAGTGATTCCGGCAAAAGCGGCGGAACTGGCGCACCAAATGATTCGCAGCGAAAAGGCCGGGTCAGGGACGTATTCGCCGAAATTTTTTCCGGTGCATCAATATCAGACGCTGGTGCTGCTCTGCGACATGATCATCCCGAAAGACGGGGTTTCTGGCGGAGCGGTGGAAGCAGGCGCTCCGGAGTTCATCGATCTGCTCAGCAGCGAAAACGAGCGCTACCAGGCCATTCTCGGGGGTGGGCTGATGTGGTTGGACAATTTCTGCGCCGACCGCTACCAGCACACGTTTCTGGAGTGCACCGTGGAGCAGCGCAAAGAGGTGCTGGACCTGATTGCTTTCCGCGAGAATGCCAAGAATAATGCGACCCTTAGCCAGGGCGTGGCCTTTTTTGCGAAATTACGGCTGATGACCTGCAATGGGTTTTACACCTCGAAGATTGGAATCGAAGATTTGAAGTACATCGGGAACACCGCCATGGCGCAATTTCCCGGTTGCCCACCATTGCCAGAGTGACTTCACGGTAGAGCAATTCCCAGGCTCCCAAGCACACCCGGAATAAGTCCAATGCCGAAACTGTCTCGAAAGGCTTGAATCGGAAGTGGGCTGGTGGGACCGCCCGGACTTGAACCGGGATTGCAGGTTTAGGAAACCTGTGCTTTATCCATTTAAGCAACGGCCCCGCCAAAACCAATTTTAGCATGTTTCCGCGATGCGCTTTGGAGCGGCGACGAAGGGGGGAGTTAAGCCGCGTAGCGATGAGGGCCAGTGCTGCACGAAAGCCCTGACGGCTCGACAGAACTGAGTGTGGTATCATCCAGCCGCAGACGAGTAGGACGCCCGCCTACAGCTCGCCCCGCGGAGGGTAGCCATGAAAGCATTGAAATGGATTGGTGTCATAATCCTGATCATCATTGTGATTTTGATTGTCCTGCCTTTTGTGATTCCCGTGAACAGTTTCCGGCCAACGATTGAGGCACGCGCGTCCGACGCGCTGGGCCGCAAGGTGACAGTAGGAAATTTGAGTTTGTCGATCCTCGGCGGATCGCTGGGAATGGACAATCTGGCAATAGCCGACGACCCGAAGTTCGAATCCGGACCGTTCTTGACGGCGAAGAGCGTGAAAGTCGGGGTGGAGTTATTGCCGCTGATATTTTCGAAACAATTGAATGTCACTGGGGTTTCGATCGTGAACCCACAAGTGATGTTGCTGAAAAATCTCAGTGGAAAATGGAATTTCTCCTCCATCGGGGGGAATTCAACGCAAGCTCAGACACCGGCACAGGCACCGCCCGAGAACAAAGCGCAACCCGCGCCCAGCGGTAACACCGGTTCCTCCGGCAACAACGCGCAAGCGATATCCATTCAGAAGCTTTCCCTGGAAAACGGTCAAGTCACTTTGGGGAACACCAATTCGCAGAAACGCAGCGTCTACAGCAACGTGAATCTGACTGCTTCGGACGTGTCAATGACCAGCAGTTTCCCGGTGACGTTTTCGATGGACCTGCCCGGCGGGGGAACCACCAAGCTGGATGGAAAGGTGGGGCCGGTGGATCAAAGCGACGCCGCGCTCACGCCGATGAATGCAAAATTGAATGTCAGCAATTTGAACCTGGCGTCTACCGGATTCCTTGATCCGAGTCTCGGCCTGGCGGGAACGGTGGATGTGAACGCGGATGTGGCAAGCCAGGGCGGGAAGGCGAACGTTAAGGGACAACTGACGCTGTCAAAGGCGATCCTGATCGCCGGTGGCAGCCCCTCGACTGTGCCGGCGGTGGCCGATTTCAATACCACCTACGATTTGGCTAACAGTTCCGGGGTGTTAAATCCTTCGTCGCTAAAGATAGGCAATGCCAAAACAGATTTGAGCGGAACATATAAATCCGTGGGCGACGAATTCGTCGTGGACATGAAGGTGAACGGGCAGGGATTGCCTGCCACAGATCTGCAGAATTTCCTTCCGGCGCTGGCGATCAATGTGCCATCGGGTTCGAAGCTGACGGCCGGGACGTTGAGCACCGACCTGCACGTCATGGGACCGACTAACAAATTGGTCACGGAAGGAACGATCGGGCTGTTCAACGCGAAGCTGTCGGGATTCAACCTCGGGCAGAAGATGTCCAGCGTGGCCGCACTGGCTGGGCTGAAGACCGGCAACGATCTGGAGATTCAGAAGTTCACCTCCAACGTGCATATGGCGCCGACCGGGCTGCAAGCGAACAATCTGGACTTGGTGGCTCCCGCGCTCGGGACGGTGGTGGGCGGAGGAACGCTGGATTCGAAAAACAACATGGATTTCAAGTTGGTCGCAACGGTCGCTCCTACCATGCTAAGTGGTTCGGCGGCGGGATCCGCAGCGGGTTCCATGGAGGGATTGGTTGGGCAAGTACTTGGCGGAGGTGGGAAGAACTGCAAGAGCGGTGGTTTAAAGGTGCCACTGCAGGTGAAAGGGACTACTTCCAATCCGCAATTCGTGCCCGATGTGGGAGGAGCCGCAGCCAGCATGTTCAAATCAGAGCTGGCGTGCGTAGGTGGGTCTGGGAACCCGGCAGGCGCCGTGACCGGCGGAAACCCCGCGAGCGTGATCAACCAACTGGGTGGGTTGTTGGGCAACAAAAAGAAACCGTGATTGAGCACCAGAAGAACTGGTGTTGGAGCTTTTTTCAGGCTTAAGACTCAATAGCAGTCAATTCCAGGGCGTGTCGAGCAGCCCGAAAGTGATGCGCAGATCGCCACGTGGCAGGTTACGAATGGCGCTCTACCGCGGCGCAAAGTCGTGCGATTCCTGCAATAAAACCTATATACTTAGTGAGCCGTTTTGCCGGCGGCTTCGCCTCTTAAGTCCAACATGTTGCCGGAGTGTATGAGGGTTGATGGAAGACCCTAAGTCCAGGAAGACCGGGCGAGATTTGGGTCCAGCGGGTCAGCAGGGCGTAGGTGTGCCTGCCAAGGGCGACAGCGCTGCGGACAACTCGTCGCCGGACGCGATGGATGGGGCGACCATTTCTGACGCACCCGCAACGCCGCCTGCGCCTCCACCTCGAACTAAGCCAACAACGAAGGCAGCAAACCCCGACGCGACGATTTCCGACAGCCTGCCTGCGACTCCAGCTTCCAGCGCCGGCCGGCTTTCCGGGATTTACATGAAGGAAGCCATCCTGCAACCAGGCGACCTGATTGGAGCCCGTTACGAGATCCTGCAACTGCTGGGCGAAGGAGGCATGGGCGCCGTCTACAAGGCCTTGGACCGGGAAGTGGAACGAACCGTGGCGCTGAAGTTGATCCGGCCGGAACTGGCGTCGAATCCAGCAATTTTGGCGCGATTCAAGCAAGAGCTGCTCACCGCACACCAAGTCACCCACAAGAACGTCATCCGCATTTACGACATCGCCGAAGCGGAAGGCGTGAAGTTTATCACTATGGAGTTTGTGGAGGGACAGGACCTGCGGCACATCCTGATCGACCATGGCAAGCTTGCTCCAGAAAAAGCTGTGGAGATCATCCGGCAAGTTTGTCTGGCGTTGGATGCCGCGCACAGCGCCGGGATCATCCATCGCGATTTGAAACCGCAGAACATCATGCAGGAGGACAAAACCGGACGAATCCTGGTGATGGACTTTGGTTTGGCGCGCACCATTGGCGGCGATGGGATGACCCAGACCGGCGCGCTGCTGGGGACCATTGAGTATATGTCCCCGGAGCAGTCCATGGGCAAGACGCTGGACCAGCGCTCCGATATTTTCGCGGTGGGCTTGATCTTTTACGAATTGCTGGTGGGCAAGACGCCGTACAAAGCGGACACCGCAATGGCCAGCCTGTTGCGGCGCAACCAGGAACGGGCTGTGCCAGCAGCCGAACTGGATGCGTCGGTGCCAAAAGCGTTGAGCGACATTGTTTCGAAGTGCCTCGAGCGCGATTTGGAGCATCGCTACCAAAATGTGCAGGAGATTCTGCAGGACTTAGACGCCTTTCAAGGAGCGCGGCCGACCCTGGCTTCGATTTCGCTTCCCGCGGTCGCGCCGCCACCCGTGGCCAAACCGGTCACTCCGTGGAAGTGGGTCGGAATTGGCGCGCTTGCGCTTGCGGTGCTGGGCGGCGGCTGGGCGCTGAAGTCGACGGTATTTCATACCGGCAGCGCGGTGCCCAGCACAAACGCCACTCCGAAAGCTCCCGAGATTTCGCTGGCCATTTTGCCCTTTCACAACGCCACGACAGATACATCCTTGGACTGGCTGGGCCCGAGTTTGGCCGACATGCTTAGCACCGACGTGGGCCAATCGGCGTCGTTGCGCACGGTTTCCTCCGACCGCCTTCACCAGGTGCTGAAAGACTTGCGTATCCCCGATAACACCGACTTCGATCCCGATACCGTGAAGCGCCTGGCCGAATTTTCCAATGCCGATACGCTGGTTTCGGGGCGGTATGCAAAATTTGGCGATCAAATCCGCATCGACGCCACTCTTCAGGATTTGAAACACAACCGCACCGTTCCTTTAAAAATCCAAGCCGCCAGCGAGAACGAAATTCCGTCGACCGTGGATAGCCTTGCCGAAATGATTCGCAAAAACCTATCCGTTTCCTCGGACGTAGTGAAAGAGCTGAAGGCCAGTTCGTTCCAGCCCACTTCGAAGTCGGTGGAGGCGCTACGAGATTACAACCAGGCTGTCGCAGCGCAGCGCGACGGTAAGAGTCAGGATGCGCAAAAGCTTTTCGAACAAGCCACCAAGGAAGATCCTTCTTTTGCCCTGGCGTATTCAAAACTGGCTCAAACCTATACTGCGCTCGGTTATGACGATCAGGCAGAACAGGCTGCTCGCAAAGCAGTGGATTTGAGCCAGGGCCTGCCGGAAGCGGAAAAGTACCTGATTGCCGCCATCCACGCGCAGATCGCGCGGAACTTCCCCGAAGCCATCAAGTCCTACGAGAACCTGGCGAAGGCTGCGCCAGGGAACAGCGACGTCCAGGCAGCCCTTGCCTCTCTCTACGAGGATACCGGCGACCTAGCCAAAGCGTCGCAATATAACCAGGCAATTCTAAAAGCGAACCCCAATGACGTGACCGCCATGGTGGCCGTTGGGCGCATGGCCATCAACAGCGGCAAGCCAGAGGCCGCTCTAGACCCGTTGAACCGCGCACTGTCTGTTTCCGTGCAGCTAGATAATCAGGAGCAGAAAGCGAATGTCTTGCATCTGATCGCCTTCGCTTACCTCAACATGAACAAGCCGAAAGAGGGCCTGCGCTACTACCAGGAGGAATTGCCGATCTGGCGTCAATTGGGGCAGAAGCGCGGGATCGCGTTCAGCCTAAATGGGATAGGGAGGGCCCAAGCTTCGCTGGGCGAGAACAAGGAGGGCCTGGCCAATTTCCAGGAAGCATTGCAGATTGAGCGCGAAATCGGCGACAAGCGCGGGCTGGGCGACACCTTGATCGACATGGGTAACCTGTTGGATGACCTTGGCGATCATGAGCAGGCGTTGAAAATGTACAAGGAAGCTCTGCAAGTCCAGCGCGACGTCGGCAACGAAATATCACAAGCAGCTTGCCTGAACAATATCGGAAGCATCTACTTTGAAAAGGCGCAATACGAAGACGCCCGCACCTATTTCCAGCAGGCGTTGCAATTCTACGAAAAATCCAAGTCAGGTCGAGACATTGCTGATGCCCTTCACAATCTGGCTGAGATTTCGGTAAGGACGGGCCAGCTTGATTCGGCGGCTTCGCAATACATGCATGCGCTGGAAGCGTGGCGCAGCGTGGGTGACACACGCGACGCGGCCATCGAGTCCTACGCCCTGGGGAGAATGTTTGATTCTCAGGGGCGGTTTGGCGCCGCTATTAATTCCAAGCAGGAGGCGCTCAACACCTTCACCGGCCTGAAAGACAAAACCTACTGGATGGCCGAGATTCAGAGTGGCTACGGAGAGTCGTTGATTCTCGCCGGCCGCGGCGAAGAGGCGAAGACTTACTTGAATGATGCGCTCAGCCTGGCTCGCGAACTGACAAATGATGGCCTGGTGGCACAGACTCTCGGGTTCCAAGGAGACGCGGCTTATTACCGCGGCGATGCAAAATCCGCCAGCAGCTTCTATGAGCAGGCGCTGCAGTCAGCCACCCGTAGCAAGGAGCCAGCCAGAGTCCTCCTTCCAAAGATCAATATCGCGAAGGTCGCCATCCAGGACGGGCACGCGCAACAGGCGATCAGCAGTCTGGGCTCACTGCGGCAGCAAGCCGAGGAACTCGGATTGAAGCAAATATCGGCGGAATGCTCCGTTTATATGGCGGAAGCCATGGCGCAAACCCACGATAATGTACACGCGCAACAGGAACTCGAGCGCGCCCTGGCGTGGGCCGATAAAGTCGGCCTAAAGCCGATGAGCGCCAAAGCGCATTATTTGCTGGCCACCATCCTCCGCTCGTCTGGCCACCAGAGCGAAGCTCAGCAACACTATCGTGACGTCCTACAGTTGTTCGATGACATGCGCAAGGACCCAGGTGGAGACAAAATCTTGCAACGCTTTGATGTCAAGACCATGTATGAAGAAGCGGCCCGCTGGTCCCAAACGGCCAAGAACTAACCAGCTTAGACTGTCCCCTATCTCCGAGCGCGGAAACGTCGCCGGTGACGCGTCTCGTCGAAATGATTGGAGTCCTCCTAGCTCCTGATAAGACGCTAAAAGGCCAGAGTTCGGCCAGGGGCACATTCGTCCCAAGAAAATAATGGTGCAGGCCCGACCTGCGCGAGCCTGCATCCTCGAAGACTCAGAAAAACTCGAACTGCTCGGGTACGATTAGCGTCGGACCGTTCGAAAAATCAAACTGGACGGCGAAACATCCCTTCGGGAGCTCCACCGCATTGAATAGGTACTCAGTGAGACCGTTCTCCAGTGGAAAGAGCTTTGGATGCAACGCAGTCAAATTAAGCAACTGCCCCGAGATGGGAACCGACAGTCCGCCGGTAGTGTCCAGAGTTTTTCGCACATTTGTTGAAGCATAGGCCTGGTGATGCTCGGCTCCCCCCGAGGGGGAGCCGAAAGTTTTTGTGTGGGCTGTTCATGCTGCTTCGCTCGCTTCGGCCAGGCGGTTCATGTCCAGATACCGCCGCGTGCCCCATTTGGTGCTAGCCACGTGGCGCAGGCGCGCTGCGGCCAGCATTAGCGCCGACTTCCCATCCGGGAACGCTCCTACGGCCCGCGTCCTTCGCCGCACCTCCCGCAACAACCGTTCCAGCGGATTATTCGTTCGCAAGGAGCGCCAGTGCTCGCGTGGAAACGTGTAGTAGTACAGCGTTTCTTCGATCCCGGCCAGCACCAGCGCTGCCGCATCCGCCAGCTTCATCTCTTTCAGCTTCACCGCCACCTGTTCGGCCTTCTGGCGTGCCGCCGCGCGATCTTCCTGAGCGTGAATGGCCTTCAGCATCACCGCCACTTCTTTCACTTTGCTGGTGGGCACCGCCGTCCACACGTTGCGATAAAAATGCACCGCGGGACTGTTGAAAAACTCTAATTTTTGCTTCGTGATTTGCTGAAACCATGTTAAACCTCTGGTTATCGGTAATCATGAGGTAAATTAATGATCGGCACCCAAAACCGTTGGCAGGAAGACTTATTCCTTGTTGGCAAGCTGTCGGATCTCATTCCCGAGGATCATGTGCTTCGTCGAATAGATCGAGTGCTGGATCTATCCTGGCTGCGCGCCTTGGTTTGCGATTGCTACGACGAAACCCAAGGTCGACCTGGAGTCGACCCGGAGGCGGCCGTACGGCTGATGTTAGCGGGCCTCTGCCAAGGAATCGTTCATGATCGGCAACTGATGCGGGAGGCCCAGGTGAATCTTGCTATTCGTTGGTTTGCTGGATTCAGGCTTCACGATAGCTTGCCTGATCACAGCAGTCTGACGCGAATTAGACAGCGTGGTAACAGCTTGCCGCTTGACAAGCGCAATAGGCAAACGAACAGCCAATTTCGATTTCAGACTCATCGCAGAAGGTCGTCACAGTCAGCTTCGCCAATGAGGTGGTGCGATTTCTGTGTCTTGTGCCAAGGGTGCCAAACTTTTTTGCGGAGCGTTTGGTGTACAAAACTGAACTGATTTTTCCCTGAGTCAACCAGCTTGGGCTTTGGCGCCGGCGAGTTCGTAGGTGCCCTCCCACGAAGCCTCGAGCGCCGTAGGCGTAGTGAGCTTACTCTTAAACGTAC
>DASPVD010000102.1:0-8176 GCA_035622555.1 Candidatus Eremiobacteraceae bacterium | reverse complement strand
CAAAACTGAAGTAATCGAACGGCTCTTTTACAAGCCGAGGCGCATTGGGCGAATGCGTGGGAGCATTAATTCATCTTATCAAGGGAAGAGGCCAGACAATGGGTCACGGCAACCCTGGCGAAGGGGTGTAGAACGGCGAGGGTCACCGTGACCCGATGATGGGCGGTCACACCGACACAAGGTTTTTACTCCATTGGATGGGTTGTGCTGCCCAGATTAGTAACGAGATGAGACGCTTCTCTGGAGGGTTTGTCAAGAGCCTTGATTTGCGGTTCCGCTCGCCTGGCCGGGGGTTCTCGCGGCCGAATGTGTCTGGTCTACCAACAGCCGATGTCCCATTGTGAGGTGTACTCGCTTGAAAGCGGCAGCTACGAAGTAGTGCAGCTCGCGTACACCACTGAATACGGTAAATTAAATCCCGCGATTCAGTCTTGAGTGAGCCAGCTTTCGGGAGGTCGGTTAACGACAGCTTCCTCCTGGTGAGTCTCGGATCAACCTGGAAACCAGCGCTGAGCAAGCAATGATAGTTGCTAAGCGTGCTCGCAAACCATGGCCAGAATACCGACCGGAATTATCCGCCGCGCCCGACGCCTAGGGCGTCGGCGACGCGATTAATGTAGTTGAACCACGCCGCAATCAAGGTAATCTGCAGAATGCCGCGATCGTCAAAGCCCACAGCGCGCAGTCTGCGGTGATCTTCAGGACTGCACTGAGTGGCATCGTGGGTCAGTTTCACAACGTACTCCAGCATCACTTTGTTTTGCTCGCTTATTGGCGCGCTGCGAAAATCCTTGCGTAGCGCGGCTACCACTTCCTCATCCAACGTCACCCGACGCAGAAACTCTGCGTGAGACTCTATTCAGTAGAAACAGCGGTTGGTCACCGACACCATGGTGGCGATCATTTCGTGCTGCTCGCGTCGCAGCGGAAGTTCCGGTGACATCATGGCGCCGAAGGCGGCAAAGGAATGGAACAACACGCCGGGAAACAACGTATGCGAGCCGACAATGCTGTTCTCGAACCCGTTGTCAACATTCGACACCGGAGTGCCATACTCTTCCGGATAAAGCCGCCTCTGCTCCATAACGGCTTTAAGTACCCGCGGGTCGTCTTCCAGGCGAAACGTCTTGATCCAAGTCATCGCTCTCTATCCTTTTTGCAATACCTTCGTGAACGCGACGTCTCGCCCACGTTCCCTTCTCTTCAATCGCGGAGCTATTCGATTGACCTAAAGCCGGAATCCGGTTCAGCTACTCGCGATGCTCGCATTATTTCTCGGCAGTTTGAGCTTCGATTTTCTCAATGACAATTGCTTTCGAACCGCCACGTTCATAAACCTTGCCTGTGGCAGTCACTTTTTCCCCAGCGTAAGGCAGGAGCTTCGGATTCTGCCCGGTTGACGGTGTGGTATCTGCGATTGGCCAATAGATAGTTCCATCGGCCGCAAGAATCACCAATGGAGATCCGGCCTTCGCGCACGAAACCGCGCACGACTTGCCGATAGGCTTGCTCAGGCCTTTTGTAAATGCACACGCGGAATCTAGGACGTATCCTTTCACCGTCACCGTTGGCGCATCGGTGGCAAGACAAACAGTCGCAATAAGCATCCCTGCCAAAACTACCTTGAAAACAGCCAAGAATTTGCTCATCTGTTGAACCTCCGTAAATCCTGAATAATGAAGCGGGACTTTAAACCAAGCACACTTTCCTGTCAGTAGCATTTTTGAACTATCAATGGTCTCCTCGCCTAGGTTTGGAATTCCCTAATTCGCCCCTTTCGCTTTAGTATAGGCTCCAATCGCGAATTCGCGAGAATCAAGGCATTGCAGTCTCTAAGGCATATGCTGGGTAGCGCCGCAACAACAGATACAAACCACCCGCTAATACCATCAGCACCGCGAGCATTCTCAGCAGGGAAGCGTACGATCCCGTCAAATCATACGATCGTCCCAGCAGGATTGGTCCGGCCGCTCCGGCAACCGCATAAAACGTCCAGGTCACACCATATAACGTTGCAAACGAACGCATCCCAAAATAGCGGCTCAGCAGGTACGGCGTAATCGCTGCCTCGCCACCGACACCGATTCCGATCAACCCCGCGGCCAGTGCGCCTTCCGAGAAGGTAATGGTTCGTGCCAACAAGAACAGTCCACTAGCCGAAATTAGGGTAAATACAAACGCTACACGCGAGCCGAAAAATCGATCCAAGAACCATCCTGCCGTCACGCGTCCAACCACGCTAGCCACTCCCAGCAACGACGCGCACAGTGCCGCATCTTCCGCACCAATTCGTCTGTCCGTCAGCAGCGCCACCATCTGAGTAATCGCTCCATTCATCGCGACCGACCCGATAAACAGAGTGGCGACAATAATCCAGAACGCTCCGGAACTCATCCCTTCCTGCCACGATTTGCCCGAGCCTGCTGGCTCCAGCGATGCGGCCGACTTCGTCCCGGTCGTTCTCTCGTGCACGTAGCGCCAACTCAGTGGCAAGCCCAACAACAACGCCAACCCACCCAGCGCAGCATAAGTCGCCCGCCAACCCAATCGACTGATTAACAACTGCGCGAAGACCGGTAGAATCATCGCGCCCAGCCCTGCGCCTACCATCACCAGGGCCAACGCCAGTCCGAGCCGCTTCTGAAACCACCCAGAGATCGCCCGCGAATACGACAAGTGCGCAGCGCCATTTCCCACTACACCAAGAACAAAGCACGTAGCATACAACTGCCACAGATGTCCCCCCAACAACGAAAGAGAGGCAATACCAGAACTGAACACGGTTACACAGATCAAAATGATCCGTCGCGGTCCAAAACGGTCCATCCATCGCCCGAGCAAAGGCGAAACTGCACCCAGCGTTACCGCCGCAACTGCAAAACCTGCCGAAATTGCCTCCCGGCCCCATGCGAACTCCGCAGCCAAAGGTTTTACGAACACCGAAAACGTGTACACAAATAACGACCCGAACCCTCCCATCACTCCGAGGCTCGCCGCTAGCACAACGCGCCAACCGTAGTATCCGGGATTCGATTCACTGACTTCTAATCTACGTTTCGCAGGGTCCTCGGCAGTCGAGAACTCTGCGCCTTCCGCTACATTCATGCTGTTTCGCCAACCGCCCTAAAGCGTCAGCTCAGAAACTGAACTTCAGCGCCAACTGCACAATCCGTCCGGCCTGCGCTGCGGTAATCTGCCCAAACCCCGGCGAATTAATGTCGTTGTTCGGCAGCAGGAAATTCACGTTATTGAAAATGTTGAAAATCTCCCCCCGGAATTGCAGGTTCATGTTCTCGTGAATCGGTATCGTTTTGACCGCGGAAAAATCCCATTGCTGAAACGCCGGTCCGTTCATCGTGTTCCGTCCCACGTCTCCGAACGTCCCGATCGCCGCATGCTGAAACGCTCCGGTATTAAACCAGCACTGCGCCGTCCGTACGGCAACGCCTCCGGCGCAAGTTCCCGTGTTCGGATTGCCCACAATATTCGGCCGGCTGCTGTAAAATCCAGAAATTTCCGGCGCGCTCCCTTGCAGAGAAGGATTGCTGGAGTCGTACACCGTGAACGGCGTGTTGCTCATCAGCGTCGTAATCCCGTTCACCTGCCATCCTCCTAGAATGTGCGCATACCAGCGGTCCGAATGTTGATACCACGGCAAATCCCACTGGTAGCTGATCACCAGCCGGTGCCGCGCGTCGAACATGGAGCGTCCCCACTCCGCTTTCACGTCGAACGGATTCTGTGCCAGGTCGTTTTCGCCCGCCACGCTCTGTGACGCCGAACCCGTAATGTTGAACGACGACACGTCGTCCAGCGTCTTCGAGTACGTATACGAAGCCAGCATCGAAAACCCTTGCGCGAACCGCCTCTTCAAGCTCACCTGCAAAGCGTTGTACGACGAATCCGCAATTCCCGCGATCTCCCCCACCGACGAATACGTGCACGTCGGGTTTACTTCCGCCACCGTGCAGCCCGAATACAGACGCCGTTGATCGGCATTGTTCTGAGTCGATTCGCCGGGAATATACACCGCCGGATTCCCCTCAATAAACCGCGGCAGTTTCGTCCCTTTCGTCCCGATGTATCCCACCTCCAGCAGCCAATCGCGCCCCAGTGCCCGCTCCACATTCACGTTGTAATCCTGTGCGTACGGCAGCCGCAGATTCGGATTCAGCACCAACAGCGTCATGTCGGGCGAGAATATCTGATTAAACGGATTTTGCCCGTTGAACGGATCCGCGAAATTCGGCAAGCTCACCTGCGGTGTTTGCAGATACGGTGGCGCGCTGAGCGGGTCCTGCAGCGGCCCTCCCTCGCCTGTGTAGTACGGGTCGTAGAAAATGCCATACGCCGCGGTTACCAACCATTTGCCGTCTCCCTTGACGTCCCACGCCAATCCCACACGCGGCGCCCACCCAGCCCGGTCCGTAGGAATCAATCCTCTTGGCACTCCCGGATCGCCGGGATAGAGCAAGCCCTCCGGCGCGGTCGGAAACACCACCGATTTCCGCCCGGGAATCCAAAGATTTTGATAATTGTGAATTTCGGTGGCTGGCGACGGTACTTCATACCGCAGCCCGTAGTTCACCGTCAGCCGCGAAGTTACTCTCCACGTATCCTGCGCATACAAGTTGAACGCCTGCCACCGCAGCCAACGGTTGAAGTCTCCGCCACCCTGCAAAAACACCACCGGCTGTCCGAACAAGAAGTCCGCGAATGCTGGTCCCGCTCCCTGCAAATTGCCCAGCGGGAATGTCGAAAACACAAAGAACCCATTCGTGGCGATTCCATTCAGAAAATTGATCTGGTCATATTGATAACCGCCACCGAATTTGAATTGGTGCCGCCCCTTGATCCACGTCAGCCCGCCAGAAAAATCCCATGTATTCTGATACGTATTCCGCGGTCCGGTAATCGGGTTCCCGATGGACGCGTATCCGCCCACCTGAATGAACGGCGGCCCAATCGCCGCTTCCAGTGACGGCGTGTACTCGAATCCCAGGCTTGCCGGGTCGGTGTGATTTTGGCTGTTTCCCAGTAAAAATTTATTGCGCAAATAAGACGCTCGCAGAGTCCCCACTAGCGTCGATGAAAACGTGTGCGTCTCTTGGGCCACAAAATTCTGTTCCCGCTGATTGGTCGCTACCGGGAAGCCCGGCACATTCGCTCCTCCCTGCGGCAAAGGATCGGTGTCCGCCGATTGCCCGAAACTGTATCGGAAATTCAGCGTGTCCCGGCTCGTCAGATAATGATCCACGCGCACGCCAAACTGGTCCGAATTGCTGCTGTACATCTGCGTGCCCACGTACGTGAACGCCCCCTGATTCGCCACCGGGTAATACTGCAGCAGTGTTTGTGACAGCGGGCTGATCGACGGCAGTTGATTGAACGGCAGCGGCTGCGGCGGCGCATTCGGCGGCACGAAAAAGTTGAATAGTTGCCCGGTTTGGCTGATTTGTCCGGTGACGTTGTCCATGCACAAACCTTGCGAGTTGAACGTCCCATTGCTCAATGTACATTGATCCGCGAAATTTCCGGTGCGTTCCGCGTCGGAAGGCACCGTGGTCCGCGTGGTCTCGCCCTGCGAATCGCGCACCCCTTCGTAGTACAAAAAAAAGAATGTCTTGTCCTTCTTGATCGGCCCGCCAAACACTCCCCCAAACTGGTTTCGGTGCAGCGGCTCCACACTGTCTGCGAAAAAGCTCTTCGCATCCATGTCGTTGTTGCGAAAGAATTCCCAAGCCGTTCCGTGATACTCGTTGGTTCCTGAGCGCGTGATGATGTTCGTCGTTGATCCGGTGCTATGTCCGAATTCCGCGTTCGCCGTGTGTGTCAGGATGCGAAATTCCGCAATCGCGTCAATCGGCGGTTCCAGCACTAGTCCGCCATCTACCGTGTCGAAGTTGTCCGCTCCATCGATCAGAAAATTGTTCGATTCCGGCCGCTGTCCATTGACCGCATACGCTTGCCCCGCCCGCGCCAGACCTCCCGCCTCCAGCAGTCCCGGCGTCAGTGGCACCACCCCCGTTTGCAGCAAGCCCAATTGCGTGAAGTTCCGCCCATTCAACGGCAAATCCAGAATTTCTCGTTCGCCGACGGTTTGTCCCAGGTTCGTCGAGGTCGTCTCGATCATCTGCGCGTTCGAAGTCACTTCGATTTGCTGCGTTGCCGTGCCTACCGCCAGTCGAATCGCCACCGTCGCTTGCTGGTTCACGTCCAGCGATATCCCGTCTTGTAGATACTTCTTGAATCCAGCCGCCTCCGTCTCCAAGCGGTAGTGGCCTACCGGCAGTTCCAGCAAGACATACGCGCCCTCCGCGTTGCTCGTCACACTTCGCTGCAGCCCCGTCTCTGCGCTGGTCACCGTTATTTTCGCTCCGGTTACCACTGCTCCAGTTCCGTCCGTTACCGTTCCACGGATGCTGCCAGAAATTGCTTGAGTGCGCGCAGTCACGGCGCAGACAAGCGCCAATATAAACACACCCATCCATCTCCATGCCGACTTCATCGAAGCGGTTGACATTAGGTATTCCCTTCGGTTCTGCTTTTTAGAATTGATCATCAATGTGAGCACACACGTTCACCGTCTAGGGAAACATCCCGCAAGCTCACTCAACATTGACAGAAAGTCGCGGCTTGTTGTTCCGCGAAACACACCCTTAATCTTTGGCAGAGCATACCCACCGCTACCTTTTTAAGCAATAATGCAAATCAATTATTAGGCGGGGATCAATTGGTATTCGCCAAATGCGGTCTCAGGCAAGAAAGCTGACCAGCTACATGATGGTGCTCTAGATGCTTTTAACGAGTCCATTGCGGATGGCATAGATCACGAGTTCAGCTACTTTATGGACGTTTAGGGTCTTCATTATCCTGGCCCGGTGCGTTCCCACCGTATGCACGCTCAGCGCCAGATGCTCGGCAATCTCTCGGTTTGATTTGCCTTGAACAATGAATAGAAGGATTTCGCGTTCGCGTTACGGCAGTAACCGCCGCGCTCGTTCGCCTGATCGACAGCAAGTTGCGCGCCGTTCAGCATTCTCTGACCGAAAACCTGTTCGGGATTGTTGTCCAGAGGCCCCAGAAATCCAATACGAATTTCCGTCAAGTCCTTTAGATCAGGATCGGAAATGTCCCTGGCGGCCCCAGAGTAGACATTGGTTTGCACATAGTTGTGATAGTAGGCGTCGGCAAATTTCGAGTACGGCTGCAAATCTTTCGGTTCGCTGGCGTAAGGTTCGACGGTCCTCTCTGGCCGCGGCTTGGGAGGATTCAGAACCAGCCGACGCGAGGTCCCCGCAGAGGCTACAATGCAGGGGCGAAACAGAGGCGCGTCCGGGCGCGTGTGCTATAACGTAGATATGGACGGAAGCCCACAACGGAAGATGCAGAAGGTGACTTCAGGCTTCAGGTCGCCCGAGAGATGCAAATGAGCGTCGGGGGAGCGCGTTACTACCTTCACTTGGCGGCAGAGCTCGAGAAGAATGATGCGTGACACGTGTCGGATTTTTGATTGGGCGAGGAAGACTACGGTTTTCCGACGCCGGGTGCGTTCACGCGGACGATCTTGCCCACGGAGCGCTCCCACCGCTTTGCATGTTCGCCTCCTTTCAGGGCGGTGATTGTACGGCGGGCAGTCGCACCCGCCGCTAATACTTTCCGACTATTGTTATTTTCCGGTCTCCGTTAGAAATTCTCGCTGATTTCTTAGTGTGTCCGTTGCGGTCTGAAAGACATTGACTCGCTGGGGTGGCCACTTGTGTATTCAGGAGCAACAATGCGCAATGTCGTTCGCAAAGCGATGATCGCTTTAATGTTCGTGTGGTCTCTGGCGGGCGCAGCCTCTGCCCAGCAGCTGGCGACTCTGAACTTGAACGTCGCCGACCAATCCGGCGGGGCCATTCCAAACGCACAGGTCGCAATTCAAAACGCCGATACCGGCGCAAAACGAAACGACACTACAAACGCCAACGGTTTCGCTTCGCTTCCGGGACTACAAGCTGGCAAATACAAGGTAGTGGTGAGTGCCGCGGAGTTCGGTCAGTACCAGGCGAGCTTTACTCTCACAGTTGGCCAGACTGCATCGATGAATGTTGTATTGGGCGTGGGTGCGAAACGCGAACAAATCGAAGTGCGGGAAACTGCCGAGGCAGTCGACACCCAAGAATCGGACGTG